>NZ_JBIATC010000058.1:0-1025 GCF_042891255.1 Micromonospora sp. NPDC001898 | reverse complement strand
GCGGCGTCGTCGACCAGCCACAGACCGTCGATGTCCACCTCGAAGCGCGGCGAGAAAAGGACCCGACGATGCGGGTCGTCGACGCCTGAGTGAACAGGCACGGCGAACATGTAGCAGGCCGGTATGGCGCAGCAGGTGAATTGCGTCGCCGCATTTCCGGCATTCGGGTGAAGCAGTGCGGCATGCTCTGCCCACCGACGAAGAAGCTCTTTGAGCCAGAAGCCTACCATTTTTCCTTCGCTTTCCGGAAACCGGGGAGGCTTACTCGCCACCGTCGAGCGGATACGCGGGGCCGGGGCAAACCGGTGAGGGAATTGCTCGCGTGCCTAGGCGTTTTGCAGACTCCGGCACGTGATCACCAGGGTGCCCGGATCTACGATCGCGCCGGCGGCCGAGAAGCGGTGCGCGTGCCCGGCACGGATGAGGCCGGCCTCACTCCCGCTCCGGACGGCGATCACGTTCACCGCCGCGACGATGTCGCCCCGCGTGTCCCTGCCGTGATCCTCCGGTTCCCCGGTCAGCGAGAATTCCGAGGTCCAGTCCGTTCATCAGCAGTATCCCGGGCATCGGGCGCCTCTCGATGCGGCGAGCGCGGACGGCGTCGGCCATGTGCACTATCGTGGCAACCGCCCCGGGGCGACGACAACTACCCGGCCTGACAGTGTCCAGCTCCAGTCTCGCCGCGATCCCGCGTCCCGCACTGGATCAGGTCTACGCAAATCCGATATTCGCGCCATGTCGGTCAGCCTTCGTTCATTTGCGAACTTCGCCCACTTGGCGGTTTTTTTTGGATCACCGCCTGTCGCCAGCATTTTGGATCACCGCCCGTCGCCAACAACTGCGCCACCCGATCGACCCAAACCCCTCAGATCTGACAAAAATCATCGTCTTCGATGTGAATCGAAGTTCATCTTGACATGCCACAACCGCGCGGTATCGTCGTCCATGACTGTGGGGGCGATCATCGATTTGCGGGACCGTCTCTCCCCCGTAGGGTTGGTTTTGATTCGTGGAGGCGATTCGGT
>NZ_JBIATC010000057.1:0-1028 GCF_042891255.1 Micromonospora sp. NPDC001898 | reverse complement strand
CCGCTGCGCAGGCACTCGACGACCCGGCCCTCGACTTCGACGCCTTTCCTGGTCCTCGTCATCGCACCAGCTCCAGGTTGCTGCTCACCGGCCGGGCCCCGATGCCCTCGAACAGCGCCGAGGCCGCTTGGTTGGACTCCTGGACTTCGGCCCACGTCGCGGCGATCCCGGAGCGGTGCAGCGTCTCCAGCGTGTGGGCCAGCAACGCCCGCGCGATGCCGCGGCGTTGCTCGCCGGCCCGGACCGCTACCAGCCCGATGCGCGGCCGGTTCACCGTCACCACCCGGACCAGACCCAGGTAGCGCTCCGGCGCTGCGGCCACGGCGTAGTTCAACGGGTCACCGATGGTGTCACCCTCGGGCAGGGGAACCACCTCCGCCGGCATCGACTGCCACCCGACGGTCGCCTCGACCTCGTCACGGATCGCACGGTCCACCGCCCGCAACAGGCCCACATCCGCCTGACCGGCGGGCACGATCGTCACCCCCGAAGGCGGTAGAACTCCATCGAGCCCCGTGACCTGCGGATCGGTCGGCACCGTGTACTCCCACTCACGGCGCCGAACCGTGAAACCAGCCCGCCGCCAGCAAGCCGTCAGCTCCACATCGGCCTCGTCGACCACCGTGTACAGCGGCGCCGGCAACTCCGCCAACATCGCCTCAACGAGCTGATCGAAGGTAGCGTCATGCCAGGCATCAATACTGACGAACAAACGCCCATCAGGCCGGTGCTCCGCAAACGTGCGACCGACCACCATGTCGTCATGCAACGCATGCCATTGCCTGTCCGCGACACGCGTGACCACCACCGCGTTCTCGCTCAGACCAGATATGAAAGGCTTCATGTCCATCGGAGTCTCCTTCCAGGAGTGCCTCGATCTCAGGCGCTCCCGGCGACACCGAACGTCAGCCGCCGGACCGTGACGGACTGAGGGAGCACCCATAGGTGTTTACATTCACGGGTCTCACCTCCCCACAACGACTTCACGGCCAGCAACGACAATAGCAGCGGAACGCAGCACCGCGCAA
>NZ_JBIATC010000056.1:0-1029 GCF_042891255.1 Micromonospora sp. NPDC001898 | reverse complement strand
TTGGGTGGGGTGGGTGCGTGTTGTCAGTCGAGGTCGCGTAGGCCGGGGAGGACCTGTTCGGCGAAGGTGGTGAGGAATCGTTCCTGGTCGTGTCCGGGGCCGTGGAAGACGAGGTGGTTGAATCCGATGTCGGTGTACTGCTTGATTTGGGTGATCGCTTCGTCTGGGGTGGAGGCGACGATCCAGCGTTTGGCGACCTGTTCGATGGGTAGTTCGTTGGCGGCTTTTTCCATGTCGACTGGGTCCGCGAAGCTGGCCTTTTGTTCGCCGGTGAGTGAGAGTGGCGCCCAGAAGCGGCAGTTTTCGAGTGCCTGGGCTGGGTCCGGGTCGTAGGAGAGTTTGATCTCGATCATTTTGTCGATCGTGTTGGGGTCGCGGCCTTCCTGGTCGGCGCCGGTTTCGACGGCCGGTAGGAGTTTCTCGGTGTACAGGTCCATGCCCTTGCCGCTGGTGCAGATGAAGCCGTCGCCTTTGCGGCCGACGTATGTGGCCATCACGGGGCCGCCGGCGGCGATGTAGATGGGGACGGGTACTTCGGGTCGGTCGTAGATGGACACGCCGGTGGTCTGGTAGTACTGGCCCTCGAACGTGACGCGGTCTTCGGTCCACAGCCGGCGGATCAGGTCCACGGCCTCGCGTAGGCGGGCGAAGCGTTCCTTGAAATCGGGCCAGGTGATGCGTGCGACCGCGACTTCGTTGAGGGCCTCGCCGCTGCCGATGCCGAGGGCGGCCCGGCCGGGGTACAGCAGCCCGAGGGTGGCGAACGCGTGTGCTATCACGGCCGGGTTGTACCGGAACGTGGCGGTCAGCACGCTGGTGCCGAGTTGGACCCGCTCGGTGCGTTCCCCGACGGCGGCGAGCCAGGACAGGGAGAACGGCGCGTGTCCGCCCTCGTGCCGCCACGGCTGCAGGTGATCGCTGATCCAGACGCTGTCCAGGCCGTGGCCCTCCGCGCTGACCGCGTACTCGACAAGCTCGCGCGGGCCGAACTGCTCAGCCGACGCCTTGTAACCGATCTTCAGTGTCATG
>NZ_JBIATC010000055.1:0-1037 GCF_042891255.1 Micromonospora sp. NPDC001898 | reverse complement strand
GTCAGGCGAAGCAGTTGGGGATGTGGCCGGTGCAGTTGGTGGGGTCGTTGTCGATGACGATGGATTCGTCGTCGAGGCGGACTTTGCCGTCGTTGTTGACGATGCCGCCGGCGATGTCGTAGGGCTTGTTGGTGTCGGTGGCGGTGTTTTTGGTGATTTTGGTGTTGATGATGTTGACGTGGCCGCGGTTGTTGAAGATGCCGCCGCCGTTGCCGGCGGTGTTGCCCTTGACCTCGCTGTTGCGGAGGGTGAGGGTTGCGCGGTTGTCTTTGTTGGGGCCGGGTTTGAGGTCGGGGTCGCCGTTGAAGATGCCGCCGCCGCGGCGGCCGGCGGTGTTGCCGCGGATGGCGCTGTCGTCGATGGTGGCGCTGCCGCGGTCTTTGTTGTCGTCGTTGTCGTGTTCGGTGGTGGTCTTGGGCTTGTTGGTGGTGCTGGTGTTGAAGATGCCGCCGCCGTCTTGGCTGGCTTTGTTGTTGTCGATGGTGACGTGGCGGAGGTGGAGGTTGGTGTCGGTGGCGTAGATGCCGCCGCCGCTGTGGCAGGCGGTGTTGTCCTTGATGTCGGTGGAGGTGATGTCGAGGAAGCCGTTGGCGGTGTAGATGCCGCCGCCGTTGTGGTCGGCGGTGTTTCTGTTGATGGTGCTCTTGGTGATTTCGACGGTGCCGGTGGCGGTGGTGCCGATGGTGAGTTTGGGTTCGTAGGTGTTGCCGTTGGCGATGCCGCCGCCGTTTTCGCCGGCGGTGTTGTTGGTGATGTGGGATTCCTTGATCTTGAGGATGCCGGCGTTGAAGATGCCGCCGCCGTTGCCCTTGGCGTGGTTGTTTTCCACGGTGGTGCGGTCGAGGTAGACGCGGCCGAAGTTGGCGATGGCGCCGCCGTTGCGGCTGGCGTTGTTGTTGAACAGGTTGCTGTCTTCGAGGAAGGCGCTGCCTCCGGGCTTGACGAGGATTGCGCCGCCGTCGGCGCCGTCGTCGTAGGTGCCGGGCGAACCCTCACCCGACCCACCGGGCGCGACCGGCACCACCGGCACCACCGGC
>NZ_JBIATC010000054.1:0-1063 GCF_042891255.1 Micromonospora sp. NPDC001898 | reverse complement strand
CTTGGGCTCAACCGGTGGTTGCAACACCTTCGTTGATGGTGGTGGAGGTGGTTGCTGATGGCGGCGCGGTTGTCGGCGGGGGAACGTGAAGAGATTGGTTTGGGTCGGGCGGCGGGGCTGTCTGTGCGGGAGATCGCTCGCCGGTTGGGGCGGGCGCCGTCGACGGTGAGTCGGGAGGTCGGCCGGTTCGAGCGGTATGGGCAGGTGTACCGGCCGTCAGCCGCGGAGTGGGCGGCGTGGCTGCGTCACCGGCGGGCGAAGCGGGCCTGCAAGCTGACGGTGGAGGGGCCACTGCGCCGGTTGGTGATCGATTGGCTGGGGCATCGGTGGTCGCCGCAGCAGATCGCCCTGCGGTTGCGGCGCGACCATCCGCACTCACCGCACCTGTGGGTGTCCCACGAGACGATCTATCAGGCGATCTACCTGCAAGCCCGGGGTAACCTGCGGGCCGAGTTGACCCGGCAGGTCGCGTTGCGTTCTGGTCGGGCTGCCCGACGCCGCCGATCCCAGGCCGCCGGGGCGATCCGTTCGCAGCGGCCCTGGCTGGGTCTGAACATCAGCGCCCGGCCTGCCGAAGCGGCGGACCGGGCCGTGCCCGGGCACTGGGAAGGCGACCTCCTCGAGGGCGGTCGGGGCCCGAACGGCGGGTCCGCCATCGCCACCCTGGTCGAACGGCAGACCCGCTTCGTGATCCTGGTCGGCCTGCCCGAAGGCAAACTCTCCGAGCACGTCGCCACGCAACTGGCCACCGCGATGACCTGGCTGCCCCGACGACTACGCGCCTCGCTGACCTGGGACCAGGGCACCGAAATGGCCCGCCACCGCCAATTCAGCATCGCCACCGACTGCCCGGTCTACTTCTGCGACCCCCACAGCCCCTGGCAACGCGGCTCCAACGAGAACACCAACGGCCTACTCCGCCAGTACTTCCCCAAAGGCCGCACCGACTTCCGCACCCTCACCCAAACCGACCTCGACGCCATCGCCGACGAACTCAACGGACGCCCCCGACAAACCCTGGACTGGGACACCCCTGGTGAGAGAATGTCCCAGCTCCTCGATG
>NZ_JBIATC010000053.1:0-1110 GCF_042891255.1 Micromonospora sp. NPDC001898 | reverse complement strand
GATCCCAGGTCCTTCGTGTGGATCAGGCCCGCTGGTCGGATCGTTGGATCGGTTGTCGGCTGCCCGCGTCAAGGGTTCAGGATGCTAGTAGTGGCACGAGATGTCGAGGCTTTCTCGTCCGACCAGTTGCTTCCACATGACCGCGAGTTCGATGCGGGATTTGGCGCCGACCTTTTGGAAGATCTTGCGGAGGTGGAAGGCGACGGTGTGGCGAGACAGGAACATCTTGCCGGCGACCTCGGCGTTGGTGAGTCCTCCCGCCACCAACTCGGCCACCGCGTATTCGGTGTCGGTCAGCGCGGGGATCCGGCTGCTGGGCCAGAACCTCGCCGCGGCCTTGGACGTGTCGTGGCGCCGCAACTTGCTGCGGACCCGAGACGAGTCGCGCGGGGAGCCCACGTCCGCGTAGGAACGCATGGCCGTCTCGTAGTGCGTGCAGACCAGCCGGAACTCTTCGGAGCTCTCGGACAGGAGATCGCCGATGTCCTCGTTCACCGAGGCGCGGGTCCACGTGTCGCAGCCGGAGACGACGGCCTGTTGGAGCAGGTTGACGTCCCTCTCGAGCAGCGCATCGAGGTGCAGGGCGGCGGCCGAGATAGCGTGGATGTCCGGGTTCTCCGCGGCGAGCGCCGCCGCGCAACGCCGGACGCGCTGGGCGGTTTCCCGGTCGTCCGCCCGCAGCAGGATACGCACGACGAACGACGCCGCCGTGGGCTCGGACAGCAGGAAACCCCGAGTCGACGCCTCCGATTCGAGGAGCGCACGAGCGAGCGGGACGGCCACCTCCCAGCCCTTCTCCGCCTCGATGATCTGGACGACGAGCCACGCGGGCGAGGCCCAGGGAAAGGGATCCCGACCGAAAAGCACATCCTCTTTGAGCTGATTGGCATGATGAATCATCGTGGCGAGTTCCCCACGCCGCATCGCGGTGATCGCACGCACCATGTTCCCGATCGGAGCCCACGACGCGTAACGCGGATCGTTCGCCACGAACATACCCATGTCACACAGACTCCCGGCCTCATCAATACGGCCGTCACACAGCGCGATCTTGGCCTTGACCAGTGCCGTCACCGCGTTGATAGCGGAGTCGTCGACAGCCACGGCGGC
>NZ_JBIATC010000052.1:0-1151 GCF_042891255.1 Micromonospora sp. NPDC001898 | reverse complement strand
TCCGCACCCACCACACCGGACAACTCCACCGCCCGCACCACCGACCCCGCCCGAGCCGGCCACACCAACGGCCGCCGCAGATCACCCATCAGGTCGAGGGTCTCGAAGTCGGCACGGGGCCCGGCTACATTCGCGGCCTGGGCCTGACCACCTACGAACCCGACAGACATGAGCCAACCTCCGATCAGGACCGGCGTCACCTGCACGGGTACGGCCGGTTCAGGAAAACCAGGAACTCCGCGGGCACGCCCCACGGCATGAGGGGTACGGGGTGAACGTTCAGCCGGCGATGAGGGCCGGGGCGGGCCCCGCTTCGAGGAAGCGCAGCATGTGACCGTTCAGCTTCTCGGCGAAGCTGTACGGCAAGTAGTCGGTGCGAATGGTGACGCGCAGCAGGGCGTGGTCGGCGCGGGGCAGCACCTCGACCGTGAGCCCGTTGGGCACCTCCCGGGCGTACGGCTCGACGATCTCCTCGGTCCGGCAGCCGGGCAGCTCCAGCGGGTGCACCACGTTGTCCTGGTAGACGAAGGTGGGCAGGCTGGCGACCACCTCGCTGGAGATTCCGGCTGCGGCGTCGTTGGCGGTCTCCGCGAAGGGGACGTCCTGGGCCCGCATGAGGTCGCTGATCGTCTCGTGGACCCGGAGGACGAGGTTGCCGTCCCCCGGCCCGTCGAACCGGACCCGGACGCAGTTGAGGTTGAGCCTGGTGGTGAAGGCGGAGTCGAGAACGCGGCTGCCCCGCTTCGCGACGACCATCAGCAGGCCGATGTCGTCCTGCTGGTTGACGGCGCGCAGCGCGGAGGCGTAGGCGGCGGCGAAGAGGCTGGAGCGGCTGAACCGGTGTTCGCGGGCGGCGCGGTCCCAGCGTTCCATCACGTCGGGGTTGACGGTGACGATGTGCCCGGCCTTGGGGCCCCAGGCCAGCGCCTGTTCCAGCGATGCGCCGGCTGGGGGTTCGCCCTGGCGGGGCAGGCCACGTAGCTGTTCACGCCAGTACGCGCGCTGCGTCTCCACGTCGGCCGCGTCGCGCAGGCGGGTGAACTCGTCGTACGCCTCGCGCAGTGTGGGTGCGGGTCGGTTCCATTCCGGGGTTTTGCCTGCCAGTCGGGCGGTGTAGGCGTGGCTGAGGTCGTGGGTGAGGAGTGTGTGGG
>NZ_JBIATC010000051.1:0-1335 GCF_042891255.1 Micromonospora sp. NPDC001898 | reverse complement strand
TCCACCGGCACCACCTTCACCCCCACCACCAAATGGCACGACTTCTTCGGCCTCCCCGGAGAAACCACCCTCTGAACCCCCCACCACCTGAATCGGCACGACACCGGCCGATGCCGGGATCGTGGCCGCGCAGCGGGCGTCACCAGCCCTCGAACACACAGCAGCTTCCCCGAGGAGAATCGATGGACTTCACCCCTGACGGCGCTCGGCCCCTCAGCCGCCGGCGGCTCCTGACCGGAGCGGCGGGAGTCGCTGCCGCCGGCGCGCTGGCCGGTGCCTTCGGTGCGCCGCTGGCCGCCCAGGCCGCCGGCGACGGGCACGGCCTGCGCATCGTCGACCGCAACGAGAACGGCGGTCGCCTCCAGTACTACCGCTTCGCCACCGACGCGATCGCGTGGGATCCCGCGGTCAACGTCCTGCTGCCCGACGGCTACCACACCAGCAACAAGCGCTACCCGGTGCTGTACCTGCTGCACGGCGGGAACGCCGACTTCCGGACCTTCCACATGTACGAGAACATCATCAACCTCACCGCCGGCCGGGAGATCATCGTCGTCATGCCGGACGCCGCGACCGGTTGGTACTCCAACCCGGTCAGCAGCAACACCGGGCCCCGCAACTGGGAGACCTTCCACATGGCGCAGCTGCTGCCGTGGATCGAGCAGAACTTCCGCACCTTCCCCGAGTACAACGGCCGCGCCGTCGCCGGCTTCTCGATGGGTGGGTTCGGCGCCCTGAAGTACGCCGCGAAGTACTACGGCCACTTCTGCTCGGTCAGCTCCCACTCCGGGCCGGCCAGCCTGCGCAGAGACCTCGGCCTCGTCGTGCACTGGGCCAACCTGAGCTCGGCCGCGGTCGAGCTGGGTGGCGGCACGGTCTACGGCGCCCCGCTGTGGGACGAGGCGCGGGTCAACGCCGACAACCCCGTACAGCGCATCGGGAGCTACCACAACAAGCGGATCTTCCTTGCTGCCGGCACCTCACCTGACCCGGTGAACTGGTTCGACACGGTGAACGAGACCCAGGTGCTGGCCGGCCAGCGCGAGTTCCGGGCGGCTCTCGGTCGGGCGGGGATCCCGCACGAGTGGCGCGAGGTGCCCGGCGGGCACTACTTCCGCCACGAGCTCTTCGTCCAGGACCTCAACGGGATGCTCGGTCGCCTCCGTCGTGCCGGCTGATCCGGCCCCGCCCAATCGGCGATAGACACGAAAAGGGCCACCCCCTAGGGGGTGGCCCTTTTCGAAAGATGTCCGGCGGTGTCCTACTCTCCCACACCCTCCCGAGTGCAGTACCATCGGCGCTGGAGGGCTTAGCTTCCGGGTTCGGAATGTAACC
>NZ_JBIATC010000050.1:0-1352 GCF_042891255.1 Micromonospora sp. NPDC001898 | reverse complement strand
GGGTTCCTTGGGTGAACGCGACGATGTCGTCTTTACCGTCCCCACTGAAATCCGTCGACGAACCCCCCAGATACCGACCACCCCCACCACCACCGGCGTTCACCAGGGAGATGTAGTAGTTCCAGTTCCAGTGGGGCCCGGGGTCGGTGTGGTCGTTGCCCGGCAGCTCGTTGTGCCCCTTGATGGCGCTGCGGTCCCTGGGCAGGCCGTACTTGTCGCACAGGTAGCGGGTCAGCGCGGCCGACGAGCGGTACATCGCGTCGGTGAACCAGGCCGGGTTGTCCACGAATCCCTCGTGTTCGATGCCGACCGAGTACGGGTTGGCCGAACGGGCGTGGTAGGCGGTGTCGCCCTCCCGCACCATCTGGGTGATCTCTCCGGTGCTGGACCGGACGACGTAGTGCGCGCTGACCCCGGACGACGGGTTCTGGAACCAGCTGACGGTCCCGGCGTACGAGCCCTGAGTGACGTGGACGACCACGGTGGTGATCCGGGCCGACCGCCCCGGCTGGTAGTTGCCGCCGTTGGCGGCGACCCACCGGGCCGGGCCGTACTCGGGAACCGCCGCCAGGGCGGCCGGGGACCCGGTGGACCGGCTCCCCGCGGGGGCGACCGTGGCGTACCGGCCGAGCTCCGGCCGCACCGGCCGGGCGGCCACGCCGATCCGCTGCCCCGTGGGCGTCCGCGCCTCGATGCCCTGCCGCAGCAGGTCGTAGACGTGGTCGGCGTAGAGGCGGGCGGTCGCGTCGTCGCCGGCATGGGCGTAGCGCGCCACGACCGGGTACCAGGCGGCGATCCGGTGACGGTCTGCGGGCCGCAGCCGCGCCGCGTCGGCATAGGAACGCAGCACAGCCGCCGCACCCCGGACGTTCGCCTCCGGCCGGGCCCTGAGCTGGTCCACCGGCACACCGGTGAGCCCGGCCGCCTCGTTCAGGGACCGGTTGGTGGGGTTGCTGACCAGGTGCATCGGGCCGTAGCCGTTGGCGGCGCTGGGCTGACCGCCGTGGTCGTCGAGCCGGCTCTCGCCGTAGCCCACCGCCACCAGCAGGTCGCGCGGCACGTCGTAGCGGCTGCCGGCGGCGGCGAAGGCGGCGGCGAGGCCGTCGGCCCGGTCGGTCGGGGCGGCGGTGGCCGGCGCCGCGGCGGTGAGGGTGACGACGGTCAGGGTGGCGACGAGGACGCCGGCCAGCGGGGGCGGCTTCCTGCGTCCCGGGGAACGATTGAACATGGCGACTCTCCGACGGGGGTTCGGATGTTAGAGGGTGGTTTCTCCGGGGAGGCCGAAGAAGTCGTGCCATTTGGTGGTGGGGGTGAAGGTGGTGCCGGTGGATAGTGCGACGTGGACGTCGTTG
>NZ_JBIATC010000049.1:0-1431 GCF_042891255.1 Micromonospora sp. NPDC001898 | reverse complement strand
TCAGAGGGTGGTTCGGAAGGGCATGTCCGTTGTGGGTTTGGCCGCGGGGTAGAGGTCCTGCTCGTGGGGCTATGCGGCTGGCGGTGGCGAGGCGGGGGTGAACAGGCCGGCCTCGGGTTCGGTCAGGATCTGGCGGGCGACGAGGCGTTTGAGCTTGGCGCGGAGATTCTCGGTGTCCTTGGCGGTGGTGCCGGTGCCGAGGGCCTGGCAGATGTCCTTGGCGCGCATCGGGGCGGTGCCGCCGTGGAACACGGCGAGGATCTGCTGGTATGCGGGGCTGGCGACGGTCGCGTCTGTGGGTGCCGCCGGGTCGGCGTGGCCGGTCAGGCTGAGCAGCGTCTTGCGGGTGATGGCGAGTTCGGCCAGCTCGGTCTCGGCCATGGTGAGCTGGTCGGTGAGGGCGGCGATCTGCTCGCGGAGCCGCTCTGCGGTGATGCCGGCGGCGGTCTCGCGTTCGGTGAGCAGGTCCAGCAGCGGCGGTCGGGTCACCGCTGGTGGCCCGGGTCGCGCCAGGACGCGGTGGTGGTGCCGGTCAACCGGCGGACCAGGTTCGCCGTCGAGGCCCACCAGGTGCGGGACACCGCCGAGGCAGGTCGGCTCTCGTACTCGCGGACCAGGCGGCGGTGCAGCATCAGCGTGCCGTTGGTCTGCTCCACCACCCACCGGCGTGCGATCGGCACGAACCCGGCGGCCGTGTCGGTGCGCTTGACCTGCTCGACGTCGATACCGTTCACCGCGCCGTGAATCTGCACGTCGTCTTTGAACCCGGCGTCGACCCATGCCTTGGTCACCGAAGGGGTGTGGGCCACGACGTTGTCCAGCAGTCGCACGCCGATCGCGTTGTCCGTGACCGACGCCGCGGTGACCACCACCGCGATGATCAACCCCAAGGCGTCCACTGCCAGGCCCCGTTTACGGCCCGGGACCTTCTTCGCGGCGTCCTTGCCGGTCGTCGCGGCCGGGACGTGGTTGGCCGCCCGGATCGACTGGGTGTCCAACACCACCGCGGTCGGGTCCTCCCGACGGCCGGCTCGCTCCCGCGCCTGGCAGCGCAGCAGATCGTGGATCACCTGGTCGGTGCCGTCATCGCGCCACAGGGCGAAGTAGTAGTAGGTGGCCGACTTCGGTGGCAGGTCGTGCGGCAGGTACGCCCACTGACAACCGGTCCGGTTCTGGTAGAAGATCGCGTTCACGATCTCCCGCAGCGCGTAGCGGCCCTGATGCCCCGACACCGACGGGTGCCGGTCCTTCCACGCCTGCAGGAACGGCCCGACCACCAACCATTGCTCGTCGGTCAGGTCACTCGGGTACGCCGCTCGCTCGCCCATGATCGACCCAACGCGATGGAGACCTCACCGGTTACGACCATCGCTCGCATTCACACACTGAGCCAAGCCCACAATGGGCAAAGGCTACCGAACCACCCTCTCA
>NZ_JBIATC010000048.1:0-2625 GCF_042891255.1 Micromonospora sp. NPDC001898 | reverse complement strand
CCAGGCCGTGGCCCTCCGCGCTGACCGCGTACTCGACAAGCTCGCGCGGGCCGAACTGCTCAGCCGACGCCTTGTAACCGATCTTCAGTGTCATGTTTCCATCCAAAGACCGCATTGGGGGAGATCCATATCTCCCGGCCTGACGGTTGGCGGTGTCGACACATCCTAGCAGCGGGTTCGGCCTGGGCGTCGGCGGCGGTGCCACGGCTGGCGGGTTCGGCCTGGGCGTCGGCGACGGCGCCGCGGCTGCCGGTGTAGCTGATCTGGCGCAGGCCGGACAGGCCGGCGACGGCCCGCAGGACGACGCCCGGTGGAGGGGGGCAGCGGCGCGGTGATCGACAGGTCCGCCTGACCGGGCCTACTCCTCGCGAGCGAACCGTGCGGCGGGGACGGCGGCCGACCGGTAAGCCATGACGCTGCCTGACCCGGGCCGCGGTAGTGGCCGCCCGATGGGCAGACCGGACGCCGCTGCCACTCACCTCAGGCCGGTGAGGTGAGCACCCGGCCAAGATGCCGGGCGAAGAACCGGGCCGCGCTGTCGACCTCGAACCTGGGCATTTCATGGTGCTTGCCCGCGTTGGCGTGCAACGTCTTCTCCGTCGAGGCGAAGGCGTCGAACAGCGCTAGGGCAGCCTCGCGCGGGATGTCCTCGTCGTCCCACTGCATGTCGAACTCGATCGGGACGGTGATCTGCTTCGCCTTCTCCGCCAGGTCATCGGGCCAGTGCAGGCCGAAGACCGCGGCCGTGATCCTGGGCTCGACCGCCACCAGCGGCACCCCGATCGCGGTGCCCAGGTTGATGCCGAAGTAGCCCACCGGCCCGTCCGCGCCGATCTCCGCAAGCTCCTGAAGCGCGTCCAGGGTCGCCCGCCACTCCGGCACGGCCAGCTCCGCCAGATGCCCGCTGTAGCGCCGGGCACCCGGACCTTCCGGCTCACCGGCCGCCCTCGCCGCCGCCAACGCGGCGACCTCCTGCTCGTCGTGCGCCGTGCGCGGCCGGTCGCCGTGACCGGGTGCGTCGATGACGGCGACGTGAAAGCCGCAACCAGCCACGAAGCTCTGCGCCCGGCCCGCCATCGCCGGATGCCTCTTGTGGTTCCCCCCACCGTGGCCCATCAGCACCAGCGGTGCCCTTTCGGCGCCGGAGGCCGGCGACCAGAGAACGCCCGGCACCTGGCCCACGACGAAGTCGCGCTCCACCACGCCCTTCGACGACGACTCGGCGGTGAACTGCAGAGAGTGCATAGGTGTTGCCTTTCGAGAGATCAGCGCCCTGTCACCGGCGCGGGCCACGGCGCCGGCGTCCTCGCGGACCTGATCCCGACCGATGTCGTTCGTCCGCAACCCGCCCGGTGTCCACCACGCTCCCGCCGAAGGCCCTCCGGCGAGGACTGCCGCGCCGGCGTCCTCGCGGCGGTTCGGCGAGAGCCCTGGTAGTCCGCGTGACTAGGTGAGAAGCTCGACCACCGGGGCGAACTTCTCCATGAACACAGCGTTCACGGTGAAGGAGGAGAAGCCGAGGGTCTCGCGGCGGCGCCGCAGCTCGTCGGCCATGTCCTGCGGGCTCCCGCGCAGGATGTTCAGCGAGTCGTGCTCGATGAGCGTTTTCATGTCGGTCCGCAGGAGACGCGGAACCCAAGGCGGTGCCTCGTCGCCGATGACGTAGATCGGGGAGACGAACTCGAGCTCCTCGGCACGGTCCCCGGCCTGCTTGCGCACCTCCTCGACCCGCTCGGCCATCTCTTCCCGGGTGGTGAACGGGCTCGCGGCGAGCGTGACCAGGTCGGCCTTGGCGGCGGCCAGGGCACGGGCCTTGGGACCGCCGGCGGCGATGAGCACCGGGGTGTGCGCGTCTCCGTCGAGGGCGCGCAGTTCGTCGATCGTCTTCTCCACCTGCGCCAGGCGTTCCTTGGCCGGCGGCGCCTGGAGGCCGAGCAGCTTATTCGCGTCCTCGAGGACGAAAGGCCGGCCCGTCCCGATGCCGAGGTCGAATCGCCCGCCGCTCAGCGCCGACAGCGTGTGGGACTCCCATGCCGCCATGCGCGGCAAGCGCAGCGGGCCGGCGAGCACCCACGTTCCCACCCGCAGCGTCGTGGTCGCCCCGGCCGCGAGGGCGAGGGCGGGGAACGGCGCCGGCGCAGTCAGGACGTCGGCCATGAGCAGGGTGGTGAACCCGAGGTCTTCGGCCTGCCTGGCCACGCCTAGCCACTGCTTCGCGTCCTTTGGCTCCGAAATCACGGAGAACTTGAACGGCTGGTCGGTCATGGGCGAAACCCTGTCCTTTCGTAGAGCGGGCCCCATCGGGCACCGGGACCGCCCCCCGATCGCGGGCGGGGCAGACACCGGATCCGGAGCTCGGATCAGCTCCGGTGCGTACGCGTGGGGAGAACCCGCGAAACCCTCTCGGCCCGCATTCAGCAGGTTAAAAGCGGCTGTGCCGGTCCGACATCCCTCAGCTTGGTAGACGCCTAGACGCCACCGCTGGACCCGACACCGCCGGGCCGAGCAGGCATCCCGTCGGTACCGCATAAGTGAGCCCTTTTCATCGTGGGTTTCGGCTGGTGTGGATGTGATGTAGGACGAGGATGGCCTGGACGATCGCGGTGGCGCGTCGAGGGCAGCAGC
>NZ_JBIATC010000047.1:0-2750 GCF_042891255.1 Micromonospora sp. NPDC001898 | reverse complement strand
CTCCAACGCCGCCTCACCGACCTCTGGCGCGACACCCTCGAACTCGACCACATCGACATCCACGACAACTTCTTCGACCTCGGCGGCGACTCCCGCCTGGCGATGGTTCTGGTCGGCCGGATCCGGCAGGCGTACGGCCGGGCCGTGACCGGAGGCGGTCTGCTGGCCCGGCGCACCATCGCCGAACAGGCGGCCCTGATCGAGCAGGCGGTGCCGTCCGGACCGGCGGCTCCGACCGGGCAGGGGATTCCGGGCGGGCCGGCCGACGGCACCGGTCGGCCGGACGCCACGCCGGCCGCTCCCCTCGTCGCCCCGCTCTCGTACGGCCAGGAAGGGCTGTGGACGTGGCAGTTGCTGCACCCGGGAAGCCGTGCCTTCGTCCTGCCGGTGGCGCTGCGGATCAGTGGCGGCCCGGAACCGGCGCTGCTGGCCACGCACCTGTCCCGGGCGCTCGGCACGCACGAGGCGTTCACGGTGGAGATCGGTGACGAGACCGGGCGGACCGAGCTGCGTCGCACCGACCAGCCCTGCCGGGTCGACGTCCACGAGCCGGTGGTCGCCACGGACCGGGTCGAGGAGTACCTGCACCAGACCTTCCAGCTCCTGGCCGGTCGGATCGTCGCCGAGGGGGGCCGGCTCTGGCGCGCGGTGGTGGCCCGCACCGACGACGCCGGCCATCTCGTCCTGATCGCGGTGCACCACCTGCTGGTCGACGGGGCGTCGGTCAGGATCATCGTCGACAGTCTGCGAAACGAGCTGGCCGGCACCCCGGCACCCGCCTCGCCCGGCATGCTGGCCTTCGCCGCCGGGCAGCGCCGGACCGCGCCCGCGACCTGGGACGCCGAACGCGCCTACTGGCAACGGGAACTCGCACCCCCACCGGAGGCGCTGGAACTGCCGCTGGACCGATCCCGCCCGGCCCGGAGCGGCGAGACGGGACGCAGCGTCACCGTCACGCTCGAACCCACCGTCACGGCGGCGGTCGCGGCCCTCGCCAACCGGCACCGGACCTCCCCGTTCGCCGTGCTCCTCGCCGCCCTGGCCGCGGTCGCCCACCGGTACAGCGGGCAGCAGGACTTCGCCGTCTCCGTGCCCACTGCGGTGGACCGCTCCAGCCCAGACCTCGCCGACACCGTCGGTTACCTCGTGAACCTCCTCCCGATCCGGTTCACCGTCCCGGCCACGACCACGCTGGACGAACTGGTCGCGGTGACCACGGACCGGCTGTCGGGAGCCGTGGCGCATGCCGCTCTGCCGTTCGAGGAGATCCTCGCCGCCGTGTCAGGGGGCCGGTCGGACAACGCCGACCGGCTCACCCGCATGGTGGTGGCCCAGGAGATGCCGACCGGCCTGCCCGCCTCCGCCGACGGGTGCGTGCTCGACGAACTCCCGTTCGATCCGAGGGTGGCCAAGTACGAGCTGGGCGTCTTCGTGACCGAGCGCTCCGGGACGATCCGGTTGCGCTGGGAGTTCGCGACCGACGTCCTGGAGGCCGCGACCGTCCGGCGGCTCAGCACGTCGCTGGGTCTGCTGCTGACGTCCTCGCTCGCGGCGCGGCAGGAACCGATCAGTCGGATCAGCCTGCTGACCGACGACGACCGCGCCTTCCTGGAGCAGGTCAACCAGACCGCGTCGGACTACCCGGCGGACGCCGGACTGATCGAGCTCTTCGACGAGCAGGTGGCGCTGCGCCCGGACGCTCCGGCCGTACGGGGCACGCGTACGGTCACCTACCGGGAGTTGCACGACCGGTCCGTCGGGATCGCCGCGCGGTTGGTCGCCGCCGGCGTCCAACCCGGACAGCCGGTACTCGTCCTGGTCGGCCGCTCTCCGGAGTTCCTGGCCGCGCTACTCGGTGTGCTGCGCGCCGGAGGCGCCTACGTGCCCCTCGACGCCCGGAGCCCGGCGGACCGGGTGGCGGTGATCCGGGATTCGACCGGCGCGGTCCACGCGGTCGTCACCGCCGAGATGGCACACCTGGTACCCGGGGACATGGACCGGGTCGACCCCTGCGGCGCGACTGCGTGGGCGCCACCCCCGGGCTTCCCGGCGCGCGGCCCGCAGTCGACGGCGTACGTCATGTACACCTCCGGCTCCACCGGCAGCCCCAAGGGCGTGGAGATTGTCGAC
This sequence comes from Micromonospora sp. NPDC001898, assembly GCF_042891255.1. Taxonomy (NCBI): domain Bacteria; kingdom Bacillati; phylum Actinomycetota; class Actinomycetes; order Micromonosporales; family Micromonosporaceae; genus Micromonospora; species Micromonospora sp. NPDC001898. Next base: position 620 of record NZ_JBIATC010000047.1, on the reverse strand, counting down.
CGGTCGGTGGTACGGCTGGTCCGGGGGCAGAACTTCGCCACCTTCGGGCCGTCCGACGTCTTCGTACTCGCCTCGAACCTGGCGTTCGACGCCGCCACCCTGGAGATCTGGGGAGCCCTGCTCAACGGGGGCAGCATCGCGGTACCCAGCGACGCGACCGTCGCCGACCAGCGGGAACTGGCCGGCTTCATCGCCCGCACCGGCGTCACCGCCGGCTTCTTCAACGTCTCGGTGTTCCGGATGATGCTGGAGGCCGACCCGTACGCGCTGCGCGGCATGCACACCATCCTGGTCGGCGGCGAGGCGGTGCCGGGCCCGCTGATGGCCGAGGCCGCGCGGTTCCTCGACCACCGGAACCTGCTCAACGGCTACGGACCGACGGAGAACACCACCTTCTCCTGCTGCCACCGCCTGCTGGAGCCGCCGGCGCCGGACCGGCCGGTGCCGATCGGCCGCCCGCTGGCCAACTCCGGAGCGCTGGTGGTGGACGGGGAGCGGGAGCCGGTACCCGTCGGGGTCGTCGGCGAGATCGTCGTCAGCGGCGCGGGACTCGCCCGGGGCTACCTCAACGACGACGACCTCACCACCCAACGCTTCTACCACGACCCCACCGGCACCCG
>NZ_JBIATC010000046.1:0-2792 GCF_042891255.1 Micromonospora sp. NPDC001898 | reverse complement strand
CCGGCCTCATCAATACGGCCGTCACACAGCGCGATCTTGGCCTTGACCAGTGCCGTCACCGCGTTGATAGCGGAGTCGTCGACAGCCACGGCGGCCTGACGCACCGCATGCCGGGCCTCATCGATACGCCGCAGATTGGTCAGCAACAGCGCGAGCTGCAGACTCGCCAACGCCGTGCAGCACTCACTACCCCGCCGACACCTCGCCGTCGCCGCCGCCTCGGCCAAAGAAATAGCGGAGACGACATCACCCTCAAGCCAGACCGCACCAGCAGTATGCAGAATTTCAAGATTGATGCAATTGTGAGTTGAAAGACCCGACGCAACTAGACCCATAATGCCCAATCGAACTCCCCGAAGTCTTCAAGCACATTTAAAGGTATCGCGCGCCACCCGATTACCGAATCGCCTCCACGAATCAAAACCAACCCTACGGGGGAGAGACGGTCCCGCAAATCGATGATCGCCCCCACAGTCATGGACGACGATACCGCATGGTTGTGGCATGTCAAGATGAACTTCGATTCATATTGACCATGCTGATTTCTGTCAGATCTGACGGGGGTGGGCTGATGAGGTCCCGCGAGTCATTGGCCAGGTGACGCGGTTGTTGGCGCCGGGCGGTGATCAATTAGGTGGTGACGCTCGGTGATCTCCGTCGTCGATAGGATCGCGGCGAGATAGGAGTCGGACACTGTCAGACCGGGTAGTTGTCGTCGCCACCGAGGGGTTGCCACGATAGTGCACATGGCCGGCGCCATCCGCGCTCGTCACATCGAGAGGCGCCCGATGACCGAGATGCTGCTGCTGAGCGGACCGAACCTCGGAATTCTCCGGGAACCGGGAGCCGGAGATCTACGGCAGCGACACGCTAGACGACCTCGTCGCGGCCGTGAACGACGAGGTCGCCGCGGCGGGCTGAAAGGTGGTCGACGTTCAGAGCTAGAGCGCAGCCGATCTGATCCGGGCCGTACACACGCATCGTTTCTCGACGGCCGGCGCGATCGTCGATCCGGGCGCCCCCATGATCGCGGGCTGGAGCCTGCGGGACACTCTGGCGAGTCTGTGCTGACTCCACCGGCGCAAGGCGTCGCCGTGGGCCTCGGCTCTCTCGGCTACCGGCTGGCCGCCCGTGCCCCTCTGCGTCTGCTCGACGGTGGCGAATGGGCATACGCGGTTCCCGTTAAGCGAAGGAAATGATAGTGAGGTTCTGGCTCAGAGACCATTTTCGCCGGTGGGCCGGGCTCTCCGCACTGCTTCACTCGGATGCCTGGTATGCGGCGGCGCAATTCGCCTGCTGTGATGTACCGGCCTTTTATCTGTTTAATATGCCGGTTCACTCAGGCGTCGACGACCCGCATCGTCGGGTCCTTTTCTCGCCGCGCTTCGAGGTGGACATCGACGGTCTGTGGCTGGTCGACGACGCCGCCGAATAGCAGCGCGGACCGAGCCTCACACCAAGGCCTGAGCAATCCGGCCGCCCCGGGCCGGTTCCCCAGGGCCAGCCCGGACGGTGCCGTCGCTTCGCCCTCCGAACGTGCCCGTTCCGCCCGCTCGGCAAGTGGTGAACGTGATCGCCGTCCGGATCGAGGGCCGGACGCCGATACCCGTTTCTGATTACGAGCGGTAGCGGTAGCGGATTCGGCCGCGTCTGCGGCGGTGGGCGGCTTGGTTTCCGGGGGACTCCGTCGTGCGTTGTCGCCTGCTCGGTTGGCGTTGGTTGCAGTAGTGCGGAGAAACTCACCGACCGACTGACCGACTGACCGACTGACCGACTGACCGACCGACCGACCGGCAGGCGACGCGGGCGGTGGCGTGTCGCATCGACTGGAATTAGGCGTTGGGGATGGAGTTGACCGGGGCCGGGTTCGATCATTCGGTGCTCAGCGAGTTCGGGGAGCGGCTGGCCGAGGGCGACCGGGCTGATCGGCTGCTCGCGGTGATGGTTGATCGGCTTGCGCAGGCGGGGCTGGTGCGTGCGCGGCGCCGGTAGCGCACCGGCTCTATGCATATCCTCGCGGCGGTTCACCGGCTGAGCCGGGTGGGAGTTGGTCGCGTAGACGATGCGCGCCGCGCTGGAGCCCCTGGCGAGGAGGACGAGGTGCGGCTGGCCGGTGTCATGCCCGTGGAATGGGCGCAGCGGTACGGCCGGTCGGTGCGTCGCGAGCGGCAGCCGACCGGGTCGGTTGCGGTGCCCCAGTATGTGGAGCAGGTCGGCCCGTCCGCCAGGACCCGCGTGCCGTCGAACGGCCCGGCTTCGCTACGGAAGACTTCCACGCCGACTGGCGAGCCGAGATCGTGACCTGCCCACGAGGCACGTCAGCTCACGGTGGAAGCCGACGGTGGAAGACAGCAAACCTCGACTGTCGGTGCCGTTCCGGACCTACTCCACGTGACTCCGGTCGACCTGACCGCCCTCGCCGCTTGACAAACAGTATTGAGAATCAGGCGGAGCCATCATCGGGTCCCCGGTCACGGGAATGTCGTGACCGGGGATCCGGGATCAGCTGCTGTGGGAGGGGTCGATCGTCGCTACTAGTTCCGGTACCGGAACACGATCCGGCCGCGCGTCAGGTCGTACGGCGTGAGCTCGACCAGCACCCGGTCTTCCAGATAGATTTTGATGAAGTTCTGGCGGATCTTGCCGCTGATGTGCGTGAGGACCCGGTAGCCGTTCTCGAGTTCCACGGTGAACATACCGCTGCGCAGGCACTCGACGACCCGGCCCTCGACTTCGACGCCTTTCCTGGTCCTCGTCATCGCACCAGCTCCAGGTTGCTGCTCACCGGCCGG
>NZ_JBIATC010000045.1:0-4276 GCF_042891255.1 Micromonospora sp. NPDC001898 | reverse complement strand
CCTTCGCCCGCAGCACCTCCCCCAACTCCTCCGCACCCACCTCACCCAACGGGGTCATCTGCGCCACCCCCGCCGCGTGCACCACCGCCCGCACCGGATCACCACTCCCGGCCAGACCGTCCAGCAACCCGGCCACCGCCGCCCGGTCGGCCACGTCGCAGGGCATCACCGACACCCGCGCGCCCGCCCCCCGCAACCCCGCGACCACGCCCGCGCCTTCCGAACCCAGCCCGCCCTCGCCGCTGCGCGACAGCAGCACCACGTGCTCCGCTCCCACGCCCACCGCCCACCGCGCCACCCGCAGACCCAACGCGCCCGTCCCGCCGGTCACCAGCACCGTCCCCGACAACCGCACGCCGCCGCTCGGGACCGAACCCACAGCCGCCCGCACCAACCGCCGGCCGAACACCCCCGACGACCGCACCGCCACCTGATCCTCCACGCCACCCGCCAGGACCCCGGACAGCCGGTCCCACACCCGTCCGTCCGCCGCACCCGGCACATCCACCAGGCCGCCCCACGACCCCGGCAGTTCCAGCCCCGCGACCCGGCCAAGACCCCACAGTGCCGCGCCCTCGACGTCGTCGAGCACGTCGGACCCGCCCACCGACACCGCGCCACTGGTCAGCCACCACAGCCGACCCTCGATCCCGGAGTCGGTCAGCGCCTGGACCGCCGTCAGCGCCGTCGACAGGGCGGCGGCGGCCGGAAGATCATCCGGGCCCGCCGGGGCGGCCAGCGAGAGCAGGGACAGCACGCCGGCGACCTTGCCGTCGGGCCCGGCCGCCTCGCTCAGCCGCCTCGCCACCGCGTCCCGGTCCGCGCCGTCGACCAGGACGGGGACGACCCGGGCCCCCCGGGCCGCCAGGGCGGCGAGGGCCGGGTGGTCCTCCTGTCCCGGCGCGGTCAGCACCAGCCAGGTTCCGGTGAGCGTGCCGGTGGCCGGCACGGCAGCCGTGCGCCACTCGACGCGGTACCGCCACGAGTCGACCGTCGACCGCCGCTGCGCGTCCCGACGCCACCGGGCGAGCTTCGGCAGCAGCGCCGCCGAGGGCCCGTCCACGCCGGACGCCAGTTCCTCGCCCAGCACGCCGAGATCGCCGGACTCGACCGCCGCCCAGAACTGCTCGTCCGCCGGCCCGCTCGCGGTGGCGGAAGCGGGTGCCGGCGCCGGGTCCTCCAGCCAGTAGCGGCGGCGGTCGAAGGCGTAGGTGGGCAGGTCCACCGCTCGCGGCCGGACGCCCGCCTGCGCCAGGTAGGCCGACCAGTCCACCGACACCCCGGCCACGTGCAGCTGACCCACGGCCGCCAGCAGGCACTCCACCTCCGGGCGATCCCGCCGCAACGTCGCCACCCGACACACCTCACCATCGGCGACCTCGGCCACCATCGCCGTCAGCACCGCGTCCGGGCCCACCTCCAGGAACGTGTCCACCCCGGCCGCCCGCAGCGCCGTCACCCCGTCGGCGAACCGCACCGGTCGCCGCACATGGCGCACCCAGTACTCCGGATCCGCCACCTCCAACGGATCCGCCACCGCACCCGACACGTTCGACACCACCGCCGCCGACGGCGCCCGCCAGTCCAACCCCGCGACCACCGCACGGAACCCGTCGAGCATCGGCTCCATCAACCCGGAGTGGAACGCGTGCGACACGGACAGGGGCTTGGTCCGCCAGCCCCGGGCCCGACAGGTGTCCACCACGAGTTCGACCTCGTCAGCCGCACCGGAGAGGACCACCGCCGCCGGGCCGTTCACCGCCGCCACGTCCACCGCCGCGCCGGTCACCTCGATGATCAGACGCACGTCGGCCTCGGACGCAGCGACCGCCGCCATCACCCCGCCGGCCGGCAGGGCCTGCATCAGCCGACCCCGCGCCGCCACCAGCACACACGCGTCCTCCAGCGACAACACCCCCGCCGCGTACGCAGCAGTCACCTCGCCCAGCGAGTGCCCCGCGAAGAAGTCGGCCCGCACCCCCCACGACCGCAGCAACTCCCACAACGCCACCTCGACGGCGAACAGCCCCGCCTGCGCGAACACCGTCCGGTCCAACAGACCCGCCTCGACGGACCCCGGCTCGGCGAACACCACCGACATCAGGGGCTGCGGCAACAACCCGTCCAGGTGCCCGCACACCTCGTCCAGCGCCGCCGCGAACACCGGGAACCGGTCATGCAGCTCCCGACCCATCCCCACCCGCTGCGAACCCTGACCGGTGAACAACACCGCCCGTCGACCCGACGACACCACACCCGACGCCGCAGCACCACCGGCCGCCACCGCGTCCAGGCCCGCCACCAACTCGTCCACGCCGGAGCCCCACACCACCGCGCGGTGCTCCAACGCCGCCCGCGACGACACCAACGACCACGCCACATCCACCGCCGCCAGATCAGCGCGGCCCCGCACGAACGACGCCAACCGCGCCGCCTGACCCACCAACGCCCGCTCGGAGCGACCCGACACCACCCACGGCACGGGCAGCCCCGGAACAGACCCCATCCCCGGCTCCGGCTCCGGCTCTGATTCCGGCTGTTCCAGGATCACGTGCGCGTTCGTCCCCGAGATGCCGAACGACGACACCCCCGCCCGACGCGGCCGGCCCACCTCCGGCCACCCCCGCGGTTCGGTCACCAGGGTGACCGCGCCCGACTCCCAGTCCACGTGCGACGACGGCTCGTCCACGTGCAACGACGCCGGCACCACCCCGTGCCGCATCGCCAAGACCATCTTGATGATCCCGGCGACACCCGCCGCCGCCTGCGTGTGACCGATGTTCGACTTCACCGACCCCAACAACAACGGCACATCCCGACCCTGCCCGTACGTCGCCAGCAACGCCTGCGCCTCGATCGGATCACCCAACGTCGTACCCGTGCCGTGCGCCTCCACCACGTCCACATCCACCGGCGACAACCCCGCCGACGCCAACGCCTGCCGGATCACCCGCTGCTGCGACGGACCATTCGGCGCCGTCAACCCGTTCGACGCACCATCCTGGTTCACCGCCGAACCCCGCACCACCGCCAGAACCCGCCGACCCTCCCGCCGCGCATCCGACAACCGCTGCACGAGGATGACGCCGACGCCCTCGGACCAACCCGTCCCGTCGGCCGCCTCGGCGAAGGACCTGCACCGTCCGTCGGCCGAGAGGCCGCCCTGGATCGAGAACTCGGCGAAGGTGGCCGGGGAGGCCATCACGCAGACGCCGCCGGCCAGCGCGAGGTCACACTCGCCGGACCGCAGCGCCTGGGCCGCCAGGTGCAGCGCGACCAGCGACGACGAACACGCCGTGTCCACCGTCACCGCCGGCCCCTCGAACCCGAACGAGTACGAGACCCGACCCGACAGCACGCTGGTCGCGTTGCCGGTGAGCAGGTGACCGCCGACTTCCTGGGCGCGGCCGACGGAGCCACTCGCGTACCCCTGGAAGCTGGCTCCGGCGAAGACGCCGACGGCTCCGCCCTTGAGGCTGGTCGGGTCGATGCCCGCCGACTCGATCGCCTCCCAGGACGTTTCCAGCAGCAGCCGCTGCTGCGGGTCCATGGCGAGGGCCTCGCGCGGCGAGATGCCGAAGAACTCGGCGTCGAACTCGCCAGCGTCGTAGACGAAGCCGCCCCTGCGGGCGAACGACGTGTCGGACATGCCGCTGCCCAGGACGTTGTCCCAGCCCCGGTCGAGCGGGAACTCGGAGATGCCGTCGCGGCCGTCGGCGAGCAGTTGCCACAGCTCGTCGGGCGTGCCGACGCCACCGGGAAGGCGGCAACCCATGCCGACGATGACGATGGGGTCGTCGTCCAACGCGGCGGGGCGGATCTCGGCCGGTGAGTCGGCCGACGCCCCGATCAGGGTGTCGCGGAGCAGAGCGACCAGGGCCGCCGGCGTCGGGTGGTCGAAGACGAGGGTGCTGGGCAGCGCCAGGCCGGTCTCGGCGATCAGCCGGTTGCGCAGCTCGACCGCGGTGAGCGAGTCGAACCCGAGGCGCTGGAACGCACGGTCCGCCGGGACGGACTCCACGCCGGCGTGACCGAGCACCGAGGCGACCTGGGAGCGTACGAGATCGAGCAGGAACGCCTCGGCGTCGGTGGCCGGCAGGGCCGCGAGCCGCCCGCGCAGCACGGACGCCTGGTCGGTGGGGCCGGCAACGGTCGGGGCGGACGCCGCGAGTGCCGCCTGGGCCTCGGGGATCTCGGTGAGCAGCGGGCTCGGCCGCAGCGCGGTGAACGACGACGCGAACCTGTCCCACCGCACATCCGCCACCACCACCGACAC
>NZ_JBIATC010000044.1:1140-5099 GCF_042891255.1 Micromonospora sp. NPDC001898 | reverse complement strand
CGGTGGAGGTGGCGACGTACACGTCGTTGAGGGTTCCTTGGGTGAACGCGACGATGTCGTCTTTACCGTCCCCACTGAAATCCGTCGACGAACCCCCCAGATACCGACCACCCCCACCACCACCGCAGTTGTCGCTGACCAGGTACTTCTGGTGGTACTGGCCCGGGTAGGGCGCGAGCGAGACACCGTTGATGACGATCGACTGCCCCACCCCGTTGTAGAGCTGTTCGTAGTGGACGTGCGGGCCGGAGGAGTTGCCGGTGCTGCCGGTGACGCCGATCTGCTGGCCCTGCTCGACGTACGCCCCGTCGGGCACCGAGTAGGCGCTGAGGTGGAAGTAGTAGGTGGTCCAGCCGCCGCCGTGGTCGATGACCACGTAGTTGCCGGCGCCGCTGGGCTGCGCGTAGCGGCGGGCCACGCCGGCGGCGGAGGCGACCTGCGGCGTGCCCCCGGTGGTGCCGCCGTCGGCCCGCACGAAGTCCAGCGCCTGGCGCACCTCGGCGCTGTGGTGGTCGTAGGTCCACCGCTGCCCGCACGGGAACGGCGCCTTGAAGTTGGGCGCGGCCAGCGCGGCCGGGGGCGCCGACACGACGCCGGTCAGGACGGCCGAGGCCAGGGTGACCAGCGCGACGAGGCAGCGGCGGAGGGTTCTCGGGTACCGGGGCATGGCGGCTCCTGTCAGGGGAGGCTCGGGCGGGGAAGGTCGGAGCCGGGGGCGATCTGGTCGCTCCACCGCCAGCCGTTCTGCACGAGGCGGCTGCCGTCGGAGAGCGACACGTAGGCGTCGGCGGCGCTGCCGCGGGTGTAGGTGACGGCGTCGCCACGCCCGTCGCCGTCGAAGTCGCCGACGCCGGGCAGCTCGGTGCCGATCGCGAAGTTGCCGTGCCAGGTGGCGGCGGCACCGAAACCCCCGCCGGTGGAGGGACGGACCAGGACGTCGGCGCTCGCGCCCCGGGTGAAGACGACGACGTCGTCGCGGCCGTCCCCGGTGACGTCCGCCAGCGCGGGAAGTTGGCTGCCGGTGGCCACGCCGTCGCCCCACTTCCAGGCGTGCTGGACGAAGCGGCTGCCGTCGGAGAGCGAGGCGTAGACGGCGCCGCCGACGCCCTGGAGGAAGGTGACGATGTCGTCGCGCCCGTCGCCGTCCACGTCGCCGACGGCGGGGGTCTCGGTGCCGGCGGCGAAGAAGTCGTGCCACTTCACCCCGGGCCCGAAGCCGGTGCCGGTGGACAGCGCGACGTAGACATCGGCGCTCGCGCCCCGGGTGAAGGTGACGATGTCGGTTCGCCCGTCGCCGTTGACGTCGCCGACGGCGGGGGTCTCGGTGCCGACGGCGAAGAAGTCGTGCCACCTACTGGCCGGTCCGAAGCCGGCGCCGGTGGACAGCGCGACGTAGACATCGGCGCTCGCGCCCCGGGTGAAGGTGATGACGTCGGCCCGGCCGTCGCCGTCGACGTCGCCGGTGAAGGGCAGTTCGGCGTCGGTGGCGAAGAAGTCGTGCCACCTGCCGGCCGGCCCGAACCCGCTGCCGGAGGAGATCGAGGCGAAGACGTCGGCGGTGACGCCACGGGTGAAGTCGACCACGTCGTCCCGACCGTCGCCGTTGACGTCGCTGGTGTTGCGGCCACGGCTGACCGCGGTGGCGGCACCCGACGCCGGGCCGGCGTTGGCGGCCTCGTCCAGCGCCACGACCCGGTAGTGCCAGCGTTGCCCGGCGCCGAGCGGTCCGTGCCGGAAGCTGGTGGTCCGCACGGTGCCGAGCAGGTTGGCCGGGGTGGTCGGCACGTCGGCGGCACGTGCGCCGTAGACCCGGTAGCCGGCCACGCCCACGTCGTCGGCCGCCGCCGGCCAGCTCAGGGCGACCGCGTGGGTCCGGGCGGCGGCGGTCGGCGCGGCGACCGCCGTCGGCGGTCGGGTGTCGGCGTACGGACGTACCAGGCTGGACGCGGTGTAGGAGCTGGCGGTCCAGGCGGGCCGGTCGACGGCCGGGACCAGCGTCACGGTTACCGAGGACCGGCCGGCGGTCACCGGGGCCGGCAGGACGAACTCGTCGCTGCGCCACCGGTGCGTGCCGTTGCCCTGCGGCTGGGACCAGGTGCCCACCGCGACCCCGTCGACGGCCACCGTCACCTGCTGGCCCGCTACGCCCTGTTCGCCGGTGCGTCGCAGCCGTACACCCTGGTTGTCCGGGGCGACGGCGAGGCGGAAGCGGACCGGGGCCGTGGCGGCGCGAACCTGCCCGGTGACCGTCGCCGCGTCGTCGTCGCCCTCGAAGACCGAGGTGAGGGGGTACTGCGTCGCGGCGCCGTCGGAGTAGTCGTGGGCCGCGCGACTCGCCGCGTCACCGACGGTGACCGTGTCGGTGAGCGCCTGTCCGACGGTGGGTTGGGTGTAGAGGTAGGCCGTGGAGCCGTACTCGGCGGGCATGTCGTTGGCCGGGCCGTGCTCGATGCCGAAGCGCAGGCCGGTGCCGTAGTCGATCGAGTCGCCGATCATCAGCCGGTACGCCGCGTCGCACTCGTACGGGCAGCCGCCGGTGCGCAGCTGGTGCCCGGGGTTGCCGGTGAAGACGCCGGAGTAGGTGCCCCGGTTGAAGTACCAGCCGGACTCGTAGAAGTCCTCGGTTCCGGTGCCGTGCAGCTGAGGCGTCGCCGAGCCGTCGACGTGGATTCGCTCGTCGCCCTCCAGGTAGTTGCGGGTGTTGCCGTCGGCGACGTGGCCGCGCATGGTCTGTGACACGCCGACGAGGCGCCCGCGTCCGCCCTGCTCGGCGACGGTCCAGTCCTGCCCCGGGGTGGTCGTCCCCCGCCGGGACTGGGCGGTGAAGTAGCCGGCGTCGCCGTCGGCGGCCAGGGCGTCGGTCCACTGGTCGCCGGGTGCGGAGGTGATCTCCCAGCCGACGCCGGCGAGGTCGACGCCGTCGGTGTTGACGAGGGTGACGGCGGCGGCGGTCCGGAACGGCATCGGCCACCAGGAGCTGTACCAGCCGCCCGGGGCGGTGTCCATGGCGGACATCAGCGACCGGACCGGCCGCTCACCGAGCCCGGAGCCGAAGAACTCTGCCACCGGCGAGTCCACTGTCGTCCGGCCGTCGAAGGTGATCCGCAGCCGCAGCCGCCCGAGGCGGGAGTCGGTGGCGCTCGCGTCGGGCACCCGCAGGCGCAGCGCCGTGAGCGCCCGGGGACCGGCCAGGCTGGCGAGGGCGACCTGGCCGTTGGCGGGGACGGTGTGGGTGCCGCCGATCGTGGCCGCGCCGGGCTGCGCCGGCTTGGGATCGCGGGTGCCGGCGGCCCGCAGCAGGTCCACCACGTCGGTGGCGGCGTCCGCGGGGTCGAAGGACGGGATCCCCTGGGCGTCGGCAAAGCTGCGGTAGGTGACGTGGTGGAACAGGGGGTTGTGCTGGGTGGTGACGCGCATCGACCGCCGGTAGGGCATCGGCACCTTGACGGTCACCCCGCCGGACGTCTGGTCGGCGTTGCTCACCAGGGGGTAGACGAACGGGGCGCCGAGGCCGCCGTCGACGAGGTGCTGCAACCCGGTGTCGACGACCGTCGCGCCGTCCAGCTCGATCCGGATCCACCCGGTGGCGTCGACCGCGCCGTCGTCGCGGGTGAACCAGATCGACTCGATCTCACCGGCGCCGTGGTCCTCGGCGATCACGCAGCCGCCGACCGTACGCAGGCAGGAGTGGACGCCGCTGAACCCGTCGTCGTTGCCGCCGGCCCGGTCGAAACTGGAGAACTGCCGCGTCCGTGAGCCGCCGCCGAGGTGGGGCAGCCGGTCGAGGCGACGGTAGACGTCCCAACCGACGGCACCGGGGTCGGCCGGGGCCGAGACGGTGGTCGCCGGCGTGGTGGCAGGGCCCGGCGTGGTGGCAGGGCCCGGCGTGGTGGCAGGGCCCGGCGTGGTGGCAGGGCCCGGCGTGGTGGCAGGGCCCGGCGTGGTGGCAGGGCCCGGCG
>NZ_JBIATC010000044.1:0-1041 GCF_042891255.1 Micromonospora sp. NPDC001898 | reverse complement strand
GTGGCGGACGCCGCGGACGGCGCGGACGCGGCAGCCATGGCGAGGACAGCGGTGAGGGCGACGGCACGCAAGCCGCGGGATCGGGCCATGTGTCACCTCGGCGGGCGGGCCCCTGGACGGTGCCACTGGCGGAAGTGAAGCCAACCCGTTCGATTGCTGTCAATACCTGAGGTCGCGGCCGGGTGGGGCAGGGCACCCCGTCCTCCGCCATTCCCGCAGGTGGGAGGCAATCTCCGAACCTCCACCCGCGCGAAAGTTTCTTCCTTGACTGCATCGTCGAGTGGCCGTAAGTTTCATGCATCTATCGACAGATGTCTCCGCCGCTCGCCGCCCGTCCTCGCCTCCGGGACAGCGGCCCCGCCCCGCCCGGACCACCGTTCCCCGCTTCCCGGAGGGCCGTCATGGACACTCCCACCCGAAGACTCGCCGTGTTCCACCTCGCGGCCCGGCTGGCCGCTGCCGTCGCCGTCACGCTGGCGGTGACGGCTCCGGTCGCACCCGCCGCAGCGGCCCCCTCGAACAACAACTTCGGCACGCTGGCCTGCACCTCGATACCGGCGAACCACGACCCGTCGGTCATCGTGATCGTGCACCGGGTGGGCCTCAGCCTTCGCGTCAACGACAAGGTGATGCTCGCCGGCTTCGAAACCGGCTGGGTCGAGTCCCACATGAACAACCTGCCCTGCGGGGACAAGTCCTCCCTCGGCGTGTTCCAGCAGCGCTGGGACTACGGCTGGGGCACGCCGGAGCAGATCATGGACCCGGTCTACTCGTCGACGCAGTTCTTCACCAGTGCGATCACCTGCAACCGCGACAACCCCGGCTACACCGCCGGTCAGGTAGCGCAGTGCGTCCAACGATCCGGCTTCCCCGACCGCTACGACCAGTCACAGGCCAAGGCCCGGTCACTGCTCGCCGAGGCCGGGCGGGTCACCGGCATCGCCCCGGGTTCGTCGACGGATTTCAGTGGGGACGGTAAAGACGACATCGTCGCGTTCACCCAAGGAACCCTCAACGACGTGTACGTCGCCACCTCCACCG
>NZ_JBIATC010000043.1:0-3426 GCF_042891255.1 Micromonospora sp. NPDC001898 | reverse complement strand
GTGCCAGGCATGGCCTGGTCTCGCATACCGTCGGCGTTTGTCGGGTTTGGTGTGGGGCTGTGGGTTGTGGGTTGGTCGTTTGTTGAGAATTGCACAGTGGACGCGAGCATCTTTGTGGTCAAGTTGTCAAGGGCGAACGGTGGATGCCTTGGCACCAGGAGCCGATGAAGGACGTGGGAGGCCGCGATAGGCCTGGGGGAGCTGTCAACCAAGCTGTGATCCCAGGGTGTCCGAATGGGGAAACCTGGCATCAGTCATGTGATGTCACCCGCACCTGAATACATAGGGTGTGTGGAGGGAACGCGGGGAAGTGAAACATCTCAGTACCCGTAGGAAGAGAAAACAAGAGTGATTCCGTGAGTAGTGGCGAGCGAAAGCGGATCTAGGCTAAACCGGCTGCGTGTGATACCTGTCAGGGGTTGCGTGGTTGGGGTTGTGGGACCTTGCTGAATGAGCTGACACTTGTTCGAGAAGTTATAAAACCAGTTGCTAGCCGAACAGTCTGGAATGGCTGACCGTAGGCGGTGAGAGTCCGGTAGGTGAAAGTGGCTGGTCTTCTGTGGGTGTTCCCGAGTAGCGGCGGACCCCTGTAATCTGCCGTGAATCTGCCAGGACCACCTGGTAAGCCTAAATACTTCCTGGTGACCGATAGCGGACAAGTACCGTGAGGGAATGGTGAAAAGTACCCCGGGAGGGGAGTGAAATAGTACCTGAAACCGTTCGCCTACAATCCGTCGGAGCCTTGCGGGGTGACGGCGTGCCTTTTGAAGAATGAGCCTGCGAGTTAGTGGCATGTGGCGAGGTTAACCCGTGTGGGGGAGCCGTAGCGAAAGCGAGTCTGAATAGGGCGATTCAGTCGCGTGTCCTAGACCCGAAGCGGAGTGATCTAGCCATGGGCAGGCTGAAGCGCGGGTAAGACCGCGTGGAGGGCCGAACCCACCAACGTTGAAAAGTTGGGGGATGACCTGTGGTTAGGGGTGAAAGGCCAATCAAACTCCGTGATAGCTGGTTCTCCCCGAAATGCATTTAGGTGCAGCGTCGCGTGTTTCTTGCCGGAGGTAGAGCACTGGATGGTCTAGGGGGCCCACAAGCTTACCGAAATCAGCCAAACTCCGAATGCCGGTAAGTGAGAGCGCGGCAGTGAGACTGCGGGGGATAAGCTTCGTAGTCGAGAGGGAAACAGCCCAGATCACCAGCTAAGGCCCCTAAGCGTGTGCTAAGTGGAAAAGGATGTGGGGTCGCATAGACAACCAGGAGGTTGGCTTAGAAGCAGCCACCCTTTAAAGAGTGCGTAATAGCTCACTGGTCAAGTGGTTCCGCGCCGACAATGTAGCGGGGCTCAAGCACACCGCCGAAGCTGTGGCATTCACATTTTATCCTTGCTTGGACTTGATTCCTTGTGCAGGTGTGTGGATGGGTAGGGGAGCGTCGTGCCGGGGGTGAAGCAGCGGGGTGACCCAGTTGTGGACGCGGCACGAGTGAGAATGCAGGCATGAGTAGCGAAAGAAGGGTGAGAAACCCTTCCGCCGGATGACCAAGGGTTCCAGGGCCAGGCTAATCCGCCCTGGGTGAGTCGGGACCTAAGGCGAGGCCGAGAGGCGTAGTCGATGGACAACGGGTTGATATTCCCGTACCCGCGAAAGAGCGCCCATGATGAACTTCGTTGTGCTAACTGCGTGATCTTGGGGCGGTCTTCGGACTTAACTGGGTGAGTGTGGGAACCTGGCGGGTAGTAGTCAAGCGATGGGGTGACGCAGGAAGGTAGCTGAGCCCGGCCGGTGGTTGTGCCGGGGTAAGCGTGTAGGCCGTACCGTAGGCAAATCCGCGGTGCATGTGGCTGAGACGTGATGCCGAGCCGATTCAGGTGAAGTCAGTGATCCTATGCTGCCGAGAAAAGCCTCTAGCGAGTTCTTAGCGGCCCGTACCCCAAACCGACACAGGTGGTCAGGTAGAGAATACCGAGGCGATCGGGCGAACTGTGGTTAAGGAACTCGGCAAATTGCCCCCGTAACTTAGGGAGAAGGGGGGCCGGAGACGTGAAGCCCCTTGCGGGTGGAGCGTTGTATGGCCGCAGAGAGCAGGGGGAAGCGACTGTTTACTAAAAACACAGGTCCATGCGAAGAAGTAATTCGATGTATATGGACTGACGCCTGCCCGGTGCTGGAACGTTAAGGGGACCTGTTAGCTCTTCGGGGCGAGGCGGAGAACTTAAGCGCCAGTAAACGGCGGTGGTAACTATAACCATCCTAAGGTAGCGAAATTCCTTGTCGGGTAAGTTCCGACCTGCACGAATGGCGTAACGACTTCCCCACTGTCTCAACCACAGGCCCGGCGAAATTGCATTACGAGTAAAGATGCTCGTTACGCGCGGCAGGACGGAAAGACCCCGGGACCTTTACTATAGCTTGACATTGGTATCCGAATTAGCTTGTGTAGGATAGGTGGGAGCCGGTGAAGTCCATACGCCAGTATGGGTGGAGGCAATCTTGAAATACCACTCTGGTTGATTTGGGTTTCTAACTTCGGGCCGTTATCCGGTTCAGGGACAGTGTCTGGTGGGTAGTTTAACTGGGGCGGTTGCCTCCTAAAAGGTAACGGAGGCGCCCAAAGGTTCCCTCAGCCTGGTTGGCAATCAGGTGTTGAGTGCAAGTACACAAGGGAGCTTGACTGTGAGACTGACAGGTCGAGCAGGGACGAAAGTCGGGACTAGTGATCCGGCACTTGCGAGTGGAAGCGGTGTCGCTCAACGGATAAAAGGTACCCCGGGGATAACAGGCTGATCTTCCCCAAGAGTCCATATCGACGGGATGGTTTGGCACCTCGATGTCGGCTCGTCGCATCCTGGGGCTGTAGCAGGTCCCAAGGGTTGGGCTGTTCGCCCATTAAAGCGGTACGCGAGCTGGGTTTAGAACGTCGTGAGACAGTTCGGTCCCTATCCGCCGTGCGCGTAGGATACTTGAGAAGGGCTGTCCCTAGTACGAGAGGACCGGGACGGACGAACCTCTGGTGTGCCAGTTGTCCTGCCAAGGGCACGGCTGGTTAGCTACGTTCGGAAGGGATAACCGCTGAAAGCATCTAAGCGGGAAGCCTGCTTCAAGATGAGGTATCCCACCCACCTTTGGTGGGGTAAGGCCCCCAGCTAGACTACTGGGTTGATAGGCCGGAAATGTAAGCTCGGTAACGGGTTGAGTTGACCGGTACTAATAGGCCGAGGACTTGACTACTAAGCTGCTACGCGTCCACTGTGCAACTCTCGACAAATGAACAACAGACCAGTTGCTGGTGTTGTTTGATATGTCGATAGAGTTACGGCGGTCATGGCGGAGGGGAAACGCCCGGTTACATTCCGAACCCGGAAGCTAAGCCCTCCAGCGCCGATGGTACTGCACTCGGGAGGGTGTGGGAGAGTAGGACACCGCCGGACAT
>NZ_JBIATC010000042.1:0-5571 GCF_042891255.1 Micromonospora sp. NPDC001898 | reverse complement strand
GGAGATCCGCGACGACATCCACGAAGCCTTCCTCACCCTCGCCTGCGCCATCATCTGCTGGCGCCGACTCCAACACTCAAAGAGTTAGGAGTTGTTAAGAACTCACTCCCTGGTGGTCACCAAGCTGTCTCGGGTCTGGTCTTCGCATCGGAAGCCGGCGCTTGTGATGTCTCCGTTGCGCACCAGTTCTCGGATCGCCGCAGTCATCGCCGGCACGCCCGGTTCCGGCACGATTAGCTGGCTAACGGTCCAGAAGTAGCTGCCGTTCGCCACCTCACCTGTCTCCTTCCAGCGCGCCAACAGGCGCCCGACCTCACCGATGGTGAAGATCGTCAGCGCCCACGTGGAGCCATCGGGAAGGTCGACGAAGGCGTCAACGTTGGCCACCGTGTCCACCGTGTCCGTGCCTGGTGCGAGCAGGAACCGTGCCACGAACGTCGGCTCGGTGATGGTGGTGTAAGGATCGCCGGTGCCCATGGACCCCAATCATGGCGCACCCTGCGGCATCTCATCAGCCGCCGTCCGTGCGCGCTAGCCGGCCGGGTGCCGCTACACCCGTGGCGGGCAGCGCCCCGTACCGGAACTGCCGAGAAGAGTTCGGCAAGCGTCTGGCTGCCAATGGATTGCCTGGGCTCGGAGCCATTAAGGTGGTGACCGTGCTTCGTCCGGTCGATGGTGGTTTAGGTTCTGCATGGGAAGGTGGGGCTGGATGCGGCCCGATGTGACCGAAGGTCAGGTCATCCAGGCTGTCGTTAAGGCCGCCGAGGCACTCCTTGATCGCAGCAAGTGGATGGAGATTGGTCTGCTGACCGACACCCTTGACTACATCAAGGGGCACCCTCGACTCCTGCGGAGCCTCAGTTGGGGCGACGATGACTATCTATCCTGTGTCATCGACACGATTCCCGTATTGCTTGGCCGGCCTACCAAAAGTGCGTATCCTGTCTCAGGATCGCGTCGGCTAGACCCGGCCAGACTCCCGAACTTGGCAATCGTCGAGGATTACCTCAACCTTCCCGTATGGCTTCAAGACCAGGAGCCGAACCTCTATGGATCCCTCTACGGTGGCGAAGACGGCGCCGTCCTCGATGAACTTCAAGCCGCAGCAGTTGAGCTCGGAATTCAAGACGTTGACGAACATGCCGCTCGGATTCGTCGCGGTCTTCGAGACGATCCGGCGCAAGCGATCGGCTCTTCAAAGGAGCTATTGGAAACGGTTTTTAAGGCCGTCCTGGACCTGCGTGGAAACGGTCCCGAAACGAAGCAGGACATCCCGCAACTCTTACACGCTGCCAGCAGAAAGTTGGGGTTCCACCCAGGCGGACATCGCGACAATGCGCCGGGTTCCGAACAAAGGCGAAGGCTATTCGGGGCGCTGGCCAGTATCGTGAGCACGACGGCAGAACTGCGCAATTCAGGCTTCGGAACGGGACATGGCGGCACGCAACGCCCTCAACTTGACATTGCTACGGCAAGGCTAGTCGTTTCGGCGGCGGTCGCAGTTGCGACGTTCTATCTGGAAGCACACTCCACAGAGTCGATACGTGAGCCGCCACACGGCTCCTGATGTTCTTCCGAGCAAGACCGGGCAGCCTCCTCTCGCTGACCGGCACGTACTCTTCTGCCGCGGACAGCGCGTTCGCGATGGTTGCCCAGTGCTATTCTGCGCCACCACCGTCTGGGCCATGTCCTGGCCGTGTCCCGCAGTCACCTGGTCCCTCTCGACGGTGGCAAGACCCGGGTGCGAGCTGACCGGGTCGCCGTCGACCTGCCGGCCTCGGCGTGGCAGCGCCGCAGCGCGGGCACCGGATCCAAGGGCCCGCGTTTCTGCGCTTGGGCGTGGCTCGACGACGTCTGGACCGATGCCGACCCCGACGACGGCGGCCACCACAGCCTCCTGATCCGTCGCAACACCACCACCGGCGAGCTGGCCTTCTACCGCTGCTGGACCCCGCGACAGGCCGCTCTTGCCCAACTCGTGCGGGTCGCGGGCATCCGCTGGACGGTCGAGGAGAGCTTCCAGGCCGCCAAGGGCCAGGTCGGTCTCGACCAGCACCAGGTCCGCCGCTGGACTCCTGGCACCGCTTCACCACCCTGGCCCTGGCCGCCCTGGCCGCCCTCGCCGTCCTGGCGATCTGCGCCGCCGACACCGACGACGACTCCACCGACACCGGACTGATCAAGCTGCCCGGCAACGAGACCCGCCGGCTGATCAACACCCTCGGTTCTCCGCCCGATCCGCGACCTCACCCATCGTCTGCGCTGGTCAGACTGGCGCCGCCGCCATCAAGCCCGAGCCCGCCAAGCCCACTACACCCGACGCCTCAACCTCGAACTCCAGCCATGATCCCGAACGGCGGCTGCCGTACTAGCGCATGTACGGGAATCTAATTAATCTGACCAGAATGCGGGCCGAGTTTGCGCGCCCGGACCTGATTGAGCAGTAAACTTAGACGGGCGCCGTACTGCAGGCAGTAGGTCCTGGCGGCGAATCGGATCAGGGGCGGTTTATGACGCAGAGGACCTTGCCGAGGATCGTCGCGTGATCGCCGGACAGTATCGGGTAGCGGGGCATCGCTTCGATCATGGAAAGGTGCCCCCAATGACTTCTGGCTGCCGTAGGCGGTCAGCTTCCTAGTGTGGGACCGGACCGAGGTTGACCGACGCCGGGTGACTACTTCCAGCCCTCTGGCAGCTTCCCGCCGTTTACCTTCATCGCTTCCTCCGCTCTCGTGACATCGCCGTACGTCTCTGGCGTCCACATGCTGAAGTCGGTTGCGCCGAGTCGCAGGGCAGAGTCCACAACAAATGCTTCGCAGAAGTCGTAATTTTCGGCGCTGTAGTAGTATTGCCCGTCCAGGTGGACAGCGTAGAGCTCTCCGCCGAACTGCATGTCCACGTGGGGGGTGAGCATCGAGAACCGGGCGTAGCGGGCCATTTCCAGGCCGGCGACCTGCACACGCAGTACGCGCCGCAGTGTGGCGAGTTCGTTGTCGGTCTCCTCGAACGCGGAGGTCACCGAGGAGAGGAGCGCCGAAATCGCCTGCTTCGCGTCGTTGTCCCGGGCTTGGTACCAGGGCGAGATTCTTCGCCTGGATCGGTGATCTTGGTAAGGAGACAGGTGCAGCGTCTCGCGGCTTGATCCGGCGCCGATGCGTTTGCCATGGCCCCAGTCGCTGAGTAGTTGGTGGAAGGCGATCGCCACCTCGGCCATGGCGGTAGGCAGGTCGTCAACGTCGGCCGCGGCCCTGGCCGCGGTGAGTCGGGCGCGCACGTCGTCCTGGGTGACGATGTGGAGCATCGAGATGTCGTCGAAGTCGACGCCGAAGAACCGGGGGCAGTTCATCTCAAGGAAGCGCGTGGCACCGCGGCGAGCACCCTCGATCTGGTCAGGGCCAGGGATTGAGCCGTTGTGTTTGAAACCGTTGCGGTCGTGACCGATCCGGTTGACTGCGTCCAGGCAGGACATCCGGGCTCCGTCGGCTGGGCGAAGTCTCTTCGCGTTGTCGACGAACGCGTCCTTGAGGTTGATGCCCTGGGTAGCGCCTGCATGGTCGACCGCGATAACGAAGAAGAACTCCATGACGTCGTGGAACGCCAGCACCGACGAGAAGCCCAGCGGCGGCGGGGCGTAGGACTGACTGACGGCCTGGTCGAAAAGCAACCGGACGTACCCGAGCCGCTTCATGATCGCCGCGTCGGGAGTGGGCAAAGGCTCTTCAGGCTGCTCCATGGCGGCGATCCTAGGCGCCGATGGTGCTCTTGCGTTGGGCTGGCGAGAGTCGGCTAACGCACCGGTCGGCTGGGGCCAGCAGGCTCGGCCCCATCATCCCAAGATCATCGCTAGCGTGACTCTTCCGAACGTTGGTCCTCGCGCCCTTCACCTGACACCCGTGCGAGAACTGCTGACGGCCAGAGAGAAACTGAGCACTGATACCTCGGCGAAAAGTCCCAGCGGCCCGTGACAGTCAGTACAGCGCCGGTGGGCGAACTGCGGCCTTGGCCAGTCGCTGGGCGCGGGCATGGAGCTCCTCGCGAGCGACCATGGGCGGGGACCATCCGTCGGCCCAGGTGGTGAGGAACCGTTCGGCAGCCTGTTTGCGGGCCGGGGCTGACCCGGCCCGCTGGTAGGCCGAGTCGGCGAGCAGGTCCGCAGCGAGCTGGTCGAAATGCTCGTCGATGTCGGCGTACCGCTGGCGGGCCAGCTCGTCAGCGCGGTCACAGGCCAGCCGCACAGCCGTGTGCGTGACGCGCTCGTCGAGGTCAGCGGGCAGGTGCTGCTGCGCAAACCGGTACCGGCCGCCACCAGGTTTCTCGGCACGGAACCGCGGCATCGCGAGCAGGGCCAGCACGCCGGGCTCGGCCAGTTCCGCGCTCTCGCGCTCGCTCAGCCAACGCCGGTCGTCCTCGTCGTGCCCGCGTTCGCCGCCGCCTTCACCGTCACCGCAGGCGGCGGCTCGGGTGTCGACGAGCAGGTTCTCCCACTCGGTGAACCAGCACGCGGTGTGCTCCCAGAAGTGCACGACGCCGCCAGCGACGAACGCCATCTCGATGCCGTGCAACTGCCCCCGACGGGCGAGCAAATGCCCCGGCGGGTCGGCCACCAGGTCCATGTCCGGGTCGAACAGGTCGACCTCCAGGTACAGAGCGGGAGAGCCCATCCGGTGCGCCAGGGCCAGGAAACCCGGCAGGTCGATCACCTCCGCGTCGAGCTGCACCTCGGGCCCGAGGTCGTGCAACGGCACGGCGGGCACCACGGGCATGGCGTGCTGCTCGGCGAAAGCTGTCGCCGCCGACCGCAGGCTGCTCACGTCGTCCATGATGAAGAACGTAACCACCGCCACGGCCATCCCACGCTCGCCGCGCTGGCACTACACGGCCTGCACTCCTGGACTGGGCGACCCGGGGCGGGCCCGCCCCGGGACTCCCAGACCCTTACGTACGGGAATCTGCCTCCCCGGCGGTCCCCCGCCCCGGACGCCCAAGGGTCCCATGTCTGCCGGACGACTGATCCTCTACCGTCACAGACATGACCAAGCGCGCGGACCTGGTCCTGCTCGGCGACCGGATCTGGTACCTGCCAGACGGGGTGTACGAGCTGCAGTGCATCGCCCGCACCCGCCGAGGACCTCGCTGCCGCAACCCCATCGAGCACGGCCAGATCGCCTCCTGGACACCGATGCGCTCGATCCACGGCCTCATCACCGTCTATGACCTCAGCGACCACGGTGATGCGACGTTGCGGCGCTGGCGAGAGCAGCACTGCGAGTTGCACGACAGCCCCGACATAGTCGACTTCTCATCGCCGGAGCGGGAGCCGTTCGACTCCGTCCGCCACGCCTCGGTGGTGACCTCTCTTGAGGACAAGATCGCCAAGTACACCCGCCATCTGCGCGAGGGCGTTACCGAGGACTGGTGCCCCTGGTATCCAATGCCGATGTAGCCGATCCAGCGTGATGTTAAAAGCTCGGGCCTGCCTAAAGGATGTCTCGTAACTCGGTGAAGCGTTGCCTGGCAACGGTGCTGGCGTCACCCCGCGAGGATGATGTTGTGGAGGTGGGCGATGCCAGC
>NZ_JBIATC010000041.1:0-7036 GCF_042891255.1 Micromonospora sp. NPDC001898 | reverse complement strand
AACGCGATGGAGACCTCACCGGTTACGACCATCGCTCGCATTCACACACTGAGCCAAGCCCACAATGGGCAAAGGCTACCGAACCACCCTCTCAGGCGCCGCCGTACGAAGGGGTGCACACCGACGTCGTGCCGCACTTGACCATTGGCCATGACGCATCGAAACAGGCCTTGATCGAAGCAGCCGATGCGGTCGCCGGGTTCCTGCCGATCCGCGCAACCGTCGACACGGTCCGACTCATCGCCGGGACGCCGGAACCCAACGGCTGGCACACCATCCGCGACTTCCCCATCGGCGGGTAGCCGCAGCAACCCGGACTTGACCATAGGAGCATCGCTAATGATCTGGCATTGAATCTTGATCTGACCGGCCCGCAACCTGCCGTCCGTTTGGTGACGGTCGATGGCGGGGTGGTGGGTTCGTGGCGACTCGGGATGTGTTCTCCGAGGACGAGATGGCGCGGTTACGGTCGTTCCCGGAGATCGGCCGGGTGGAGTTGATTCGGCATTTCACGCTCACGGACGCGGACGAGGCGTTCCTGGGCAAGTTCCAGAGCAGTTGCTGATGGGCGAGGACTTCTGGTCCGTGACCGGTAACGACCGTTCGCGATACACCTGGCCGACACAGACGTTTACCCAGCTGAATTATGTAACGTAACCCGTGTCCGCGCCTTCGTAACGCGCTCGGGGGTTCGCGATACATTCACGGCATGCGGATCGGCTACGGAAGGTCTCCACCCGCGACCAGAACCCCAACGCCCAACACGACGCCCTCACCGCGGCAGGTTGCGAACAGATTTTCATCGACAAGGCCTCCGGCAAACTCGCCCGCCACCCGAACTCGATAAGGCGTTACTGGTCGCCCGACGCCGCAGCGACCAACTCGTCGTCACCAAACTCGACCGACTCGGCCGTTCCCTCGCACACCTCATGGAACTGTCCGCCCAACTGCAGGAGCGTGGCGTCGACCTGGTCGTGCTCGACCAGAGCATCGACACGTCCACCGCGATGGGCCGGATGTTCTTCCAGATCCTCGGCTCCATCGCCGAGTTCGAACACGCGCTCATGTCCGAACGCACCCACGACGGGCTCGCCGCCGCCCGCGGCCGCGGCCGCACCGGGGGCCAGAAACCCAAACTGACCCCGCGCCAGGCGCGTATCGCCCAGCAGATGTACGAAGAGACCGGGCCCGACGGACGCCTGATCTACACCGTCGAACAGATCGCCGCCGAATTCGGCGTCATCTGTCCCACCATCTACCGGCGCCTCGCCAGCCTGCCGGCAACCCCACCGGCGCCGTAACCTGATGCCCTGCTTCTCATCGACGCCATGGCAACATGGTGGGGCTGCTGGGCCTTCTCCGCGATAGAAAAGTGCGGGCCGGCGCTGCGGCACCCCGCCTGAACTCCCCGTTCAACACCGGGAAGTGGAACAGGCGGCTCACCCTGTTGGGGTGATGGACTTCGGACTCGCCGTGCGCAGCTCGCCTTTCTGGTGTATCGATGATGATCGGCGGCGCCTTGACTCGGTTCGGCAGCATCCCCGCTCGGCAGCGGCTGGCGGTGATCGTGGCAAGAAGGTGAAGACGGCGTCGTCGTCAGAGGCCGCGCCGTCACCCACCGCTTCCGGCACTCATCGCGCCGCTTCGGTCAGGATTTGGCGTAGGCGGCGTGCCTGTTTGATGGTTTGCGAGCTGCCGGTGCGGTTGGCGATCGCGTCCAGTTCGGGGATGCTGCCGGTCGCGCCGGAGGTGCTCGCGCAGTCGGCGGCCAGCGACAGCAGGGCTCCGAGCCGGCGTGGAAGCTCGCTTCCGCTGAGCAGGCCGGGCAGCGCGCCGGCCAGGATGTTCCAGGCTGTGGTGTGGGCGCCGATGCGGGCGATCTCGGTGACCAGGTCGAGCAGGTCAGGTGCCGGTTGCCGTCCACCCCGCTTGTTCACCGGGATCAGGCGCTCGCCGACATTCTTCGCATTTATCTCGTTGCGGGCGACGAGCTGGAGCAGTGCGTCCATATCGCCGTCCGGGCGACCCCGTGACAAGGTGTTGGCTAGGAGCCGGTGGAACAGCGGACCGATCGGGCCGTCGGCCGCCGCTAGCAGCGGCAGGTCCGAGACGTAGGTGTAATCCGTTCTTCCGGCTCGCGTCGAGATCATCTGTGCCGCGATGTACTCGCGTACCAGCGGCAACGTGGCAACCCACTGTGGCAGGTCCAGCGGCCGGGCCGCCTGGTGGTAGAGGAACGAGTCGGGCAGGTCCTGATTGATCGGGCCGCCGTCGTGGTGCTTGCGCAGCAGGACGTCCAGTCGCCGGAACGGGTCGGTGAACCCGTCTCGCAGCGCGGGCAGGGCCAGACCGGTGCTTTCTTCGACCACCGTGAGGCCGCCGGACGGCAGCCACTGCGCGAACCTGGTGCCCTCCGCGGTGCCCAGTGCGGCGGCGGCGCCGGCCAGCCGGTCGCGTTCGGGGCCGCTCGGGATCCGCACCCGTAGCAGAGCCTGGTCGAAGTCGGCCGGTCCGGCCGTAACGCCGAGTCTCGCGTACTCGGCCAGCCGGTCCATCAGGACGTCGGCGTCCACCACACCGGTACGCCAGGAGGGTGCGGACAGCAGGAACGGGGGCGGAACGGCCAGTACAGCGCGGGCGGCTTCGAAGATCCGCGCTCGCCAGGCGGCACGGAACACGCAGTGCCCGCACTGCGGTGCGAAGCCGGTTCCGTTGTCGGACATCTCGGGGGGTACGACGGGAAGACTTTCGGCGTCGAACCCGTCGAGGAGGAGGGCGAAAACGATGACGCCGATGCCCGCAACCGGGTACGGCAGCCGGTCGGGGAAACACCCGGAGGCAAAATGGCTTTCGCCCTGCCAGGGCCACTGCTTGGCGGGGATGCTGCGCAGCGCTGCGGCCAGGGCCGCCCGGTCCCGGTGCGCGAAGCGCACCAGGCCGTCGAGGGCGCGTTCCGACTCGACGGTCGATGCGTGCGGCGCGGCGACGGTCGCGACGATCTCGCCGATCAGCTCCGGCAGGGTTTCGGGCGGTCCTGCGGTGCGTTGCGGCGCCACCACCGGCGGCAGCGTCTCCTGGTACGGCGTTCGCGTGCGCTCGCTGCCGGGCGTGCTCTCGCCGAGTGCTGCGGTCGCCTGCTCGCGCAGGTCGGGGGTGAGTACGGCGACTGCTTCGACGATCTGCGCACGGGCCGCCGGGTCCGCCGCCGCGATGTGCCGGGCGACGAGTTTCCAGGCCTGCTCCTGCACGGCGTTGTCTTCGTGCCCGAAGGCCACCGTCACCGCTGTCAGCAACTGGCCGGCACCGTCGGTGTTCGACCGCAAGGCTTGACCGAGATGCTTGAGCTGCGCGCTGACCAGTCCCTTCTCCGGGCGCGCCAGCACGTCGCGCGAGGTGTCCGCGAGCAGGCCGGCGTCCAGCCGTCCGGCATCGATCAACCGGCGCAGTCTCTGCACCGCGTCGCCGGCGGTCGGCGCGTCGGCGTCCGCAGCCAGCCGGGCCCAATCGCCGGCCCGATCGGCGAGTTCGTCGTCGGTGAGGGCCAGATCGTCCAGCAGTCGCCGGAAGCCGCGCAGCTCATGCGGTCGTCCGCCGCGGAATAACCGACCCAGGCACTGGTCGATCAGGGCCGTGCGATCGAGTTTCCCGGACGCTGTCATGTCCACCAGGCCCGACGCCAAGCCCAAGACGCCCATCCACGCTCCGAAGCCCTCGACCTCCAGGGCGATCGGCACCAGTATCGGAGCGTCCGGGTTGGTCAGTCCGCCGAACCGGAGCCGCTGAATCGCATAGCCGAAGTTGGTCGGTGTCGCACAGCCCGAGAGTCCGATCAGGTTCTGCACCAGGTGATAGTGCAGCGGCGTCCCCTCGAACTGTTTTCTTTCCTTGTCGAGTTCGGCGGCGAGCCGATGCGCCAGTTCGCCGAGCCATTCCGGGCCGCGCCCGGCCAGGATCTCGGCTGACGACGCAGGGAAATCATGTCTGCGCAGCCGGTTGATCAAGAGCACCCACTTCGCCGCCGCGGCCGGTGTGGATTGGCAGGCCAGGCCGGCCAGCCGGCCCGCGTAGAAGACCGGCCACTCGTTTTCCGGGCGCAACCCGCGGAGGATCTGCGTCACCGCCGGCACACACCCGCTGCGGGCCGCGACGTCCATCTTCTCGACGAGGGCGGTGGACAGTTCCTCGTCGCCGGCCCGGATCGCTTCCAGCAGTGCATCACGTTCAGTGGTCATCAGTTGTCTCCCCGTGTGGTCATCCGTACCGCGAGTGCGTGTTTGCAGGGACCGCGGCCGCCCCGGTGCCCAGCCCACCACGGGCACGTGCACCCCATGACCGCGCTGCGGTGGTCGACGAGATAGACCTTGTCTCCGGAGCGGACCGACGCCGTCTCACCATCCACCGTCACGGCGCCTGCCCGCACCAGCGCCCGGGCGTCGCGCAGCCGCGGATTGTGCAGTTCGGCCTGGCCGACGCGATACGGCAACTCGCGATGGAAGTACGCGGCCTCCGCGGCGTCGTAGCCCACCCGGCCCGCAGTCCCCAGCCGGGTCAGCGCCGAACGCACCCGGTGGGCGGTCAACCCGGCTTGCGCAGCGAGGTCGGCCACGTCGATGCGGGGCTCCCAGCCGAGCAGCACGGAGATCAGATCCGCATCGGCTTGCACCTCCTCGCCGGCCAGAGACTCCAGTACCGCTCCCTCGCCGGAGAACCCGCGCGACACCTGCGGCGACAGCATCAACGTCAGCCGCATACCAGGCAGCGTCACCTCCCAGGCGCCGGCCACCGGTGGACTGCCCGCGGTCACCGCGGGACCGTACAGGCGAAGGGTCCGAGCGTGTCGTAGTACCCGATCCAGTGCCGCCAGCCGGCTGGGCCCGGGAAGGCAGACAGCACCCGGAGCCGGACCGCCCGTCGTTCGCAGGGTCCGCCCGACGGGCAGCACCCAAAGGTCCGGTACCCGGCCGCGGGCCGGCAACGACCGCAGGAACCGCGCCGCGTCTGCGGCCGGCACCTCGGCACGCAGGTCGAACCCCGAGGCGATCACCTGCGCCTCCGCGAAACCACGCAGCCAGCGCTGCGGCAGCGGCACCTTCTTCTCCACGAGCGGCCCGTCGACGGTGGTGACCGCAAGCTCGTCCGGGCCGACCCGCAGGTACAACGGATCATTGGCAAGGATCCGCGACAGTGCGATGCGCAGCGGGGTGTTGACATCGACATTGGTCGTGCCTTCACCGACCTCGCCTCCGTCGAGACCGTCGCTGAGGATGTCCAGTCGCGCATACACCCCGCAACAGCCTGAGAAAGACTCGAAGCGCAGCCGGTCACCGTTTCCGGTGACTACCGGATCCAGAGAGCTTTTCAGCGTCGGCTGGTAATAGCGGGTGGCGGCGACATCGGCCACGGCGAGCAGCCCGGACGCGGCAATCCGCGGGTCGGTCAGGAAACCGGAGAAGAACCCCGGATTCGCCTCCGCCCCCTCCGACGTTCTACCGCCAGAGGTCTCCAGGCCGACGATCTTGCTTCCGCGTGCGGAGTACACCTCGGAAGATCGAACGTACGACACCGCATGCGCTGTCTCTGTCATGACGCGACCGCCCCGACCGCAAACAGCCGACGTCCAGGCGCAGTACATAGTGGAGGGTAGTGTCGCACATCGATCCTTACCGTCGGCGGATCTCGGTGTTGGCGGCGGCATGCAGTATCAATGCGAATACCCGTCCACTCCACGGGAGCACAGCCAGGAGGGATAGGTTTCGATGCTCCGCCGGGCCATTATAGAGAGCGCTCCCTCACGGTCATAATCAGCGAGTCCTACCAACAGATCCTGGCCGTACCGCCCTCTCAGAGGACGTCTGATTCACGTATTTTGTGTGTGTTGTGGTTGTAGGGGTTCTCGCCAGGTTGGGGTGGTTTCGGTGGTGAGGCGTTTGGCGAGGTTGTCGATCATGGCGAGGGTGATCATGCTGGCGGAGTTGTCGGGTCGGGCTTCGTAGTCGCGGACGAGTCGGCGGTGGTGCATGAGCCAGCCGATGGTGCGTTCGACGACCCATCTGCGCTTGACCACGCTGAAGCCTTTGACCTGTGGGTCCTTGGTGACGATCTCGACGTCGACGCCGAGGTGGGCGCCGTGTTCGACGACGCGGTTCTTGAAGCCGGCGTCGACCCAGGTCTTGGTCAGGGTGGGGTAGGTGGTGGTGGCCTGGTCGAGCAGGTTGATGCCGATGGTGTTGTCGCTGGCGCTGGCGGCGGTGACGATGACGGCGAGCAGGAGGCCGAGGGTGTCGGTGATGATGCCGCGCTTGCGGCCGACGATTTTCTTCCCGGCGTCGGTGCCCTGCGTGGCCAGTGGGACGTTGGTGGAGGTCTTCACGCTCTGGCTGTCCATGATGGACGCGGTGGGTGCGACGGTGCGGCCGTGGTGGTCACGGACGAGGCCGGTGAGTTGGTAGTTCAGTTCGGTGAAGATGCCTTCCTTGCTCCAGGCGGCGAAGTAGCCGTAGACCGTGGGGTGGGGCGGGAAGTCGTGGGGCAGGTAGCGCCAGGCGATGCCGGTGCGGTTGACGTAGAGGATGGCGTTGAAGATCTCGCGTAGGTCGTGGGTGGGGGTGCGGCCGCTGACGCCGGCGTCGGTGCGGGCCTGTCGCCAGGCGGTCAGGCGGGGTGCGATCAGGGCCCATCGGGCGTCGGACAGGTCGGATGGATAGGCTCGTCGCGCGGTCATGATTCAGGCGTACGGCGTCTGGGACTCGGATCGGCGGACCTCATGTGCGTCGATGTCGGGTGAAAGTGAATCAGACACGATCGCGGGCTGAAATGCTCTGATTCTGGTCACGGTGGAGCTGGCCTGGATGTGCGCCTTCCGGGTCAGGTCCGGCATATTGCCCTGACGAGGCCGAGGCGTAAATCGGTCGCTACTGACGCGAACGCGAAACAAACGTCCAGTCAGAGGGTGGTTCGGAAGGGCATGTCCGTTGTGGGTTTGGCCGCGGGGTAGAGGTCCTGCTCGTGGGGCTATGCGGCTGGCGGTGGCGAGGCG
>NZ_JBIATC010000040.1:0-7182 GCF_042891255.1 Micromonospora sp. NPDC001898 | reverse complement strand
GCTGCTGCCCTCGACGCGCCACCGCGATCGTCCAGGCCATCCTCGTCCTACATCACATCCACACCAGCCGAAACCCACGATGAAAAGGGCTCATTCGGCTATAGAACGGATCCTTGTTGTGGTTGAGGATTCCAGCCGCACCGGCGTCGGCGATGCGCTCCTGCGCCGCGCAGTACTCGTCTGCGGTGGTGGCGTTGGCGGTTTCGAGCAGGATCAGCTTGCCGCGCACGTCCTTACCGCCGAGCACGTCGTCGTAGCTGGCCAGTTTGAGTCGTTGGTCAGTTTCGAACTTCAGCAGCCTCGGCGAGGTCAGATTCCACGGTTCGACCAGCTCGCTGTCGTTGTTGTACAGCGGGTTGACCTGGGCCTTCCCGTTGCCGTTCACGGTCATGGTTGCCTCGGGTGCGGCGAGCACCTGTTCGTACCAGAACCGGTACCTACCGATGGTCGACGTGGTCTTGGTGGGTGTCGCGAAGAGGCGGAGGCCGTAGCCGAAGCCGGTCGTGGTGAGGAAGTAGTTGGCGTAGGTGATGCCGGCGGCGGTGGTGTAACTGCTGGCTATGAGGCTGTGTACGACCTCGCTGGGTTGCGGCGTGTTGATCTTTTTGATCGGCACCACGTCGGTGCCGAGGTTGTACTCGATGGTGGCGTCCCCGGCGACGGTGTACTGCGGCTCCTCGATCCAGACCGCGGCCTCCAACGAGCCCGTGGCGAACGCCCCCGGCGCGTTGCAGTAGAAGTGGTAGTCGCACTCGGGGACGTCTACGGTGCCGGTGGCCACGCCGTTGCTCGAGAACAGAACCTGCGTGTAGCTTTCCCGGCCGCCGCCGCCCTCGTCGTTCAGCTTGCCAAAACTGCAGATGACCTGCCCGCCGAGGCGCAGCTGCGGACCTTCGGTGATGGTCACGGTGATCTGGTGCGAGGGCCCCCGGCGCGTCGCGCTGACCGGCAGGGTCAGCCTGGTGCCGGTGCTCTCCTCGACCGCCACGACCGATCCGGTGTAGCTGCCGTCCTCGACCACGGTGGTGTCCAGCGTGACGGTCGCCTGGGCGCTGCCGCCCGCCGGGACGGTGACCGTGGCCGGCGCGGTGAGCCCGCTGCTCGCGTCGTCACCGTTGGCCCGGCGCAGCTTGATGGTCAGGGTCAGGGTCACCGGCGCCGTGGTGGGGTTGCTGAAGGTGAGCTGCTTGTCCACCCGCGGTTGGGCGTCGGGGGTGACCAGACCGTAGTCGAGGTTCACCGTGCCGGTGGTGACCTGCTGGCGGACGGCGCGGGCCAGGTCGACCCGGCCGACACCCTGCTCGTAGGCGGTGTACCCGGCGTCCTTGCTGGTGCTCATCAGCGTCGGCTTGAGCTGGCTGGCGGTCCAGTCCGGATGCCGCTGCGCAAGGACGGCGGCGGCGCCCGCCACGTGCGGGGTCGCCATCGACGTGCCGTTCGCCGAGGTGTACAGGTCGTCCACCGGGGTGCCCATCGTGGTACCCGCCGCCCGGGCAGCGACGATGGCGACACCCGGGGCGGCGATGTCCGGCTTGAGCGCCCGGTCCCCGCTCCGCGGGCCACGGCTGGAGAAGGAGGCCAGCCGGTCGTTCTTGTCGGTCGCGGCCACGGTCAGCGCGGCATCCGCCGCGCCCGGCGAGCCGATGCTGGACGGCCTACCGTCGTTACCGGCGGCGATGACGAACAGCGCCCCGGTCTCAGCGGTGAGCCGGTTGACCGCCTGGCTGCCCGGGTCCGTACCGTCGCTGCGCCCGCCGCCCAGGCTCAGGTTGACGATCTTGGCGCCGTTGGTCGCGGCCCACTCCATCCCGTCGATGATCCAGGACATGTCGCCGAACCCGTCGTCGGCGAGCACCTTGCCGATCATCAGGTCCGCACCCGGAGCGACACCCTTACGCGTACCGCCGGAACCCGCACCGGTGCCGGCGACGGTGGCCGCCACATGCGTGCCATGCCCGTGCCCATCGGTCGGCGTCGATACATTCGGAACGAAGCTCTTCGACCCCACCACCTTGCCCCGCAGGTCCGGGTGGGTGGCGTCGAACCCGGTGTCCAGCACCGCGACCTTCACCCCGGTGCCGTCGAACCCGGCGGCCCAGGCCTCTGGAGCGCCGATCAGCGGCACACTCTCGGACAGGTCAGCCTGCACCCGCTGGTCCAGCCACACCTTGCTGACCCCGGCACCCAACGTTTTCGGCCCCGCGGCCGTG
This sequence comes from Micromonospora sp. NPDC001898, assembly GCF_042891255.1. Lineage (NCBI taxonomy): Bacteria > Bacillati > Actinomycetota > Actinomycetes > Micromonosporales > Micromonosporaceae > Micromonospora > Micromonospora sp. NPDC001898. Next base: position 4,972 of record NZ_JBIATC010000040.1, on the reverse strand, counting down.
GCACTGGGCGCGCTGGTCTTCGCTTTGGCGGCGGCGGTGCCGGTCAGCGTCGACCAGAAGTCGGCGGCCTTGGCCTTGTCCACCGCCATCCCCGCACCCGAAACGCTGGGCAGGTCACGACGCTTGACCGCACCCGGCAACGCCGCAGGCGACGCGCTCGCCGCCCGAGCCGACGCGCCCGCCGTGTAACTCACGATCACCGGCGTCGAGGTCGCCTTGTCGTCGCTGTACCCGTTACGGGCCAGATACTGCACATCGAACAACTCCCGATCCAGCACACCGGAAGCCACCAGGCCCTGAGCCGACTGCGGGATCACGTACACGCCGGTCGGGTCCGAGTACGCCTGGAACGACCGGGACGCGCTCGGACCGGTCGACCCACCGACCACGGTGGCCGTACCGCGACCGTCCGGACCCTCGGTGTAGCGCACCTTGTCACCGGAGATCAACGTGATCACGGCGCTGGTCCCGCCGGGGCCGCCCGGTGTCGGGGTCGCGGTCTCGCTGGGCGTCGTCGTGGTGGCCGCCGCCGAGGCGGCGTTCGTCAGCGGCGTCACACCGACGGTGGTGGCGGCGACAGCGACGACGGCCAGACCGCTTACGGCCGGGCCGCGCCATGTTCGCCAGCGGATTGCGCTATGCATACCAATTCCTCCGAAGGGGGATGAGGATGGCAAAGACGTACGAGGGGTGCACGTCCGCGGGCAGTCTCGCAAAGGATCTTGGTCTCGGGGAAGGAATTTGCCCAATGCACTTGTCGACATGGCGGGATGTGAACCGGGCCACCGCGAACGCCTCGCCCTTGCGGACCGGCTGGTCAACGGCATGATGAGGGCATGCAGGAGGTGCGATACCCGTTACCGGGACTCGGTCTGTCGCAAGCCGAGCAGGCGCTCTACGAGACACTCGTGGCCGGCCCCGGCAGCGTGCCGGCGGAGGTCACGGGGACGGATGACTTCGCGCGTTTGTTGGAACTCGGCCTGGTCACCCGGCTGCCGGGGCAACCACCGGGCTGGTGGGTGACGCCGCCCGACGCCGCGTTCGGACCCCACATCGCCCGCCACCGCCTGCGCCTTTACGAACTGCGGCAACGGCTGGACCGGATGGCCGGACAGAAGCGGGTCACCGCCAGCGACAGCACCGCCTTGGTCGAGGTGACCCACAGCCTGGAAACCTCCCGCGCCATGTTCGAAGACCTGGTGCGAAACACCGAACGGGAGGTGCTGATCTGCGACGCGCCGCCGTATCTCAACGGCCTTCGGCGCAAACAACCCGCCAACTTCGTGTCCCCGCGACGGGGCGTGCGTGTCCGCACCCTCTACGACCGGGAGAGCCTCGCCCTCCCCGGCTCGCTCGCCCACATCGCCGCCTCGATCGAAGCCAGCGAGGAGGTCCGGGTCACCGACGTGCCAATGAAACTCATGATCTGCGACGGACGGCGCGCCATGGTGCCGCTGCGACTGCGTCCCCTCGAGATGGACAGATTCCTGCTGGTACACGACCTGGTGCTGCTCGCGGCGCTGACGGCACTGTTCGAGAGCTTCTGGGAACAGGCGGTCCCACTGAGCGTGGGGGTCAGACTGGATGAACTGCCCGACGCCGACGCGCCGTCCGGTCTCGAACGCGACCTGTTGGCTCTGATGATGTCCGGGTTGACCGACCAGGCCATCGCCAAACACCTCGACTACCACGTCGGCACCACGCGCCGCCACATGCGTCAGCTGCTCACCCGCCTCGGCGCCACGACCCGCTTCCAGGCCGGCTACCAGGCAGTTCAGCGCGGCTGGATCGCTGCCGACGACCGGACCGCCTCACTTCCGCAGGAAGTCCAGCACCGCAGCCGTCTGGTCGGGTAGCGGGTGCCCGGCTTCCGGGAGCAGCCGGACGTCGGCGTGCGGCACGGCGCCCAGCAGCCGCCGACCCTTCGGCGTCGAGCATGACGTCCTGCCTGCCAAGTACGGCGGGCACCGGCATAGTCGACCGCCGCAGCGTGGCGTCGAGCACACGACGCGATCGCCGATATCCACCTTCGGCCCCTGTCCGCTGAGATCCGCGAGTTGGAGCGGCTCCTGCCCGCGGCGGTCACCGACACAGCACCCGGGCTGCTCGACCTCTTCGGTGTCGGCCACGACCGTGCGGCCGTCCTGCTCATCGTCGCCGGCGACAACCCCGAGCGGCTGACCGCAGAAGCTGCCGCCTCGACTGTGGCGGCAACAGACAGGCCAACGCCGCTCTGTTCCGCATCGCATTGACCAGGCTAGGAGCCGACCCGCGCACCCGGGCCTACGTTGAGAAACGAACGTCCCAGGGACGAATTAAACGCGATATCCTGCGTTACGTGAAGCGATACGTGGCTCGTGAAATCTTCAAGACCATAAAGGGGTCCTACTTTTGCTGATGGGCGTAATCGACTCCACGAGCGCGTTATCGCCGATGATGTTCGGCTCGCCAACACCGCGATCAGCCTGCTCCGCCTGACCGGCAACCACCACCATCGCCCACGCCCTACGCCGCAACAACCGCCAACCCCAGCGATCCCTGCAACTCCTCAGAATTACCTAAGACGGTCATATGACTACCTTGCAGAAGTCATGCCCTCTCACTTGGTGGACCAGGGCTGGCGCCACGCGGCCGGTAGTTGTATACCTAGCATCATCGCGATTACGGGCTCATTGCTGAAGGGTAAACACGAGAGTGAAAGCTCATTTATCGACGCTAGGCCTCTCCGGCGCCCAGGAAATGCTTTATGAATCTCTTGTTGCGCGTCCCGGCGATATCCCGGAGGAATTCATCGCCGGGGCCGACTTCGGCCGCCTGGCAGAGCTCGGTCTCTTGGCCCGCGCCACCACCCGCTTCCAGGCCGGTTACCAGGCGGTGCAGCGCGACTGGCTGACCGCGGACGGGCCGGCCCTGCCGAGGGCGGCGTGATCGGCCCGGCCGAGGAGCGGGCGTACGAGATCCTGGTCGGACGGCCGGGCGCGACCCTGGCCGAGCTCGCCCCGCTCTGGCCAGGACCGGCTCCGCTGGCGGTGGCGCTGGCCCGGCTCGAAGCGGCCGGGCTGGCCAGTGCCCTGCCCGGTTCGCCGGCCCGCTATGCGGCCAACGCCACCGACACCGCCGTGCAGCTGCTCGACGACCGCGAGGCCGCGCTGGAACGGGTCCACGAGCACATCGGCCAGCTCGCCGGCGCCTACCGAAATGCCCGCGCTGGTGGGAGGCCGCACGTCGTGGAGCTGATCACCGGCAGGCTGGCGGTCCGGCAGGCCGTTGCCCACGTCCACCGGTCAGCACACCAGGAGCTGTGCTGCTTCGAAACTGGGCCGTTCTCCCATCGGGCCGGTGTCGACGGGATCGACCCGGTCTCCGCCGCGGTGCCGTGCCGCCGCGTCTACGACCGGGCGGCGGTCGAGGAGTCCGGTGGCCTGGCCGCCATCGAAGACCTGATCCGGGCCGGCGAGCAGGTCCGGGTGGTCTCCGAACTGCCCGTGCGGCTCTACCTTGCCGACCAGCGGGCAGTCCTGCCGCTGCCGGACGGTGGCGAAAGCGATGGCGGGGAGCGGGCCATCATCGTGCACCCGTGCTCGCTGCTCGATGCGCTGCGCAAGCTGTTCGACACCCTCTGGGACAGGGCCGTCCCGCTACACCTGCCCAACGGACGGCAGCGCACCGCCACCGTCCTCGACGAAGATCGCCTGATCATGCTGTTGCTCTCCGGGCTCACCGACGAGGCCATTGCCCGGCAGATCGGCGTGGGCGCCCGGACCGTCCAGCGCCGCATCGCCGTCCTGATGAGCGAACTTGGCGCGCACACCCGCTTCCAGGCCGGGGTCCAGGCCGCCCTCCGACAGCGCCGAACCGGCGACGAGGACAACGCCGAGGCGTTGCCTCGTCGAAACCTGGGATTGGGCTCAGCGTAAACCGGGCCAGAGCGGCGTCTGTGGGGCTGGCTGTAGAGAACTGCACACCGTGCGGCCAAGCTGCGGCGTCGCGATCTGATGCCTGCCTTCGCGCGCAGTTTCGCGCAAATCTTGAAGAAATCCCTGGTCCTGAACGCTTCCTAAGGCAAGAAACCATTGGTGACACCATGAATGCTCTTGACGACAAGGTTGCACTACACCGGGAGATTGTCGAGGTCACGGAGCAGCTACGCGATTCGCTGTTGCCGATGCTGTTGACGAATCCGAAGCAGTGAGCGGCAAACTATGGATACCCGAGCCCTTGTCAGGGGTGCTCCGCGGGTGCTCGGCCGCCCATCGGCAGGTACGACTGGGGTGGACCATTCGGCATCATTCACTGCATGTGGGCCAGATAAATCGGGCACCGTGGACTGGCGGGACGCGCAGGGACTGCGAACCATAGATCAATGTCAGCTCTTAATCCGCGGGTTCGGGGTTCGAGTCCCCTGGGCTCCACTCTTACCGCCTCTGACCAGGCGGTTCATGGAAGCAAGATCAACGGGCACACGTAGGGCACAAGTCAGCTTTGATCTTGTGACCGCCTGGCGCCCTCGGTCGCACGCTGTGCCGCCGAGCTCAGGACCGAGCCAACGACGCCGCTAGGCCGGTCTCGCTTCGGGAGCCAGTGCACATACGTCTCCAGCGTGATCCGCAGCGTCCGGTGTCGAAGCAGGCGTTGCACCTCCTGCGGCTCAACGTGGTTGGTGATCAGCGTTGTGGCGAAGAAGTGCCGCAGAGCGTGAAACCCGCCGTGCTTCTGAGGCCAACCAGCGGCATCGCGCCACCCGGCCCATTCCCGGGACCAGGTGCGGTCAGTGAAGGCGTTGCCGCGGGTGGTGGTGAACAGCAGCGGCACAGTCCGCCGGACCGGCTCGCCCGACGTGATGTCGACCATCTCCACCGGCACGGGTGGGAAATCCCGGGCTAAGAGATGTCTCGTAACTTGGCGCCTGGTCCATGGTGGATCATGTGGTGGTGCAGGTGATCTCAGCGGCTCGCCCGGAGTGGATCTTTCC
>NZ_JBIATC010000039.1:0-7638 GCF_042891255.1 Micromonospora sp. NPDC001898 | reverse complement strand
CGTGCGGCGCCGGCCCGGCCACGGCTCGTCCAGCAACACGTCGAGCCGATCGGCGGCGAACCGGTAACGCCACTTCCTCACCACGTGACGGGCGATCCCGAGTTGCTGCGCGATCTGTCTGTTCGACCCACCAGCGGCGTCCGCGCACGCCAGCAGGAGCCCGCGAGCGCAATGCCACAGCCTGTGCGCTGCGCGGGCCGCCCCGGGTCGGTGATCGCCTGGCCGATCTCGAACGGGCCGAACAGCGTCGCCGCGCCTTCCGCTGCGTCGACGACCACGCCACCACCCACGTCGAGGTAGAGGACGCGGCCGGCGCCGCCCGCGTCGGCCTCGGCCAGCGCGCCCGGATCACCGTCGGCGGCCACCCCATCGGCACGCCGCCGAACAGCTCGCCGACGGCGCGCCGGATGTCCAGCTCACCCACTCCGGGCGGTTCGGCCAGGCCGAAACCACCCCGTCCGGGCCGACCGTCGCCGGCAGGGCCACCCCGTCCGAGCGGAACCTGACCGGCAGCCGCGGGGACAGCCGCGCGACCTCTGCCGTGAGGCCGGCGAGATCCTCCCGTACCCCGCGGCCAGTCCAGCGGGCCGTGCGCTCCAGCGCCGGACCGCCGCCGGTCTCCGCGCGTAGCGCCGCCTTCGTGCCGCCGATGTCGAACCCACCACCTCGGCGTACGCGACGGAGAACGCCTGACTCATCAGCTCGTGGCTGTTCCCGGGCACGCCGTCGAGGTCGAACACCGCGGGGGTCACCGCATCCATTGCCGGGCTCCCGGTCATCGCGGGGCCGCCTCGATCACGCGGACGAACCCGCCGTGCTCCGGCGATCGCCGTGCCCACCGCGAGCGGGTCGGCGATGTGGTCCCGGACCTCGTCGAGCAGGCGGTCGTACTCGATGCCGACCGGTTCGGCCGGCACGGCGATCTCTCACACGTGTGGTCGCGGACCAGGGTGGTGCCGGGCCGCTGCACGCGATCGGGACTGAATCGAAGACGCAGTGCAGCGTTGCCGTGACGGTGACCTGCGGTGATGTGCGCGGTCGTTGAGTTGCGCACGGGCGGGAGGCGGTTCCCTTCGGTTCGCGCGCGGGTGGGCAGTCAGCTGAAGTCTTTGACGTGGTCCTCGGCCCACTGCCGGAACGAGCGGGCCGGCACCCCGGTGACATCCTCGACGGTGGACGTCACGACGCACGGAGCCTTCATGAGCTCGGTCATGGTCCGGACGAAGGATTCCGAGAGCCTCGGTTCGAATTCCTCCGGAGCCAACCCGACGAAATCGATCGGCCGCCCGATCACCGCTCCGATCGTTTCGATGTACTCCTGCTGCGTCAAGGCTTGCGGTCCGGTCAGCCAGTACGTCTGCCCCTCGTGCCCGGCGCCGGTCAGGGCGCGGACCGCCACGTCGGCGATGTCGCGTTCGTGGATCGACGCGGTACGCACTTGCAGGAACGGAATACGCAACACCTCCCCGGACCGGATGTCCGGAGCCCAGCGAAGCTGCCTGCTGGCGAACGTGGTCGGGCGGAGGAAGGTCCACGCGATTCCGGACTCCTGCAACGCCTCCTCCACCCCGGCGTGCATCTGCGCGCTCTGGCTGTGCCGGGTGGCCGGTTCGACCACGGCAGCCGACGACAGCAACACGACGTGTTCCACCCCGGCCGCCCGCGCCGCGCTGACGAACTCGGCGATGCCGGCCCGGCTGGCGTACAGGAAGACCTTCTTGACGCCGTCGAGCGCCGCCGGCAGAGTCTCCGGCTCCTCCAGGTCGAGGCGGACCATCTCGACGGCGTCCGGCAACTCCCCGGTCCCCGGCTTCCGGCTGGTTCCCCGGACCGAGACTCCGGCGGACACAAGCCCAGCCACCGCATGGCTACCCACGCTGCCGTACGCACCGACGACAAGAACAGACATGGCTCCTCCAAAGGGTTAACGGGTCGACGTTCGGGCGAATCGCCGCCAACCCACAGTGCCATCGGCGCACCAAACGCCGCCGGATCCCCAACATCGCCGCCGGCAACCGCCCGCCGAACCGGCTCGGCAACATTCAACGACTTTGCCCGGGCACTGGCCATCCCCTGCCTTGGTAAAGCGGCGACTTACGCGCCGAATGCCACTACCAACGTCGGGGATAGTGCGCGGCTCGCGCCGGACCTAGCCTCCGAGAAGGGTCGAGGACAAAGTTCTGCGTCAGCTTGGAGAACCCGGATGAGTGACAATGAGTCGGTCCTGTTGGAGGCCTACCAGCGGTTCCAGGAGACGGGGCCGGAGTGGGGCGGCCACCACCTCAGCAACCACGGCCCGATGGCCATCGAGGCCATGATCCGGCACGGGCACGCCGGCGCCGTGCATCGCTGGATCGACAACTACACGCACCGTCTGGAAGAACCACCGCGCGGGCTCGTCCCGGTCACCGAGGACGACTGGCGGGAGGCCCTCGGCGACTTGAAGCGGGTGGCGGACTGGACGACCCTGTTCCACCGCGAGGTCGCCGAGCGCCCCTGGCGGGAAGTGCTGGCGACGTGGTGGCCGCGGCTGCTGCCCGGCATCATCGGCGGCACGGCGCACGGCGCGATCCGGGTCGGGCATGTGGTCCACTCGTTGCTGGCGGCCGAAGCGGATCCCCGCTCGGAGCCGCGATCTGCCGACAGCGCCGACAACCCGTACCTGGTCGAGCTCGCCAACGCCCTGGGCTACTGGGCCGCGTGCTGGACGCCGGTGACCGGCGACCCCTCCCGCCGCCCCGGGTCGCTGAGGCCGGCCGAGGCCTTGGCCGCCGTGCCGACCGTCGCCGACCAGGAGAAGGGCGTTCCCTACCGGCTCAGCCAGCTCCCGACCACCGACGGTTGGCAATCGGCACTCGGCGCGCTGCGGGCCGTGGACGATCCCGAGCAGGTGCCCACGCTGTTGACCCAGCTGATCGACGCCACGGTCTTCCGCTACCTGAGCTACGGCCACGGCCACGCGGTCATGCTGGTCCACGCTTCGACGGCGCCGACCGCGGTCCTCCGCGTGCTGCCGGCCCTGCCACACGAGCTGTGGGTACCGAGCGTGGACGCCGCGTGGCAGGCGAGCGCCGCCCTGACCGCCGCGTGCACACCCCAGCACGCCGCCGATCGCGCGGACCTCGCCGTACACACCGACGGCGTCACGATCGTCGAGGACACCATGTCCCGTGCGGTCGACCACGGGGACGAACACGTCATCAAGTTCGCCGACACCGCCGTGGACGTCTTCGCGCGTACCGGAGACCGGGACGCGCTCGCGGCGTCGAGCCGGTGCGTGGCGCTGATCACCCTCGCCGAGGCCAAAGGACGTGCGCGGTTCGACGGCCGCACACCCCCCAAGTAGTAACCGTGTCCACGGTGATCGCCGGTCCCCGGAGGCCGAACAGGTAGGAGATCCGGCCGGCAGCGACGCTGCCCGCGGTTCCGGTCGTCTGGAAGGCTTCGAGCTCTTCGGGCACCGGCCGCGTCGGCCCGGGAGATAGGGCAGTAAGCTCTTGAGCGTCTCCGCGCTGCCTGCGCAGGCAGATCATCACCCGATCGCCACGCCGCACACCGAGGCCCACCAGATGCCCCGCGCCGGCCGTCCGGGCCCGCGCCTCCAGATCGCCGTACGTGACCGCCCGCTTGTCGTCCTCGAAGGCGACCTTTTCGCCGAAGCTGTCCGCGTGCTCCCGCAACTCCAGGTGCGTACGGTCGTGGTCGGGGCTCGGCTAGCCGTTCTGCGCTCGGCCGGCGGCGAAGTAGGCGCGCAGCGGAGCCACGCCGTGCTCACCGGCGCCCGCGGCGACCGCGGCGGCCAGCGCGTTCAGCTGGACCGTGGCGATGCGCACGGCGACCGGGTCGGCGAGGGTGGGAACGAGTCGACCCTGCTCCTCGTCCTTCACGTCGACGAGCTTGCCCTCCGCCTCGGTGAGCACCACCCACGGCCCGCTGATCACGTGCGCGTGGCAGTCGTGCAGCACCCGGCCCAGATCGGTCAGCGCGTTGCGGCCCAGGCCGCGCCCGGGGGTGGCCACCATGGTCAGCACGCTCTTGCCGTGCAGCGCGGCGTTCATGATGGGGCGGGAGGCCCAGTCGATCGCGTTCTTGACCACGCCCGGGATCGAACTGTTGTACTCCGGTGTAACGATGATCAGACCGTCCGCCTCGCGGATGGCGTTGCGCCACCGGGCAACCGGGGCCGGGGCGCCCTGCCGGGTGTCGAGGTCCTGGTTGTACAGCGGCAGCTCGCCGAGCCCGTCGAAGAGGTCGATCTCCATCCCCGCCGGGGCCAACGGCCGGACGGCCGCCAGGAGCCGGGTGTTGAACGACTCCTGGCGAAGCGATCCGGAAACACCGAGAATCCGCAACTCACCACACTCGCATTCATTTCGCAGCGGTCTGCTGGTTCGATGGTGGCAAGCCATGCGACCTGCCCGAGCTGAGAGGCCCCGCTCCCCCGATCGGTGTGCGACTCTCGCCACCCGAGAGCCACCGCCGAGCCGAACATAGCAGCCGTGACGACGCCTACGGCTCAGTCCACGTTGGCCACGGTACGGGCGAAGTCATCGAATGCCGGCGATCAGGCCGGCGTCCAAATCCCAGGTCCCGCAGCAGCCACAGGAACAGCTCACATCACCGGGGATCCCTCACTCTGACTGTTCAGGGGCTCACTCATCGACGTCGACGAGGACCTTGCCCACGATGCCGGCCTGCACGGCGTCCTGCGCATCGCCGGTCCGGTGAAGTGGGAACCGGTGGAGCGGCAGCCCGGCCGCTTCTCCCGCGGTGATCGCTCCCGCCGCCGCCGCGTCGGTGATGTCGGCCGCCGCGAGGTCCTTGTCGGCCGCAGGCATCGTCATCACCATCACGAACTGGAAGCGCAGGTTCCGCCCGATCGCCTTCCGCGTCGGGAACGTCAGCTCGCTGGTGCCCTCGGTCCCGTACGCGGCGACGGTCCCGTCCGTGGCGAGGACCTCCATGGCGGTGTCGATGTTCGCGGTCGCCGCCACCTCGACGATCAGGTCCACCCCGCCCGGCGCCAGCGCACGGATGTCCTCCACCACGGTGTCCGACCGGTAGTCGACGGTGTGCGCCGCACCGGCGGCCAGGGCCAGCTTCGCCTTCTCCGGACTGCTGACCGTCGCGAGCACGGACGCCCCGGCCCAGGTTCCGAGCTGGATCGCGGCCTGCCCCACGCCTCCCGCGCCACCGGCAACGAGCACGGTGCACCCCTCCAGCGCGCCCGGACCCAGCCGGCCCGGACCGTGCTGCCCGGCGAGCAGACAGCGGTGCGCGGCCACCGCCCGCAGCCCCAGACTCGCGCCGACCTCGAAAGACACGTTCGCGGGCAACGGCACAGCATTGCGGGACGGAACGACGGTGTACTCCGCGGCCGTGCCATGAGGACGCTTGTACGCCGCCTCCCAGACCCACACCCGCTGCCCGACCCTTCCCGGATCGACACCCTCCCCCACGGCGTCGACCACACCGCCACCGTCGTGATGCGGCACCACCTCGGGGAACATCAAGGGGCCGCCCCGGTGACCGAACTCCCGGGCCTTCCAATCGGAATGGTTCACCCCGGATATCACGACACGGACCCGGACTTCACCGGGACCCGGCTCCGGCACCGGCCGGTCGACGAGTTCCAGAACTTCACGGCCGCCGGTCGACGAATACACGATCGCCTTCATGTGGAAAACGTATCCATCGTCATCCCTGCCTGACAATAGACCCGGCACCAAACCGTCAACTCGACGGATGCGTCGAGAGGAGGATAACCTGCGACCCGCTCAGTACCTGCGAACCTCGATGGGCAGCTTGTTGACGCCGATCATCGTCCAGGGATTGCGCAGGTTGACCGGGACGTCATCGCGCACGCGGATGTCGCGGTAGCGCTTTAGCATGAGGCTCAACACGATCTTCGTCTCCAGCCGCGCCAGTGGTGCGCCCAGACAATGATGGATGCCCTTGCCGAACGCCAGGTGTGGATTGGGCTTGCGGAGGATGTCGAACCGGCCCGGGTCGGCGAAGACGCGGTCGTCGCGGTTCGCGGTGGTCAGCCACACCAGGACGATCGCACCGGCCGGGATCTTCTGGCCGCCGATCTCGGTGTCCTTCGTCACCCGCCGAGCCGAACGCGGAAACGGCGGCCGGAAGCGCACCGACTCCTCGATCGCGGCCGGGATCAGCGCCGGATCGGCCCGCAGCTGGTCCCACACATGGGGGTTCTCGTCCAACGCGAGAACCGTGTTGCCCAGGGCGGCGGTTGTGGTGTGGTGGCCGGCGACCAGCAGGTTGAGGAAACCGAGGGCCTCCTCTTCGTCCAGCCGCACCCCGTCGACCTCGACCGTCATGAGCCTCCCGGCCAGGTCGTCACCGGGGTTCTTGCGGCGGGCGCGGAGGATCTCCAGTAGGTACTGGTTCAACTCACGCAGCAGCGGCGCGACGTTGTTCACCGCGCTTTCCCCCTGGTCGTCCAGCGACCCATCCGGCTCGTAGCTCTGCACCTCGACGAAGGTGTCGGACAGCTTCCGGAGGAACGCGCGGTCGGTGTCGGGGATGCCGAGCAGCTCAGCCATGACCATGAACGGCAACGGGTAGCCCAGCTCTTCGATGAAGTCCCACTGGTCGCCGCCGGTATCGGCGGCATCGAGCATCTGCGTGGTCATCTCGACGATGCGCGGCTCCAGGTCGGCGATCATCTTCGGGGTGAACGCCTTGCTGACCATGCCGCGCAGCCGGCGGTGCTCCGGATCGTCCGTTCGGAGGAAGTTGCCCTTGTTGGACAGGTCGAAGTCTTCCTGTTTCGGCGCCAGCGGGGCGACCTCGGAGGAGAAGGTCACCGGGTCCGTCTGCACCTGCTGGGTGTCGTGGTAGCCGAGCACGTGCCACGCCTGCACTTTCTCGTCGAAATGCACGTCGCCACGCGCTCGCAACCCGTCGAGATAGGCGAGAAAATTGGACAATGTCCGTTCGGACTGGGTCACACCCATGAAAGCTCACTTCTTTCATACGGCCGGCTACCTCGGTGCTCAGCGGACACGGTACTTCCGGACCGCGGTGCCCTGGCATCCCACACACTGCTAGTACTCCAGCCGCACCTGACGAGGTCGGAGTCTTCGCTGGTAGTGGGCTGATCTGGCACGGCACCGGTGTCGGCGTCGCCATCGTGACCATCGATGTATGTGGTCGAGAGTCCGAGTGGCGGTGATCAGATGGCCAGGAGACGGCGGACCTCACCGAGGGCGAGAAGGGACGAGCCTTTCATGATCAGGTTCGGGTTCCCTTGTCGCACCGGCTCGTGTTGATGCGCGACAGCCGGCCTACCACCGCTCCCAACAAGCTCGGACATCCACCAGTCACGGTGAAGGCTCGCTGGTCATGACCAGCGTCAGCCCCTGAGGCCCCCGTCGACCCGGATGTGCACGTGGTGCTGGACAACGCCTCCACCCACGAAGCCCGCAATCAATCGATGGCTGGCCGCACACCCGCGCTTAGTCATGCGCTACACCCCGACCAGCAGTTCCTGGCTCAACCTCGTCGAACGCTGGTTCGGCGAACTGGCCACCAAGAAACTGCAACGCGGCACCCACTGCTCGGTTCGTGTCCTCAACAAACGAGATCCGCGACTGGATCGAGACCTGGAACAAC
>NZ_JBIATC010000038.1:0-9329 GCF_042891255.1 Micromonospora sp. NPDC001898 | reverse complement strand
CCGCCTCGCCACCGCCAGCCGCATAGCCCCACGAGCAGGACCTCTACCCCGCGGCCAAACCCACAACGGACATGCCCTTCCGAACCACCCTCTGACAAGTTCAACGACAAGGTCGACGTCTGGAAGCAAACGATCCCGGGCGCAGACAGGATCACCTTCGAGCTGGTCCAGGGCAGCGACCTGCTTGACGAGCTGGCCAAGCCGGAGCACGAGGGCCGCCGTTGGTTCTGGTGGGGCGAAACTGTCCTCGGCCACGACTGGCTGCGCGATCACCACACCGTGCAGGCGGAGGCGGCCGGCGAGAAGTACCGACCGGATTTGCAGGTCGACGTGCCCATCCAGGAGGATCTGCTGGCGCTCGGTTTCGACGCCAGCGTGCGCGAGCAGCTACAGCAGCTGGTTCACGAGGTAGGCGCGGGTGTCGCCGAGTCGCGGCGCTACCCGACGGCCAGGCCCAGCCCGTTGTATATGGCGGTGGTGCAGGCAGCGGACCGACTCGCCAACGCGGCCGCCGCGTTCGATCTGCAGGCCGGTGATCCCGCAGCCGTGCTCGAGCGGCTCGACACCCTGCTGGAGGAGGTGCAGCGGGCGGCCGAGCCACTCATCGAGCGGGACCGGGCCACCGTCGGGAACGGGCATCAGGTTCGGCACAGCACCGACTTCCGTGACCTCCTCAAAGCCGTCCGCGAGCTGTCGTCGTGGCTCGACTCCTCCCCCGGGCAAACCCTGCGCCGCCGGGCCTACTTCCTCTCCGGCGTGGCCGGGTCCGGCAAGACCCACCTGCTCCTCGACGCGACCCGCCGCGCCCTCGAGCAGGGCCGGCCCGCCGTGTTCCTGGCCGGTGCACAGCTCGGCCGGGGCGAGTTGTGGGCGAGTATCTGCGACCAGCTGGGCCTGGAGAACCTCGGCGCCGACGGCCTGCTCAAGGCCATGGACACCGCCGGGGAAGCCGCCGCCAAGCACGGCAGCCGTTTTCTCCTCATCATCGACGCGGTCAACGAAACCGCCCCGGCGGACTTCTGGGCCTCCCGCCTGCCGGCGCTGCGCGCCAAGGTCGCCCGGTATCCACATGTCGCCCTGGTGGTGTCGTGCCGCGACACCTACCAAGACATCGTCTCGGACCACGCCGAGCGGGCACGATTTCACCAGCGCGCGCACCCTGGCTTCGCCGGCCACGAGGTCGAGGCCACTCTCAAGTACTTCGCGCACTTCAAGCTCGAAGCGCCAAAGATCCCGCTGTTGACGCCGGAGTTCACCCTGCCGCTGTTCCTGCGCATGTACTGCGAGAGCGTCGCGCACGCCGGCCGGGCCGCCGGCCACGAAGGCCACCAGGGCCGGGTGGCGATCTTCGAGCAGTACCTCGCCGCGAAACTCGCCGTCGTCGCACGCCGACTCACCCGAGACGCGGTCTCCGACTATGAACGTGACGCCGCCCGCGCCCAGGTCCGCTTCTCCTTGGACGCGCTGCTCGACGAGATGGCACTACTCGGGCGAGAAGGACTGACCATCAGCGAGGCCGACACGGTCGTCCGGCCCGTGTTAGACGGCACTGCGGTGTCTCCGGCCAAGCTCCTCGGCCTGCTGCAGGACGAGGGTGTCCTCACCCGAGAGCATCTGTACCTTGGCTCCGACACGTTCGGCGACGGCATACGGATCGCCTTTCAGGCGTTCTCCGATTTCCTGCTGCTCACGCGCCGCCTGACCGCCTCGCCGAATCCGCTCACCGACACCGACCTGCACCGATGGCTGGCCCAGGCCGCCAGCGGGGGCATCTTGGAAGCCGCCACCATCGTGTTTCCCGAGGTCTACAACACCGAGCTACCTGACCTGCTCAACCTGGACCTCCGGCGCGCCAGCCATGACGAGGAGTCTCGACAACGGATCCGCGTCCGGCGCCTCTACCGCAGCTTGACGGCCATGCTGCCTTACAGGGCCGCCACCGCGGTCACCGAACGAACCATCGAGCTGCTCAACGTTACCCCTGGGCTCTCGCCCACCGATGCCTACCGGGTGCTGTTCGCCATCGCCCCGCAGCCGGGCAACCTGCTCAACGCCGAACGCCTGCACACCCACCTCACCCGCATGCGCATGCCCGAACGCGACACCGTCTTCGGTTTCGCCACCTATCACGAGCTGTTCGACGACACCAGCCCGGTGCCGCGCCTCGCCCGATGGGCCGCCGCCGGGCCCTACCCCCATTACGACCCCAAGGTCATCGAACTCGCCTGCATTCCGCTGTGCTGGCTGCTGTCCTCGCCGAACAGGTACATGCGCGACTGGATCACCAAAGCCCTCGTCCAGCTGCTGCACGGGCACCTCGACGTGATGCGCGCCCTGGTCGAGCGGTTCTGGCGCATCGACGACCCGTACGTGCTGCAACGCGTGATCGTCATCGCCTACGGCGCCCTGCTGCGCAGCGCCCCCTCGCACGCCACCGACGCGGCGGCCCTGGCCACCACCGTGCACACCCGCGCGTTCAGCCGGCCAGTCCCCGCCGATGAACTGCTGCTGGACGCAGCCCGCGGCATCACCCGCTGGGCCATCGCCCACCAGCTCCTTCCCGACACCGCCGCGCGCGCAGCCGAGCGCCCCTACGGCCTCCCGATCCCAGGAGCGGCGCCGACACAGGCGACCCTCGATGCCAAATACGGCCGGTACGACGACATGCCGCCCGAGCATGACTACCTGTCGGTCTTCATCTCGGTGCTCAGCATGGGCGACTTCGGCCGCTACGTCGTCGAGTCCGGCATGCACCACTTCTCCCGGCACCGCATCGGCCAGCCCCGCCCCGACCGCCGGACCGGCTACGCCCGACCGCGGCTCATCAAGTCCCGCTGGGCCGCGTTCCTCGCCTCCCTCAGCCCGCAGCAGAAAACCGAGCACGCCGCCTTGCTGGCCGACCCCCAACCTCACGCCATCGCCCTACGCCGCTACAAACTCAGCACAGGGCAAGACCCATTCACGGCCGAGCAGCAGCAGCTTCTCGACGCCGCCTGGAAATACCCGAAAATTGTCAACAACGACTACCCAGCCGACCATGCCCGCCGGTGGGTCTTCCACCGAACCCTGAACCTCGGCTGGACCCCGGCACGCTTCCGCGCCAAAGACCGCACGATCGGGCACGGCCGAGGCCGGGAAGGCCACAAAAGCGAACGGTGGGGCAAGAAGTACCAATGGATGGCCTACCACGAGCTCCTCGCCCGCGTCGCCGACAACTACCAGAGCGCCCACCGCTACGGCGACTCCACCACCTACGACGGCCTGTACCGCCTCATCGGCGACCGCGAAATCGACCCCAGCCTGCCTCCGATCGACTTCCGCGCCTTCAGCGAGCACGACGGCCAAGACGCGACCGCTTGGCAGCCACCCATGATCAGTCTGGCCGGCTGGCCATCAGCCAACCTCGACTTCCGCCGCTACCACGGCAACATCCAGAAACTGTTGGCTGACACCGACACCGAACCCACCATCGACAACTCCGCGTTCCTGCACGACACCAACGGCACCGACTGGATCGTGCTGGAGAGCTTCACCAAGACAACCGACCCGGCCGCCCACAAGAGCTGGCGTGGCCTGCAGCAGGCCTGCTCCGTCGACACCCTACTCATCGCCAGCACGGACGCGAACCCGTTCCTGACCGCCCTCGCCGAGCAAACCCGGCACGGGACCCTCGACCTGGTCGACAGCCATGGCCATGTCGACTGCTGCTACGTCGGCGAAATCGGCCGCACGGGCCCACCCTGCGACCACCGCCACGCCGGCTTCGAGACGGTAACCGTGGCCGACAAACACTTCGCCATCGGCCGTACCGTCGAGCCGTACGCGTGGGAGGGCAGCATCTACGACTGCTCGATCGGTGAGACCGCGAGTACGCTGCTGCCCTCCGCACTGCTCCAGCAGACAGCCGGGCTGACCTTCGACATGCGCGGGCCAAGCTGGCTCGACACTCAGGAGTCACCGGTATTCACGTTCTACCAGGAGCCCGGAAGCAGTAACCGAGCCCTGTTGGTCCGGGCCTCTTACCTGCGCGAGCTCCTCGCCGAACGCGATCTCGAACTCGTCGTGCTACACGCCTTCGAACGCATGGAACTCAAAGACGACTACGACCACGACGGCCCCTTCCCCTCGATCAACGCCTCCGTCGAAGCATGCCTGAGCTCGGACCTGACCGTGCACACCGGTCGTCCGCGCCGGGATGAGCGCGACGTGCTCCTCCCTTGATGAGACGATATCGCCGAATCCTCGAGAAGCCGACCATCGCTGTAACCAGTCGTGTGACCACGGCCAATCAGGTGCGGTGACTACCGTCGACAGGGGCGTCTGGGCCTCGATCGGGTGATTCGTGTGTGCGGGCAGCTGGCGGCCGTGTCGGCGCGCCGGCAGCGTATGGAGATGGAGCGACGTCCATATCGATCGGACCTGTCAAACGCTCCGATGGGTAGCGGCATACTCGTACGTCACCGCGTCACGAACGCCGACGCCAGCCGTTCCCACCGGGTACACAGATCCCACCTGCGGAACCTTCTGACTGCTCTCCATTGCCAGCGTAGCGGGCCTCGTCCCCGCGCCCTCCAGGCAAGAGCCCTGTGCTCTACGAACTGAGCTACACGCTGCCGCGACGGCCCGAACGAACCGCCGGCAGACCATAGAACACCGCCACGAACCTCTCCACGCGACGTGCCAAGATCGACCACCCAGACGCCCTCGGCCAGAAAGCACAGGTTCGGACCCCTCGCCGGGGGTGGAGGAGTACAAGTGTCCGGATTGACACGTACCGATGCCCAACTTGGATTTGGGTCTGATCGGCGTCATCCCGCTCAGCTGATCTCAGCCTACTGAACTGGAGCGGGGCTCAGGCCGTTGGCCCGAGCCCCGCTTCGGATCCAGGAAGGTCTTCTCGACCGTGATCGCTGGCAGGTCGGTTGGCCTCGCGGCCGTGTCGCTCGGCCCACCGGGGTGGCCTGCGTGTCTGGTGTGATGTACCAGTGAGGGTGCAGGGCGACAGCGAGTTGACGGTGCTGGTGGATCGGTTGCGGCGGGATCGTCGCCGTGATCCGTACTCAGGCCGGGACGCCTACTCGCGCACGGCGCGTGAGGTCGCCGACCGCTGCGAGAAGTTGATCGACGTGGGTGAGGCATCGGTCGCGGTGCCGGTACTGCGCAAGGCGGTCGATCGGATGACCAGCGCCCTGATGTACATGGACAGCTCCTCTGGCGTGCTCGGCAACGACCTCGCGTACCTGATGGAGGTCTACGCCCGGGCGTGTCGGGCCGTGCCGCCGCGGCCGGCAGGGTTGGCGGCGTGGCTGGTGAAGCTGGTGTGTGACGGCCCGGGCTGGCCGGACGTGGTGCTGCGCGAGTGGGCTCCGGCGCTGGGGCCGAAGGGCCTTGCCGAGGTCGCGCGGTTGGTCAACGAACGTGCCGCCGCCTCGACCGAGCCCAATGACTGGCATCGGCAATGGGCGGTGCGGTACCTGCGGGAGCAGATCGCCGAGGCCTCCGGCGACACCGACCGCTACGTACAGGTCCTGGCGGAGCATCTGGTCAGCGCCGACCAGTACGGACGGATCGTCAAGGTGTTGGCTCAGGCGCATTGCCCTGCCGAGGCGATCGGCTGGGCCCGACGCGGACTCGCCGCTCACCCGTCGGGTCATCAGGCTGTGGCGCTACGGGACCTGCTCGTCCGGCTGTTGATCGAGACCGGTGAACCGGAGGCGGCGGTGGCCGAGCGCCGGACGGCGTTCGATGTCCAACCGACGATCGACAACTTCCGGTCGCTGCTGGCCACGGTGGCCGACACCGATCGGGACGCCGCGCACACCGAGGCGGCGTTGACGGTGGTACGCGAGCGCGCCGCAGAGCAGGCGGGATATCTGCCCCACTTGATCGGCGTGCTGATCCTCGCCGGTCGTGACGACGAGGCCTGGCACACCGTGCTCGCGCGCTGGAACGAGATGCCCGCTCGGCAGCGCGTCGAACTGGCGGAGTTGCGACGGCGGACCCACCCGGCCGAGGTACGCGAGCCCTACCAGGCGCTCATCGACGCCCAACTGCTCGACTCCTACGACAAACGCCGCTACGACAAGACGATCACGCTGCTGTCCCGCCTGCGCGAGGCGTACGAGGCAACCGGCGAGAGCACCCGATTCGACGCGTACCTGGAGACGTTGCGCGCAGAACACCGCCGCCGGCCGACGTTCCTGGCCAAGCTCAACGCCGCCCGCTTCCAGTCCGGCCGATAGGGTGTGCCTGTGGCGGTCCGCATCGACGTTGAGGCGTTTCGTGATTCGATCCCCACGGCGGTGGGTCAGAATGTGCGGCACCTTGACTCTATCGCTCCCGCAGTGGCCCTCAGCTCGATCGCTCCACGTCCGTTGTCTCACCCGCAGAACCGGCCTCTGCCTGCGCCTTCATGAGCATGCGGTAGTAGGGCAGGACCACCAGTCGCAGGCACAACCACCACGCATAGACCGCTGCAGCACTCCACGACTGGGGGTCGTTGAGCAACCCGTGCGCCAGGTCGTTACGCAGGTTTGGGCCGAGCTGTTCGCACAGCAGGGCACGCAGTTCTAGGGTAAGATCAGGTCCCAGCAGCTGCAGGGACTCCGGCATCTCAAGCAGGGTGTTGAGCCCCTTCTCCGTCTCGACGCCGTTCTCGTCCACGAAGAGTGTGAAGATCCCGTGGGCCTTGAGGTAAACGCGCACCAGCTGCTCGACCTGGGGTACGAGCATCGAAATGGCCGACGGGAAGTCACGGGAAAGCCCGTGCCACAGCCCACGCGCCCACAGGCCGGCGTGCCCTGGGGGAACGGCCGGCGACTCGTAGCAGATGTCTGTGAGGAATCCGGTGTCGAAGCGATGTTCGAGCATCAGCACCTCGAGGGCAGGGTAGATGAGTGCCTTGACGTAGAGGTCGATCCTCCACCTAAATGACCGGACCACCTCGGCAAAGACTGCCTCGTCAGAAGGCTCACCCACGCCAAGCCCTGCCCGGCTGGCGACCTTCCGTGCATCCGTGCTAAATGTCGAGCTTGCGAACAGAGGCGACACGCTCCCCTGCATCCGCTTTCGCTCGTCGGCCATCTCCTTCGTGGCGTCGATCAGCGGGACGCTTCCTGCGAGACTTGCGAGTGCTTCGAGTCGCTCCTTCCCAGAAACCATCTTCCGCGCATCCTCAACGAAGGGAGTGATGTCGATCGGGTCCGACTGGATAAGCATCATCTCCTCTAGCGAGAGCTCCCGGATGTCAGCGAGCCGGTCCCGCAGCTGCTGGAGTTGCCCGTCGAGACCGCGCGCCGAGCGGTACTTCCGGGGAAGACCACGTATGGTCGCGATGGCCTTCTCGATAAACATGCCGACAACGAGTGCGCCCCTGTCCTGCGCTAGTCGCTCGTCCGCCTCGTCGATGTACGCTTGGGCGACGCGCTCGATGCACGCATTGGCGAGGTCTGTTTCGCCCGCCCGCGAGAACCAGGTACAGGCATGGCGCTCGTACGCGCGCCTGAGCCGATGGTTCGCGGCGACAGTAGTGGCAAGCGACACGAAGTGGTCGGCCAGATCCCGAGGTGCCTGATCAAGGGACCTTACTTTGTGCAGCAGGTCCGAAATCTGGGTCAGCATGAAACCCGCAGAGCTATCCTTGGCAAGCAGAAACTCGGCCAGTTCCGTCGTCATCTCCATGACGGTCTGGCGGCCAGCTTTGCCTCGGCGCAGCGACAGCTCAAGCGCCCGTCGCCAGCTGTCACGACCCGCCTCAAGCCAGGCGTCGCGCTCCAGCGGCACCGAGCGGTAAGCATCAACCGCAGCGGACAGCAGATCGATGTTGCGCCGGTTGCCGTAGGACCACGTGATGTCAGCGGCCCTGGCCCTCAAGGCCGGCTCCTCAATGAGGGGCACGAGGCGCGCCAGTAACTCGAGCTCCAACTCGCTGAAGTCGTCCGGGACGAACGATCGGCGGTTCCCGATCTGCATGGCGGGCGCGTACGGCTCCGTCCAGTTGTCGGGAACCAACATGGGGGACGCCGCCTTCGCTAGCACGTCCAGCACGCGCGTCCTGAGGCCGTCCTCTCCTTCATCTATCCGAGCTTCAGCGCTCAGGCGGGAGAGGTCATGCGAAAGCACCTCGGGGCATTCGTTCCCGCGTGAGATGCCATTCCCATCTACCATGGCGGGAGCCCACCACGATGGGTCGATCGACTCCTTCTCCGCCCCTCCGTCCGAGGCCGTACTCGTCACCTGTGTCTCCTCCATGCTCTCGCCTGTACGGGCCCGGCGCAGCGTGCCCGATCACGTTCCTTCAGCGGCAGTGCCATAGCCGGGCGCGACGAACCCGTGGACGGCCCGCGGCGGCCCAAGGATTAGTCGACCTTGCTCTCGGGGTCGGCGATAAACGCTAGGAACTCGATGCCGAGCGGAGTCGTCGCCGGCACACACAGTCCGCCAGCCGACATGATCCCGCTGAGCGACTGGTTGATAAGGCCAGCGGTGGTAAGCGCCCCGGCGTACCGGTCAATCAGATCGCGACGGCCGGCAAGCTCAGGCATACCGGCCTCGATGATGGCGGTCTTCGGGCCCATGGAGATGCCTGGCCGAGGCATTCTATGGGTGTCGAACCAGCCAGGCGGATCGGAGAGCAGCTGCAGCATTCGCACGTGGGTCGGGGTGAACCGGTCGATCATGTCGAAGAAAAGCTGCTGCTTGTCGACGTCCGGCGCGTCGGGCATCACGGAGTTGACGACCGCATTGCGCAGCACCTCGAGCTTCTCGGCGCGTGAGGTGCGGTCGGCGATTTGCGCGGCCGTGGTCAGCGCGTCCATGAACGCGTCCGCGCTAGTGAGCTTCGCGAAGTCGCCGACCTGCTCTTCGAGCTCGTGCACCTTCGCGGCCAGGTCGTTTAGCCATCGGGTGCGGCGGTCGGCAAGGTGCCGGCCAGCGAGTTCGTTGAAGGCGACCTGGAGCGCGCTGCCCGCGACGGGCACGAACGAAATGGCCATCTCGGCGGACTTCGCAAGCCCTTGCTTTCGGTCGCTGTCCTCGGGGTACTGTTCCACGCTGGGCATGATGCCCCACTGCCGCAACCTTGGTCCGGTAGGCGGGTGCTCGACTGCCTGCCCGATGCCAGTGCAGCATGCTGGTCGATGGTGCCCGAGCGGGCGTCGGGTGACCCGCAGCCCGCTTCCTGTCGGGGGCATTGCTACAGATCTTGAATGGCCAGGTTCGTCCGATGTGGTCTGTGTGAGAGGGTGGTTCGGTAGCCTTTGCCCATTGTGGGCTTGGCTCAGTGTGTGAATGCGAGCGATGGTCGTAACCGGTGAGGTCTCCATCGCGTT
>NZ_JBIATC010000037.1:0-20168 GCF_042891255.1 Micromonospora sp. NPDC001898 | reverse complement strand
CGCCGCGGGCGGGGGGGGCCGCGCGGGGGGGCGGGCGGGGCCGGGGGGGGGGGGGGGGGGGGGGCGCCCCCCCCCCCCCCCCCCCCCCCCCCCCCGGGCCGGGGGGGGGCCCGGGGGGGGGGGGGGGGCGCCCCACGCCGAGGGCGTCGAGGCAGTCGGCGGTGGCCCGGGCCAGCGCCGGCAGGGTGTGCGGCTCGTCCAGCGGTGCGGAGCCGCCGTGCCCGGCCAGGTCGAGGCTGACCACCCGGTGGTCGCGGGCGAGAAGGTCGTGCTGCTCGGCGAAGTCGGCGAGGGTGCGGCCGATGCCGTGCAGCAGCAGCACCGGCGGGCCCTGCCCGGTCACCCGGCAGCGGACCGCCCGCCCCCGGACGGTGAGGGTCGTGGTCGGGTCAGCCGGCCCGGTCACGCCGGCGGTCCCTTCCGGGTGGCCCGTGGCCGGCTGTCCGGCCCGGTCACGCCGGCTCCCCGGGGCCGTCCGCCGGTGCCGGGGCGGTGGGCGGCCCGGCCGGACAGCGGGGCGCGGGCACCGGAGGCGGGGGTGCGGCGGCGGCCGGCCGGGGAGCGCGGCTGAGGACGAGGGCGATGACCCGCCCGTACGAGGCGGGGGCGAGCCGGGCCAGCAGGTCCGGCAGCTTCGCCGACCAGCCGATCAGCACCCGGCCCCGGCGGCGCTCGACGCCGCGCAGGATGACCTCGGCGGCGACGGCGGGGTCGATGGAGAGCAGCCTCTCGAACTGCCGGCGGCCGGCCTCGAACTCCTCGACGGGCACGCCGCTGCCGACCCGGGCGCTCTGCGCGATGCGGGTGCGGATGCCGCCCGGGTGCACGGAGGTCACCCCGATGCCGTCGTCGACCAGCTCGTGGCGCAGTGCCTCGGTGAAGCCGCGGACGGCGAACTTGCTCGCCGCGTACGCGGTCTGCCCGGCGGGGGCGATGAGCCCGAACAGGCTGGACACGTTGACCAGGTGCGCGCCGGGCTCGGCCTTCAGGGCGGGCAGCAGGGCGTGGGTCAGCCGCACCACGGCCCGGAAGTTGACGTCGACCACCCAGCCGAACTCGTCGAGGGTGACCTGGTCGAACCGGCCGCCGAGGGCGACGCCGGCATTGTTGACCAGCAGCCGCACCCGGGGACGGCTGCGGCGGATCTCCTCGGCCACCGCGGTGGTCGCGGCGGCGTCGGCGAGGTCCACCAGGTGGGTGGTGACCGGCCGGTCGGGGTGGTCGGCCCGGATCGCGGCCACCACGGCGGCGAGCCGCTCGGCGTCCCGGTCGAGCAGGACCAGGTCGGCGCCGCGCCGGGCCAGGCCGTGGGCGAGGGCCTCGCCGATGCCGCTGGCCGCCCCGGTGACCACGGCTGTCCCACCCGCGAAGTCGAACCTGCGCACGTCGGTCTCCTCTGCTCGGTCGGCGGAATCCGGTCAGCCGACGGGGATGCCGGCGGAATCCCGCCGGCCGGTGGTGGCCGCCTCTCCCGCACGGGAGAACCGCACCCCGGAGTCGGTCAGCCGGCCGTGCCGCATCAGCAGCACGTCCCGGGCGTAGTTCTGGTGCAGCCGCCACGGGGCCGCCGCGCCCTGCTTGGGCAACGCGTCGATGCTGCGCAGCACGTACCCGGACTTCAGGTCGATCAGCGGCTCCAGGTCGCCCGAGACGGGGGCGAGCGGGGTGACGACCTGCTGGCCGGTGGCGTCGAGGTGGGCGAGCAGCCGGCAGACGTAGGTGGCGACCAGGTCGGCCTTGAGTGTCCAGGAGGCGTTCGTGTAGCCGATGGTCATCGCGAAGTTCGGCACGCCGGAGAGCATCATGCCCTTGTACGCCACCGTCCGCGCGAGGTCGACCCGCTCGCCGTCCACGGTGATCGTCATGCCGCCGAGGACGAGCAGGTTGAGGCCGGTGGCGGTGACCACGACGTCGGCGGTCAGCTCCGCGCCGGAGGCGAGCCGCAGGCCGGCGGCGGTGAGGGTCTCGATCCGGTCGGTGACCACCGAGGCCCGGCCCTGCCCGAGGGCGGTGAACAGGTCGCCGTCGGGAACCACGCACAGCCGCTGGTCCCACGGGTCGTAGCGGGGCGAGAAGTGCCGGTCGACGTCGTAGCCGGCGGGCAGCCGCCCCCTCGCCGCCCGCCGCAGGAACCGCTTCACCAGCTTCGGCGCGCGGCGGCTGAGCTGGAAGGTGGCCGTGCCGAACAGCACGTTCTTCCACCGCACCACCGGGTACACGGCCTTCGCGGGCAGGAAGCGGCGCAGCGCGTCGGCGAGGGCGTCGCGCGAGGGCAACGCGATCACGTACGTCGGTGAGCGCTGGAGCATGGTGACGTGGGCGGCCCGCTCGGCCAGGGCCGGCACCAGGGTCACCGCGGTCGCGCCGCTGCCGATCACCACCACCCGCTTGCCGGTGTGGTCGAGGTCGGCGGGCCAGTGCTGCGGGTGCACCAGCCGCCCCGTGTACGCCCGTACGCCGGGAAGATCCGGGGTGTAGCCGGTGTCGTAGCGGTAGTAGCCGGAGCAGGTGAACAGGAACGCGCAGGTGAGGGTGACGTCCTCGCCGGTGTCGTCGCGGTGGGCGCGCACCGTCCAGCGGGCGCTCGCGCTGTCCCACTCGGCGGCGAGCACCCGGTGGTGGAAGCGGATGTGCTCGTCGACGCCGTACTCGCGGGCCGCCTCGCGGACGTAGTCGCGGATCGAGTCGCCGTCGGCGATGGCCAACGGGTTGGTCCACGGCTTGAACGAGTAGCCGAGGGTGAACATGTCCGAGTCCGACCGGATGCCCGGGTAGCGGAACAGGTCCCAGGTGCCGCCGATCGCGCCGCGCCCCTCCAGCACCGCGTACGTCCTGTCGGGGCGGTTGCGACGCAGGTGGCAGGCGGCACCGATGCCGGAGAGGCCGGCGCCGACGATCAACACGTCGACGTGGTCGGAGGCCATCGCGCGTCTCCCGATCGCAGGGGTGGTGGATCGGACCCTATCCAGCGCCGTCGACGTCGGTCAACACGCTGTCGAGTGGAATCGACACGGTGTCGAGGTAGTAGCATCTGCGCTCATGACCGCCACCGCCCGTACGCCCGGACGCGGCGCCGGGGCGCGGGGGCGGCGGGCGGCCCGCTCGGCCGGGGACGACCGGCAGTTGGCCATCCTGGCCACCGCCGAGCGTCTGCTCACCCAGCGGCCGTTCGGTGAGATCTCCGTCGACGACCTGGCCCGGGGCGCGGGTATCTCCCGGCCGACCTTCTACTTCTACTTCCCGTCCAAGGACGCGGTGCTGCTCACCCTGCTGGACCGGGTCACCGAGGAGGCCGACGCGGCAGCCGGTGACGTGCTGGTCCGGCTGGCCGAGGACCCGCGGGCCCGGTGGCGGGAGCTGATCCACCGGTTCCACGAGACGTTCGGCGCGCACCGCGCGGTGGTGCGGGCCTGCGCCGAGGTGCGCGGCACCAACGCCGAGGTGCGCCGGCTGTGGGCGGCGGTGCTGGAGCGCTGGGTGCAGGCCGTCGAGGCCGCCGTGACGGCGGAGCGGCGGCGCGGCGCGGCCCCGGACGGCCTGCCGGCCCGGGACCTGGCGATCGCGCTGACCTCGATGAACGAGCGGGTCTGGTACGCCACCTTCGCCGCCGACGGGCCGGCCGTCGCGGAGCGGGACGTGGTGGACGTCCTGCTCGACGTCTGGCTCGCCAGCGTCTACCGGGGCGCGGTGCCCCCGGCCGGCTGAGCCGTCCCCGGCCGGCCCGGGAGGCGGGCCGGGGCGTCGCGCGGCCCGCCAGGGCGGCGTGGTCGGGTTCGACGGCTGACCCGGGTACGGCCGACCGGGGGTGCCGCAGCCGCACCCGAGCCGGCACGATTCGTCAGAAGGGCAGACGAGATCGTCGATGTCCCGAGGGCTCGGCGGCCGGACCCGCCGTCGTACCGGACAGAACCGCTCGTCGAGGCCAGGGGGCTGGAACATGGACTTCACGCTCGAACTCGTCGTGGTGCCGGTGTCCGACGTGGACCGGGCCAAGGAGTTCTACCGGGACCGTGCCGGGTTCCAGCTGGACATCGACATCCGCTCCGGTGAGGACTTCCGGGTCGTGCAGCTCACCCCGCCGGGGTCGGCGTGTTCGATCGCGCTGATGCGTGACCCGGACGGCGCGGGCGGCGTCGGCGGCCTGCACCTGGTGGTAACCGACCTCGACGTGGCACGCGAGGAACTGCTGGCGCGCGGGCTGCCGGCGAGCGAGATCTTCCACTTTGAGGAGGGCGGGGTGCGGGTCCCCGGCCCGGACCCGCAGCGGCGCGACTACGCCTCCTACCTGTCGTTCAGCGACCCCGACGGCAACGGGTGGCTGGTGCAGGAGGTCCGCCGGACGACCACGGCGGCCTGACCGGCGCACCCGGTTTCCCGGCGGAGTGCCGCCGGGCCCGAGATGATCGGGGCATGGAACGAGGACCGGGGCGGGGCCACCGGGCCGTGCCGCACACCGCCGACGTGCGGATCGAGGCCTGGGCGCCGGACCGGGAGGGCTGCGTGGCCGAGGCGGTGTCGGCGCTGGTGGACACCTTCGCCGACACCGCCGGCGCGGGCGAGGGCGCCGAGCTGACGTTCGATGTCCCGGCGGGCGAGGACGGGGACCTGCTGGTGGCCGTCCTCGACGAGGTGATCTTCCGGCTGGAGACCGAGGGGGTGCTGCCGGTCGCGGTGAACGTGACCGGCGGCCCCGGCGGTGGCCTGCGGGTGCGCTGGCAGGTCGTGTCCGCCGACGCGGCGGAGCCGGTCGGCGCGGTGCCGAAGGCCGTGTCGCTGCACGGGCTGCGCTTCGGCCGGGACGGGGCGGGCTGGTCCTGCGCGGTGACCCTGGACGTGTGATCCGGGGCGCGGGACGCCCTCCGCTTCCCCACACCGCGCCTCCCAGCGCCGCCGCCGGCCCGCCCCTCGGTTCAGCCCTTGACCACGCCCAGCGGCACCAGCCGGGCCACCCGGCGGCACAAACCCGCCCGCTCGGCGACGTCCACCACGGCCGTGACGTCCTTGTACGCCTCCGGCGTCTCCTCGGCCAGCCCCCGCCAGGACGCCCCGCGCACCGCGATCCCCCGGTCCTCCAACTCCCGGCGCAGCTCCTGCCCCCGCACCGTCTTCATGGCCTGGCTGCGGCTGCGGACCCGGCCCGCGCCGTGGCAGGTGGACGCGAACGCCGGGGCGCCGGCCACCCCGGTGAGCACGTAGGAGGCGGTGCCCATCGAGCCGGGGATGAGCACCGGCTGGCCGGCGGCGCGCAGGTCGGCGGGGAGGTCGAGATGCCCGGGCGGCAGGGCACGGGTGGCGCCCTTGCGGTGCACGCAGAGCCGCCGGTCGACGCCGTCCACCCCGTGCGTCTCGATTTTGGCGAGGTTGTGCGAGACGTCGTACACCAGGTCGAGCCCGCTGCCGGTGATCCGCCGGAACACCCGGCGGGCGGCGGAGGTGAGCAGCTGCCGGTTGGCCCGGGCGTAGTTCGCGGCGGCGGCCATCGCCCCGAGGTAGGCCCGCCCCTGCGCGGAGTCCACCGGGGCGCAGGCGAGCTGCCGGTCGGGCACCTCGATGCCGTGCCGGGGCATCGTCTGTTCCATCGCCCGGACGTGGTCGGTGCAGATCTGGTGGCCCAGCCCGCGCGACCCGCAGTGGATCATCACGACGACCTGGCCGACGCGCAGCCCGAACGCCGCCGCCACCGCCTCGTCATGTACCGCGTCGACCGCCTGCACCTCCAGGAAGTGGTTGCCCGAGCCGAGGCTGCCGACCTGCCCCTGGCCGCGCTGCACGGCCCGCTCGCTGACCTGGGCCGGGTCGGCGTCGTCGACCACGCCGAAATCCTCGCACCGGTCCAGGTCGCGCGGCACGCCGTGGCCGCGTTCCACGGCGTAGCGGGAGCCGCCGCGCAGCACCGCGTCGAGCTCGGCCCGGTCGGCCATCTGCCACACCGCGCCCCGGCCCATGCCGCGCGGGACCGCCGCGTCGAGGCCGTCCATCAGCGCGTCGCGCAGCCGGGGCAGGTCGGCCCGGTCCAGGTCGGCGGCGAGCAACCGCACCCCGCAGGAGATGTCGAAACCGACGCCGCCCGGGGAGACCACCCCGCCGTCGGCGACGTCGGTGGCGGCGACGCCACCGATCGGGAAGCCGTACCCCCAGTGCACGTCGGGCATCGCGTACGAGGCGCCGACGATGCCGGGCAGGGTGGCGACGTTCGCCACCTGCTCCAAGGACCGGTCCGCGCCGACGTCGGGAAGCAGCGCACGGGAGGCGAAGACGACGCCGGGCACCCGCATCGGGTCGCGCCGGTCGATCCGGAACCGGAACGGCGACTCCTCGACCAGCTCCATGGGCGGCGGCTACCCGCCCCGCGGCCGGCCACACCTGCCCCGGCGGCCGGCCCGGGTGACGGCGGGCCCGGCGGCACCCCCGGCCCGCGGTCAGGGGAGCCGACGGGACAATGGGGGAACCCGGGGGACCACCCCGGCGCCCCACCCCGTAGGAGAACACCCACCGTGTCCGGAACGCCCCAGCCCGCGCCGCCGCCGTCCACCGGCGGCGACCTGCGGGCGGACTGCTCCCGGTGCTTCGGGCTGTGCTGCGTGGCGCCCGCCTTCGCCGCGTCGGCGGACTTCGCCGTCGACAAGCCGGCCGGGCGGCCATGCCCGAACCTGGGCGGCGACTTCCGCTGCGGCATCCACCGGGAACTGCGGGACAGCGGCTTCCCCGGATGCGCCGTCTTCGACTGCTTCGGAGCGGGACAGCAGGTCGCCCAGGTCACCTTCGCCGGTCGGGACTGGCGGTCCGCCCCGGACACCGCGGCGCGGATGTTCGACACGTTCGCGGTCATGCGTCCGCTACACGAGCTGCTGTGGTACCTGACCGAGGCGGTCGCGCTGACCCCGCCCGGCCCGCTGCGCGAGGAGTTGGGCGTCGCGGTGGCCCAGACCCGGCGGCTCACGGCCGGCAGTCCGCAGGAGCTGCTCGGGCTGGACGTCGACGCGCACCGGGGGCGGGTGAACCCGCTGCTGTCCCGGGCCGGCGAGTTGGCCCGGGGCGACCGGGCCGGGCTCGACCACCGGGGGGCCGTACTGGTCGCCGCCGACCTGCGGCGGGTCGACCTGGTCGGGGCGAACCTGCGCGGCGCCGTCCTGCTCGGCGCGGACCTGCGCGACGTGGACCTCTCCCTCGCCGACTTCACCGGCGCGGACCTGCGCGGCGCCGACCTGCGCGGGGCGGACCTGCGGCGTGCGCTGTTCCTGCACCAGTCGCAGGCCGACGCGGCCCGCGGCGACCACCGGACCGGGTTGCCGTCGGCACTGGCCCGGCCGGCGCACTGGTCCCTGCCGGTCACCCCGGTCCGCCGCCCCGCCGCGCCACGGCAGCCCCGCAGGACCCACCGCAGTGGCGGCGGTCCGGCGGGCGGCGGGCGCAGCCGGTGACGAGCCGGGCCGAAGAACCGGCCGAAGAACCGGAGCGCCGGCCGGTGGAGGTCACCTGAGCGGACAGCCACCGGACGCGCGACGCGAACCGGAGCAGCACGGCTGAAACGCCGCGGCCACGGAACACCGCGCGGGCCCCGGCAGGAGCGGGCTACCCGGTGCGGCCGGCGGGGAGACGTTTGCCGCCGGCCGGGGCGGGCAGGACTGCGGCATGACCAGTGAGGAACGCTTCGACCGAGCCAGCAGCGACGAGCCCGACGGCGCGACCGCCTACGAGGCGTCCCTGCGACCGCCGGGCGAGTCGCTGCGCACGACCGAGGACACCGGGGACGACTTCGCCGACCTGCCGGCCGAGAACGCCCGCCCCGCACGGGAGACCAGCCGCGCCGGTTACGACGTCGACGCCGTCTCCGGCGCCACCGACCCCACCCGCGAAACCTGACCCCACCCCGGCGCCCCGGTGGGGTCAGGTGAGGCGGATGGCGCCGGCTGGGCAGAGGTCGGCGGCGCGGCGGATCCGGTCGGTCGCCTCGGGCGGCGGTGCGGGGCGGAGCAGGAGCACCAAGCCGTCGGCTTCGTCCTGGTCGAAGACCTCGGGCGCGGCGAGCACGCAGTTGCCCGACCCGCAGCAGCGGTCCCGGTCCACCTCGATCCGCATCGCGCCGCCCCCGCTCACCACGTCACCGGCAGGCTGTTGAGGCCGAACACGACCGACGTCTCGCGGGTGGACAGTTGCTCCGGCGTCACGGTGGTGCGCAGGCCGGGGAAGCGGCGGGCCAGCTCGACCAGAGCGATCCGCAGCTCGGCGCGGGCCAGTGGCTGCCCGATGCACTGGTGCACCCCGAAGCCGAAGGCCAGGTGCTGGTGCGCCTGCTGGTAGGGATCGAACTCGTCGGCGACCCCGAAGACCTCCGGGTCGCGGTTGGCCAGCGACAGCACGGCGATCGCGCCCTCCCCCGCCCGGATCAGCCGGCCGCCGATCTCGACGTCCTCCAGGGCCAGCCTGGGCAAGCCGGTGCGGACCACGCTGAGGTAACGCAGCAGTTCCTCGACCAGCGCGGGGGCCCGGTCCGGATGCTCGCGCAGCACGTCGAGGCCACCCGGTTCGCGCAGCAGCAGCAGGGTGCTCAGGCCGATCATGTTGGCCGTGGTCTCGTGGCCGGCGACAAGCAACAGCAGCGCCATGCCGACCAGTTCGTCGACGGAGAGCTGGCCGGTGGCCACCCGGTCGCGGACCAGCCGGCTGATCAGGTCGGTGGGAGCGCCCGCGTCGGCGTGCCGGGCGAGGACCAACTCGCGCAGGTAGGCCCGCAGCTCCCGGACCTCGGTGCGGACCCGCTCGACGGGCGTAGTGCGGTCGAGCAGGGTGCGGCTGCGGGCCTGGAAGAAGCCGTGGTCGGCGTACGGGACGCCGAGCAGGTGGCAGATCACCATCGAGGACACCGGCAGGGCGAACGCCTCGACCAGGTCGGCGGGCGGGCCGGCGGCCTGGAGATCGTCGAGGGCCTCGTCGACGGTCTGCCCGATCAGCGGCTCGATCCGCCGGACATTCTTGATCATAAATTCGGCGGTGAGCATCCGGCGCAGCCGGGTGTGCGCGTCGCCGTCCATCCGGATGAAGCCGCCCTGGCGGTCCAGCTCGGACTGGGGCGGCAACGGACGCAGCAGCGGGAAGCCCGGCTTCTCGAAATTGGCGCTGAAGGCGGGGTGGCGCAGCAGCTGACGCACGTCGGCGTGCCGGGTGACGAGCCAGGCGGTGGTGCCGGTCGGCAGCCGGACCCGGGTCACGGGCTCGTCCAGGCGACCGCGCTCCTCCTCGTCGAGCAGGGCGAACGGGCCGTGGCCGGGGTTGGTCGGTGGCCAGAGGGGCAGGTCGGTAGCGGCGGTCGCGGTCACGCGGACACCTCCCGTGACACTGTGAGTGACGCAATCGATCCGCAACGTTACCTATCGACGCAGATCGACACAAGGTCGCGTGACCTCACCGGGTCGCGGTCACCGTCCGGGCCTCGGTCATCCCCCGGTTGGCCAGGGCGTCGGCCCGCTCGTTCTCGGGATGGCCGTTGTGCCCCTTCACCCACAGCCAGGTCATCTGGTGCCGGGCGCAGGCGGCCTCCAGCCGCTGCCACAGGTCGGCGTTCTTGACCGGCTGCTTGGCCGCCGTCAGCCAGCCGTTGCGCTTCCAACCCGCCAGCCAGCTGGTGATGCCGTTGCGCACGTACGTGCTGTCGGTGTGCAGCCGCACGGTGACCGGCCGGGTCAGGCTCTCCAACGCCTGGATCGCGGCCATCAGCTCCATCCGGTTGTTGGTCGTCGGCGTCGCCTCCCCGCCGCACAGCTCCCGCTCGTGGGTGCCGTAGCGCAGCAGGGCGCCCCAGCCGCCCGGGCCCGGGTTGCCGCTGCACGCCCCGTCGGTCCAGATCTCCACGACCCTGTCGGCCGCCGCGTCCACCATGCCCGCAACCTACCGGGTACGCCCCGCGCCACCGCGGACCGGACCGTCGAAAACGGGCGGCGCCGGCCGGGGCCCTCTGGCAGGCTGCCTCACCATGACCGGACGCTTCGACGGCCTGCGGGCCGAGGTGCGCGACACCATCGACGGGCTCGTCTCCTCCGGACGGGAGGCGGGGGTGCAGGTGGCGGCGTACCTGCACGGCGAGCCGATCGTCGAGGAGCAGGCCGGCGTCGCCGACACCACCACCGGCCGGCCGATGACCGCCGACACCCCCGTGTACAGCGTCTCCACCGGCAAGGGCCTGACCGCGACGGTCGTGCACGTCCTCGCCGAACAGGGGCAGCTCGACTACGACCGGCGCATCGCCGACGTGTGGCCCGAGTTCGCCCGGCACGGCAAGGACCGGATCACGCTGCGTCACGCGCTGACCCACACGGCGGGCCTGCCGGCGTTGCCGCCCGACACCACCCTCGACGACTTCGCCGACTGGGACCGGATGTGCGCGATCGTCGCGGACTCCGCGCCGCTCTGGACCCCGGGCGAGCGGTTGGCGTACCACGCGTGGACGTTCGGCTGGATCGTCGGCGAGGTGGTCCGGCGGGTCACCGGCCGCCGGGTCGGCGAGGTCCTCGCCGAGGACGTGGCCGCGCCGCTCGGCGTGGCCGGGGAACTGCTCCTCGGCGTACCGCTGGCCGGGCAGGGCCGGCTGGCCCGGATGGAGGACGGCAACCTCTCGGCGATGCTGGAGGCGTTCGCCGGCCAGCTGCCGCACCTGGACCGGGTCGCCCCACCGGGGGTCCGCCCGGACGCCGGCCTCGCCGCCCGCCCGGACGTGCTCGCCGTCGACGTGCCCGCCGTCGGCACCCTCACCGCCCGGGCCGCCGCCCGGATGTGCGCGGCGCTGATCGGCGAGGTGGACGGCGTACGGCTGATCTCGCCGCAGCGGCTGCGGGCGGCGACCGCAGTGGCGGTGCGCGGCCCGGAGTGGGTCTTCGGCCAGGAAGCGGCCTGGGGGCTCGGCTACGCCGTGGACGTCGACGGGTCGTTCGGTGCCGCCGGCAGCGGGGGAAGTCTGGCGTTCGCGTACCCGGACCTGGGGCTCACCGTGGCGGCGACGCGCAACCGGCTCGCGGTCGGCGACGGCGACCCGCTGGAGCGGCTGCGCCTGGCGATCCGCGACACGGTCGCCGCGCGCGTCGGCTGACCCGGCCCCCGGCGACGGGTCACCCGGCGGGGCGACGCAGCCGGCCACGAAGCCGCCCGGCTGCGTCGCCGACGACGGCGGAGGTCATCGCCAGCAGTGGGCTGGACCGCATCACCGCCAGGTCCTCCCCCGGCGACGTGTCGCCGTCGAGGAAGCGCAGCACCCGCTCGGCGGGGTTGCGGTCGAACAGCCGGTCGAAGAACTCCGGGCCGCCGACCCGGCCGGTGTCCAGGGCCCGCAGCGCGACCGCGTCCATCCACAGGTGCCGCCGGGGGTACGCGGGCGCGGGCACCGGCGGCCGGCCTGCGGCCAGCGCGCGGGCCACCTGGTCGGCCTGGCGCAGCATGGCGGAGAAGGTGAACCCGGTGGAGGGGCGGGTGGCGCCGCCGGCCGTGCCGAGGCGAACCACCCGGGGCGAGGGGCGACGCGGGAACGGGGCGTCGGTCATCGGGATCACCCCGTCCTCCACCTCCCGCACCGTCAGCGCGGCCGGGTCCAGGCCGAGCCGGCCGAGGTAGCCGCGCAGCGCCCGGTCGTACCCGTCATCGGTGAGCCGGTCCGGGGAGAACTCGGTGTACTCGACCAACGCGTACCGGTCGCTGACCGGCAGCACGTAGCCGAAGGAGACGCCCCGCCCGGGCTGCGGGGTGCGGAAGTCCATCAGCACCGCCCGGGCGGGGTCGAACAGCGGCCCGCCGGACTCCACCCACCAGCCACGGAAGTGCTGCAACCAGGACGTGCGGCCGGGCCGGGCCGGCGGGCGGGGGCGGGAGTCGAGCACCCACGACGCCCGGACCAGCGGGACCCCGTCGGCGCCCCGGACCAGCACCCCGGCGCCGTCGTCGTCCAGGCCGGTCACCGCCGCGTCGATCCGCCTCGCCCCGAGGCGCCGCTCGGCCTCGGCGGCCCGGGCGTACACCGGGGCGGAGCGCAACATGGCGTACCGCAGCGGGGTGAGGTCGAGCACCCGGCGGCGGGCCGGGGTGGTCACCTCGACCTGGTCCCAGCTGGCGCTGAGCAGCGGGTCCAGGTCCCCACCGGGGCGGCCCCAGAACGCCCAGGTGCGGTCCTGACCGTGCTTGCGCACCGGGTCGACGACGGCGACCCGCAGCCCCCGCACGCCGTGCCGGTCCAGGGCGGCCAGCACGAGCGACCCGGCCCCGCCGCCGCCGACCAGGGCGAGGTCGACGTCGACCGGCGCGGAATCGTTCACCCCGACACGCTGTCACACCGCCCGGCCGGGTGCGGCACCGACGGGCGACCACCGGTCACGGGACGGCCGGGGGCGTCACTCGCCGCGCCGGTGCACGGCCTCCAGCCGGGCCAGGTCCTCGGCGGTGAGCCGCAACGCACCGGCGGCGACGTTGTCGACCATGTGCTCGGGGTTGCCGGTGCCGGGGATGGCCAGCATGTTCGGGCTGCGGTGCAGCGCCCAGGCGATCCGCAGCTGGGCGGTGGACGCCCCGTGGGCGGCGGCGACCGCGCGGACCTCCGGGTCCTCGTCGCCGCTCGCGCCGGCCTCCCGGCCGGTGGTGGCGATGGAGAAGAACGGCACGTACGCCACCCCCCGCGCGGCGCAGTCGCGGACGAACTGGTCGTGGCGGGGCCGGAAGCCGAGGCCGTACGCGTTCTGCACGCACACCACCGGGGCGACGGCCTGCGCCTGCGGCAGGTGGTGCGGGCGGACGTTGGAGATGCCGAGGTGCCGGATCAGGCCGGCGTCGCGCAGCTCGGCGAGCGCGCCGAAGTGCTCGGCGACCGACTCCAGGCCGGCCTGGCGCAGGTTGACCAGGTCGAGGTGGTCGCGGCCGAGCTGACGCAGGTTCTCCTCGACCTGGCCGCGCAGCTCGTCCGGCCGGGCCAGCGGCAGCCACCGCCCGGACGGGTCCTTGCCCGGCCCGACCTTGGTGGCGATGACCAGGTCGTCGGGGTACGGCGCGAGGGCCGCGTTGATCAGCTCGTTCGCGGAGCGCAGCGGCGAGAAGTAGAAGGCGGCGGTGTCGATGTGGTTGACGCCCAGCTCGACGGC
This sequence comes from Micromonospora sp. NPDC001898, assembly GCF_042891255.1. Lineage (NCBI taxonomy): Bacteria > Bacillati > Actinomycetota > Actinomycetes > Micromonosporales > Micromonosporaceae > Micromonospora > Micromonospora sp. NPDC001898. Next base: position 7,059 of record NZ_JBIATC010000037.1, on the reverse strand, counting down.
CCGGCGCAGCACCGCTATCGCCCGGTCCCGGTCGCTGGGCCGGCCGTCCGCGGTGCCGGTGAGCCGCATCGCGCCGAAGCCGATCCGGTTGACGGTGCGGTCGCCCAGCGTCCAGGTGCCCGCGGCGTCCGCAGTGGTGATCCCCGTGTCCATGATCATGATTGTGGCACGGGCCGGCGGGCCGCCGCCGTCCCGTGAATCCCCGTTGAACCCGCAGCGGTGGGTGTGGGACCGTCGCGCCGTGACGGACTATCGCAGCGTCAACCGGGCCAGCTGGGACGAACGGGCGCCCGCCCACGCCAAGTCGCCGGACTACGCCCTGGACCGGTTCCTCGCCGACCCCGGGCACCTGAGCGAGGTGGTCCGCTTCGACCAGCCGCGCCTGGGCGACCTCACCGGCCTGCGCGGGGTGCACCTGCAGTGCCACATCGGCACAGACACCATGTCGCTGCACCGCCTGGGGGCCCGGATGACCGGGCTGGACTTCTCCCCCACCGCCCTGGCCGAGGCCCGTCGCCTCGCCGCGGGCACCGGCGCGGCGGTCGACTTCGTGGAGGCCGACGTGTACGACGCGGCGGCGGCGCTGGAGCCGGGCGGCTTCGACCTGGTCTACACCGGCATCGGGGCGTTGTGCTGGCTGCCGGACATCCGCCGCTGGGCGTCGGTGGTCGCCGCGCTGCTGCGCCCTGGCGGGCGGCTGTTCCTGCGTGAGGGCCACCCGATGCTGTTCACGGTGGACGACGCCCGCCCCGACGGGCTGCTCACCGTCGAGTTCCCGTACTTCGAGCGGCCGGAGCCGACGGTGTTCCAGGCCCCGGGGACGTACGTGACGACCGAGGAGACGTTCACGCACAACGTCACCCACGAGTGGAACCACGGGATCGGCGAGGTCGTCACCGCCCTGCTGGACGCGGGGTTCGAGCTGACCATGCTCGCCGAGCACGACAGCGCACCGTGGGACGCCCTGCCGGGGCGGACGGAACGCGCCGGGCCCGGCGAGTGGCGGCTCGCCGACCGGCCCTGGCGGCTGCCGCAGACGTACACGCTCCAGGCCCGCCTGCGCGGCTGACCCGGCCTGCGTGGTCAGGAGTCCGCGCGCAGGCGGTACAGCACGCTGCGGCGCAGCGGACCCGACTCGACCTCGGGGTCGTCGAAGTCCTCGGCCGGGTCGGTGGTCATGCCGAGGCGGCGCATCACCGCCTGGGAACGCACGTTGCCGACGGTGGTGATCGCCACGATCTCGGGCAGTCCGCAGGTGTCGAAGCCGTGGCGCAGCGCGGCGCGGGCGGCCTCGGTGGCGTAGCCGTGGCCCCAGGCGGGGCGGGCCAGCCGCCAGCCGATCTCCACCCCGGTCAGCGGCATGCCCTCGTCGACGTCGTCGAGGCCGGCGAAGCCGACGAACTCGCCGGTGTCGCGGACCTCGACGGCCCAGAAGCCGTAGTCCTTGGCGTCGAGGTCCGCCTGGAAGCGGCGGGCGGACGCGGCGGACTCCTCGCCGGTCAGCACCGGGCCCAGGAACTCGCGCACCTGCGGGTCGGCGTTCATCGCCGCCCACGGCTCCAGGTCGCTGTCCCGCCAGCCCCGCAGCACCAGCCGCTCGGTTCGAATTTCGATCATTGGCCCACCGTAGCGCCGGGGTCGAGGGGTTTACGTCGCCCGACGGCGTGGACTGCGGGGCGGGCGACGCGGCGGTAGCCTCCCGGAAGAACATCCATGTCCGACGATCCGATGGAGGTTGGGATGACGATTCGACGGCGCCTGCTGCGGTTCACGTCCGGCTGCGTCGCGACGACCGTGGCGGTGACGGCGCTGGCGGTCGCCGGGCCGGCCGGGGCCGCGCAGGCCGCCTGCACGACGAGCAGCTTCACCGTCGTGTGGGACTACGCGGGGATGTACACCGAGCCCAACGAGGCGACGTTGTACGGCACCCGCCGCTACGGGCAGGTCGTGACGGGTCCGACGGGCAACACCTCCAACGGCTGGACGCTGACCTACGACTGGTGGAACGGCCTGCCGCTGTGGGCGTACATGAAGGACGCCTCGTTGCAGTACCGCGGCTGCGCCTGAGCGCCGTGCCGGTCACCGGGGGACACCGCCCACGGTGACCGGCCGTGGCCCATACTCCCGGCCATGAGCCTGCTGCTGCCGGAGCCGGGGACGTCGTCGGACGTGCCCGCCTTCTTCCTCACCTACCTGGACTTCTACCGGAAGGCCGTGGCCGACCGAATCGCCGGGCTGACCGACGCGCAGGCCCGGTCGGTGCGGGTGCCGTCGGGCTGGACGCCGGTCGAGCTGATCCGGCACCTGACGTTCATGGAGCGCCGCTGGCTGGTGTGGGGGTTCCTCGGCGAGCCGGTGCCCGACCCGTGGGGCGACCGGGTGGCCGGGCGCTGGCACGTCGGCCCCGACGAGACGGTGGCCGACGTGGTGGCCGCGTTGCACCGCGGCGGGGCGCGGACCAGGAGCATCGTCGGGGGCGCCGCGCTGGACGCGCCGGCCGCCCTCGGCGGGCGGTTCACCGACCCGGCCGCCCGGCCGACGCTGGCCGCGATCCTGTTCCACGTGCTGCAGGAGTACGCGCGGCACGCCGGGCACCTCGACGTCGTCCGCGAGCTGATCGACGGCCGCGCGGGCGAGTGACCGCCTGCTGGAGATCGCCGTTGAGCTGGCCGGGGTCCGACGCGCCGGCGTCCCGCCGGCTGAGCCGGGCGGGTCAGCGTCGGCCCGCGTCCAGCCAGAGCCGGATCAGGTCGCGGCGCCGCTCCGGCTCGGGATGATCCTCGTAGGCGGTGCGCGCGTGCACCACGACGCCGTTGTCGAGGAACTGCATGTCCCCGGCCCGCAGGTCCATGCCGAGTGAGAACCGAGGGTCGGCGTGCAGCCGGTCCAGGGTGTCCATCGCCTCCCGCTGCGCCGGGGTCAGCGGCGGCACGTGCGCGCCCCGCTGGGCCGAGCGGATGTAGTCCGGCCCGTAGTGGGCGGCGAGGCGATCGCCGTCGCGGGCGTACACCGGCCGCTGGCCGAAGCTGTCCGGCCCGTCGCCGGTGCGCCGGTCGTACCACCACGGCTGGTAGAGCAGCCGGGCCAGGTCGGGGCGGGTGCGCACGACCTCGTTGTGCACCGCCACCGAGCTGACGACCGTGCTGAGCCCGCCGCTGCGGGCCGGCCGGACGCAGAGCAGGGCGACGACGTCGGTCGGGTCGGCGTGGTACCCGATGCCACGACGGTGCTCGTAGCTGCGGGTGGTCGGCCGGTCGGGGTCGGCCCCCCGGTCGCGGACGTGCCGCAGGATCGCGCCGTCGGGCCCCTGCCCGAGGAGCCGGCCGACGTGGGCGGCGACGCCGACGGCGAGCAGTTCGCACCCGCGTTCGGTCAGCCCGGCGACGGGCAGGCCACGCACCAGCCCGATGCCGCAGCCGCCGGTCACCTCGGCGGCCAGCCGGGCCAGCTCCGGGCCGAGGGCCGGCAACGGGAAGTCGGCCCGGGACAACCCGTCGAGGGGTACGCCGGCGGCCTCCACGGCGGCGACGGCGGCCCGCAGCTCGGCGCGCTGGGCGTCGTCGACCGTGAGCCGCCACCGCCCGCCGTCGGCGAGTTGGTCGGCCCGCCAGTCGGCCGGCCCCCGCACCTGGTCGATCACCGCCACGGCGCCCCCCCCCCCCCGCTCGGGCCCGGCCGGGACGGCCGGGCGTCACCTCCAGTCTGAACCGCAATGGTGGGTGGGCGCGGCACGCTCTGCCAGGGGCATAACGTCGGCCGGCTGGTCTTCGCCTACGAGACCGGCCTGGTACGACCCGGACCGCCGGGCTGACGAGCGCCAGCACCGCCGTTTCCGCAGCTCTCATGCCGGCCGGGTGGACACGTGACGGCAGCGAAGAATTCTCGTTTTCACCGGATCGGGGGCCCAACCCTCCTAGTGTTGGGCACACCGGTGCTAGTCACGGAGTTGGCCACCCGAACGACGTCCCACGCAGTCAGCGGACGAAAAGTGAGGGAAGACGCGCATGAAGACACAGTCAGTTCTCGGATCGGCGGCGCTCGGCGTGGGTTTCGGCACGCTCCTGCTCCCGGTCGCCGCGCTCGCGGACACCACGGTGTCACCGGCCACCACCCCCGTCGGCGGGACCGTGGTGCTCACCTCGACCTGCAACCCGAAGTCGGGCGACGCGATCTTCCGCGTCACCGGCCCCGACCGCGACCAGAACGTCCGGTCCACCACCGCCGCCGCCGGCGGCGGGCTCAGCGCGGAACTGTTCACCGCCGGGTTCACCCTCGGCACGTACACGGTCGCGGCGACCTGCGGCGACGGGACCTCCTCAGGCAGCGCGACATTCACCGTCACCCCCATCGGCGGGGCCCCGGCCGGCTCCGGCACCGACGCGGACAACCGCGGCCTGCTGGCCACCGGCGGCACCCTCGTCGGGGCCGCGGCCACCGGCGCACTGCTCCTGGCACGCCGCCGACGCCACGCGGTCAACCACGCCTGACGACGTACGTCACCACCATCCTGAGACGGGTGCCCGCGCCGGCCCACGCCGCCGCGGGCACCCGCCGCGCACGCGAAGGAGTCGCACGTGCCCACCGGCGACCGGGTCGTCCCACGGACCGCCGTGGCGCTGATCGCGCTGGCCGGCGCCGCCGGCGGACTACTCGCCCTCGGGGCGGCCCGCACACACCCCCAGCCACCCCGGGCCGCCCCGGGCACCGGAACCGACCCGGCGGGGGGGGGGGGGGGGGGGGGGGGGGGGGCGCCGCGGCGGCGGCCCCCCGCCCCCCCCCCCCCCCCCCCCCCCCCCCCCCCCCCCCCCGCGCCGGTCCGGATCACCATCCCGGCGATCGGCGTACGCGCCGACCTGGTGCCGGTCGGCGCCAGCACCGCCGGCGAACTGGAGGTCCCGCCGTCGAACCCGCCCACCGTCGCCGGCTGGTACCGCCTCGGGGTCAGCCCCGGCGAGGCCGGCAACGCCGTCGTCGTCGGGCACGTCGACTCCCGGGAGACCGGCCCTGCCGTCTTCTTCGCCCTCGGCCGGCTCCGGCCCGGCGACCGTATCCAGGTCACCCGCTCCGACGCCCGGACCGCCACGTTCGCCGTGGACGGCGTCGGGTCGTACCCGAAGGCCCGGTTCCCCACCGACCTCGTCTACGGCGCGGGCACCGTGCCCCGGCTGCGCCTGATCACCTGCGGCGGCCAGTTCGACGAACCCAGCCGCTCCTACCAGGACAACGTCGTCGTCTTCGCCACCCTGCTCCCCTGACCGCCGCCCCCGCACCACCGGCGGCCGGGAGATCGCCTACGGTTGCCGTCAGTTCCCGTGTGGCGGAGGTGAACGGTGGACCAACAACCCGTGCAGACCCGATGGCTCGGGCGGCTGCCCGCCCTGCTGCGCCGCCCATGGAGCCGGCCGATCACAGACGCCCTGCCCGTCGGCACACGGTCCAATCCGGACGCCGTGATCGACTGCGCCGTCTATGTCGACGGGCGGCGCCAACCCGGGCGCCCGCACTACGCCGAGGCGTACGCGCAGTGCCGTCACGGCCGGCGGCCGTTCGTCTGGCTGGGCCTGCACGACCCGACGCCGGCGGTGATGGCCGCGGTCGGGTCGACCTTCGGCCTCGACGAGTACAGCGTCGCACAGGCCCTCGCCGACGGGCACCGGCCGACCCTGCAACGGCACGGCGACGTGACGCTGCTGGTGCTGCGCACCGCCGGCTACGTCGCGCACACCGAACTGACCGACACCTCCGAGGTGATCGACACCGGCGACGTGATGGTGTTCCTCGGCGACCGGTACGTCATCACCGTCCGGCACGGCGCGGCCGGAGCGCTCGCCACCGTGCGCGAGGACGTCCAGCGCCGCCCGGCGGTGCTGGCCGAAGGGCCCTGGGCGGTGGCGTACGCGGTCTGCGCCCGAATGGTCGAGCTGTACCTGGAGGTCGCCGGTCACGTCGAGACGGACCTGGAACGGCTTGAGGAGACGGTCTTCGCCCGCGACCGGTCCGCCGACATCCAGCAGATCTACCAGCTCAAGCGGGAGATCGTCGAGTTCAAGCGGGCGGTGCTGCCGTTGCAGGCGCCGCTGCGGGCATTGCTCGGGCAGCAGCCCGACGGCCCGCCCCCGGCCCTGCGCCGCTGGTTCGCCGACGTGGACAGCGACCTGGCCCGGGCCGTCGACCGGGTCGGCGCGTACGACGACCTGCTCAACTCGATCCTCCAGTCCCGGCTGGCGCAGCTGGCCGTCGAGCAGAACAACGACATGCGCAAGATCGCCGCGTGGGCGGCGATCGCCGCCACCCAGACCGCCGTCGCCGGGATCTACGGCATGAACTTCACCAACATGCCCGAACTGAACTGGCGCTACGGCTACGCGGGAGCGCTGCTGGTGATGGCAACCGCCGCGCTCACCCTGCACCGGCTCTTCCGCCGCTCCGGCTGGCTCTGACCCGAACAGTCCAGCCCCCGACACGATCACCGGTCACACGACGCGCCGGGTCTCGCCCTGTTGATCAGAGGTTCGTGTCGGGATCCCCCGCTGCGGGCGTGAGTGTCTTGGTCGACGGGGCGGTGGGGTGTGGGCGCCTTTGGGGTGGTGTCTGGTTTGGGGTGGGGTGTCGGGTGGTCGGGGTCACCGTGGGGGTGGAATCGGTGGGGGGTCGGGGGCGTTGTACATGGTTCACCCGGGCGAGACCGGCCCGGGGCAGCCCCCCGGGAACCGGGGCCCGCGTGGAATGCGGGGCCGGCCGGGATGGTTACACCCCCCGGACATCCGAGCAGGTCCCCCCGGATCGCCGGGTTGTCCCCCTGATCTGATCCCCCCTTTTTCGCGGCACACCGTCGTTTTTTGTGTGGGTGTCGCGTGTCCCCCGACCAGAGGAGCACGCCGTTATGCGTACCGATCTGATCCGTAGGACCGTTCTTTCCGTTGGTGTTCTGGCCGCCGCCGCTGGTGGTGTCGCCGCTCCCGCTGTCGCCGCCCACGCGGCCCCCGCCGCCGGGAAGGCTCCCGTCGTGTCGGTGCAGGCCGACCGCAAGGGTGGGGAGCGGCAGTTGGACGTGCGGTA
>NZ_JBIATC010000036.1:0-25395 GCF_042891255.1 Micromonospora sp. NPDC001898 | reverse complement strand
CGGAAAGATCCACTCCGGGCGAGCCGCTGAGATCACCTGCACCACCACATGATCCACCATGGACCAGGCGCCAAGTTACGAGACATCTCTTAGCCCCGGCGGGCTGATGGGTCTTAGTCTGGCGAGGTGGTCGTGGTCATCAATCATGATTGGCACGTAATCGGGGTCGTTGACATCAACGAGCCCGGATCGTATGAAGTTCTGTTCCAGAACGGCGGCGTGGGTGTCGGCATCCGTCGGGTCGGCGCCGCATCTGGGGAGCCGATGGTCGCGGACGCTGGAGGGGTGGCGCATCCCTGCACTCCGTGCAGCTGTTGTGGCGAATGCGCCTGTGGCCACGCCTACGGCGGGCGGGCGACGTGTGGAGCCTGCACCCAGCATGCCCGGTGGGCCGTCGAGACGCGGCCGCTGCTAGACCGATACCTGGAGGCGGTCGGCCGCAAGGACGCCTTCGTCCAAACGAACGGCCGCACCCATGCCGTGGGCTGTGGCTCTCTCAAGGGCAACATCAACGCCGCCTCAGACCGCTTGGACGGGGGCTGCACTCATCGGCAGGAGTGGTACGTCCGCGTGCCGGAGATCCTGGGTCCCGAGACGCCACGACGCAAGCGGTGCGCGGTGTGCTGTCCCGACGTCACAGTGCCGCCCGGCTCAGGGCCGGTGCGGGGCCCGAGGGGGCGGTTTGTGGCACAGCAGGGGCAAGATCTCGGCTGAACTCCGATAGGCGGTCCCCGATCGGGGCGGGTGTCACCGCCCTGATCACCGGACCGATCAACGGTGTCCGATCGCGTGTCATGGTGACCATCTCCGCAGTTCACAGCTCGACCTTCGTCGGCCGATCGTGGCCGGCCCTCATTGCGACCCGGTCCGGTACCGCACGTAGTCCGCCAGGATGCTGCCCTTCGCCAGCCGAGCGTGGCCGGCCATCGCGGGGGCCCGCAGCAGGACCGGCATCCGCCCAGTGTGGCCCATGGCCCACCGGCGGGGACACCGCGACCCGGGCGCCGCGCCGACGCCCTCCACGCCGCAGAGCAGGTCCAGGAGGCGCGTCCGCTGGCGGTGCTTGACACCCCGGCCGCCGCGGCGGCGTTGGTCGCGTGGTTCACCTCCCGGTGGGGTGAGCGGGCGCCGGCCACGTTCGACCGCAACCTGGACACCCTGCGCTCGGCGATCGGCTACTGGCGAGAGCAGGACTGGCTGGCCGGCGATCCGAGCCGGGCGACTGGGGCGTGCCGTTGGGTGGGCGTGGATCAGGACCGAGCTGGCAATACCTGGGCTCCGACGCTGCAGGACGCGTCGCGGGCCCAGCGACGAGCCGACGGTGCCGCTTTCGTCTCGTACTACGCGCCCGATCGCATCTCTGAACACAGCCTCGTGAAGCTGGTGCTGAGGGAGGACGGCGGGGTCGCCCTGACCTGTGGCCGGGGTACCGACGCCTATTCAACCCACGCAGGGTCCGACCCGGAGCGCACCCTCATCCCGGTCGTCGTGCTCGGCCTTACACACAGCGTGTTGACCATGGCTGGCCGAATGGCTCAGCAGGTCAGCGGTTACCAAGGGCAATGGGCGGTCGGAGTCCTGCTGGACAACCTCAAGGGCGCGAGCCCCTATGACGGACGCTTCACCTGGGGCGACATGGGATACCCGTACAGCAGGCCGGAGTACGAACAACTCGCGACAACCGACACGGAGGAGCTGATCGAGAACTGCGCCGCCGTCGTAGAACGCCTTCTCGGCAAGCTCATGCGGAGCTTGGGCGTCGACAGCCGGTACCTGCCCTACTCGACCGATTCGCTACGTAAGTCACCGCGCTGAGGCCATCCGTAGGCTTCTCGTTCGGGAACCGCTGGATCTGGAGCTCGATTCCAGCGCCCTTGGCCAGGTGGAAGGGCTTGCCGCCCGCCGCACGTTCCCGGTCGGCGGCGCTCTGCGCCATCCCCCCGCTCCCGCTCCCCCTGGCGGCAGCTTCGTCCTCCGGGAGCGCATCTCGCCCAAGACCACACAGTGTTTCCAATCCGACACATTCCAAGCGGCATCCTGTTGGCAGCTCCCTTCTGGTGCCGGGTCGCGGTGAGCGCCTGGGCACCAATAGCTTCCCCTGTGCCGGCCGGCAGCAGGTAACCACCGCCTTAACAAAGCGGGGGCAACTCACCCACAGAGGCAAACCTCGGCGGTTCCTGGCGGCGACTAACCGGTCATCACATGAAACGACCAATTCCCCGCGACACCCTTTGTTCGAGTGATCTCGATGCGGGCATTGACCGGCCGATGGTCGGAAGCGTCGTACCCCTATGTCACCCTCGAATCGCACACGTTTCCTGCGACAACTGGGGAAGAGGCTGCAGTGGGACAGGTCTACAAGATCATTGGGGCGACGCGAAGCCGGGCTTCGTTCACGCCGTCGAGACGTTCCTGTCCGCTCACACCCTTGCCGGTGTCTAGGCGACCGGCATCGCCACCAAGTACCGGTAGACCTTGACCGCGCTCGCCGCCCGGCTCCCCGGCACTTCGGCTCGGCCCGGTGCCGACGTCGCCGCGCTCAACACCGTCCTCGGCGCGGCGGCGCTCGCCACCGCGTACACCCCGGCGTTCGGCGACACTGGGCCCGCCACCCGGCTGCGCACCTGTCCACGCTGCGCTCGGCGTGCACCTGGTGGCGCGATGACGCCCGTGGATCGTCACCGACCCCACTACGGGCTGGATCCGGTCCGAGGTCCTCGTCGACACCACTCGGGCACTTACCCGCGAGCGGGTCACCGAGCTGTCGTATCGCCGCGCCGCCGGTATCTTCGAGGCGACCACCCGCCCCTTGGCCGACCCGGTGCACCGTGGGCAGGGCTGGATGCTGCGCCTGCGCCAGCTTCGGGCACTCGATGCTGACCCGCGAGGCTGAAAACGGCACCAGCACCACCACATCGCTGGCCCCCTCCTGGCACACCTCCGTGCGCTCACTCGCCCGCTACATCTGTCCCGGCCCGGAAGCCGTCGCCGGCGCCGACCCCGCCGCTCGGCGCAAGGTCGGGCAAGGCCGCTGACATGGCGTTCGCGGCGATCCACCCCGAAGCCGGCCGGATCGATGCGACCCTGCCCGATCTCGGATGCGGGCTGAACTGGGCCGCGGTCTACAAGGTTCGGCCTCGGGTAGCGCTGCGCTGCACCGACTGTGGGTACGGCATGCACGCCAAGGTGTCCCCCCGCCGCAAGCTGCGCCACTTCGCACACGATCCCGGTCGGCCGGCCGACTGTGCGTGGCTCAACGAGTCCCTGGAACACCACCTACTCAAGCTCGAACTGGCCACCCGGGTACGTGACACCGGTTGGCACGCCGAACTGGAGGTACGCGCCGACGACGGCTCGTGGCGTGCCGATGTTCTAGCCTCCGCCCACGATGGCACCCGCCGCATCGCCTGGGAAGCGCAACTGTCTCCCATCACCGACGACGACATCCGGGAACGCACCGAGCGCTATCGGGCCGAGGGCATCGAGGTGTGCTGGGTCAGCCCCGCCGAGACGGCAGTGCCGTGGATGAGCAAGGTCCCGTCCATCCGGGTATGCGACCCCCGCGGTGAGGACTCGTGGACCGTCGTCGACGGCGTAGCCGGATTCGATTTCCAGCAGGGCGCCTGGATCGCCGTCGAGGACTTGGACCTGACCAGGTTCATCCGGTGGGTGCTACACGAGCAGACCGCCCCTCACCAGGTACTGCGACGCTACCGAAGCATCTGGTTTCCCGCCAGCCGCGGCTACGACCGCCGCCCGCTGATCTGGACCACCCAGCGCAGCATCGACCAAGAAGCCCGGCACGAGGCCATGCGACAGCACCAGGAAACGTGGAAACGCCAGCAGGAGGAGGCACAGCGCCAGGCCGAGCGACGTCGCAAAGAGGAGGAAGCCCGGCAGCGAGAAGCTCTGCTTCAGGAAGAGGAACGGCAACGCAAGATCACAAACGAAAAGATCCGCGCGATGCGGGAGGCACAAGAGCAGCAATGGGCAATCGAGGCCGAGCAGCGCAGGCAACAACGCGAGGCCAAGGAGCGTCAGCGACAGGAAGAGGCCGCCGTCGCCGAACGAGAACGGCTACGGCAGGAACAACATGAGCGCCAGGCCGCAGAACGCTGGTGGCAGGAGCTGTCGCCCAGCCAAGTTCAGCAGCTGCGTGCAGCGGTAGCTGACCCACTGTGGAAGAAGGACCTCACCCGGGCCGAGTTCGACCCGCAGGGCATCACCACCGACAACGGCTACGGCATCGCGATCTACGTACGCCAGCGGCTGCACGGCATCCTGCGGCCCAGCCCGGCGTCCCTACACCGGCTTCCCCCCGCCGTACCCGTCTTCGTCCGCAACGCCCGCGAGGCCCGCCTCCTCATTGACGCCGGCACCATCGACCCTGCACGCGTCGTCCACCTCCACTTGCCAGACCACGAACAGATCGCTTTGATCTAGCTCAGCCAGCGCTTCATGGACCAGCGAAAGGCAGCACGTGAAATTCAAGCGTCGGAATACCGAAGCACTCGGCGAACTGATCTGCGGGAACCTTGGCTCGGAGAATCCGGGGCCTGAGAGCAAACCGAAGTACTTCCCCTACCGATCGAGCTCGTACATCACCGAGTTCTTCCAGGAGCTGGACACCGAATGGGTCCATGACGGCGGCACGCGGCATCGCTGGGTAGCCGACGTCCTCGATCAGATGCTGGCCGAGCCCCACGCCGGGCCCAGCCGCCCGCCGGAGATCTTCTGCCGGGTCATCGACCATCTGATGAGCCCTAGCGACGCCCTGAATGAAGGTCCGGATCGTCCGCATGCGCTTCAGCAACTCAACGAGGTGTTGACAAGGGAGGGATTCGAGGCGTTCTACGCGGAGGACCAGCACTGCTACCTGCGACACAACGGCACGAAGACCGTCAGTGTGCTTCAGGCAAACCCCCACCGGCCTCTCTCGGCGGTCGAAGTCCAGCGCCGACGCGACCTGACCGCCTTCCTGGCCAACTGCAGCGAAGACGAACTAATCGAAGAGGTACTCCTTCCGCTGTTCCGAGCGCTCGGCTTCCAGCGAATCACGGCTGCAGGACACAAGGACAAGGGCCTGGAGTACGGCAAGGACATTTGGATGAGGTACACGCTGCCGACGCAGCACTACCTATACTTCGGTATCCAGGCAAAGAAGGGAAAGCTGGACGCCTCCGGTGTGACGAAGACGGGCAACGCCAACATGGCGGAAATCCATCACCAAGCGCTCATGATGTTGGCCCACACGATTTTCGACCCGGAGACGAACAAGCGGGTTTTGGTGGACCATGCATACATCGTGGCAGGAGGCGAGATCACGAAGGCCGCACGGAATTGGCTGGGGCACGCACTCGACGACGCCAAGCGAAGCCAGATCATCTTCCTGGATCGTGAGGACATCCTGAACCTCTTTGTAGTGCAAGGTCTGCCGCTCCCCGCCGGTGCGCTCCCCCCGCCTCCACCCAGCCCATGGAGCGCTGAGGAGCCGCCCTTCTGATAATGACCGGCCGACATAAACCCATCGCTCAAGGAGAAGATCGGTAGCTGCCCGTTCACAGGCTCTGCCATCAACCTGACGCTCAACACCCCCAGAGCCGAGAATTTGCCACTCTGCCGTACCCACTACGTCGCGGCTGGCAGGACCGGCGACCCAGACGTGCCCTACACGATATTGTTGAGCGATTACCTTTTCCAGCGACTGCACAACAGTCATCCCGTTTGGGCGGACGGCTAGTGTCTCGTGATCCTGTTGTCTTGACCTGAAGTTGGCTGTGGTTGGCTGTGCCTCGTGGAGTTGACGTCGGACGAACGAGTAGAGCTTCGGGCGTTGATCAACGGCACGGAGGTGTCGGCGGGGCTCTGTTGCATTGCCGGATCGGTGGGGCACGCCGAGCCGCGTCAGCGGGCACTGGTCAGATCGCTCGTGCCAGTTCGGTGAACGCGGCGGCAACCCGGTGTAGCGGTGGGACGTCGGTGGCGAGTTCGTAGTGTCCGCGGCGTAGGTTCTGGATGAAGGCGTGGCCGGTGATGATCGTCCGGGCGGTACGGTCGGTGCGGAGCCCGCGCATCGGTCTGAGCCGGTGCTTGAGCTGGCTGTGATCGGCCTCGATCGGATTGTTGGCGTGCCGCTCGACGTGGTGCCACGCCGACGGGACCAGGTCCTCCAGCACCCTGGCGTAGACGGGAGCGGCGTCGGTCACGATCTCGCTGGGCGTGACCTTCAGTGTGGACAGCGCCCGATGAAAGAACCTCCGGGCCGCGGCGGCGTCCCGACGCGTCGAGACGAGCACGTCGATAACCTGCCTGTACTGGTCGACGGCCCGATACACGTACCGCCAGACACCGTTGACCTTGACGTAGGTCTCGTCCACGTGCCAGCGGTCACCCGGTGAGTGCGGGCGAAGCGGGCGGCGTCGGCCAGCAGCGGGGTGAACCGCTGTACCCACCGGTAGACGGTGACGTGATCCACCTCGACACCGCGTTCAGCCAGCAACTCCTCCACATCCCGGTAGGACAGGTTGAACCGTAGGTACCAGCGCACCGCCAGAACGATCACCTCAGGCGGGAACCGGAACCCGACGAAGGCTGACGTAGGTGGGGACCAGGACTGGACACCAGACGACGACCTCACCGGCCAAGCAGACCACACCGGTCAGCCCGTAGTCGATCAAGCCTACGTTGAATGCAACAGAGCCGGAGTACGGGATGCGCGACAGTTGCCGCGCACCAGCTCATGATGACCAGGGCGAGCGTGGGCATCATGAGCCCTGACCTGGTGAGGACTCATGTTGGCTTGGGTTGGCGCAGCCTGGACCGGTGGCGCCGTACCGGCTGCACCGGGCTGTGCATGTCGATGCGAGGCTGTGTTGTGTGGCTGGCGGCCGTGCTGCCCTCATCTGCCTGGAGCCGCCAGTCGATATCCTCCTTGGAAGCAAGTTCGAGCGAGGGGATCCACGAATGGCGCTAATCTTGGCCGGAACAGGGCAATTGACCCAGCGACAGCTGGAGTCGGCCCTCTTGTCTGCGGCCAATGCCCTGCGAGGGCCGGTCGACCCGGGCGACTACAAGGCCTACGTGTTCCCCGTCATGTTCTTCAAGTGGATCAGCGACAACTGGGACTACCAGCACGCCGAGGCCGTCAAGGACTTCGGCGACAACCTGACCGATGAGATCGAAGCGGACTACCACCCCTTTGCCATTCCCGACGGATGCCACTGGGACGACGTCTTCGAGACTCCCGTCAACGTCGGCGCGAAGCTACAGATCTTGAATGGTCAGGTTGTGTCGGGTTCGAGGGTCAGTCCGGTGTGAGCGAGGAAGCCGTCGAGCAGGTCGGTGCGGTACTGGATGCTCTTGAGTCGGTTCTTGATGATCGCGAGAAGGTGGTCGACGCCGGTCACGGCGAGGTTGCCGATGCTGCGTTTGAGGTGTGACCACACGGCCTCGGTCGGGTTCAGGTCCGGGGCGTAAGCCGGTAGCCGGATCACGGTCAGCCAGTCCCGGGCGTCGATCATGGCGCGCATCGCGGCGGAGACGTGGGTGTTCAGGTTGTCCCACACGCACACGATCGGACCACCGAGCTGCTGGTGAGCGGCATCCAGCAGGGCGATGTAGTCGCGCTCGCTGAAGCTGCGGCGCTCGTTCTTACGGCCGCGGTGCACGATCGTGCGGTAGATGAACCGCGACCGCCGTCCGGGCCGGTAACAGGTCAGCCCGGCGATCGAGACGCGCCCGGATCCTTTGCCGGTGACCGGGACGACCGGGGTGATGCCGCGTCGTCCCCAGGTCCGCGCCTTCGGTGGGCGCAGCGTCTGGCCGGCCTCGTCTTCGAAGACCAGCCACGCCTGACGCTGCGCCGCTACCGTTTTCCCGCCGGCCACGTCTCCCGCCGCCAGGTTATGATCGCCGCCTCGTCCCGCTCGACTGCACGGTGTTTGGGCACCTGCACCGACCAGCCGAGCCGGTACATGATGTTCGCCGTGCCGCGCAGGGTGTAGCGGGTGCGGAACATCCGAGCGATCAGGTCCGACACCCGAGCCAGGGTCCACCGCTGATCGGCGCCGAAGCCGTGCGCCGCCGGCCCCTGCTCCAAGGCGTCGGCCAGCCGCCGCAGCCGGCCTTCATCCAGCCGGCACCGAGACCCGCCCGGCCCCTTCGACGCCAGAGCCTGCTCACCCCCGGCCTTCCACCGCTTGCGCCATCCGTACACCGCGGTCTGCGACACCCGCAGCCTGCGCGCGACCTCCGGCACCGACACACCCTCGGCGAACCACCCGGCCGCCAGCCGCCGCACCGCCTCACGCTTCGCCCGCCCCCGCGCGGACAACCCACCGCCATCGGGATACCTCATCCCACCGATCTACCCCAGCCCCAAGCCATCACACAGACCACATCGGACGAACCTGACCATTCAAGATCTGTAGCCACCTGCCTACAGCGCATCCAGCAGGCCAACCCGAGTCTGGCCGGGGTCTTCGGGGACGTGAACTGGGCGAACAAAGATCGGCTCCCCGAATCCGCACTCGTCGCTCTGCTCGACACCTTTCAAGGCGTCCAGCTCGACCCCGACAGCGTGACCGGGGACATGCTGGGCGCCGCCTACGAATACCTACTGCGGGAGTTCGCCGAGGCCTCCGGCAAAAAGGCCGGGGAGTTCTTCACCCCCCGCGCTGTCGTACATCTGCTCGTCAAGATCCTGGACCCACAGCCGGGAGAGTCTATCGCCGATCCTGCCTGCGGTTCTGGCGGGATGCTCGTGGAGACCGTCATGGCCGTCCGCGACGCCGGGGGTGACCCGCGCACGCTGGGCCTGCACGGACAAGAAGTGAACCTGACGACAGCGGCCATCGCGAAGATGAACCTCTACCTACATGGCCTGGAAGACTTCAAGATTGTCCGCGGCGACACCTTCCGGGAACCGAAGCTCCTCGACGGCGCAGCGTTGCAGAAGTTCGACGTGGTGATCGCCAACCCGCCGTTTTCCCTCCAGAATTGGGGCGCGGAGACTTGGACCAAGGACCCCTACAGTCGGGTCATCTGCGACGTTCCACCGGCGAAGAACGGCGACTACGCCTGGATCCAGCACATGGTCGCGACCATGGCCGAGGGGGCAGGTCGAGTCGGGGTCGTCATGTCGAACGGTGTTCTCTTCCGTGGTGGGAAGGAGGCGGTAATCCGGCAGTGCCTTGTCAAGAGAGATCTACTTGAAGCAGTCATTGGTCTTGCCCCCAATTTGTTCTACTCGACCGCAATCCCTGTATGTCTCCTCATTTTCCGCAGCTCGAAGCCGATTGATCGCAAGGGGAAGATCCTCTTCATCGATGCATCGACCCGCATTAAAGCCGGAAAGAATCAGGGCACGTTATCGAATGAGGATGTCACTGATATAGCCACCGCCTATAGGCAAGGTTCAAATGGCGATGGACGGCACGGGTTGGGATCGCGCGTTGTAGATATCGGCGAAGTGGCGGTTAATGGATTTGATTTAAACATCAGCCGCTACATTGCATCGGAGCGCACTTCCGAAGTGAACGTCGAAGTCGCACTGGCAGCGTACAGGGAAGCTCGAGTGAGGCTCGCGGAGCTTGACGTAATTCTGGAGTCGAAGCTGAAGGCTGCCGGTTTTGATGGATAATGACTCAGTTGCAATAAATCCTTGAGATTTGTCAAGTAAAATACTGGTAAGCGATCGAGAATGCAATTGCATGTAAGGCGGGCAATGGTAAAGATGGATGCGGTAACGGTTGGCGATATCCTCAAGCCGGCCAGAATGTCGGTTAATATCGAACCTGCGGTGGAATATGTAGCTATTGGCATTAAGTCATTTGGTAAGGGAATATTCCACTACCCGCCGACCCCAGGGGCTGATCTTGGCAAGCTTCGGTTTTTTCGGTTCCCGGCTGGCGCATTAGCGCTCAGTAATATCCAGGCGTGGGAGGGGGCCATCGGGGTAACATCTGAGGCCGATGCGGTTGCCGTCGCGTCGAATCGATTCCTCTTCTACGTCCCTGTGGATAAAGATCGCGTTGACGTCCGGTATCTTCACCACTACTTTCTTGGCGAGTCCGGGCTGGCGGCGATCCGGGGAGCGTCGCCGGGATCCGCTAAGCGGAACCGAACATTGGGCATTGAGAGATTTGAAAGGATCAGACTTCCTCTCCCTCCAATCGAGGAGCAGCGGCGCATTGTCGATCTGGTCAAGACGGTTGACAAGGTGATTGAGGGAGCTCGAGCCTGCCTGGATAAAATGACGAAACTTCGCTCGCAGCTGATCGACTCAATTCGCGTAAACGGCAAGTCAGTTTTATTGAGCGACGTTGCTGTTGTGAGCAAAGGTAGGACTCTCCCGATTGAGTGCCAAGGGAGGCAGGTGGGTGAAGTCTCTTGGTTCAAGATTTCAGATATGAGCACGCCTGAGAATCTATTCGGCTACCGCCGGGCCGCCGCCAGGATGACCCTGCATGATATCAAGCAGAAGGGTGGCCAAATTCTTCCAGTCGGGGCTGTCGTCTTCCCTCGCGTCGGAGGATCGATTTTGACGGAGAATAAGCGCATAGCCGATGTCGAGTGTGCCGTCGACGAAAATCACCTGGTAGTGTCGCCGAACAGTGGGACTAATCCTGAATTCCTGCTGGGTGCAATCGAGAGCCTCAGGCTGAGCAGTTTGGTGCAAACGGGAGCTGTGCCGTCGCTCAATATGGGACTGATCCGCTCAGTTCGCTTGCCGTGGACCACGGGTGAGCACCAGAATGCCCTTGGCGAGGTCTTAGGCGTGACCCGCAAGTATGGAGCAACTCATACCGACTACTTGCGACGCCTGGAAGCCTTGCGTTCCGAGCTACTGACCGCACTTCTTGCGGGAGAGCACCAGATTCCCGAGTCCTACGATGATCTGTTAGGGGCGTAGGTGGTGGCCGGGTTCAACGAGGCGAATAGTGTCCAGGCTCCGATCCTGGACTTGTTACGGGCGGGCGGGTGGACGTATGTGCCCGGCGACCAGTTGGACCGGAGTGAGGAGCAGCCGCTGATCGAGTTAGACGTGCTGGCGGCGCTGGTGCGGTTGAACCCGGTGGTGGCGGAGGATCGGTCGCGGGCTGATGAGGTGCTGGCGCGGTTGCGGATGCTGACGCTTACGGCTGGTGAGGACGGCCTGGTGCCCGCGAACCGGACATTCCTGGAGTGGTTGAAGGGCCGCCAGTCGCATCAGTTCACAGGCACCGCTCACGACGTGCCGATCCAGTTGATCGACTTCAGCACGCCGAAGAACAACAACCTGGTCGTCTCCGACGAGGTGACGTTCGGTGCGCCGGGTAACCGCGCCCGGTTCGACATCGTGTTGTGGGTCAACGGATTCCCGCTTGTGGTCGGGGAGGTGAAGACGGCCGTCGACCAGAGGGTCTCCTGGGTCAAGGGCGCCAAGGAGATCAGCGAGGTCTACGAGGTTCGGCAACCGCAAATTTTCGTGCCGAACGTGCTGTCGTTCGCTTCAGAGGGTCGAGAGTTCTTCTATGGCCCGGTGGGTGCTGCGGTCAGCGACTGGGAGGCGTGGGGTTCCACGAGCGACCCACGTTCCTTGACAGGGTGGAAGCGGGTCCAGCGGTGCGTGGAGACGCTGCTGACACCGCGCACTGTGCTCGACATGCTGCACGACTTCACCGTGTACGAGACCGCCATCGACCCAGTGGGAAACCCGCAGTTGGTGAAGATCATCGCCCGGTATCCGCAGTACGAGGCAGTGCACCTGATCGCCGAGCGGGCCCGCGACGGGGTACGGCGACGCGGGCTGGTGCACCACACTCAAGGGTCAGGCAAGACCCTCGCCATGGTGTTCGCTGCCGCGAAGATGCTCACCGACCCGAAGCTGACGAACCCAACGATCATCATGATCGCCGACCGGCTCCAGCTCGTCCGGCAGACCTACGACCAGTTCCGGACCACCTCGATGCCCAGGCTCGAATCGCCCGCCACTGCGGCCGGGCTCCGCTCGCTGTTGGGGCGTAGGGACAAACGAGGGCTGATCTTCACTACAGTGCACAAGTTCGCTGGCGCGGGGGTGCTCAACGGCAGAGACAACATCATCGTCTTGATCGATGAGGCGCACCGTTCCCAGGAAAAGCAGCTCGGTGGGCAGATGCGACAGGCGCTGCCGAATGCCCGCTTCTTCGGGTTCACCGGGACGCCGATCGCCGACTTGGACCGCAACACCTTCGCCCTCTACGGCGACCCGGACGACCCGGGCCAGGTGCTGCACAGATATGACTCCGACCGCTCGATTACCGACGGCATGACAGTGCCGATCCACGTCAACCCGCGCCTGGTGGAATTCCAGCTCGATAAGCAGCGCTTGGACGAAGCGTTCACCGAACTGGCCGCCACGGAGGGTTTGGCGGAGGACGAAGCGGAGTTTTTGGCGAAGAAGGTGTCGCGGACCTCGACGTTCTTCGCCAACCCCGAGCGCATTGAAAAGGTGTGCGCTGACATCGTCGAGCATTTCTATGCCACGATCAACCCGCTAGGTATGAAGGCGCAGATCGTGGTCGTGGACCGGGACCTGTGCGTTAAGTACGCCACCGAGATCAACCGGCTGCTGGCACTGCGCTACGACGTCGGGCACCCGCTGGACGAGTGCGCGATCGTGATGAGTGTGCAGTCCAAGGACGACGAGGACTGGCGCAAGTACGCCCTGTCGGAGGCGGAGGAGGAGAAGTTGCTCGACCGGTTCCGCGCGTTCGGCGATCCGATGAAGTTCCTGATCGTCACGTCCAAGCTCGGCATCGGGTTCAACGCCCCCATCGAGGGCGTGATGTATCTGGACAAACCATTGAAGCTGCACACTCTGTTCCAGACCATCACCCGCGCGAACCGGCCCTGGAAGAACCCGCAGACCGGGCAGGAAAAGCGCTACGGCCTGATCTGCGACTACATTGGCCTCGGGGACGGGTTTGCCCACGCGATGGCCCCCGCGAATCCGCAGGCCGCCCGCCGCGAGATCGAACTCGACGGACTGATCGACCAGTTCGCCTTCGAGATTGCCGAGGCCCTCGACCGGTTCGCTGGCATCGACCGCACCATCGTCGGCGCACAGACTCTCCAGGACGCCCACCAGCGCATCCCGGACTCGGCCTCCCGGGACCGGTTTGCCGCCCGGTTTCAGATGCTGCAGGGCATCTGGGAGATGTGCTTCCCCGACGCTCGGCTGGAGGAGCACCGGGTTGACTACCGGTTCCTGTCACAGGTGTACGCCTCGGTGATGCCGACCAACGCGGCCAACGAACTGCTGTGGCACCGACTCGGCGCCAAGACCCTCGACTTGGTCCACTCCCACATCGGGGAGGTCACGGTTCGAGGCAGCGGTAGGCAGGCGATCATCGCTGACGCCGACACCATCCGAACCCTCATCGAAGAGGGCCTGATACCCCAGAACGACACCGAGGTTACGAGAAAGACCGCCGGGGAGGTTATCGACGACATCGCTGGACGCATCCGCCGCAGACTCGCCGGACCGAACGGCGACCACGAGGTGTACCGCTCATTGTCAGAGCGGCTGGACCGGCTACGCGAACGGGTCCTCACCCAGGCGCGGGATTCGATCGAGTACCTGCGTGAGCTGTTCACCCTCGCCAAGGACGTCACGAGTGCTGAACAGGCCGAGGACACTACCGGTAAGAACGGGCTAGACCTGCTGCCCGATCCGCATGTCGGCGCGTTGACACAGATCTTCAACGAGTACGCACCGAAGGACACCCCCGTCATCATTGGCCGGGTCGTCGCCGACATCGACACCATCGTCAAGGAAATCCGTTATGACGGCTGGTCACACACCCAAAACGGCGACCGTTTGGTCCGAATCTCCATTCGCAAAGTGCTGCAAAAGTATTACCTTCCAGCCAGTGGCGAGCTTTTTGACCATGCCCACGCCTACATCGCCGAGCACTACTGACGATCAGTGCCAGCGGTGCAGCGCGACGTGGCCAGTCATCGTCGCGGTCAGCGTCATGGACTACTGCGGAGTTTGCAGTGTTCCGATGAAGTCAACTTCGGTACGGAGTAGCGCGCGGGGGTCGGCTATCAGGGCTCCGGCAAGGTAGCGATATGACCGCTGCGGCCGTTTGAGTGCAGACGCTCCTGATCGTGACGGTATAGAGACAGGCGCGGCCCTTCGATGATCATCCAGGTGTCGAAGCTGGGAAGATCATGAAGGACCGCGCCCGTTGGGATCATCATCGCTGATTGACGTGTTGGCCGTGCACGCGGACCGCTTGGACGAGCCGTTGCTGGTAGGCCGCCGGGTGAGTCTGGTGTCGGCGTTGACACAGGTGCCGGACCGGCGAGATCCCCGCGGTGTCGTGCATGCGCTGCCCGGGGTTTTGGCCACCGCGGTCGCGGCGGTGCTGACCGGCGCCCGGTCTGCGGCGGCGGTCGCCGAGTGGGCCGGTGACGTTCCGCAGCAGGTCCTCGCCGAGTTGGGCGTGTTCCGCGATCCGCTCACTGGGGTGTATCGGGCGCCGGACGAGTCCACGTTCCGGCGGATCCTGGCCGGCGTCGACGCTGACGCCTTGGACGACGCGGTCAGCCGGTGGATCATCGCGTCCGGGCCGGCGGCAGACGTGCCGAGTGGCCGGCGGATGTACAGCGTGGACGGCAAGACCCTGCGGGGCAGTGGCCCGCCCGGCGCGCGGGTGCGCCTACTGGCCGTGCTGGATCAGCGCACCGGGGCGGTCCTCGCCCAGGTCGACGTGGCCGGCGA
This sequence comes from Micromonospora sp. NPDC001898, assembly GCF_042891255.1. Classification (NCBI taxonomy): domain Bacteria; kingdom Bacillati; phylum Actinomycetota; class Actinomycetes; order Micromonosporales; family Micromonosporaceae; genus Micromonospora; species Micromonospora sp. NPDC001898. Next base: position 10,643 of record NZ_JBIATC010000036.1, on the reverse strand, counting down.
AACCAATGAGATCACCCGCTTCCAGCCGCTGCTGGCAGCCCTCGACCTGACCGCTGCGGTCGTCACCGCTGATGCGTTACACACCCAGCGCGAACATGCCCGCTGGCTGGCCGAGGACAAGCACGCCGGCTACCTGTTCACCGTGAAGAAGAACCAGCCGCGTCTGCATCGGCAGCTCAAAGCCCTGCCCTGGGCAAGAATCCCGGTCCAGGACGAGACCAGCGCACGCGGCCACGGCCGCTACGACATCCGCCGCCTGCAAGCGGTCACCTGCACCGGGGCCCTCGCCCTGGACTTCCCGCACGCCGTGCAGGCCCTGCGCGTCCGCCGCCGCCGGCTCAACCTGGCCACCGGCCGCTGGTCCACCGTCACCGTCTACGCGATCACGAACCTGACCGCCGCTCAGGCCGGCGCCGCTGACCTGGCCGACGGGCTGCGCGGGCACTGGGCTGTCGAAGCCCTGCACCACATTCGCGACATGACCTACGGCGAAGACGCCAGCCGTCTGCGTACCGGCAACGCACCGCGCGTGATGGCCACCCTACGCAACACCGCGATCAGCCTGCTCCGCCTGGCCGGAATCACCACCATCGCCCAAGCCCTCCGCCACAACGGCCGAAACCCATACCGACCGCTACGACTTCTCGGACTCGTCTTAAACCGGGCATTTAACTACCTTGCCGGAGCCCTGCCGACACCAGGCCGACCAAGCCCTGACCGACGCCCACGCGGCGTTGGTGACCGCGCACACGTCGACGCGAGCGGCGGCCCGGCTGACCGGGATCGCCCGCAGCACCGCCCACCGACGCTCCCGCATCCCCATCGGGCGCCCGCCGGCGCCGCGGCCCGCGCCGGCGAACCAACTCTCCGACGCTGAACGCGCCCACGTCCTGGCCGTGCTCGACAGCGACCGGTTCGTCGACACCACCCCGACCGAGGCATTCGCGACGCTCCTCGACGGAGGCGTCTACCTGGCCTCGATCTCCACCCTCTACCGGATCCTGCGCGCCAACAACCAGATCGCCGACCGACGCCGCCAAGCCCGACACCCCACCAGGGCCCGTCCCGAGCTGACCGCCACCGGCCCTGGGCAGGTGTTCACCTGGGACATCACGAAACTGCCCGGCCCGGCCAAGGGCGTCTACTACGACGCCTACGTCATGATCGACATTTGGTCCCGGTACGTCGTCGGGCACCACGTCGCCGCCACCGAGAGCGCCGAGATCGCCCACGACTTCATCATCGAGGTCATCACCACCCACGGCGTCCCGCAGGTCGTGCACGCCGACCGCGGTACCTCGATGACCTCCAAACGCGTCGCGACCCTCCTGGCAGACCTGCACGTCACCCGCTCACACTCCCGACCCCGGGTCAGCAACGACAACCCGTTCTCCGAAGCCGCGTTCAAGACCGTGAAATACCACCCCACGTTCCCCGAACGCTTCGGGTCCCTGGCCGACGCCCGCACGTTCTGCGACACGTTCTTCTGCTGGTACAACCACGAACACCACCACACCGGCATCGGACTACACACCCCGCCGACGTCCACTACGGCCACGCCCAAACTCAACAGGCCCTACGCGCCCACGCCCTCGACACCGCCTGGACCACCCACCCCGAACGCTTCACGCGCCGACCCAGACCCCAAGCGCTACACCTGCCCGACACCGTCTGGATCAACCCACCCGAACCCGCAACCGATCAACTGCTAACCCAAGCGGCGTAACACCCACTGGTCCCACCGACCTTGACAAGTTCCGCCCGGGCATCTGCCCGGAGCGTTTCCGCACCTGCCCGGGCAGTCCGGCTACAACCAGGATCTCGTACCCCTGGCGGTGTCGTGTTCATGGAGTCAGCACGCTGCTGAGCATCTGGCCGGCCTGCGGTCACAACAGGTCGCTGACCGTATCGACCATCAGGTTGCCGGTGATAGCGAGGGCTACCGCGACCCGGCCATCCCCACTCCGCCGCTTCCGGACGAAGGTGACAAGCGGGTAGCCGCGCAAGTGTCGTCCTGTAGACCCTCGATTGCTTTGCGATCTCTGCCTTGCGATGCTGTCGGCGCAGGCATCGAGGAGGGGGTCGCGTGTCGGAGAGTGGGCTGGTTCTGGCAGCCGGCGAGCCTCCGATCAATTTTCGCGCGCATGAACTCCGAGCCGGCAACCTCGCTGGCGCGCGCGACGACTTCGAGCAGATGATTCGCGAGTTGGTGGCCGCGTGGTACCGAGGCGCGCGCCTGATCGCGGCCAACCCGGGCGACTGGGGTATCGACGTCGTGGTCGGTGACCTGGCCGGGCAGATCGTGATCTGGCAGGCGAAATACTTCATGCCGGTCGTGACCGCCTCCCACCAAGGCCAGATCCGCGAGTCCTTCTCCTCTGCCCTGAAGGCCGCAGCAGAGCATGGCCACAAGGTGCGCAAGTGGATCTTGTGCGTTCCCGCGAGCATGGACGCACCCACGGACAAATGGTGGTCCACATGGAAGAAGAAGGCCGCAAAGGACTTCGACGTCCAGATCGAGTTGTGGCACGAGGGTGAGCTGCGGCAGCTCCTGATCTCACCGGACGCCGCTAACGTCCGGCGCCACTACTACGACCCGTACCAGAACCCGGCAAGGCCGGAACCGGCTCGACCCGGGGTGGTCCAGGTCGAGCCCGAAAAGGCGACCGCGATGGAGACCGCGCTGTTCGTCAGGCAACTCCGGGAAGCCGGGCACCAGCAGGTCAGCTCGGCGAAGCTCGAGTTCTTCAACGCCGAGCTGCTCGCGCGCGAGATCGTCGACAAGGATGTGCCCGCCGAGGTGAACGCCCTCGTCGAGGCAGACGCGACCGTGCACAGCATCTGGGAGACGTCTTTCAACGAGGTGGCCGAGTCGCACCCCGCCGGGCCAAGACTGCCCGGTCTGCACGCATCAGTGATGAGGCAGATTCGCGGCATCGGCCACTCCTGGCCGGCGGAGCTACGGTCGACGCCTGTGCACCGGTGCGGAATGATGCACCGGATTGTCGAGGATGGCCGTGCAGGCTGGGTGCCTCACTGGGAAGACGTGGTGGTGAAGCATCGGGACGAGCAGCCAGCGCAGGCGCCTGCGCCGGCCCAGCGGGATCCCGACGCCGAGCACGCCGGAGCCCTCCCATGACTGCGCCGTCGCACTCGGCCCACACCGTCCACCGGCCGCCGGTGGCGGTGCCAGAGGACGACACGGTGTTCCGGCTGGCCCAACTTGTGCTTCTCCTGCACGTGGTCGCCGAGTTCCACCCAGACGGCGTGGAGCTGGAGCGGCTCGGGGCATACGACTTCATCGCCGCGAACCCCCTGCTGATGGCGTCGAGCGATGACGACCCGGACCGGTTTGAGCTGCTCATGGCCGGCTTTGACGACCGGGCGCTGTCCTACGCCAGCGCGGCGCAGAGGTTCGCTACCCGGCGAGAGCGGCTCAAGCACGACCTGGCGCTCCTGCTCGCCTACGATCTGGCGACCGCGGCGGTCCGTGGCCACGTGCTTTACCGGTTAACGAACGCCGGCGTCGACATGGCGACGCGATTCACCGCCATGTACGCGCGGTCCTACACGACCGCAGCGACCATCGTCGTGCGCAGGCTAAGGAAGGTCCGGCCCGGACCGCTGCGGGAGAGGGTGACCGAATGGACTCGTCAGACCTCGGGCCCCCACCGCATCGACCTGGCCGACCTGTTCGTTGAGCCCGAACAGTTGAGCGAACCGGACGCCGTCGCCGAAGACGGCGTGGACAGGCCGTCATGACATCACCCACACCTGCGAACTCCGCGTCGCCGCCGGGCAGACGAGGCATCCGAGTCCGCCGGCTACGGCTCGTCGGCCCCGAACGCCACTACCAGGTCAACTTCGTCGATCGTGAGACCGGCGACCTCAACTCCTTGTCCGTCATCGCTGGCGCCATCAGCACGGGCAAGTCGACCGTCCTGGAGTTCATCGACTACTGCTTGGGCGCGAGCGACTATCCCCGTCATCCGGAAGTGATCGCGAAGGTCCTGCGCGCCTTCGTGGAGCTGGAGCTGTCCGGTACGCTCTACGTCATCGAGCGTGGCCTTGGGGATCAATCCGGACATGTCTTCCTACGCCCCGGCACGCTCGACGACGGAGTTGGCCCGCCTGTCGAACGACGGCCGATCAAACCGCCCGGCAGCCCGGACAGCCTCTCCTCTCTCTTGCTGATGCACTGTGGACTGGAAGGCGTCCAGCTCCGCGAGGCCCCCACCCAGCCGAACTCCGGCACAGACCCGCTCAGTTTCCGAGACCTGATGGGACTGTGCTTCCTACCCAACGAGCGCGTGGCCAGCAAGTCCTTGCTGTTCGAAACCCAGCACATGAAAGCGCTCAAACTACGCCAAGTCGTCAACGTGGTGTTCGACGTGCACGACGACCGCGTTGTAGACCTCGGACAACGCATCAAAGACCTGGAGACACGGCTAGCCCGGGCCCGGGTGGCATACGAAGCGGCGCAGCAGATGGTCGAGGAACAACGACTCGGCGGCCGCATCGAGCTGGAAATGGCCCGCGACCGGGCAGCCGAGGAGTTGGCCGTCCTCGCCCGTGAGCAGGTCGCGATAGACCAGCGCGTAGCCGCTGCGGCGGGATTCGCGGAGGCGCAGAGGCGGCGACATCAAGCAGCCGCAGAGGAAGCACGCCGCGCGGATGCAGTCCTTCGCGACCGCGAAACACAACTGCGCCGGATGGTTCCGCTGCGGGCACAGTACGCCGCCGACGTCGCCAAGCTGACCATGCTCACCGAGGCCCACCAGCTCTTCGACCCGCTCCAGATCAAGGTCTGCCCAGCATGTCTGTCCGCCCTCGGGCGAACCATCGAAGTCCAAGACGGGGCGTGTGGGTTGTGCCATGCCCCGGTCGCCGATGCGACAGGCGCGCTAACTCTCGGCGACGTAGCGCCCCCAGCCGTGCCGGAGCAGAACGGCGCCATCCACGGCACGACTGCCAGTCCGAGCGGAGGAGACGGTGCCTTATCGGACGTCGACAACTCCCTCAGCCCGTTCGACGTCAGCACCGAACTGCGTGCGACCAAAGCACGCCTGGCCGAACTGACCAGATTCGTGGATGACCTGGACGCCGAGGTGAGCCGGCTCAGGCCGCGCGTGGAAGCCGCTCGCACCGCTGAACAGCAAGCAGCAGCCGAAGTTGATCACGTCACCACTCGGGCGATCAGCCCGTACCTCGCCGAGCGTGACGCTCTTGCCCGGCGGCGCCAAGACGCCACCGCCGCAACTCAGCTCGCCGCAGCGGGCTTGCAGATGGTCAGTAGCCTCGACAGGCGAGCCACCGAAGTGCTCCGCTTGGAAGCAGCGGTCAAGGCCCATCGCGAGGAACTCGCTAATGTTGGGCAAGACCGGACGGACCAAGCCGCGATCATCCGGACCATCAGCGACCGGTTCGCCGCGATCCTGGCCGACTGGCGGTATCCGAAACTGAGTGGCGCCTATCTAAACGATGAACTGATCCCGTTCGTGCGCGACCTCCGATACACCTCAGCATCCTCCGGGGGCAGGACCCTGATCTCCCTCGCATGGATACTCGCGATCTTCGAGGTCTCCTGGGAATCGGGTGGCTCGCACCCCGGCTTCCTCTTCCTAGACAGCCCTCAGAAGAACCTTGGCCAAACCGGCGAACGTGATACCGAGTTCGCCGACACCGTCACGATCGCGGACTTCTACAAGCACCTACACAAATGGCTCGCCGGCCGCGGGGCCGGGACCCAGATAATCATCGTCGACAACGCACCGCCCGCCGAGGTCGAGAACGATGTTGTCGTACGTTTTTCCGGACGAGCGGACCAACCGCCCTACGGTCTCATTGAGGACGCGATCGCCTGAACCCCGTACTGGCTTGTTCCGAATGGCCGAGCGACCCTCCGGCTGTACCCAGCCAGAATGGTGTTCATCCCGACTTGTGGGCGGCAGGATGAATGCCCTGTCTTCGGTCGCGTTGCTGACCGACCGTTCGTTGCGCATCGGTTCGTGGGTGGCCCGTCCGGCGGCACCACTGCGTTGGGCAAGCACCAATGGAAGCTGAGGGGCCGGGGACCGCGGCAAGACCGCGGCAGGAGTTCCCGGAGCGGGGCGAGTAGCTCAGCTCAGCTCCGCTTCGCTGAGCAGGTGTAGTGGTCACAACAGAGTCTCGTACCTCTGGCGGTGTCGTATTCATGGAGTCAGCACGCTGCTGAGCATCTGGCCGGCCTGACTGCAAGGTCAGGCCGGCCAGGCGAGCCAGTTCAGTAGAACCGATTGCTTTTGTTGCCTACGTCACAGCAGGTGCCCCCGCCGCCCGATTTGCCCTTTTTGTGAGCACCTCATGATTGGGGGACCGTAGGGGGACCGGACGTCCCGGAACGGTGCGGCACGGGCCGGCACTGCGTGACACGCCGTCGGGCTCATTGCCTGCTCAGGCGGCATTGGCTAACATCAACCATCATCCTCCGACATTGACGGACGTAGACTCTTAATCCGCGGGTTCGGGGTTCGAGTCCCTGGCGGCGCACCAACGATCAAGGCCCTGACCTGGTAGTTCTCTGCCGGTCAGGGCCTTTTTCGCGTACGCCGGTGGTGGATGGTCGCTCGGCGGGTGCTCGGGAGCCGTTGGACCCTGTCGGCAATGCGGGGGACTGGCTGTTACCGGTGGGACGCGGCCTGAGAGGAGGCGATCACCGATGGGCGATCATGGCTCGGTCGATCTCGTCATCTTCGACTGTGACGGGGTATTGGTGGACAGCGAGCCGATCGTCAGCCGGGTACTCGCCGACCGGATGCGGCAGCTGGGTATCCAGATCACCGACCAGGAGTGCACTCGTGCGTTCGCCGGCCTCGATCAAGCGGCGGCGGCCCGGTTGATCGCCGATCGCCTTGGTGGTGCTGTCCCGTCCGGTTGGCTCGACGCGCTGACCATCGCGGTTGATGCCGCGCTGCGTGCCCAGGTGGCGCCGGTGCCCGGCATCGTGCCGGTGCTGCAGCAGCTTCGTGTTCCCGTCTGCGTGGCGTCGAACGGGCGACCCGAGAAGGTCGCGTTGACCCTGGGCACCTGTGGCCTGGCGGCGTACTTCGAGAGCCGGATCTTCACGGCCGCCGAGGTCGCCCGCGGCAAACCGGCTCCTGACCTGTTCTTGCTGGCCGCGTCCAGGATGGGCGTCCCGCCTGCCCGCTGCGTCGTTGTCGAGGACAGCGAGTCCGGGGTGGCGTCCGCACGTAGCGCAGGAATGCGGGTGTTGCGGTACGCGCCCGGCGGCTCCGCGCCGGGGCCGCTTCGAGCCTTCAGGAGCATGGCGGAGTTGCCGTCGCTGCTCAGCCTTGCCAACGGCAACAGGAGCATCTCGGTACGCGTCGATAGCCAATGAGGACGGAAGATCGATGGCAGCTCACGGTAGTGTCATGCCCATGGGTTCGACGGCGCGAAGGGTATCGCTGACCGGCATCAAGCCGACCGGTGAGCCGCATCTGGGCAACTACATCGGCGCGATCCTGCCGGCGCTGCGATTGGCCGACAGCTACGAGTCGCTGTATTTCATCGCGGACTATCACGCACTGACCACGATCCGCGACCGTGATCAGTTGCAGCACTACACCCGCTCCGTGGCGGCCACCTGGTTGGCGGCCGGACTCGACCCGGATCGCACCACGTTCTACCGCCAGTCGGACATCCCGGAGATTTTCGAGCTGAACTGGATCCTGGCGTGCATGGCCAGCAAGGGCCTGATGAACCGGGCGCACGCCTACAAGGCGTCACGAGACCGCAACCGGGAGGCCGGCAAGGAGGATCTTGACGCCGGCGTGAACATGGGCCTGTTCAACTACCCGGTGCTGATGGCGGTCGACATCCTCATCATGGATGCCGATGTCGTGCCCGTCGGCCGCGACCAGGTCCAGCATGTCGAGTACGCCGCGGACATCGCTGGCTCTTTCAACGCTGTGTACGGGGACCGGTTCAAGTTCAAGATCCCCGCTGCTGTCATTCCGGATGAGGGGTCGGCGCACACCTTGCCCGGCACCGACGGTCGCAAGATGAGCAAGTCGTACGGCAACACGATTCCTCTGTTCGCGCCAGAGCCCAGCCTGCGGAAACTGATCCGGCGTATCCCGACCGACAGCGTGCCGGTGGAGGAACCGAAGGACCCCGACTCGGCTGCCGTTTTCAAGCTGCTTGAACGGTTCGGTGCGGTCGACCTGGTTACCGAGACACGGGCGCGGCTGTCGGCCGGTGGGATGGGCTGGGGAGAGGTGAAGGCACAGCTCGCCGACGCGCTTGTCGCTGAGTTCGCGCCGCTTCGGGAGCGCTACGAGGCGTTGATGGCGCAGGGTAGTGAGCTGGACGACCTGCTTGCCCACGGCGCGGACAAGGCCCGGAAGCAGACCAGGCCGTTGCTGGAGCGGGTGAGGGACGCCATCGGCATCGGATAACTTGGGCCCCGTCCGTCAGATGAGTGCGTCGACCACCTGGTCGGCGCAGTGCCAGGCGGTGGTCCATTTGCCGGGCAGCGCGACAAGCAGGTTCCTAGTGGGAGTCCACCCCTCCGGAGGCTGTCGGAGGTCCACGACAAGGCTGGATGGATCAGCATGCGGACTGGTCGGCTCGCACACGGTCCCCCAGATCAGCCTGAAGTCCGGGCGGGACTGGTGGAGACGGTGTCGATCGAGCGCTTCCAGTAGTCGGACACGCTCTTCCGCCGTTGTGCCGTATCCACCCTTCACGCTGGGCAAGCCCACGCGGATGCCCCCACGATCCGGACTGGTGGCGAGCAGATCGCCGTCCAGCCAGTAGGTCACACCGCCGGGCGCCGTGCCCCGGTCGTTCTGCTCGGTCCCGTGCGGCAGTGACGGCGGCGTCGGGGCGAGCAGCATCGACCGCTCCCCGGACTGTCACGGGGCGGGCGGTCTCCAGCTTGAGCCGGCGTTTTACGTACTTGTGGCGGCAAGGATCCCGTCGAGCCGGGTCCGCACGACGGTGCCGGCGTTGCCATCCCGCTACGAGACGCTGTTCCAGCGGAACTGCTCGTCAGGTTCCTCGCGCCGGTCAAGCACACCCGCTCGGACCAGGGCCAGCAGCGCGTCATGAAGGCCACCGCCCCATGCCGGGGCGGTGGTATCGGCCTCGGGCGCTCGGTGGGTTGTCCGATGGGTACGGATCGGCCCACCGGACGTGCGCCGTGGGCAGGCAGGAGGCCGCCCTCCACGCCGGTGACGTGGAGGGCGGCCTGGTGTGCAGGGTTCGGGAAGGGCTGGACCAGTTGCGCGAGTGTCAGGCGGTGAGGCCGTACGCCCGGTCGATGGTCTGGACCACGCGGTTGCCCGCGCTGTCCCACGCCTCGGTGCGTACCGAGACCGCGCCGGTGGTCTTCTTCAGCTTCGGGTGCTTGACCTGCACCTGCCAGCTGCCGTCGCGGTTCTTCTTCACCTGCGCCGCGACCCAGGTCTTGCCGTCGTCGTAGGAGACCCAGCTGCGCAGTCCGGTGATCCCGGGTGCGTTCGGCATGACGTGCCGTGCGGTGACGTCGAACCGGTAGAGCCGGTTGGCCTTCGTGGTGTCGTTGAGGGCCAGGTCGAAGTCGTGGCTGAGCTGGATTAGCGGTTGCCACTCACACGGGCCGGTGGCCTGACCGAGCTCGGCCGACGAGCAGTAGACCGGCTTCTTGACGGTCTGGACCGTGGCACGTTGCGAGCGGAACGTCCAGTCCGTGGTCACCCGCTCGGCCAGGTGCTGTCCGGAGAAGTCGTCGTAGGAGACGGTCTTCAGTTGGTAAGTACCGGCTTCGGCGGGCAGGGCGTACTGCGTGTATGCCGGGAACGAGGACGGCAGCGGTGTGATCGGGACCGCGTCGCGGGTGAGCGAGACCTCCATCCGGCGCAGCGGCACGTCACCGGTGGCCAGCCCTGGATCGGCTGCGGACACCGCCCACTGGTAGATGCCGAGCGTGTCGGTCTGGCGGCACACCGTACAGAACCCAGCCCACTGTTGTTCGAACGGACGGTAGCCGAAGTCGGGCTGCCCGAACACGTACGGTGCCTGGTTGATCTTCTCCACCCGCGTCTCGGGCTTGAGGAACCCGTTGTTGCGTGCGTTGATGGTCCGCGTGATGCCGGTGGCCGGATTGGTGAGGACGAAGTTGCGCTTCCAGAGAATGTCGGGCCCGACTACGTTGTAGTAGTCAATCCGGTTGATGGGTGCCTGGTAGACGTGGGCCGCGTTGAAGCTGAAGGTGTCGTCTGGACCGAAGGTGTGGTTGACCTCGGACATGACCGGCAGGTTCTTCTCCACCGGGAACTGCACGTGCTGCTCGGTGTTCACCCGGACCAGGTCCTCGTGCCGCACCTTGGTGACAAACGTGCTGGGGATCTTGTCGGAGTAGAACAGGCGCAACTTGTACTCGTACGGGCTGGCGATCTGCGCCTTGATGTCCACGTAGGGCGCTCTCGCACCGGCGAGGACGGCGGCGACCTGCTTCCACTGCTGCCCGTCCAGCCAGAGGAACGGCAGGCGCTGTCCGCAGTACTGGGCGAACCAGCTCCCGATCATTGAGGCTTTTCCATCGTGATGGTGCTGGTCACGGTGGGTGCGGGGAGCCCGTGTCGACATAGGACGAGGCTCCCGGTAAGACAGCAGTCGAC
>NZ_JBIATC010000035.1:0-31655 GCF_042891255.1 Micromonospora sp. NPDC001898 | reverse complement strand
CGACCTCGACGCCATCGCCGACGAACTCAACGGACGCCCCCGACAAACCCTGGACTGGGACACCCCTGGTGAGAGAATGTCCCAGCTCCTCGATGCAACCACCGCTTGAGACCGCCCCAGGGGCCTTTTCCCTCCAAGATCCTCCATGCGGTCAGCGGGTGGCCCGGGTAGGCGTCGAAAATGGCGCTGGTAGGCGTGACGCACGGCATGAGGGGCCGAGGTCTCGGTTTGAGAACTTCGACGATCTTCGGAAACGGCTCTGCCTGCGCTGCTCCCGCCAGCAAAGGCGCGTCTCCGCCAGCCGCCCCAGGCCGGGAGAGCCGCCCGACTTTGCCGAGGCCCTGCCAGTACCCGGCGACCGAGCACACCGGACCTGCCGCGCTGTTAGCGTTCGGGCTGTGCGCGGGGAAATCAGGCTCGATCATTGCGTGATCGCGGTGAGTGACTGGGACAGGTCGGCGGCCTTCTACCGGGACGTGCTCGGTGCCGAGGTCGTCGGGCATCCCGGCGGCCGAGTCGCGTACCGGTTCGGCGACCAGCAGCTCAATGTCCACGGCCCCGGCCTGGACGTCGGGGCGCTGGTCGCTCGTTCTCCTGTCGCCCCCGGGGGTAGCGACCTCTGTTTCTCCTGGCCCGGGACGGTGGACGAGATTCTCGACCATCTCCGGCGGCACGGCGTCGACGTGGCGGCCGGGCCGGTCGACCGCGACGGCGGGCGCGGCCGTGGCAGAAGCGTCTACTTCCGTGATCCCGACGGATCTCTGCTGGAGTTGATCAGTTACCGGTGACGGCCGGCGGTGGGCACCGTATGGCGCAAATCCCCGTCCCAGTAGTTCGAGAATGCCCTCTTCGCCGCCGGTGCAGGCATTCGGCGTATTCCGCCCTTCTCGACTCTTGGCCGATTGCTCCTCCGTATGCCCTTTGGCGTTGATGTCGTAAACGACTCGCCCGGGGCGATGTCGCAGACGGCTCAGCTCTAAAGCAAGTCGCAGACGACTCAGCTCCAAAGCATCCTGCGCAGGTGGCCCGCCTCCGGCAGGGCGCCCCCGCGGCCTCGTCGCGGTTCTCGCCGTCCTTGCTCGCAGCTCCGGCTACCGGTTGGGCAGCCGAGCCGGCTGGTAGAGCCAGCGCGGCTGTCGGATGGTCGGCCCGGCTTCCGGTGGTCGGTCGAGCTCAGCGGCCGTCACGGGGTTTCCAGGGGCGGCTAGGCTGGCCGGCCGGAGGTGGTGGCAGGTGCGGCAGTCGGTCGCCGTGGCTAACGCGGCAGGTCTGGTGGCGGGGTACGCCCTTGACTCCCTCCTCGGCGACCCCCGGCGGTGGCATCCCGTGGCCGGCTTCGGCCGGGCGGCCGGGGCGCTGGAACAGCGCGTGTACCGGCCGGACCGTACCGCCGGGGTGGTGTTCACCGCGCTCGCCGTCGGGGTGCCGGTGCTGGTCGGCGCGGCGGCGACGGTGGCCACCCGGCACCGGCCGGTCGGCCGGGCCGCGCTGATGGCCGCCGCGACCTGGACCGTGCTCGGCGGGCGCACGCTGCGCCACGAGGCGAAGGTGATGGGCCGGGCGCTGCGCGGCGGGGACCTGCCGACGGCCCGCCGCCGCCTGGGGCACCTGTGCGGGCGGGACCCGTCGACGCTCGACGAGCCGGAGCTGGCCCGCGCCACCGTCGAGTCGGTCGCCGAGAACACCTCCGACGCGGTGGTGGCGCCGCTGCTGTGGGGGGCGGTCGCCGGCCTGCCCGGCCTGCTCGGCTACCGCGCGGCCAACACGCTCGACGCGATGGTCGGCCACCGGTCGCCCCGGTACGCCCGGTTCGGCACCCCGGCGGCCCGCCTCGACGACGTGCTCAATCTCGCCCCGGCCCGGCTGACCGGGCTGCTCACGATCGTGGTCGCCCCGACCGCGCACGGCGACCGGGGCCGGGCGTGGCGGGTCTGGCGGCGGGACCGCAACGGCCATCCCAGCCCGAACGCCGGGCAGTGCGAGGCGGCGATGGCCGGGGCGCTCGGAGTGCGGCTCGGCGGGCGCAACATCTACTTCGGGCGGTCGGAGGTGCGCCCGTACCTGGGCGACGGGCCCCGCCCGGAGGCGCGGCACCTGAAGCGGGCGGCGCGGATCTCCGGCGCGGTAGGGCTGGTCGCGCTCGGCGTGGCCGCCGCGTACCCGGTCACCGCCGGCCGACTGGCCGGCGTGTTGGCGCGGGCGGGCCGGCGGGCCGTGGCCGCCCGGGTACGCGGGACGGGGGCGGGACGGTGAGCGGGGGGCTGCTGGTCGCGGGGACGACCTCCGACGCGGGCAAGAGCGTGCTCACCGCCGGCATCTGCCGCTGGCTGCACCGGCGCGGGGTGCGGGTCGCGCCGTTCAAGGCGCAGAACATGTCGAACAACTCGGCGGTGGTGGTCGGCCCGGACGGCCGGGGCGGCGAGATCGGCCGGGCCCAGGCGATGCAGGCGGCGGCCAGCGGGGTCGCCCCCGACCTGCGGTTCAATCCGGTGCTGCTCAAGCCGGGCAGCGACCGGTCCAGTCAGGTGGTGCTGCTCGGCGAGGCCGTCGACACGGTCACCGCTGGCAACTACCACGCCCTGCGGCCCCGGCTCGCCGAGGCGGCGTTCGCCGCGCTTGCCGAGCTGCGCGAGGCGTACGAGGTGGTGGTCTGCGAGGGGGCCGGCAGCCCGGCGGAGATCAACCTGCGGGCCGGCGACTACGTGAACATGGGGCTGGCCCGGCACGCCGACCTGCCCACGATCGTGGTCGGGGACATCGACCGGGGCGGGGTGTTCGCCTCGATGTTCGGCACGGTCGCCCTGCTCGACCCGGCCGACCAGGCGCTGATCGCCGGCTTCGTGATCAACAAGTTCCGGGGCGACCTCGGCCTGCTCCAGCCGGGGCTGGACATGCTGCACCGGGTCACCGGCCGCCCCACGTACGGGGTGCTGCCCTGGCACCTCGACCTGTGGCTCGACGCCGAGGACTCCCTCGCGTACGGCCGGGTGCTCGGCCGGCCGGCGGCCCCGCGCGGCACCGACTGGCTGGACGTGGCGGTCGTCCGGCTGCCCCGGATCAGCAACGCCACCGACGTCGAGGCGCTGGCCACCGAGCCCGGCGTCCGGGTCCGGCTGACCGTGGAGCCCGCCGAGCTGGCCGCCGCCGATTTGGTCGTGCTCCCCGGCTCCAAGTCCACCGTGGCCGACCTGGCCTGGCTGCGCGAGACCGGGTTGGCCGACGCCGTGCTGGCCCACGCGGCGGCCGGCAAGCCGCTGCTGGGCATCTGCGGCGGCTTCCAGATGCTCGGCCGGGCCGTGCACGACGCGGTGGAGAGCCGCGCAGGCAGCGTCCCCGGGCTGGGCCTGCTGCCCGTCGAGGTCACCTTCGAGAAGCGCAAGACCGTCCGGGTCTCGGCCGGCACCGCCGCCGCCGACCCGGGCGTCCCGGTCCGGGGGTACGAGATCCACCACGGGTACGTCTCGTCGGCAGACCCGGCGCTGCCGCCCCTGCTGACGTACGCGGACGGTGCCGGCGAGGGGGCGGTGCTCGGCGCGGTGTGCGGCACCCACTGGCACGGGGCCTTCGAGTCCGACGCGTTCCGCCGCCGGTTCCTCACCGAGGCGGCCCGGCTCGCCGGCCGTACCGGCTTCCGGGTCGCCCCGGACAACGCGTTCGCCGCCGCCCGCGAGCGGTCCCTGGACCTGCTCGGTGACCTGGTCGAGGAGCACCTGGACACCAACGCCCTGTGGCGGCTGATCGAGTCCGGCCCGCCCCCCGGTCTCCCGTTCATCCCACCCGGCGCGCCCGGCTGACCCGACCCGCCCGTCGACAGTGACGTGTCGCACATTTCCGGACAGTCGCAGGTTGGCCACCCCGCGTCGATCAAGGGTTCGGCGGAGGGCCGTGACGGGCGGGCGCGCTCGCTAGGCTGCGCCGATGATCTTCAATCGCAGGGGGAAGCTGGCGGACCGGATCGCCGCCGTCGAGGCGGCCGTACGCGGGCGCGACGGCACCGCGATGACCCGGGCCGTGCCGCGGGTCTGGGAGGTGGCGCAGCAGGCGTCCGTCGTGGAACTGGACGCGGCCCTGCCCCGGTGCGTGGCGCTGTTGCCGCAGCTCGGCCCGGGGGCCGGGGGTCAGTTCTCCGTCCTCTGCGGTGCGCTGGTCGAGCTGGGCGCCCGCCCCGACCCGCTGGTCGCCCCGGTGGCCGACGGGTTCGCCGCCGCCCTCGCCGGCGCGCACCGGTTCCGGTCCGGCTGGCAGCGAATACGCGGCGACGACGCGCTGCCCGACCCCGAGGACCCCGGCACCATGGACGCGGCGATCGGCGTGCTGACCGAGGCGTACGGGGACGAGCAGCGCGCCTTCGACGCGGTCCAGGGCTGGTACGCGGCCGGCACCTGGGCCATGCCCGCGATCACCCTGTTGCAGCAGTCCGCCGCCGTGCGGGCCACGTTCCCGCACCGGGAGCGGCTGCTCGCGGTCGGGGCGGAGCTGGCCGGCGAGCGGCCCGACCTGGAGTGCGTCCTCGGGCTGCTGCGGGTGCTCGACGGCGAGCGGCTGCTCGTGCTGCACCGGGCGACGGGCCGGGGATGGCGGGTCACCATCGACGGCGTCGCCGACAACTTCCAGCTGCACACCCTGCTGGCGGGAGCGCTCGCTGGGCCGGCCGAGCGGGGGCTGATCGAAGGGCTGACCGTCGACCCGTCCTGGGTCGAGGTGGCCACCGACGCCCCCGAGGACCGGTTCGGCGGCACGGTCGTCGGCAGCTTCAACCTGGTCGACGGGCACGGCAAGTGGATCTGGAACGAGGGCGCGCCGGCGGACATCCCGCTCTTCGACGACGCCCGCGTCGTGGTCCTGGACCCGCCGCCGTACCAGCGGAGCTGGAACAACATCCGGCGGTTCCCGCTGATGTCCGCGGCGCTGACCGTGGAGGAGACGCTCGCTCCGACCGAGGCGGCCGACTGGCTGGCCCGGGTGGCCGAGCCCGCCTGACCGCCGGCGTCGGAAGACGGCCGGTTCAGTGACGGACGTCGGCGGGGCGGTCGGACATCGGCAGTCCCGCCTCCCGCCACGCCTGCACCCCGCCGACCATGTCGGTGGCGCGGTGCAGGCCGAGCGTCCGCAGGCTGGCCACGGCCAGGCTGGAGCTGTAGCCCTGCCGGCACACCAGCACGATCTCCCGGTCGTACCCGGTGGCCTCGGGAACGTGCCAGTCGCTGGCCGGGTCCAGCCGCCACTCCAGCACCGTCCGGTCGATGACGACCGCGCCGGGCAGCTCGCCCTGTTCCCGGCGCTGCGCCTCGGTTCGGGTGTCGACGAGCAGCGCGCCGAGGCGTACCGCCTCGACGGTCTCGTGCGGGGTCAGCCGGCGGACCCCTGAGCGGGCCTGTTCCAGCAGGGCGTCGACGCCCGGGCTCATCACGTTGTGGCGCACGGCACGAGCATGCCCGCCGCCCGGGTGGTTCGTGCGGTGAATCGGCCTCGGTTCGACCGGACGACGTACCCGCCGTGGGCGGGGCGCCCCGGACCGCTAGCGTCGGGCCCGTGGTGGTTCCGGTCGTCGAGACGTACGCCGAACTGGGCCGGCGGGTGCTGGCCGGGCCGGCGCGGTTGGGGCGTACCCGACTCGTGGCGGTCGACGGGCGCAGCGGCGCGGGGAAGAGCGTCTTCGCCGCGCGCCTCGCGGACGCCCTCGCCGCGCTGCCCGGCGGCGGGCGGCCGCCGGTGGTGCACACCGACGACCTGCTCGACGGCTGGGACGATCAGCTCACCTTCTGGCCCCGGCTGGAGGCGCGGGTGCTCGCGCCGCTGCGCGCCGGCCGGCCGGGCGGGTACCAGCGGTACAGCTGGGTACGTGGGGCCTTCCTGCCCCGCGAGGTGCCGGTGCCGCCCGCCCCCGTGGTGCTCGTCGAGGGGGTCAGCTCGGCGCGGGCCGCGGTCCGGCCCGATCTGACGCTGTCGGTCCTGGTCGTCGCGCCCGACGAGCTGCGGTTGACCCGGGCGGTGGCCCGGGACGGGCCGGGGATCCTGCCGGAGCTGCGCCGCTGGCACGCCGGCGAGCGGGCGCACTTCGCCGCCGACGCCACGGCCGACGCGGTGGATTTGATCGTCGACGGCGCCCCGGCGGTGCCGCACGATCCCGACCGGGAGTACGTCCGCCTCCGGGCCGGGGACAGCCGGTGGAGGTAAGGCCGACATACGATGCCGGTCATGACATCACCGATCATGTCCGACGCCGAGGTGCGGGCCGCCGTCGAGCGGGAACTGCCCGGCGTCCGCGCCGACCTGGAACGACTTGTCCGTATTCCCGGAATCGCCTTCGAGGGCTTCGACCACTCGCACGTGGAACGCTCGGCCGAGGCCGTGGCGGAGCTGCTGCGCGGCTGCGGCCTCGACGTGCGGATCGTGCGCTCGGGCGGGCAGCCTGCGGTGATCGGGACGAGGGCCGCCCCGCCCGGTGCGCCGACCGTGCTGCTCTACGCCCATCACGACGTGCAGCCGGTCGGCGACCT
This sequence comes from Micromonospora sp. NPDC001898, assembly GCF_042891255.1. Taxonomy (NCBI): domain Bacteria; kingdom Bacillati; phylum Actinomycetota; class Actinomycetes; order Micromonosporales; family Micromonosporaceae; genus Micromonospora; species Micromonospora sp. NPDC001898. The sequence goes on along the minus strand of NZ_JBIATC010000035.1, from coordinate 25,155 downwards.
GTCGCTGTGGGAGTCCGACCCGTTCGAGCCGGTCGAGCGCGACGGCCGCCTGTACGGGCGGGGCGCCGCCGACGACAAGGCGGGAATCATGGCGCACATCGCGGCGCTGCGCGCGTTCGGCGACCGGCTCCCGGTCGGCGTGGTGCTGTTCATCGAGGGCGAGGAGGAGTACGGCTCGGACTCGCTGGAGCGGCTGCTCGCCGAGCACCGCGACGAGCTCGCCTCGGACGTGATCGTGATCGCCGACTCCGGCAACTGGGACATCGGCGTGCCGGCGCTGACCACCTCGCTGCGCGGCATCGTCAACTGCTTCGTCGAGGTCCGCACCCTGGACCACGCCGTACACAGCGGCATGTTCGGCGGCGCGGTGCCGGACGCGCTGACCGCGCTGGCCCGGCTGCTGGCCACCCTGCACGACGACGCCGGTGACGTGGCCGTCGTCGGGTTGGCCGGGCGCGAGGGCGCGACCGTCGACTACCCGCAGGACCGGTTCCGGGTCGAGGCCGGGCTGGCCGAGGGCGTGTCGTTCATCGGCACCGGCCGGATCACCGACCGGCTGTGGACCAAGCCGGCGCTCGCCGTGCTCGGCATCGACGCCCCGGCCACCGGCGAGGCCCCGAACGCCCTGGTCCCGGCGGCAAAGGCCAAGCTGAGCGTACGGCTGGCGCCGGGCGACGACCCGAAGCGGGCGTACGAGGCGCTGAAGGAGCACCTCGCGAAGCACGCGCCGTGGGGCGCCCAGGTGACGGTGACGTTCGAGCACGACGGCGAGCCGTGCGTGATCGACGCGTCCGGCCCGATGTTCGACGCGGCGCGGGACGCCTTCCGTACCGCCTGGGACGGCACCGAGCCGGTGGACATCGGCATCGGCGGCTCGATCCCGTTCATCGCCACCTTCCAGGAGATGTTCCCGCAGGCCGCGATCCTGGTGACCGGCGTCGAGGACCCGCACGCCCGGGCGCACGGGCCGAACGAGAGCCTGCACCTCGTCGAGTTCGCCCGGGTCTGCGCGGCCGAGGCGTTGCTGCTGGCCAAGGTGGCTGCTGCCGGCACGAACCGGAGTTAGGTGACGAAACGGTAACGCCCCGGTTCGGGCGGAGGTTTTCGGCGTGTCGGGAGCTGGGCTGTTATAGCGTTTCGAACATGAGTACGAACGAGGTGATGGCCCGGCTTGAGGCCGCCGTCAGCGCTCTGGGGGACATCGACGTCTCCGCGTGGCCCGAGGACACGCTCAAGGAACGGATCGGTGATCTCTCCACCGCCCTGGTCGCGCTCGACGCGGTGCTCTCCCGGGTCGCCGACGAGGTGCGCGCCCGCGGCCTGCGCATCGAGGAGCCCGTTCCGGCCTGATCAAGGTCGTCGCCGGGCTGGTCTGGGGGGAGCGGCCCGGCGTCGGGGGGCGGCTGGGAGGCCGGAAGCGGCAACTTTCGGCCTCCGCCGCGTATCCCCAGCGGTGTCGGGGGTGGCTGGCAGGATGGGAGCGTGCGGTTCCTCGACCTGGCGGCCACCTCCGCCGCCGTGGGCGCCACCAGCGGCCGGCGGGCCAAGGTGGACCTGCTCGCCGCCGCCCTGAAGGCGCTCGACCCGGCCGAGGTTCCGGCAGGGGCGGGCTGGCTCGCCGGCGAGTTGCGACAACGCCAGACCGGTGTCGGCTGGGCCGGCCTGCGCGACCTGCCTCCGCCGGCCGCCGAGCCGACCCTGACCGTCGTCGCGGTCGACGCCGCCGTCGACGAGATCGCGGCGGTGCGCGGCCCCGGCTCCCAGGCCCGGCGTCGGGCGTTGCTCGACGCGCTCTTCGCCGCGGCCACCGCCGACGAGCAGCGCATGCTGCGCGGGTTGTTCAGCGGCGAGCTGCGCCAGGGCGCCCAGGCAGGGCTGCTCGCCGACGCGGTCGCCCGGGCCGCCGACGTGCCGATCGGCGCCGTCCGCCGGGCCCTGCTGCTCGCCGGTGACCTGCGCGCGGTCGCGGTGGCCGCCCTGCGCGGCGGCGCCGCCGCGCTGGCCGACTTCGGGCTCCAGGTCGGCCGCCCGCTCGCCCCGATGCTGGCGCAGAGCGCCCCCTCGGTCGACGAGGCGCTGGCCGCGACCGGCGTCCCCGCCGTGGTCGACGTGAAGCTCGACGGCATCCGCATCCAGGTGCACCGCGCCGGCTCCGACATCGCCGTCTTCACCCGGAGCCTGGACGAGATCACCGCCCGGGTGCCCGAGGTGGTCGCCGCCGTCCGGGCGCTACCCGCCCGGCAACTGGTGCTCGACGGCGAGGCGATCGGGCTGGACGCCACCGGCCGGCCGCTGCCGTTCCAGCAGACGTCCAGCCGGGCCGCCCGTCGCACCACGCCGAGCAACACCGGCCCCGCCCCGGTCGCACCGGCGGTCCTCGCCGCCGCGGGGACCACCGGCGAGGCGGTGCTGACGCCGTACTTCTTCGACCTGCTGCACCTCGACGGGGAGGACCTGGTCGACCGGCCCGGCCGGGAGCGGTGGGCGGCGCTGGCCGGGGCCGTCGACCCGACGTTGCTGGTCGGCCGGGTGGCGGTCGACGGCCCGGAGCAGGCCGGGGCGGCCTTCGCCGCCGCCCTGGACGCCGGCCAGGAGGGGGTGGTGGTCAAGTCCCTCGACGCCCCCTACGACGCCGGGCGGCGCGGCGCGGCCTGGGTGAAGGTGAAACCCCGGCACACCCTCGACCTGGTGGTGCTCGCGGTGGAGTGGGGCAGCGGCCGGCGCAGCGGGTGGCTGTCGAACCTGCACCTCGGCGCGCGGGACCCGGGCAGCGGCGAGTTCGTCATGCTCGGCAAGACGTTCAAAGGGCTCACCGACGAGGTGCTGCGCTGGCAGACCGAGCGGTTCCTCGCCCTCGCGGTGGAGCGGGGCGACTGGGTGGTCCGGGTCCGCCCCGAGCAGGTCGTGGAGATCGCCTTCGACGGCGTGCAGTCCAGCTCCCGCTACCCGGGCGGGATGGCGCTGCGCTTCGCCCGCGTGGTCCGCTACCGCAGCGACAAGACCGCCGCCGAGGCGGACACGATCGACGCGGTCCGGGCCCTCCACGCCGGCCGCCGCCCCTGACCGGCCCCGGGGCCACCCCGGCGACGGGTCGCTGTCGGGCGATGGAGGCCCCCGGGCGGCGGGGCGCTGTCGGGCGGCGCGGCGGCGTCGGGGTTCAGCGCATCGACAGGGACCGGGCGTAGTTGACCTGGTTGTTGACGTGCATGACCTGCCCCTGGTCGGTGACGGGGATGCGGGCCACGTACTGCCGGGGCCCGCTGGTGACCGTGACCTGCACGGTGCCGTGGTGCCGGGTCTCCTTGATCAGCAGGAAGAGCAGGCTGAAGATGGTGAGGCAGAAGAACCCGAGGACGGCGCAGACGATCGCCCAGGGGGCGATCTTCTCCTCCCTCTGCCAGTAGTCGGCGACGTGCCACTGCGCCCCGGCCAGGGGCAGCACGCCTGCCGGCGTACGGATCTCCGGCGGCGTGACCATGATCTCGCCGATCTGCACCGCCACGGCGGACGGCGCCACGTACTGCGGACCGCCCGGGGCCACGGTCGGCAGCGCCATCACGGGCGGGTGCGGCCCGGGCCGACCGGCGACCGGCGGTGCCGAATAGGGGTCCGGCGATGCGGAGTACGGGCTCGGCGGTGCCGAGTACTGAGCCGGCGGTGCCGAGTACGGGCTCGGCGGTGCCGAGTACGGGTCCGGTGATGCCGAGTACGGGTCCGGTGATGCCGAGTACTGAGCCGGCGGTGCCGAGTACGGGCTCGGCGGTGCGGAGTGCTCGGCGGGCGGCGGCGGCGAGTACGGGGCTGCTGGGACCTGGTCGCCCGACGTGGCGGGGAACGGTCGCGTGGCGGGCAGCGCGGCGAACGGGGCAGCGGCGAACGGGTCGGCTGCGGCCGGGAACCCTGCCGGCGGGGTCGAGTACGTCGTCGACCGGGGCGTGACCGCCCAGGGATCGGTCGACGGGTGTGCCGTCATCGGCTCCGGCGGGTGTCCCGGGGGCGACGGCTCCGGGTGCGGCGGTGGCGTGGGATCATGGGTCACCGTGACCCCCCACGGGAGTTGATCACCCGCGGACACTACAACGTTCCGCCGGGTCGCGGGTCCGCCGACCGTCCGGTAGCTGGTCGGACATCACTCCGAATCGTCGACATCGCCCGCGCTCGTGGACCGGCGATGTCGACGACACCGAGTCGATCACGGCGGCCCGTTCCCGCAGGTGTCAGGCCGGGGTGGTGGGCGTGGGCTCGGCGGCTCGGTCGAGCGGCTTGCGTGGCTCGTCCAGCCCGGCCACCCGGCGGGCCTCCCGCCGGGCCACCCAGCCGTAGCCGAAGAGCGTCATGGCGGCGAACAGCCACCACTGCACCACGTACCCGAGGTTCTGCCAGTTGTTGGTGTGCCCGATCGGCACCGCCCGGAACAGCGAATCGGCGGCCGGCGTCTGCTCGTCCAGCAGGACGTACGCGCCGTGCACCGGGTACGGCAGCTTGCCGGCCAGCCGGGGGACGGCGATCCGGCGGGTCTCCAGCCGGCCCGCGCGCCGGTCGACGGCCCCGACGCCGCTCTCGGTCGGGTGCACCCGGCCCACCACGGTCACCTCGCCCTCGGGCACCGGCGGAAGCTGCGGCTGGGCCATGGCCCCGCCGGGCGCAGGCGGCACCCAGCCCTGGTCGACGAGCACGGCCGTGCCGTCGGCGAGGACCAGCGGGGTGACCACCTCGAAGCCGACCCGGTTGTCGACCGTCCGTCCGCGCACCAGCACGATGTTCGCAGTGTCGTACCGCCCGGTCGCGGTGACCCTGGTCCAGGTGGCCTTGTCGGCGGGGGCCGGGCCAGCGGTGCCGGCGCCCCCGCTCGGCGCGGGCACGGCGTCCCGCAGCGGCACCGGGGTCATCCGCTCGCCGGCGTCGATCCGCTCGTTGATCGCCGTCCGGCCCTGGTACCGGGCCATCTGCCAGTTGCCGAGCAGCACCATCACAGCCGCAGCGACCAGGGTCAGTGCGAGGATGCCCAGCCAGCGTGGCGTCAGGAGGAACCGGTACACGCGTCGAGGCTACCCGTATGACGGCCACCACTGGTCCGCGGCGGGCCCCACGGCCCCAGCCGCCCACCGGACACCGGCAGACCGGCCCGGGGCGAACCTGGTAACCCCGCCCCGCCCCCGTCGCTGTGCCGGGCCGCTTGCTCCCTGCACGGGCAGGCCCCGGCGTGGTCTGGGGGTGCACACGATCGCAGCGCACACGTTCGCGCTGGATCGGGGAACAAGATCGTGCTCGATCAGGGAAGGTGTGGCCTCGTTGCGGTAGGAGGCCACACTTTCCGGGATCGAGCACGATCTTGCGTGCCTGGCCGATTGCCGGGCGGTTCCCGGGAGGCCGCCCGGCCCCGGAAGGCTCCGGGTTGGTAGGTCTCCGCTCATCGTCGGGGCAGGTGTCAGGCTCGGGTGGTGCCGATCGCGCCTGCCGGCCGCCTGCCTGCCGCCTGCCGCCTGCCGCCGGAGACGTGGCCGTGCGTCCCCCGTACTACGTACGACACACGTCCTAGCCGACTATCGCGTCGGAGGGTGGGGTGAACTGGCGGGTGGGTTGGCCCTTGAGAGCGTCGCGGAGGGTCTGGGCGACCGCGTTGACCGGGATCTGGGACTGGCCGTCGCCCACCGCGTTGAACGGGTTGTCCGGGTCGGCGATGAAGCTCGCCGCCGCCAGTTCCGGGGTGTATCCGACGAACCAGGCCGACCTGGTGCTGTCCGTGGTGCCCGTCTTGCCGGCCACCGGCCGCCCCACGGTGCCCCGCACGCTGTCCGCCGTCGACCAGCCCCCGCAGCTGCCCTTCGCCGGGGTGTCCCCGGTCGGGCAGCGGGCGGCGTCGGTGGCGGCCCGGGCGGCGTCCGCGTTGACCACCTGCCGGCAGCGCGGCTTGGCGACCTCCCGCGTGATCCCGCCGACCGTGGTGTACGTCGTCGGGTTGCCGTCCCGGTTGCTGATCGACTGCACCGGCATCGCCTCGCAGTACCGGCCGTCGGCGGCGATCGCGGCGTAGGCGTTCGACATCTCCAGCGGCGTGGCGTCGGAGACGCCCAGGGTGAACGCGCCCCACTTCTTCGCCTTGCCGGGTGACGCCTGCTCCCGGTCGACGTCGGTGCGCCAGCGCAGCCCGAGCTGCTCGGCGAGCCGGACCGCCGCGTCCGCCCCGACCTTCTCCTCAAGCTGGACGAAGTACGTGTTCACCGACTTGCCGAAGCCGGACCACATGGTCTGCCGACCGGTCATCGCGCCGCTGGCGTTGGACGGCGCCCAGCCGTCGTAGATCGCCGACTGGTACCTGTGCGGCGAGTCGTACGCGGTGGACAGCGGCATGCCCGCGTTGAGCGCGGCCAGCATCGGGAACATCTTGAACGTCGACCCGGCCTGGTATCCGGGCAGGTCGCCGCCGCCGAGCAGCGGGGCCACGGTGTTCGGGTAGTTCGCCTTCACCTTCGGGCCGGCCTCCGGGTTCGAGCTGAGCCCGTTCTCGCTGACGTCCAGCGAGTAGTTCCGGTTCACCGCCATCGCCTTCACCCGCCCGGTCCCCGGCTCGGCGAGCACGATGCCGTTGGCGAACGGGCTGCCGGTGCTGTCCTTCGCCCCGACGTTGTTCTCGGCCGCCTCCTGCATCTTGGGGTCGATGCTGAGCACGATCCGGTAGCCGCCCCGGCGCAGCTTGTCCATCCGTTCCAGCCGGTTCTCGCCGAACGCCGGCTGCGCGCTCCACCAGTTCTTCAGGTAGTCGCAGGCGAAGCCCCAGCTGTTGTACTTCTCGGGCAGCGAGGCGCAGTCGTTCGGCGGGTCGGTCAGCCGTAGCCGGATCGGCTCGGCCTTCGCCGCCGTCGCGGCGTCCGACGAGAGGTAGCCGAGCTGGGTCATCCGGTCGAGCACGTAGTTGCGCCGCCCGGTGGCGTCCTTCTGGTCGGAGGTGACGGGGTCGTACTCCGACGGGGACTTGACCAGTCCGGCGAGGGTGGCCGCCTCGGCCTGGGTGAGGGTGGCCGGCGTCTTGGAGAAGAAGATCTGCGCGGCGGCGTAGATGCCGTACGCCCGGTGGCCGAAGTACGCGGAGTTCAGGTAGCGCTCCAGGATCTCCTCCTTGCTCAGCTCCTTCTCCACGTCCAGGGCCATCCGCATCTCCTTGACCTTGCGCAGGCTGGTCTGCTGGGTGGCCTCCTGGACCTCCTTCGGGGTCCGGGCGCTGTCGCGCAGGGCCATCCGGACGAACTGCATGGTCAGGGTCGACGCGCCCTGGGACACCCCGCCGGAGCGGGAGTTGGCCACGAAGGCCCGGGCGACGCCCTTCGGGTCGACGCCGTGGTGCTGGTAGAAGCGGCTGTCCTCGGCTGCCACGATGGCCTGCTGGATGTTCGGGGACATGTCCGACAGCTTGGTGTAGCGCCGGTACTCCTCGTAGAACATCGTCAGCACGGTCCTGCCGTCGGGCGCGTACAGGTAGGAGGTCTCGGCGGGCAGCGCGGTGCGCAGGATGTCCGTCTTCTGTTCCACGGCGTGCGCGGTGGCCTTGGCGCCGAGCCCGGTGAGGGCGGCCAGCGGGTAGAGGGCCCCGGCGATCACGATGCCCGCGATCAGCCCGGCACGCAGGAGAGGGACGAGACGACCAGCGCCAGCAAGGGGTCGGTTGCTCACAGGGTCAAGCTATGACATTTCCGATTCAAAAATGAGAAAAACTCATAAACGGCTGGTCGGGTTGGCGGGTGGTGACGCGGCCCACCCCGGGATGCGTTGTTCCGCACGGCGGCTTCCCGGCAGGATCGCGGACATGCGTGCTCAGCCGGCTTCGACGACCCCCACCCGGGATGAGCCGGACCTCGGCCACCACGGGGACGCCGAGGTCGGCGACGGCCTGGTCGACCTCGCGGTCAACGTGCGGCGGGCCCCGATGCCGGGCTGGCTGGCCGAGCCGATCACCGCCGCGCTGGGCGACCTGGCCGCGTACCCGGACAACCGGGTGGCGCGGGCGGCGGTCGCCGGCCGGCACGGGCGTCCCCCGGAGGAGGTACTGCTCACCGCCGGGGCGGCCGAGGGATTCGTGCTGCTCGCCAGGGCCCTGACCGGGGTGCGCCGGCCGGTGGTCGTGCACCCCCAGTTCACCGAGCCGGAGGCCGCGCTGCGGGCCGCCGGGCACGACGTCGACCGGGTGCTGCTCGACCCGGCCGAGGACTTCCGGCTCGACCCCGCCCGGGTGCCGGCCGACGCCGACCTCGTCATGATCGGCAACCCGACCAACCCCACCAGCGTGCTGCACCCGGCCGCCGACCTCGCCGCGCTGGCCCGCCCCGGCCGCGTCCTCGTCGTCGACGAGGCGTTCGCCGACACCACCGCCGCCCCCGGTGTGCCGGGGGAGCCGGAGTCCCTGGCCGCCCGCCGGGACCTGCCCGGCCTGGTCGTGGTGCGTAGCCTCACCAAGACCTGGGGGCTCGCCGGGCTGCGGATCGGCTACCTGCTCGGCGACGCCGCCCTGCTGGCCCGGCTGGCCGCGGCGCAGCCGCTCTGGGCGGTCTCCACCCCGGCGCTCGCCGCCGCCACCGCCTGCGCGTCCCCGGCCGCCGTCGCGGCCGAGCGCGCGATCGCCGCCGGGCTGGCCGCCGACCGCGACCACCTGGCCGCCCGCCTGTCGGCCCTGCCCGGGGTACGCGTCGCGGGCCGCCCGGCCAGCGCGTTCGTGCTGGTCCACCTGCCAGGCGCGGCCGGGGTGCGGCAGCGCCTGCGCGAGCGCGGCTGGGCGGTACGCCGGGGCGACACCTTCCCCGGCCTCGGCCCCGACTGGCTGCGGGTGGCCGTGCGCGACCGGGCCACCATCGACGCGTTCACCGAGGCGCTGGCGGAGATCCTGGAGGCATGATGCTTGAGCCCACGATCGCGGCGATCCGGCCGCTCGACGAGCCGGCGATGGTAGCCGCCGGGGAGCTGCACGGCCGGCTGACCAAGCCGGCCGGCTCGCTCGGTGCCCTGGAGGAACTCTCCGTCCGGCTCGCCGGCCTGGCCGCCGCCTGCCCCCCGCCGCTGCCCGAGCCGGCCGCCGTGGCGATCTTCGCGGGCGACCACGGTGTGCACGCCCAGGGGGTGACCCCCTGGCCGCAGGAGGTCACCGCGCAGATGATCGGCAACTTCCTGGCCGGCGGGGCGGTGGTCAACGCGTTCGCCCGGCAGGCCGGCGCCTCGGTCACCGTGATCGACGTCGGCGTCGCCACCCCGCTGCCGCCCGCCCCGTCGGCCGGTGCCGCGGCCCCCCACGGCGGCGCGAACTCCGCCGGGCCCCGGTTCGTGGCGGCGAACGTGCGCCCCGGCACCCGGGATCTCGCCGTGACCGCCGCCCTCACCCGCGACGAGGCCCGAGCCGCCGTGGAGACCGGCATCCGGGTCGCCCGCGAGCTGATCGACGCCGGGGCGGGCATCCTGCTCACCGGGGACATGGGCATCGGCAACACCACCCCGGCCGCCGCGTTGGTCGCCGCGTTCACCGGCGTCGACCCGGCCGAGGCGACCGGCCGGGGCACCGGGGTGGACGACCCGACGTACGCCCGGAAGATCGACGTGGTCCGGGCGGCGCTGGCCCGGCACGCCCCCGATCCGGCCGACCCGCTCGGCGTGCTCGCCGCCGTCGGAGGCCTGGAGCACGCCGCCCTGGCCGGGCTGATCCTCGGTGCCGCCGCCCGCCGGGTGCCGGTGCTGCTCGACGGGCTGATCGCGGTCAGCGCCGCGCTCGCCGCCGCCGCGTTCGCCCCGGACGCGGTGGGCGCGATGGTCGCCGGGCACCGCTCGGCCGAGCCGGGCGCCACGGCCGCGCTGCGCCACCTCGGGCTCGATCCGCTGATCGACCTCGGGCTGCGCCTCGGCGAGGGCACCGGCGCGCTGCTCGCCCTGCCGGTGGTCACCGGCGCGGTCCGGGTGCTGCACGAGGTGGCCACCTTCGACTCGGCCGGGGTGGCCGAGAAGTGAGCAGCCCCTACCCGCTCGGGCTGCGGCTGGCCGGCCTGCGGGTGGTCGTGGTGGGCGGGGGCACGGTGGCCACCCGGCGGGTGCCGGCACTGCTCGACGCGGGCGCGGACGTCCTGCTGGTCTCGCCAGAGCTGACCCCGGCCCTGCGCGCCCACGCCGACGCCGGCCGGCTGCGCTGGGAGCCGCGCCGCTTCGCCCCCGGCGACCTGGACGGCGCCTGGCTGGTCCAGACCGCTGTCGACGACCCGGCCGCCGCGGCGGCGGTCAGCGACGCCGCCGCCGAGCGCCGGATCTTCTGCGTCCGCGCCGACGACCGGGCCGCCGCCACCGCCTGGACACCCGCCGTCACCCGGCACGGCCCGGTCACCGTCGCCGTCCTCGGCGGCGGCGACCCCCGGCGGGCCATGTCGGTCCGCGACGCCGTCCGCGCCCTGCTGAGCGCCTGCCAGTACCCCGGGGCGAGGCCTCCGGCGGCGCAGGGGGCCCCTGTCGGTGCCCCTCGGCGGAGCGGGGCGGTCGAGGGGGGCGGGCCGGCCGCCGGACGGGTGGCGCTGGTCGGGGCCGGGCCGGGCGACCCGGAGCTGATCACCGTGAAGGGGTGGCGGCTGTTGACCGAGGCCGACGTGGTGGTCGCCGACCGGCTGGTGCCCGGGCTGCTCCTGGACGAGCTGCGCCCCGACGTCGAGCTGGTGGACGCCTCGAAGATCCCGTACGGGCCGTCCCGTGCCCAGGAGGAGATCAACCGCATCCTCGTCGACCGGGCGCTGGCCGGCGCGTTCGTGGTCCGGCTCAAGGGCGGCGACCCGTACGTCTTCGGTCGGGGCGGCGAGGAGCTGCTGGCCTGCGCGGCGGCCGGGGTTCCGGTGACTGTGGTCCCCGGGGTGACCAGCTCGATCGCCGCCCCCGCGGCGGCCGGCATCCCGGTCACCCACCGCGCGGTGGCGCACGAGTTCACCGTGGTCTCCGGGCACCTCGCGCCCGACTCGCCGGCCTCCCTGGTGCGCTGGGACGCCCTCGCCGGGCTGCGCGGCACGCTGGTGCTCCTGATGGGGCTGAAGAACCTGGCCGCGATCACCGAGACCCTGATCGCCCACGGCCGGCCCGCGCAGACCCTGGCCGCCGTCGTGCAGGAGGGAACGACTGGCGGGCAGCGGGTGCTCCGGTCGACGCTCGGCGCGGTGGCCGCCGACGTGGTCGCGGCGGGGCTCCGGCCGCCGGCCGTGGTGGTCGTCGGCGACGTGGTGGGCACGCTCGGCGGCTGAGCCTGCCGGTGCGGGCGGGAGCGACCGACGGCCGGAGCGGGCGGTGCCGCTCCGGCCGCCGGCGGGCCGGGCCTGCCGGCGGTGGTCAGGCCCGGTTGTTGACGCTCACCGGCCAGGAGCCGGTGGGCGGCGACCAGCCCTGGAGCGTGGCGGGGATGCCGACCCGGGTGTTGCAGTTGATGACCTGGAAGTGCAGGTGCGGCCCGGAGGCGTTCCCGGTGGCGCCCGACGAGCCGATGATCCGGCCCTGCGGGACCCAGTCACCGGTGTTGTAGATCGCCTGGTTCAGGTGGATGTAGTGGGTGCACTGGCCGTTCGAGTGCCGGATCATCACCTCGATGCCGTTCCCCGGGTACACCGACCAGTCCGAGATGAGGACGGTGCCGGCCTGCGCGGCGGAGACCTCGTAGTTCGCCGGGAGCCCGAAGTCCCAGGCGTACTCGTTGTAGGGGCCGACGTGCGAGTAGGTGCCCTCCGGCCCCTGAGTGACCCGGTAGGACTCACCCGCCGGGTAGGGCAGCTCGTAGTAGTAGTTCGCGGCCGAGGCGGGAGTGGGTCCGACGACCACGACCCCGGCCACCACCAGCACCGCGCTCAGCGTTGCGCCCAACCCACGCAAAGTCTTCGTCGCTCTGTTCACTACGGCATCTCCCTGGCAACCGATGAAAATTCAGCTTCGTCGATGTTGACGCTGCCGCCGCAGCTAACCAGGACGAAAAATGGCTGTCAATGGATCGTGGGTGCTACAGGGGTGGGACGGCGGTCGGGGTACCGCCGCCGCACACGCGACGGCGGCCGGAGACGGGTGGTCTCCGGCCGCCGTCGCGGTCAGGTCACTGCTTGAGCATGTTGTCCAGCAGCAGGGCGCAGCGGATCAGGCCGAGGTGGCTGTACGCCTGCGGGTGGTTGCCCAGCCCGCGCTCGGCCAGCGGGTCGTACTGCTCGGGGAGCAGCCCCGTCGGGCCCGCCGTGTCGACCATCTGGGTGAACAGCTCCTCCGCGTCGGTGCGCCGGCCGGTGCGTAGGTACGCCTCGATCAGCCACGCCGTGCAGATGTGGAAGCCGCCCTCGCGCCCCGGCAGGCCGTCGTCCCAGTGGTACCGGTAGACGACCGGGCCGCTGCGCAGGTCCGCCTCGATCCTGAGCACGGTGGACAGGAAACGTGGGTCGTCGCCCGGAAGCAGCCCGGACAGGCCGATCCACAGGGACGAGGCGTCCATGTCCTCGTCGCCGTACGCGACGCTGTACGCCTCCACGTCGGCGTGCCAGCCGTGCTCCAGCACGTTGGCGCCGATCCGGTCGCGCAGGTCCACCCACTCCGCCCGGTCCTCGCCGCCGTGCTGGCGCACCACGTGCAGCGCCCGGTCGACGGTCATCCAGCACATCACCTTGGAGAAGATGTGGTGCCGCGGGGGGAGGCGGGCCTCCCAGATGCCGTGGTCGGGCTCGTGCCAGCGGCGGCGGACCGCCTCGACCATGTTCTCCAGCACCCGCCACTCGTCCTCGCGGACCGAGCCCCGGGTGTCGGCGACGGCGGCGATCAGGTCGGCGATCGGGCCGAACACGTCGAGCTGGAGCTGGTGGTTGGCCAGGTTGCCGACCCGTACCGGCCGGGAGCCGGCGTACCCGGGCAGGGTGTCGATGACCGCCTCGGCGCCCAGCTCGTACCCGTCGACCGTGTAGAGCGGGTGCAGCCGCTCGGGGTGGCCGCCGGTGCGCTCGATGCAGCCGTCCACCCAGCGCAGCAGCGCCTCGGCCTCCTCGATGGAGCCGAGGTCGACCAGCGCCCGTGCGGTCATCGAGGCGTCGCGCAGCCAGCAGTACCGATAGTCCCAGTTCCGGACGCCGCCCAGCTCCTCCGGCAGCGAGGTGGTGGCCGCGGCGAGGATCGAGCCGGTCGCCTCGTGGCAGAGCCCGCGCAGGGTCAGCGCGCTACGGGCGACCAGGTCCCGGGCGGTGGTGGGCAGCCGCAGCGAGGCCACCCAGTCCTTCCACGGCTGCTCGGCCATGGCCTGCCGCTCGTGGACCGGCAGCCGGTGGTGCTCCAGACTGTGCGTGGCGAAGCGCAGCTCCAGCACGACCTGCCCGCCGGCGGCGGAGAGATCCACGACGGCCTTGGCCGTCTCGTACCCGCCGTCGTTGCTGACCTGCCACTGCACCCCGGGGGAGTAGAGCGCGACCGGCTCGTTGGAGCCGAGCACCAGCAGGCCGTCGCCGACCGGCTGGAGCTGGGTGGCCACCTGACCGAACTCGGGTCGGGGGGCGAACTCCACCCGGATCCGCCCGGAGCCGGTGAGCACCCGGACCAGGGTCGAGTCGCCGGTGACGACCGCCGGGCCGTCCGGGGTGGTCTCCCTGGCCGGCTTGTCCAGCCAGTCGGTGACCGTGAGGCCCGACCAGCGGGTCTCCACGGTCATCGTGCCGGAGCGGTAGCGCTGGCCGAGGGGGATGCCGCCGCGCTCGGGGGCGACGCTGAAGTGCCCGGCGGGGCCGCCGCCGACCAGGTCGGCGAAGATCGCCGCCGAGTCAGGCTTGGGGTGGCAGAGCCAGGTGACCTTGGCCTCGGGGGTGAGCAGGGCGACGGTACGCCCGTTGGCGAGCATCGAGTGCCGCTCGATCGGCACGGCCCGCTCGCCGAAAAGCCAGTGCCGCCGGGTCTCCAGCAGCAGGCCGAGCGCGCGGGCGGCCTCGATCGGCTCGGCGACCCGGTAGTCGGCCTTCGTCTCTCCGATACCGATCTTGATGCCCATGTCGGGCCCGTGCAGGTTGCCGAAGGCGTTCTCGTCGGTGACGTCGTCGCCGATGAACAGCACCGCGCTGGCCGAGAGCTGGGTGCGGAGCTGGTCGACGGCGGTGCCCTTGTGGGTCGCCACCACGGACAGCTCGATGACCTCCTTGCCCTGGGTGACGGTGACGCCGTCCCAGGTGGCGGGGCCCTTGCGGACGGCCTCGACGGCGGCGGCGGCCACCTGCGGGTCGAGCCCGCGGGTGTGCACCGCGACGCTGGCCGGCTTGCGCTCAAGCCGGATCCCGGGGTGGGCGTTGGCGATCTCACGCAGCGCGTCGCGCAGCCGGGTGCGTACGGCGACCAGCTCGGGGGAGAGCCGCTCGACGAAGCCGATGTCGAACTCGGAGCCGTGGCTGCCGACGAGGTGCACCTCGCTGGGCAGCCGGGACAGCGCGGCCAGGTCGCGCAGTGCCCGGCCGGAGACCACCGCGACGGTGGTCTGCGGCAGGGCGGCGAGCGCCCGGACGGCGGCGACGGACTCGGGCAGTGGCACGGCCTTGCTCGGGTCCTCCACGATCGGCGCGAGGGTGCCGTCGTAGTCGCAGGCGACCAGCAGCTGGGGAACCCGGGCTATCCGGCCGATTGCGGCCCTAAGCTCCGGATCCAGCACCTCCGCGGCCGTGGCCGCTCCGTCGTGGACGGACGTGTTCACGCAGCCTCCGAATCAGGCACACCGAGCTCGGTGAGGAACGACTTCGCCCAGTGCCCCACGTCGTGGGTACGCAGGTGACGCTGCATGACACGCATGCGTCGGCGGGCCTCGGGCTTCTCCACGTGCACGGCCTTGAGCAACGCGTCCTTGACCGCGTCGGGGTCGTGCGGGTTACACAAAAACGCCTGGCGCAGCTCGGTGGCGGCGCCGGCGAACTCACTGAGCACGAGCGCGCCGCCCTGGTCGGCGCGCGATGCGACGTACTCCTTAGCCACCAGATTCATTCCGTCTCGAAGGGGGGTAACCATCATCACGTCGGCGGCCACATACATGGCCGCCAGCTCACTGCGACTGTACGACTGGTGCAGGTAATGCACCGCAGGCACGCCGACCCTGCCAAATTCGCCATTAATTCGGCCAACTTCACGTTCGACCTTGACTCGTAGGGCCTGGTAGTGCTCCACCCGCTCGCGGCTCGGGGTGGCGACCTGCACCATAACCGCCTCCGGAACTGTCAACTTTCCGTCAGCAAGAAGTTCGCGGAAGGCCTTGAGTCGAAGCTCGATGCCCTTCGTGTAGTCCAGGCGGTCGACGCCCAGGATGATCGTCTTCGGGTTGCCCAGCTCCTCGCGGATCTGCTGGGCCCGGGCCTGGATCGCCGGGTCCTCGGCCAGCCGCTCCATCTCCTTCGTCTCGATGGAGATGGGGAAGGCGCCCGCCTTCACCTGCCGCCCGTCGACCTGGATCATCTGCCCCTCGTAGCGCAGCCCGAGCAGGTGCCGGGCCAGCCGGACGAAGTTCTGCGCGGCCAGCCGCTGCTGGAAGCCGACCAGGTCCGCCCCGAGCAGTCCGCGCAGGATCTCGGCGCGGAACGGCATCTGCATGAACAGCTCGATCGGCGGGAACGGGATGTGCAGGAAGAAGCCGATCCGCAGGTCGGGGCGCAGCTCACGGAGCATCGCCGGCACCAGCTGGAGCTGGTAGTCCTGCACCCAGACCGTCGCGCCCTCGGCCGCGACCTCCGCCGCGGCCTCCGCGAACCGCGCGTTGACCAGCCGGTACGCCTCGCGCCAGCGGCGCTTGTACGCCGGGGTCTCCACCGCGTCGTGGTAGAGCGGCCAGATCGTCGCGTTCGACTGGCCCTCGTAGTAGCGCTCCAGCTCGTCGGCGCTCAGCGGCACCGGGTGCAGCCGGATCCCCTCCAGGTCGAACGGCTCCGGGGCGGCGCCCGTGCCGCCGGCCCAGCCCACCCACGTGCCCTGGTGCTCCGCGAGGACGGGGTGCAACGCGGTGACCAGACCGCCGGGGCTGCGGCGCCACTGCCGCCCCTCCGGGGTGTTCACCTCGTCGACCGGTAGTCGGTTCGCTACTACGACAAAGGAACTACGGACGGTCACGTTCGGCCACCTCCGGGTGCTGGCGGGTCCACCGCGATGAGCGTACTGAGCGTAGCTGCGGCCTCTGGTGCCTCGTGCCGGAGTTACCTACCCGTCCCACGACCGCCGAACCGTGAAGGTGATCACGCAGGTCAGGCCCGGTCAGAGGTCGATGATCGGCCACTCCTTGGGCAGCACCTCGCCCAGGATCTCCCGCCGGTCCGTGACGATCGGCACGAGCGGGTGGATCGCCGCGTCCATTGCCAGTTGGGCCAGGTCCATCCGCTCGCCCAGCCGCCGGGACCACCCGCTGAGGAAGGCGCACATGTCCGCCTCGACCGATGTGACGCGGACGTGTGGCAGGACGGCGAGCACTTCCAGCATCTCCCACTGGGTGGGCGTCGCCTGCTGGTGGGCGTTGGCCAGACAGAGGGCCGGCACCAGTACGTTCACGCCGTGGTCGGCAGCCTCCGCGATCCGGTGGCCGACGTCGAGGTCCGTCAACGAGTAGGCCAGCAGGGCGGCGGTGTCCAGGGCGAGGCCGAAGTCCGTCACCCGCGGGCCTTCGCGCGGGCTGCCAGGATCTCCGCCTCCAACTCGGCGGCCTGTTCCCGTAGCTCGGGCGTGATGCCCGCCTTGAGCTGCTCCATCTCGGCGTGTACCCGCGCCACGCCCGCCTCGGTGACGGTGAAGCCGGTCTTCCGCAGGACCTCCCGGGTTCGCTCTCCGGACATCCGTCGCCGCAGCGCCTCCGCCACGTAGGCCGAGGCGTTCGGTTCCTTCGTGAGCCGAGCGGCGAGTTCGTCCGGCAGGCTGATGGTGATCTTCTTGGTCATACCCAAACCGTAATTCGCCTTACCGTTGCAGGCAATGTGGCTCGTCGGCGTACTGCTGGGGCGGGGTGATGTGGGCGGAGCGGGCCGTACCTGTCAGGATTGAGGATGGCCTGCGTTGTGGCCGGCCCCGGCCGGCGGCGGCGAGCGGCACCGGAGCCGCGCCGCGCCCGCACCCCGCAAGCTTTCAGATCACAACCTACGGAGGTAGCCCGCACCGTGGCCCAGTACATCTACGTCCTGGAAAAGGCGCGCAAGGCGCACGGCGACAAGGTCGTGCTCGACAACGTGACGCTGAGCTTCCTGCCGGGGGCCAAGATCGGTGTGGTCGGCCCGAACGGCGCCGGTAAGTCCAGCCTCCTCAAGATCATGGCAGGGTTGGATCGGCCGAGCAACGGCGAGGCCCGGCTGATGCCCGGCTACACCGTCGGCATGCTCGCCCAGGAGCCCCCGCTCAACGAAGCCAAGACCGTCCTCGGCAACGTCGAGGAGGCGGTCGCGGAGACCAAGGCCAAGCTGGAGCGGTTCAACAAGATCGCCGAGCAGATGGCGACGGACTACTCCGACGAGCTGATGGAGGAGATGGGCAAGCTCCAGGAGGAGCTGGACCACCTCGACGCCTGGGACATCGACTCCAAGCTCGAACTGGCCATGGACGCGCTGCGCTGCCCGCCGCCGGACGCCGACGTCACCGAGCTCTCCGGTGGCGAGCGCCGCCGGGTCGCGCTCTGCAAGCTGCTGCTGGAGGCGCCCGACCTGCTGCTGCTCGACGAGCCCACCAACCACCTGGACGCGGAGAGCGTCTCCTGGCTGGAGCAGCACCTGGCCAAGTACGCCGGCACCGTCATGGCGATCACGCACGACCGGTACTTCCTGGACAAGGTGGCCGGCTGGATCCTGGAGCTGGACCGCGGCCGGGCCATCGGCTACGAGGGCAACTACTCCACCTACCTGGAGAAGAAGGCCGCCCGGCTGGCCGTCGAGGGGCGCCGCGACGCCAAGATGAAGAAGCGGCTCACCGAGGAGCTGGAGTGGGTCCGCTCCAACGCCAAGGCGCGGCAGACCAAGTCCAAGGCCCGCCTCGACCGGTACGACGAGATGGCCTCGGAGGCGGAGAAGACCCGCAAGCTCGACTTCGAGGAGATCCAGATCCCGCCGGGCCCGCGCCTGGGCAGCACGGTGATCGAGGCGCAGAGCCTGAGCAAGGGCTTCGGCGACCGGCTGCTGATCGACAACCTGTCGTTCTCGCTGCCGCGCAACGGCATCGTCGGCATCATCGGCCCGAACGGCGTCGGCAAGACCACCCTGTTCAAGACCATCGTCGGGCTGGAGCAGCCGACCGACGGCGAGGTCCGGGTCGGCCCCACCGTCTCCCTGTCGTACGTCGACCAGAACCGGCAGGGCCTCGACGGCGACAAGAGTGTCTGGGAGGTCGTCTCCGACGGCCTGGACTACCTCATGGTGGGCAAGGTCGAGATGCCGTCGCGGGCGTACATCGCGGCGTTCGGGTTCAAGGGGCCGGACCAGCAGAAGCCGACCAAGGTCCTCTCCGGCGGCGAGCGCAACCGGCTCAACCTGGCGCTGACCCTGAAGATCGGCGGGAACGTCATCCTGCTCGACGAGCCGACCAACGACCTGGACGTGGAGACCCTGTCCAGCCTGGAGAACGCGTTGCTGGAGTTCCCCGGCTGCGCCGTGGTCATCTCCCACGACCGGATGTTCCTCGACCGGGTCTCCACGCACATCCTGGCCTGGGAGGGCGACGACCAGAACCCGGCGAAGTGGTTCTGGTTCGAGGGCAACTTCGAGGCGTATGAGAAGAACAAGATCGATCGGCTCGGCGCCGACGCGGCCCGCCCGCACCGGGTGACCTACCGCAAGCTGACCCGTGACTGAGAGGTTCGTCTACCGCTGCACGCTGCGCTGGTCCGACCTGGACGCGTACGGGCACGTCAACAACTCGCGCTTCCTCACCCTGTACGAGGAGGCGCGGGTGGCGTTGATGTTCGCCGGCGGCCGGGCGTGGGGGGTGGGCTCGTTCGCCGACGGGGTTGTGATCCGCCGGCACGAGGTCGACTACCTGCGCCCGGTCGACTACGCGCTGGGCCGGGCCACCGCGGAGGCCGCTCCCACCGTGCGGATCGAGCTGTGGATCGAGGAGATCCGGGTCTCCCGGTTCACCGTCGGCTACGAGCTGTACGACGGTGACGTGCTAGCCAGCACCGCCCGCTCGGTGCTGGTCCCGTTCGACCTGGTCGCCAAGCGGCCCCGGCGGATCACCGAGGAGGAGCGGGCCTTCCTGCTCGCGTACGCCCCGGGCGTCGGCGCGGCCGGGGCCCGGGCATGAGCGGCGCCCCGGCCCGCCGGCACGGGTCCGACCTGGCCGGCGGCGGGCACGGGCTGGTCGGGGTGGCCGACGCGGGCGCGTTCCTGGCCCGGCTGGTCCGGCTCGACCCGGCGGCGCTGGTCCGGCTGCGTCCGGCCGGCCCGGCGGACCCGCCGGAAGCCGTCCCGTCGACCCCGCCCTCCGTCCCGTCGACCCCGCCCGGCGTGCCGGCGGCGCCCTCCGCGCCGGCGGCCGGGACGGCGCCGGTCGGGCGGACGGTCCTCTGGGCCCGGCTGCCGTGGGGTGTGCTGGCCGTCCGGACGGTGGCCGGGGCCGGTTGCGGCGACGCCACGGTCGCCGCCCGGGAACTGCTGGCCGTGCTGGCGGCCGGCGAGGACGCCCTGCCGCCCCGGCGGGACGCGCAGTGGCGCTGGCCGCTGCCGCCCTCGACGAGCCGCCCCGTGGAGGTGTTGCCGGCCGGGGAGCTGTGGCGGATCGCCGAGGCGGCGGCGGAGACGCTGCGCGAGGCCGTGGCCCATGGCTTGAACGGCCGGGCGGTGGGGCAGCGGGTGCTGCGGGACGCCCTGCTCGACCACGTCGCCGTGGTGGTCACCCCGGACGGCCCGCCCGGCCCGCCGGTCGAGATCGCCCAGCGGCTGGTCCAGGGACTGCTCCGGATGGGCTTCCTGGGCCGCCCCGGCGAAGGTACCGGCACCCCGGTGGGGACCCCCCTACCTTTCGCTGTCGGGGCCGCCCGTGGCGACGTTCAGGTGCGCGTGGCTGGGCGATGGGTCAGTCTGGTGGGACCATACGGAGCCGTGTGGTCGCAGAAGGTTGCTGATCTTGCCGTCACGCCGCTCGGGGCTCAGCCGAAAGTATGACCCCTGTTCATTCTTCTGGATCGGTGCTGCCGTTGGGGGGATGCTTCAACTCGGCTGTCCGGGTACCGTCCATCCTCGGATCCAACGCACCGTAGGCGAGTGGATCCGCTGGGGAGTGAGGTGCGCGAGCGATGCCGTGGTGGTCATGGCGCCCCGGTCCCGCCGGTGACGGCGAACCGGAAACTCGAAGCGGGATCACAGTGGACAGCACCGTCCGGGTCGGACCACCGGCCCCACGTCAACCGGGCGACGACTGCCCGGCCGCTGACCGTGCCGTGATCACGGACATGTCGGCAACCATCGGGCCGGTCACCCTCCGCCGGGTCTGCGACGCGCTCGACCTGCTGGACGTGCGCTACCTGGCCGACGGCGACGGCAACCTGCTGGCCATGTGGGAGCGGCACGCGGTGCTGGTCACTCTGGAGGGCCCGGAGGACGAGATCCTGGTCATGCGGGCCCGTCCACACGCGACGGTCCCGCCCGACTGGGTCGACCGGGCCTACCGGGTGGTCAACGAGTGGAACCACACCCGTCGGTTCTGCAAGGCCTACATCGGCGACCCCACGGAGCGGGGTCAACTGCCGATCTACGCGGAGCTCCAGGTGCCCCTCGGCGCGGGGGCGCACGACGCGCTCCTGGTCGAGATGCTCGACTGCGGCGCGGCGGTGGCCACCACCTTCGTGGACTGGCTGCACGACGAGGGCGCACTGCTCTGACCCGCCGGTCAGGCCGGGCCGGCCGCCGGGTCGTCCATCGCGTTCACCATGAAGTAGGCGGCCCGTTCCAGGTAGTCCCACAGCGCGGTGGCGATCTCCGGCGGCAGGTCCAGCCGGTCGACGGCCCGGCGCATGTGGTGCAGCCAGGCGTCCCGCTCGGCCGCGCCGATCCGGAACGGGGCGTGCCGCATCCGCAGCCGGGGATGCCCCCGCTGGGCTGAGTAGGTGTTGGGGCCGCCCCAGTACTGGATCAGGAACAGCGTCAGCCGGTCCGCTGCGGGGCCGAGGTCCTCCTCCGGGTACATCGGCCGTAGCAGCGGATCGGTGGCGACGCCGACGTAGAACTCGTCCACCAACTTGCGGAAGGTGGGTTCGCCGCCGACCGCCTCGAAGAGGGTCACGGCACGCTCGGACTCACCTGCGGGATTCACCGTTCCATCCTGCCAGGTGCGTCCGCGGCCGGCGGGGGCGTACCGGCCGGGGGTGCTGCCGTCCTCGTCACACCGGAGGGTCAGCCCACCGCGTGGCTGCGTCGGCTGTGCTCGCCCGGCAGGTTGTCGAGCTGCCCCTCGCCCTTGCCCGCCGGTCGGGACCGGTCGGGGCCGGCCTCGTTCCCAGCGGCCTCGACCGCCGCGTCGATCGAGGCCCGGCTGGGCCAGCGTGCGGCGGTGAGCAGCATCAGCAGGACCCCGGCGGCGCTCCACACGCCCACCACCAGCGGAATCGAGAACCGCTCGGCGAGCAGGCCGGTGATCAGCACGGCGGCGCCCTGGATCACCTGAACCCCGGTGGCCATCACCCCGAACGCGCGGGCCCGGTAGCCGTTCGGCAGCGCCCGGACGAAGAGCCCGTTGGCGACCGGGAGCAGCCCGGAGACCGCGAAGCCGCAGAGGGCGGCGAGCAGGGCCACCACCAGCGGCGGCGGGTCGAGCAGCGACGGCACCAGGGCCAGCGGCGCGAGCACCGCCAGCGGCCGGATCAGGAGCAGCCGGCGGGCCGGGGCGACCGCCCGGCCGACCAGCAGCCCGCCGAGGATGAAGCCGATCGGGTTGGCGGCCATGATGGCGGCCTGGGACGCGCCGGTGTCCAGGCCGCCGCTGGCGCCCTCCCGGGCCCAGGCGGCAGCCAGCCCTTCGGGCACGATCGAGAAGAGCATGGAGCTGAACACCAGCAGGGCGACCGCCCGCAGCACCGGGGTGCGGAAGACGATCCGGAAGCCATCGGCGGTCTCCCGCAGCAGGTGGCTCCGGTGCGCAGCGCTCATCGCCGGTGGCCGGTCCCGGACGCCGAACCGGACCAGGGCCGCCGAGAGGGCGAAGGTGCCCGCGTTGATCAGCAGGGCGGCGGTCGGGTTGACCGCGGCGATGGCCGCGCCGATCAGGTAGCCGATCACCTGGGCGGCCTGGCCGGTGCTGCTGTTCACCGAGAGCCCGACCACCAGCCGGTCGCCGGTCAGGATGAGTGGCATCAGCGCGGACCGGGCGGCCTGGCTCGGCGGGTTGGCCAGGGTGGTCGCGAAGAGCAGGCAGAGGATCAGCCACGGCGGATTCCACGGGATGGCGACCAGCACCATCAGGGCCATCCGGATCAGGTCGCAGGCCACCATCACCGACCGGTAGCGGTGCCGTTCCGCCAGCGTGGCCAGCAGCGGACCGCCGATCAACCAGGGCAGGAAGCTGACCGCGAACGCGGCGGCCGAGTAGGCCACGGACTCTGTCTCGCGGTAGACCAGCACGGTGACTGCGGCCTTCGCGATGAAGTCGCCGATCCAGGAGAGCCCGCTCGCGGCGAAGACTGCCCTGTACTCCCGTTGGGCGAACACCTCGCGGAAGGTGGCTGGCCCTTCCTGGGAGGGTCGCTCGTCGGACACCGTGGCCTCCATCGTCCCCACGGTGGCCACTCGTGATGGCTGCCCGGGAAACCGTCGTCAGATCTACGGATCAGCGAGACGTGATCACGCTCCGGCAGATGGCGTGCGTACCGGATTCTGCCCGATCGTCTGAGAGCTGACTAGGGCGAACGGTTTGATCGTCGCATCTCCGACTGAACGAACGGACGATACCCGAGGGGCCGCGCGGTCCGCGACCCCTCAGATCCATGGTCAGGCAAAGTCGCAGGTCATCGACGTTCTTCGCGGTTCAGGTGGGCCCGCCCTGGCCGGTTGCCCCGCCCTCGGCGGTGCGCAGCGGGAAACCCGGGTAGAGACGGGCGGCGGCGATCTTCGCCGTAATGCCGGAGTTCTCCAGCGCCTCGGCGAGCCGCCGGCGCAGCTCCCGGCCGACCGCGAACTGCCCGTCGGCGGTGGTCTTGACGACGGTACGGATCACCGCGCCGTCCATCGTCATCTGCTCGACGCCCAGCACGTCGGGTGCCTCCACGATCTCCGGGGCCAGGTCGGGGTCCATCGCCACCGAGGCCGCGGCGGTCCGCAGCACCGCCGTCGCCTCCTCGGTGCCGGCGAACCCGATCGGCAGGTCGACCACGACCAGCGCCCAGCCCTGGCTCTTGTTGCCCACCCGGACGATCTCGCCATTGCGGATGTACCAGAGCACGCCCCGGCCGTCCCGGACCGTGGTGACCCGCAGCCCCACCGACTCCACCACGCCGGTGGCCTCGCCGAGGTCGACCGTGTCGCCGACGCCGTACTGGTCCTCCACCAGCATGAACAGGCCGGCGATCAGGTCCTTGACCAGGCTCTGCGCGCCGAAGCCGAGCGCCACGCCGGCGATGCCCGCGCTGGCCAGCAGCGGCGCCAGGTCGAAGCTGAACTCGCGCAGGATCATCAGCAGCGCGATGCCGAAGACGAACGCGGTGACCATGCTGCGCAGCACCGAGCCGATGGCCTCCGCCCGCTGCCGGCGGCGTTCGGGGACGAACTCGCCGGGCTGATGCGTGGCGGTCGGCACCCGCTCCCGCAGCGGGCGCAACATGGTCGGTACCCCGTCGGCGGTGGTGCGGACCAGCCGCTTGATCATCCGGTGCAGCGCCCAGCGGGCGATGAACGCCAGCACGAGGATCACCAGCACCCGCAGCGGCTTCAGCAGGATCCAGTAGCTGCCCTCGGCGAACCACGACGACCCGGTGGTCTCGTACAACCACTCGCAGGAGGTGCTGCTCTGGCAGTCGGCGCTCGGGGTGACGTCCGGGGCGGGACTCGGGGCAGCCACGGACAGGGCGGCGATCATCATCAGGCTGGCGGCACTCACCCTGTCTTCGTACCCCACGGCCGTCGGACATGGGTCGGCGGACCCACCCAACCGGTCCGCCGTCACCGGCGGACCGTGCCGAACCGGTCATCCTTCCACGGCCCGAAAGAGCTTCCCGAGGGACCCCGGATTAGTTGCAATCCACGAATGATCCCGGCGCACCGGCGTCTACCTGCGTAAACGGTTCGGGAAGATCATCCGGCACAACCAGGGCACAACTCAGGGTGTGTCTCCCGGTGCAAGTTCGGCCCGTTCGGGTCTGGCAAGCGCCCCCGGCCCGGTCATGAGAACCGCGAATATCTCACCAGGCAGCACTCGATTGGATCTGCCATGCTGTCTAGCGCCAGGCATCGGCGCTCGCCGCGCTACCCACGATGAGATGAGGGAATATCCATGGGAATCAAAAAAGTTCTCGCCGCCATGTCGATGGCGGCGGCGCTGGTAGGCGTCACGGCCGTGCCAGCCCACGCGGCGACGGGGTATGGCCGTTGCCCGCAGATCAGGATGTGTGTATTCACGGGCCCCAACGGGTCCGGCACAATGGCGGCCTTCGTGATCGGTGACGCCAACCTGGGTGACAGCAACGGCCCCACCGGGATGAACAACAACATCGAGAGCTTCTTCAACAACAGCGGCCACCACTGGGACTTCTGGGACCTGTCCGGGTACACCGGGGAGTTCCGGCACTCGGAGCCGTACGTCGGCGGCAAGAATTTCGGCGCCGGGTTCGACAACCGGGTTTCGTCCCTTCATGACAACTGACAGCCACTCATAACGGCACCGCCCGCCCGCATCCTTGGGACGTCCTTGCGATGCGGGCGGGGGCCACGTCGCGCCTAGTTCCGATCTTGCCTCGTCTGATCCGCCCGGAAGGCCGGAGGAGCTGCCCGATTAGGCTGCGCTGCCGGTCCCGCTTCGGCATCCAGTGCACGTACGTCTCAAGCGTGATCCGCAGGTTGGCGTGCCGTAGAGCCCTCTGCACCTCTTGGGGCTCGACACCATTGCTCATCAGGGTGGTGGCGAAGAAGTGGCGCAGAGAGTGAGCCCTTTTCATCGTGGGTTTCGGCTGGTGTGGATGTGATGTAGGACGAGGATGGCCTGGACGATCGCGGTGGCGCGTCGAGGGCAGCAGCG
>NZ_JBIATC010000034.1:0-34391 GCF_042891255.1 Micromonospora sp. NPDC001898 | reverse complement strand
AACGGAAAGATCCACTCCGGGCGAGCCGCTGAGATCACCTGCACCACCACATGATCCACCATGGACCAGGCGCCAAGTTACGAGACATCTCTTAGGGCCATGGAAAGGTTCTTGGGGTCGTGAAACTGCTCCCAGTCGCGTTCCTGGGCGAAGCGCCGTACCTGTTCTTGCAGCTCGTGCAGGGTCATCCGCCATGGATACCACCCCGCAGGGTGGGCCGTCGGGTCCTGGCCCGCCATGCGACACGCCCGGCGCGGCTGGGATCGATGGGATGTCGGTGGATGCGTGTACGGTCTCGGCCGTACCTCCGGTATCCGACTGGCTTTACGCCACCATGAGAAGGAGCAGAGCCATGGGCTCTCGCAGTCTGCTGCGCCGTACCGTCGCTGAGATCCTCGCGACCGACGCGAACGCTTTCATCGCCGAGTTGGAGCACGCGTTCCGCCTCCAACTCGGCAAGCGTCCGACCGACAGTGAGATCAACTCCTGGCGGCGGAGCATCCCCACCATCACCCAGGCACTCGCTGCTGAAGGGCTTCACCAGGTCGTGGTCCTCATCGAGCTGCGGGGACCGCTGACCAATAGCCGGATGGACCTGGTCCTGGTCGGATCTCACCCGGCCGACGGCAGGCCGAGCGTCGTCGTGGTCGAGAACAAGCAGTGGTCGAAGGCGGAGCCGGTGCCCGCCTCCGAACTGGTCAAGGTGCCGGGCATGCCGGGGGACCAGGTTCACCCCGCGAACCAGGTCTGGGCGTACTGCAACACCCTCACCAACTACCTGACCGCGGTGGAGAACGCCCGCGTCTGCGGGATCGTCAACATGCACAACGCCTCAAGCGCCGACCTGCGTTCGGTGCAGCCGATGGCGATGGGGCTCGACCCAGAGGTGTGTCGCAACGTCCGGATCTTCGGTGACGACCAGCGCGACGACCTCGCCAGGTTCTTCCGCTCCGCGCTCTCCGCCACTGACGCGGCCACCAACGCCGACTACCTGCTCAAGTCGCCGGTTCGGCCTACCCGGGCGCTGATGACCGCGGTCAGCGACGCCGTGCTGCGTCGCACCGTCTTCACCCTGCTCGACGACCAGCGTCTGGCCTACGACCACGTGCTTCGCGCCGTGCAGGAAGGCCACGCCAACGACCACAAGGAGATCATTCTGGTGGTCGGCGGACCGGGTACCGGTAAGAGCGTCATCGCAGTCGAGGTGCTCGGCACCCTCAGCCGAATGAACACCAGCGTGGTCCACACCACCGGCAGCAAGTCGTTCACCGAAACCCTGCGCGACCAACTCGGCACCACCAACCGCCGAGCGAAGCAGGTCTTCACCTACTTCAACAACTACGCCCACGTCGAGCCGAACCGGATCGATGTCCTCATCGCGGACGAGGCACACCGGATCCGGCAGACCTCGAACACCCGCTTCACCCCCCGAGACCGCAAGTCCACCCGAGCCCAGGTCGAGGAGCTAATCCGCGCAGCGCGGGTGCCGGTCTTCCTCCTCGACGAACACCAGATCGTCCGCAAGGGCGAGGTCGGCTCGGTCGACCTGATCAAGCGGGCAGCCAACGACCTGGGCGTCAACATCACCGAGGTGCACCTACGCGACCAGTTTCGCTGTGGCGGCTGCCAGGAGTACGTCGACTGGGTGGAGGAACTATTGGGCCTCGCCGGCGATGGTCCCCGAGTGTGGGAGCCGCTGGACAGCTTCGAACTCTTGCTCGCCGACACGCCCGAGGCGATGGAACGTTACCTGAAGCAGCAGCTCGACCAAGGCCTCCAGGCACGCATCGCCGCCGGGTACTGCTGGCCCTGGAGCGATGCCCGACCGGACGGCAGCCTCATTGAGGATGTCGTGATTGGGGAATGGAAGCGACCCTGGAACTCTCGGGCCAACCGCACGCTCAACGGCATCCCACCAGCCAACCTTTGGGCCACCCACGCCGGGGGTGAGGGCCAGATCGGCTGCGTCTACACCGCCCAAGGGCTGGAGTACGACTACGCCGGCGTCATCATCGGCCCCGACCTCGTCTGGCGCTCCGGAGCCTGGGCAGCCAACCCCAAGGCCAGCCACGACAGCAAGGTCAAGGGCGCCGCCAACTTCGACCGACTGGTCCGCAACACCTACAAGGTGCTCGCCACCCGCGGCATGCGCGGAGCCGTCCTCTACTCCGTCGACCCCGAAACGCGCTCCATGCTCGCCAGCCTCGGCATCCCAAAGATCTGAACAATCGCAGCAGCCGGGCGACGGAAGTTCGCCCGGCTGCTGGCTCAGCATGGCAAGGCCCGCTTCCTGGAGGCGGCCACCAACGTGACCAGGGTCGACGCACGGCGAGACACGTGGCCTGAACTACTGATTACGCCAGTTCTCCAACTCGGTGCCCTTGGCCCATCGGCTTTCGCCGGTGCTGAAGTCGTCAATGACCGGTCCGTCATACGACCAGTGGCGTTGCCCATAGCCGTAGTGCCAGTGGATCGCATCGGGGTGATCCACGTTCCTGCACTCCTCCACCGGCGTCACCGGCGTTGCTCTCTTCCGCCTCAGCCCGAAAAGTTTCCTCATCACCCTGTACGCCCCTGTCTCGATGCCGCGCGCAGAATCATGGCCGGCTAGAGCAGCTTCGCAGGACCTCGCAACGCACGACAAGCCGCGACGTCGGCATGGTTGAAGGTTTGCCAGATGGGACCGGACAGCGACCAGTAGCGCACGAGCGAGCCATCTTCCGCCGCGCCGGCGCTTCCCAGAGGCGGGTCAACGACCGTTTCCACGCATGAGCATGTAAGCGATGGGTGCACGGGATGCGCATCATGCCCACGAACGGGCCGCAGACAGAAGCCCTTCGGGGTGGTCTCAGTCGTGGTCTCGTTCCCTGACGTCCGCTGCTGTTCACAGCTAAGCACCTACAGGGTGCAGCCTGGGGCGTGAACCTCAGTGGGCGGTGCTGGCCGCATCGTCGCAGACCTCGAAAGCGTGTGAGGGTTTACGCCCTCCGCGGGTTCAAATCCCGCCGCCACCGCTCGTGAACAGCGAGAACGCCCGGTCGATCCGCGAGGATCGGCCGGGCGTTCTCGCTTGTGGTCTCAGTTCTGGTCTCAGTCGTCGTCGAGACGAGCACTCAGGCTGCCGTCAGCGAGTGCCGTGTCACTCTTCGCGCGTGACCTCGGCGGGCTGGTCAAGTTGCTGCTGACGCTTGTTCTGCTCGTCACGAAGCGTCTCGACGGTGTCGGCGAAAAGGGCGTAGGCCGCTTTCTCATCTAGGGTGGCGTACTTGCCAACGCGGAGTTCGACTGCCTCGTACTCCCGCTCAATTGCGTCGGCCGTCTGCTGTGAGTTGAAGCTACGTTCGTGATATTTGAAGTACCCGGTAAATCCGGCCGATAGTCCCACAGCAGCACTTGCTGCCACAGTTAGCCACCTTGCTTGGCTGAAGGCGACTGACGCTGTAGCAATCGCGGAGGTGGCTACCGATCCGATGATAATTATGCTTTGGAAGCGGTTGTGGATCCCCCGGGTTCTTCCGGCATCTTCACGGAACTGTGAGATCAGGTCGGGGACGTCATCCCTGTAGCGTTTCTGCGCGAGCAGTGCCGAGTCGTCTCCGCTGCTCGTGCTCGTATCTAGGTCGGACTGGGTTCGTCGGCGGATGACGTGTAGCTTTTTGATGATGATGCGGGTTCTTCTCATTCGCTTGTACTGCCAGTAAGCCAGCACGGGCGAAGCAAGAAGCGATGCGGCGCATGCGATATAGAGCTGTGTGGAGAAGCGGTTCAGTTGCCCGAGGCTGGAAAGTGTGGCGACTACTGCCGTTGCGATGAGGGCGATATTTCCCACGAGGATCCAGGTGATCCCAACCTTGCGCCAAAGTCCTTGAAGGTGAAGCTTTTCCTCGGCGTCGAGAATTAGACTTCGAACATGATCGGGATGCCAGCTTTGGGAGCCATCGCTAATGACCTGGTTCCAGTTCTCCTCGTTTGTGGTTCCACTCCGTCTTCCCCAAAGCTGGGACAATTTCGACCACATGGCGTCACGCTATGGTTACCCTCCCCGGGGGGCAAGGCGAGGCGGCGTCACTTTATCGACACTTGCTTTTGAATCGGGAGTGTGCTCCAGGGAGCCGGCGTGACTTGCGCGCTTGTCACCCCGGCTCCCTGGCCCTTAGCTGGTCCGGCTAACTGGCGCTGGTGCCTCCGCTTCTCCAGAGGAGCCCACCAACCTGCTGGGCGATGTCCCGGCGGACCTGGGCGGTGAGGTGCTGGTATCGGGCCGCCATCGCCGAGTTGGACCAACCCATGACGCCCATCACGGCCCGTTCGGCGACGCCGAGAATCAGCAGCACGGTGGCGGCGGTGTGCCGGGCGTCGTGCAGCCGGCCATCCCGTAGCCCGGCGAGCCGGAGCAGGCGCTTCCATTCGTCGTAGTCGGTGCGCGGGTTGACCGGGCCGCCGGTCGGCGTGGCGAACAACCAGTCGCCACCCTCCCAGAGTTGGGGGGCTTCGCGCGCTCCCGGTCCTGCTCGTCGCGGTGCTTGCGGAGCGCCACCAGCTCGTCGGGAGTCCGATGCTGCGTCGGCCGGCCCGCGACTTGGTCTCGGCGGTGTCGGCACGTACCTGGCGACGGTCGGGGCAGTGCCCGCCGTGCTTCCGGCCACACGGGGAGCCGCACTGCCGGCCGTGGTGGGGATGCGGCGCGGAGGATGCGGCCGCCCCTCCGACCCCAAAGGCGCTTCGCGTCGCTACGTGACGGCCCTGCGGGCCGCTCTTGCCCCCGGAGCCTCTACAACCCCTCGGGCAGGCGTTGCCGGCAGGCGGGGGCCTGCCCAGAGTACGCACGCCGCATCCCCATCGCGCCCTCGTCGCCGCGTCACTAGTCCCGTAACCGGCGCGGGAACCGAGGTGTTCTTCCATTAGCCTTGTCGATGACGGAGATTAGCCGCTCCACCTGCTCTCGCAGGTCAAACCTGTCCAAGTCACTCAATGTCACGCGGCGACACACCTCGTGTGCGATTGCGACCTTGTCGGGCTTTGATTCACTCTTCATCCTCAGCGGTGGATCCCACTGGCCAGGCGAGGAGGCGAGCTGCAGTTTGGGATGGACGACCCCAACTGCCTCCGTTAAAATATCTGGCCGAATGTAATTCTCGATTGTGTAACACTTCGTGATCCAAGCAAAGCCAGGACCCTTGGCATCCTTGAAGCTTTCTTGAACGCGCTTCTTGGTTGCGTCCAACCTTTTGCGAGCACCCGTCATGTCGCTATCAATGACGACTACCAGATGACGGTTTAGCCGCCTTAATGAGATAAACTCTTCGATCTCTTGCTCCTGCCCCGAGCTAGCTAGCCCACCAGCGGCTGGATCCTTCGGGCTCAGATGTCGGAGAAGTCGTCCCCCATAAAACATGATGGAATAGTGGATTCCTTCCACCAAATCCGGGGCGAGTAACGACATCCAACGGTGGAGATAGATTCGGTCAGAAGGCCCCTCAACCCAAATCACGGAATTCGCTTGAAGGAGGTCGGAGGGCCTGTATCCCAGGTCGGCGCACAGGCTTGCAATCTCATGGGGCGTTACCGCTTGCTCTACTCTGGTACCGCTGTCGGCTCCATGAGTGAGGTGGAAAATTCGCCCAGCCTCATAGTCGAGCAAGTGAGCAGAGTGTGTGGCTATGAGGTACTGATTTGTCGTTTCATCAGAAAGGTACTTGATGAGCCTCCGCTGCAGCAGTGGGTGCAGATGAACTTCAGGTTCCTCAATGCAAACCAACTGTCCGTCTAGCAATGTAGCGGCGGCAGCAAGCATGATGACTTGTTGCACACCAGTACCCAGACTCTCTAGCGGCAGCAGGTCCTTAGACCTTTCAATATGGATAGTTTTGGCATCGTGGGGAATGCTGAGGACGGCGGTACCGTCATCAAGAATAAATTTTACGAACTCGTTGATGCGGTTAAACAGCTCGCGATCTTCGCTACTCTCAAGACTGGGCCGCTCCAGTTGCTCAAGACGCTGCACAAGGCCAATCCCGTTAAAGTCACCAAGTGTTTCCTCGGCGTTCTGCATCGGCCGAATCTGCCTAAAAGCCTCGATAGATCGAACAGGTGGCAGGTTGTCCGGGCTGGGTATGAAGCAACCGATCAGTCGACCAACAACTTGCTGAAGCATGTTTCCGCCGGAGTGCTGTGTGCCAGTGAGCAGATTGCCGGCGATTTGAAGAGGAGTGTAGTCGTTCTGCGAGAAGGAAGACGAGATCCTTTCAATAGCTTCCGTCGGAAACTGCCAGATGTACGGCTGAGGCTCACCGGCCGACCGGTACCTTGAACTGTCAGCAACGTGGGCGTACTGGAACCACAGCCAGTCGCCGGGCCCAGCGAGTTGCACAAGATTTAGAAATTTCCGCACCACACCCATGACGTCGGTAAAGCGGTAACCGGCGGCTCGAAGCTTCTGTTGTAGTTGCTCCTCGGGCGGGCGCGGCGCGGCAAGATAAAGGTGGGGCTTCCAATCCTGAGGCAGTGTCCGCCTTGGGCGGTCGATGGCTTCAAACACCTCTGGGCTCTTTTTTAAGTACTTGTTTGCGAATCTTAGTACATTCGATTTGCCGGCGTTATTCTGTCCCGCCAGGAGAGCGACTTTCCCTAATGGCTCGAAAAACTGTGGCTTTAGAAAGCTCCGGTAGTCAGAGATTCCGAACGCCCGGATTAGAGGTTCTTCATCGGCCACGAGGTTGTCCTTTACTTGTCGTGCATGACTCGATTCACGAGTAGCGTGTTCCGACACTGTATGGTGCGCAGCTACCGCCTTGGAAGCACCGCAGCGGGCAGTTACTGGTAAATGACTGGTCGTTGTTGGTGGCCGAGCCGCGCTGGCACGTGGGCCAAAAGTGCACAAGAGAGCGGAAAGCTGGTCAACCAGCGACCACGATGGCAGCCCAAGCGGTGCGTAGACAGCCGGTCCATATGCGTTGATCAGTCCGGCGACTACCGCAGGCGCTTGTGACCCACAGGGATGGCCATCGACCGCCGCAGCGCCATGCGACGGCGGAGCGTGAGAGGCGGTCAACGGCAGGAGCGCGGGCGCCGTCCTGCCTTCGTCTCAATTGCCGTCTCGTTCGTCAGCATGCGGGGGCGACCGTAGACGAACCGTCGGCCGAGTTGGCCTAGGTGGCGAACCGACTTGATCGGCCGCGTACAGGACCGCGCAGACTTGGAAAGCGTGTTGGGTTTACACCCTCACGAGTTCGAATCTCGTATCCTCCGCTCGTCTGAGCAGCACAAACGCTGGGCCGATCCCTCACCGGATCGGCCCAGCGTTGTCTGTGTCGGGAAGCACTTGAGCCTGGCCGGGGCCCGCTCGGCCTGGGCACGTGCCGTCCGGTGCCGCGTCCAGGCCGGCTAGCCGGTCGGGCAGCTCACTGCCCTCGCGGGCCTCCCGGTACGGATGATCACCTCGGGCTGCCACACCGCTCGCCGGCAGTTCCGAGCTGAAGCCGGGATTGGCGACGACCCGGAAGGCAGAAGTCGAGTGCGAATGCAATCTTCTGGCAGACGGCGTCGGGCCACTGGTCGCCGGCGAGAATAGGTACAGGGACGGCAGCAAGCGACTGCTGCCATCCCTGTCAGCTACGGGTTCAGCAGGTGGTGTTGCGGGCCGGGACCCAACCGTCCAGTGACGGATCCTCGGCGCCGTGGCCGTAGAGCCAGGAGTCGGCGTCGATGGCCCAGACCTGACCGTGCCAGCGGAATCCGCGCCCAGCCGTCAGGGTGCGCAGCACAAAGCCGCTCTGGGGTGCGGCGCGGAGCCAGGTGTTCTCCCTGAGGTTGCAGACAATGCCCCACGCGTCGCTAGCGGATGCCGGCGTGGCCACCACGCCCGCACCAGCGGTAATGACAGTCATGGCCGTCAGCGCATGCAGAAGTCGGCGTTTCACTCGTGTCCTTCCGTGTGAGCAGTGACGATTCCTGATCGCGGTCAATATACAATCGGCCCGCGCAGTGGTCGCGCTCGCCTCGTCTGCTCCAAGCGGCGCGAACGCGAGTGGCGATGACGGTGGCGGTGACAGAGTCCACCCGACCAGGGCAGGCAGACGTCGGCGGGGCGGCCGCGAGACGCCACCCCCGAGCGAGCACGGGTCGCCGCCCGCCGCTGAGCCCCCGCAGGGCCGACAATGGTCGGTGGGCGGCCGAGATACCCCCACAGGTTGTGCGCACCGGAGGGGTCCAATGAGTTACCAGCTCAGCGCCGTCGTCGCCGACGGCGAGCTGCTCCGCGAGCAGACCGCCGACCTGGACCACGCGGTGCTCGCCGCGTTGCGCCAGGATTTCGCGCTGCTGCCGGTCACCCCGCAGCTGGTCGAGGAGCTGACCGGGGCGCTGCCGGACTTCGTCGTGGACGAGCCCGGTCCCGACCAGCCGTTCGAGCTGGTGCTCTCGCCGGCCCTGGCCGCGCTGTTCGCCGGGTGGTCGCGGCTCGGGCCGGTGGCGTACCTGGAGGCCGAGTTCTCCGGCGGCGTCGGCCGCCAGGCGTCGGTGGTCTGGCTGGCCGGCGCGGTGAGCTGGGGGCCGTGCTTCGACGACGTGCTGGGCTCCCCGCGCGAGCAGTGGCCGTTGAACGCCGCACTGATCCGCCTCGGCGCGGAGCCGGGCCGGTGGGTCGACCCGTTCGCCGAGCTGGGCCTGCACCTGGAGCGGAGCACCGACGGCTGGCTGGTCCACGGCCGGCGCGGACTGACCGCCGACTACTGGGACGAGCTGGCCGAGGAATGGGAAATCAGGGAATCCGCCGATCGGCAGCAACCTGAGCGCCCCGGTCCCGTTGGGGACTGGGGGATTCCATGAGATTGCGACAATTCGTTTTCATTGCGACACTACTGGCGGCTGCCTCGATCGCCGGCAGCGGCGCATGTCCACAAAGGCCGATCGAGGTCGGCGGCGACCTTCGCCCGCCCGACCCGCCGTCCGGCGCCGGCCGCTCGGCCCGCCCCGCAGAGGTCGTCGACCTGCGCGGGCTGCGCAACGTCGAGTTCGGCGACACCGAGGCGGACCTGACCCGGCGCGGCATGCTCCGCGCCGAGGTCGACGCGTGCGGGCCGACGCTCGCCGGGCACGAGGAGACCAGCCCGATCTTCGTCGACGACCGCCTGGTGCTGCTCTGGCTCGACGACCCGGTCCGCACCCCGGAGGGCGTAACCGTCGGCACACCCGTCGACCAGGTCGGGGCCCGCTACGCGCGGGTCAGCCGGCTGGTCGCTCCAGACGGGACGTACCGGTTCGACGGCCTGCTGGCCGGACGCGGCGACCGCGCGTACCTCTTCCTGCACGACGGCCGCACGGTCCGGAAGATCATCGCGGGGTACGCCGACTGGGCCCGCCGCCTCTTCACCGAGGGCCACGGCCCCTGCTGACCGAAGCGACAGCCGCACGGCGCGCCGGCCGCACCAGATCACGGGTTGTGCGCCACGGCGGTGGACGGTAGAGACGACGCATGCGTCGGGTAACCACGATCGTCCTCACGGTGGTCTGCGCGACCCTGCTGGGGGTCGTCACCAACGTCGCCACGGGGGTGCTGCCCGGCCGCTGGTCCCCGTACCTGTGGCTCGCCTGGCCGTTGCTCGCCTTCGTGGCCACGGCGCTGACGGTGGTCGAGATCCGCCGGGCCCGCGAACCCGGTCCGGTCGGCGGCGCGAGCGCGGCGCGGGCCCGCCGGGTGCTGCTCGACCGGGTACGCCGCTACTGGATCACGAGCGTGCTGGACCGCTCGCTGCACCTGGAGGCGCGGCTCCAACTGGGCATCACGGCGTCCGCCGACGACCGCCGGTATCCGTGGACGCTGCGGGCCAGCCACCGGGACGGCTTCACCGGCGTCCTCGACGACCGGACGTCGGTCGCCACGCTCTTCGAGCGGCTCGACCGAGCCATGGTGATCCTCGGGGCGCCCGGCGCCGGCAAGACGACCACGCTGCTCGAACTCGCGCGGGAGCTGCTCGACAGGGCCGAGACGGACCGGGACGCCCCCGTCCCGGTGGTCCTGAACCTCTCGTCGTGGGCGACGCGCCGCCAGCCCATCGCCCAGTGGCTCGCCGAACAGCTCACCGAGCGGTACGGGATACCGGCGGCCCAGGCCGCCGCCTGGGTCGCGGCCGGCGAGATCCTGCCCCTGCTCGACGGCCTCGACGAGGTGGTCGAGGCACGCCGCGACGAATGCGTGGCGGCGATCGCCGCGTTCCACGCCCAGCAGCCCCTCACCCCGATCGCCCTCTGCTGCCGTGCGGCGGAGTACCAAAGGCTCCGGACCAGCCTGCCCGTCTACGGCACCGTGACCATCGAGCCGCTGACCCGGCCGCAGATCGAGCGGCACCTGGACCGGCCGGGGCCCGCCCTCGCCGGCCTGCGGGCCGCCCTCGCGGGGGACGAGGAACTGTGGGAGTTCACCGGGTCGCCGCTGCTGCTCAGCATCATGGCGCTGGCCTACGCCGACGGTCCCGGCCCGGAGACCGGCACCGGCAGCCGCCGGCACCGGCTCTTCGCCCGGTACACCGAGACGATGCTGCGGCACCGGCCGCACCCCGGCTACCGGCCTGAGCAGGCCACCCGGTACCTCTCGCTGCTCGGTGACCGGATGCGGGCACGCCAGCAGTCCATCTTCGTCCTGGACCTGGTGGCCCCTGACTGGTCACCGACCTGGCCGCGCAGGAACCCCGACCTGTACAGCCGGACCGCGATCAGCATCGCCGTCGGGCTGGTGGTCACTCTCTGCGGGGCGGCGCTGGCGGGCCGGCCCGGCATCGCCGCCGGCCCGGTGGCCGCCGTCCTGACGGCGCTCGGCCTCGCGTTCGGCGAGTACGACGACCTCACCCTGATCGCGCGTTGGGGACGACGGCCCGAGGGCCGGCGTTCGACCCAGGTCAACTGGCTGACCGACACGGCCGCGGAGTTCACAGAGGTCCTGTTCAAGTCGGCCGTCGGCGGATCGGTCGTCGCCGGCACGCTCGCGGTCGGGGCGGTCTTCGGCCTCTCCGACGGCTGGGCGGGCCTGCTCACCGGCCTGGCGTACTGGATCGGTTTCGCGCTCGCCGCGCTGCTCGCCATGAGCGTCGGCAACACCGTGGCGTTCCACCTCTACGTCGTGGGCCCGCCCGGGGGCGCCCCACGTCGCGAGGTCCCGAGCCCCGCGCTGCGCCAGCGCCTCCGCATCGCCCTCCGCGCCGCACCGCCCCTCGGCGTGATCGCCGGCGCCCCGGCCGGGTTGCTCGTCGCCTGGCAGCGGACCGACGCCGACGGCTTCCGGTACGGCCTGCTCGTCGGGACGGCGGCGGTGCTGTACCTGCTGGCGTCCGTCGCGGTCGGGCCGATCGTGGAGCAGTGGCTGGTCCGTCGGCGGCTCGCCCGGGAGGACGCCCTGCCCCGACCGCTACGGCCGTTCCTCGACTACGCGGTGCAGTGCCTCTTCCTGCGTGACGTCGGAGACGGGTACATCTTCGTCCACCGGGAGTTGCTGGAGTTCTTCGCGGACCAGGTGACGGTGGGAAAGCTGAGACCACGCCGGCCGCCACCCGTCGACAGCATCGTCCTCAAGGACGGCTGAACGATCGAGGAGAAGCTGAACAGGCGTCCGGTGATGGCTGACGGCGGCTACCACGGCAACCCAGAGGTGGCCGCCGGAGGCCCGCGCCGGTGCTGCTGGCCCTCCCCGGACGAAGCATGAGCCCCAGGGTGCCGGGTAACCGCCGAGCATGGCCCAATACACGAAGCCCGAGCTCAGGGAGCAGATCAAGGAGGAGATCAAGGCCTCCGACAAGGGCGGCCGGCCGGGGCAGTGGTCGGCGCGCAAGTCGCAGCTGCTCACCCGGGAATACGAGAAGCGCGGCGGCGGCTTCGAAGGCCCGAAGGACGAACGCCAGAAGTCCCTGCAACGTTGGGGCGGCGAGCACTGGCAGACCAAGGACGGCGGCACCCGTGCCCGCCGAGCGGGCGAGACGGACCGTTATCTACCCAAACATGCTTGGGAACAGCTTTCCGACAAGCAACGGCGCGAGACTGACGCCAAGAAGCGCAAGGCATCAAGGTCCGGCAAGCAGTACGTGTCCAACACCGGGCCGGCCAAACGCGCCCGCCGGAACGCCACCTCTGCCGAACGGCTGTCGGAGCTGCCGGTCGCCGAGGCGGCCAAGCTCGTCCGCGACCTGGATACGGGTCAGCTCAAGACCGCACTGCGGCACGAGCGCGACGGCAAGGGGCGCAAGACGCTCATCCAGCGTCTGGAGTCGGCACTCGCCCGGCGCTGAGCGGCGTGGCCGTGAGCCAGTCACCGGAACGCGATGATTCGGTCGGCCCTTGTGTCCCCCGACCGGGACCCCTGGGGGGACCACAAGCGAGAACGCCCAGCTGATCCTGACGGATCGTCCGGGCGTTCTCGCATCTCCCGGAGCGGTGGCGGAGGGAGTTGAACCTTCGGCTAGAACTCGACCGCCGGGAGTTGCCGAACGCGAGCTTGGAGCCAGTCTGCTGCCAAGCTGAGCCAGATTGGTTGCCCATGGTGCCATCGTGTGCCATAGTGATGCCATGAACCTGACCCCGTACGTGGCCTCCCTGGGTCGTGAGCTGCTGACGGCCGCGGAGACCGGTGGCGCCAACGACACCGCGTTGATCGAGCGGTTGACCGTGTCGATGGAGTCGGCGATCCGGCTCGCCCTGCTCGAAGCACTGTCGGCCGCCGCCGACGAGATCACCAGGGAACTGGCTCCCGGCTCGGTCCAGGTTCGCCTGCGTGGCCGTGACCCGGAATTCGTCGTGGCACCTCAGGTGGAGCAGCCACGGGAGGACCCCACCGACCGGGGCGCGGCACCGGCTGACGATGCCGCGATGGGCTTCGAGGACGGTGCCACGACGCGCATCAACGTCCGGCTCCCCGAACAGCTCAAGGCCGCGGTCGAGGAAGCAGCCGGCAAGGAGGGCCGGTCGGTCAACGCGTGGCTGGTACGTGCCGCCTCGACCGCGCTGCGATCCTCGGAGCGCGACCACGGCTCCGACCGGCGCGGCAAGCCCAGCGCGCAGCGCTACACCGGCTGGGCGCGTTAGCCGAGCCCGGCCCCACCTTCCTTTCACGTCCCCTACCAGCGGGGATGCTCTTCCGACTCATCTTGAGGGGACAGCCATGCCTGTTTTCGCCACCCCGGAACCGATTTCCGTCACCATTGACATCTCCGTCGGCGACGTGCGACTCATCGCGAGCGACCGCACCGACACCGTCGTCGAGGTACGGCCGAGCGACGAGTCCGACGACTCCGACGTGGAGGCCGCGCAGCAGACCCGCGTCGAGTACGCCAACGGCACGTTGACCGTGCGCGGGCCGAAGGCCCGGGTGTTCGACTTCTCCAAGAAGACCAGGTCGGTCGCCGTGCTCGTCGAGCTTCCCACCGGCTCGGCGGTGCGCGGTGACGTGTCGGTCGGGGACTTCCACAGCACCGGCGTGCTGGGGGAGTGCCGGTTCAAGTCGTCCGTCGGTCACTTCCGACTCGACCGGACCAGCCAGCTTCGCCTGGACACCTCCGGTGGCCACATCGCGGTCGACACGATCGTCGGTGACGCCGAAGTCGCCACCGGCAGCGGACGGGTTCAGATCGGCGAGATCGGCGGGGCCGCAGTCATCAAGAACTCCAACGGCAACACCGACATCGGCACCGTCACCGGCGAACTGCGTGTCCGTGCAGCCAACGGCGACGTCTCCGTCGACCGGGCCGGTGCCGCAGTGGAAGCCAAGACCTCCAACGGAACCATTCGCATCGGCGAGGTCACGCGCGGCTCGATCACGCTGCACACCGCGACCGGCGACCTGGAGATCGGTGTCGCCGCAGGCACCGCCGCCTGGCTCGACCTGAAGACCGGGCACGGGCGAGTGCACAACGCGCTGGACGACATCGCCCAAGGACCGGAGAAGTCCGAGGCGACCGCCGAAGTCCGTGCGCACACCTCCTTCGGCGACATCACCGTCCGCCGTTCCTGACCAGAACTCTCGAAGGGGCCTCCCATGACCACGCCATCCCAGCCGGCGATCACAGCGACCGGACTGCGCAGGTCGTTCGGCGACCACGTCGTGCTCGACGGAATCGACCTGAACGTCCCACGGGGCACCGTCTTCTCGCTGCTCGGCGCGAACGGAGCTGGCAAGACCACCATGGTCAAGATCCTGTCCACGCTGATCCGCGCCGACGGGGGCAGCGCGCGAATCGCGGGCCACGACCTGGCCACCGAGCCCGACGCGGTCCGCGCCGCGATCGGCGTCACCGGCCAGTTCTCCGCGGTCGACAACCTGCTGACCGGCCAGGAGAACCTGACCCTGATGGCCGACCTGCACCACCTTGGCCGGGCGGCGGGCAGGCGCAGGGTGGTCGAACTGCTCGACCAGTTCGACCTGGCCGACGCGGCCACGAAGCCGGCCGCGACCTATTCCGGCGGCATGCGCAGGCGGCTTGACCTCGCGATGACCCTGGTCGGCACACCCCAGGTGATCTTCCTCGACGAGCCGACCACCGGGCTGGACCCGCGCAGCCGCCGTGGCATGTGGCAGATCGTGCGGGAGCTGGTCGCGGGTGGCGTCACCATCTTCCTCACCACGCAGTACCTGGAGGAGGCCGACGAACTCGCCGACCGGATCGCGGTACTGGACCACGGCAAGATCGTCGCCGAAGGCACCGCGGACGAACTCAAGCGCCGCATCCCCGGCGGCCACGTCCTGCTGCGGTTCGCCGGCCTCGGCGATCTCGAGTCCGCCGTGCGCGTCGTGGGCCAGACGTCCCGCGACAGCGACGCGCTCGCCCTGCGGGTGCCGCACGACGGCAGCCTCAGTGCGCTGAAGGCCCTGCTCGACCGACTTGACGAGAACGCGGTCGAGGTCGACTCGCTCAGCATGCACACACCCGACCTCGACGACGTCTTCCTCGCCCTCACCGGCAACCCCAGGAACGAGAAGGTGGCCACGCGATGAGCACCGTGTCGTACGCACTGACCGACTCGGCGACGATGCTGCGCCGCAACCTCAAGCGAATGGTGCGTTATCCGTCCATGACGGTGACGCTCGTCGGCATGCCGATCGTCTTCCTGCTGCTGTTCGTCTACGTCCTCGGCGGCACACTCGGCGCCGGGCTCGGCGGCCCTTCCGGCGGGCGGGCGGAGTACGTCAACTACGTCACCCCCGCGATCATCCTGATGACGATCACCGCCGCGGTTCAGGGCACCACCATCTCGGTCGCCATGGACATGACCGAGGGCATCGTCGACCGGTTCCGCACCATGGCCATCGCCCGCATCTCCGTCCTGACCGGGCACGTAGTCGGCAGCCTCGTCCAGACGATGCTCAGCATCGCGGCGGTCATCGGCGTCGCACTGCTCATCGGCTTCCGGCCGTCGGCAGGTCTCGTCGACTGGCTCGCCCTCACCGGAGTCCTGGTGATGATGGCCTTCGCCTTCATCTGGCTGTCGGTCGCGTTCGGTCTGGCCAGCAAGACCGTCGAGTCGTCGAGCAACGTCGGTATGCCGCTGATCCTGCTTCCCTTCCTCGGCAGCGGCTTCGTCCCGACCGACTCGATGCCCACCGCGCTGCGCTGGTTCGCCGAGTACCAGCCGTTCACCCCGCTCATCGAGACCATCCGCGGTCTCCTGATGGGCACCCCGATCGGGAACAGCGCCGTCATCACCATCGGCTGGTGCCTCGTCATCACCCTCGGCGGCTACCTCTGGTCGAAAAAGCTGTTCAATCGCGAGTCCACCCGATAAATCGACAACCTCGCCAAACGCCTCACCACCGAAACCACCCCAACCTGGCGAGACGACTAAACCGCCATAACACACAAAAGATGTGAACAGACGTCCTCCTGGTACCCAACGGAGCGCGCTGCACGTCTAGATCGCCCTGTCAGGCAGGCTGCCTGGCGAACCTCGCGATGCCTGGGGTGGAAAACCGGCTCGGCCCGTCCCGGCCGGCACTTCGCGCCCGTGCACGCCTCGCGGAATTCGCGTTCGCCACGATGTACGGAACTGTTCCGAACAGGAATTTATGACCCTGCGCCCGATCGCGCTGTTTCAATGGAGGGCAAGCCACGAACTAGCAAAGGAGTCCACGAATGCGACGTCTGGCAACAAGCCTAGCTGCCATGGCCCTCGCTGTGCCTGCCGTCATCGGCTTGTCCGCAGGACCAGCACAAGCAGACAGTTGTGCCCACTCCGCTGCGGCGACCGCGTGCTGGCAGAGCTACGGCGACATCTTTACCCTCACCGCCGGCCCTCACTGGATCGACTGGTCCACCGACTATGGTCGCACCGGTACGTGCTACGGCTCGACGAGGTGCGACGAGAACATGGCCGAGGGCCACGTG
Source organism: Micromonospora sp. NPDC001898 (assembly GCF_042891255.1). NCBI lineage: Bacteria > Bacillati > Actinomycetota > Actinomycetes > Micromonosporales > Micromonosporaceae > Micromonospora > Micromonospora sp. NPDC001898. The sequence continues at coordinate 18,033 of NZ_JBIATC010000034.1, read as the reverse complement.
ATCACCTACTACGTGTGTAGCGACATGGGCACCTACATCAGCTGTTCCAGCCCGAAGAACGACATCATCTGACCGGGACGCTCTGGAGAAGGGAGGATCCAGCGGGTTCACCATGCTTTTCACGCCGTGCTGATCGGTACCCTGATCGCGTCTGCGGGATGGCCGCACCAACTCAGGCCGGGGCTACGTCAATCGCTTGGGAACCCGACCACGCAGACCTGGTTCCGCTTGGTTCCATCGTGTGTGATGGCGGCGCTGTCGCCCGGATGGCCGGCACGGCTGCGCCGCGGCCGGTAAGGCCCTCGGATCTGCCGCGCGATCAACTCCGGTCCATCAAAGCTTGACTTCGCTGATCAGAAAGTTCCGGTTCGCCGCCGCTGCTACGTCATGTTCGCCATGCTCCGCGACAAGATCCCCTACCAACCCGCCCCACGACACCGATCGCAACTTGACGAAACCCATAGGGACACCCCCCTGGCGGGATGTTCAAGGTGCGGACGGCGCCGCGCGGGGGCAGACGCTGCTGACGGTGGCGATCAGGCGTCTCACCAGAGCACCCGAAACGGCCGGTTGAGCAGGGACTGAGACCGAAACTGAGACCGGAAGCGGAACGCCCGGCCGATCCTCGCGGATCGGCCGGGCGTTCTCGCACTTCACGAGCGGTGGCGGCGGGATTTGAACCCGCGGAGGGCGTAAACCCTCACACGCTTTCGAGGCGTGCTCCTTAGGCCACTCGGACACGCCACCGCCGAGAAGGGTACAGGACGCCGGGTCTGGACGCCGAACCGGTATCACCCGGACCGGCCTGGCAGGATCTTTGCCATGAGTACGCACATCGGCGCGAAGCCGGGAGAGATCGCCGAACGGGTCCTGATGCCGGGTGACCCGCTGCGGGCCAAGTGGATCGCGGAGACCTACCTCGAGGGCGCCAGGTGCTACTCGACGGTTCGGGGCATGCTGGGCTTCACCGGCCGCTGGAACGGCGTGGAGGTCTCCGTCCAGGGCTCCGGCATGGGCATGCCGTCGGCCTCCATCTACGCCCACGAACTGGTCAACGACTACGGCGTGAAGTCCCTGATCCGGGTCGGCTCCTGTGGGGCGCTCGCCGAGGACCTCCAACTGCGGGACGTGGTGGCGGCGATCGGCTCCTCCACCGACTCGAACATGAACCGGATGCGCTTCGACGGGCTGATCGACTACGCCCCGGTCGCCGACTTCGGGCTGCTGCGTACCTCGGTCGAGGTGGCCGAGCGGCGCGGCGTCGCCATGCGGGTGGGCCCGATCCTCGCGGCGGACGCCTTCTACACCGACCGCCCCGACCTGTACGACACGCTCGCCGACTACGGGGTGCTGGCCGTGGAGATGGAGTCCGCGGCGCTCTACACGATCGCCGCCCGGTTCAAGGCCCGGGCGCTGACCATCCTCACGGTCAGCGACCACATCAAGACCGGCGAGAAGACCACCGCTGAGGAGCGCGAGCAGACCTTCTCCCAGATGGTCGAGATCGGCCTGGACACCATCATCGCCTGACCACTCCGTACCCCGGGGTCGCGCTCGATCCGGGAAACAGTGGCGTCCGTTGCCCCGGAGGCCACCACATCCGGGATCGAGCGCGATCCTGCCCGATCCCCGGGCCACGCCGAGGCCGCGCCTCAGCGGAAGAAGGCTCGCAGGACGGCGGAGTTCTCGGCCTCCAGCACTCCCCCGTACACCTCGGGGCGGTGGTTGAGGCGGCGGTCGCGCAGCACGTCCCAGAGCGAGCCGGCGGCCCCGGTCTTGGGCTCCCACGCCCCGAAGACCACGGTCGGGATCCGGGCCAGCACGATCGCCCCGGCGCACATCGTGCACGGTTCGAGGGTCACCACCAGGGTGCAGTCGTCGAGCCGCCAGCGGCCCAGGCGCTCGGCGGCCCGGCGCAGCGCCAGCACCTCCGCGTGCGCGGTCGGATCCCCGGTCAGCTCCCGCTCGTTGCGCCCGGCGGCCAGCTCGGTCCCGTCCGGGCCGTAGACCACGGCGCCCACCGGCACGTCGTCCACCCCCATGGCCTCCGCCGCCGTGTCTTCCGCCGCCGGGCTGGTGACGGTCGGTTCCGGGCCGGTGACGGCCACCTGGAGCGCCCGGCGCATCCACAGCTCGTGCCGCTGCCGGCGGCCGGGCCCGTCCAGCTCCGCCAGGCCCTCGTCCGCGCCCGGGCCGACCCGCCCGACCGCGCCCGGGGTCGGCTGGCCCGGTCGCACGGTCCCCAGCGCCGGGTCGGTCGCATCGGCCGGCTCGGCGGCACCCGTCGCCGCCGACCCGCCGCCGGCCAGCCCGGCCCCGTCGGTGGAGGGCGGCGGATCAGACGCCACGCAACTCCTCGACCTCGTCCACGCATCCGAGGATCTGACACACCTCGGCGGTGACGTCGGCCGGCAGCATCCCCTCGTGCGTGCAGAGGGCCAGCAGCCGTTGCGCGGAGATGCCCAGGTCAGCCAGGAGGTCCGCGTCGCCGACCGGGTCGGCCTCCGGGTCGACCGCCGGCTGCTCGTTGTCGTCGTCGCCTCCGGTCGCGTTCGACCGGGGCTCCTCGGTGTCGTCGAAGTCGGTGACCGACCCTTTGAGATCCCCGACCAGCAGGGCGCCGAGCCGGGACTCCTCGGCGTACGCGGAGTCGGAGCCGAATACCCGCAGGTCCTCGGCCTCGTCGAGGCGCAGGACGACCAGGTAGGCATCGTCGGCCTCGACGAAGAGCAGCGACAGATCGGCGTCCGGCTCGACGTCGCGCAGCCGGTCGGCGACCTCGTCGACGTCGGTGGCGCCGCGCAGGTTCACCTCGGCGGCCGTCCAGCCGCCCTCGTCGCGCACCACGGCCGCAGCGAAGTACGACACGGTCCCCCCAAATAGCCTCGGCCCTACTCGCCGACTCGTACGCGTGCACGGTAACCGGTCGGATCGGCAGGCGACCGGTCAACGCCCCGAAGGGCCGGTCAATCCGTGGAAAGTGTGGTGTGCGGGCTCAGCCGTCGACGCGACGCCGGGTGGCGATCAGCTGCCGCAACTGCTCGGTGCGGGCGCGCTGCGGCCGGTCCTGCCTGCGTACCGCCCGGGCCCCCGCCAGCTCGGCGAGGATCTGTAGGCGGCGGCGGCTCCGCTCGGGGTCGGGGCGGGAGGTGGTCCAGGCCATACGCCGAGGGTGCGCCGTCTGAGCGGGTACGTCAAGACGGGACTTCCCTGCGCAGCCGGGCCGCGACCGTCGGTGCTCGGCCGAACCGGCCGGCCCCGGCGGCGGGTCCAGCCGCAGGGCTGGTGGTGGCACGGCGGGGTGCGGTCACCGACCTCGCGCCGGCCGCTGCGGTCTCACCACAGGGGCCAGTCGCCGACGCTCGCCCAGCGCACGGCGACCACGGCGGCGGCGATGCTCCAGCCTCCGGCGGTGACGATGGCGACCCCGGTGGCCACCCCCCGGTCGCCGAACCGGACGAGCGCCAGGGCGGCCAGCCAGGCCAGCGCGCCGGCGAGGACGGTCCACCAGGCGTATCCGGGGACGTCGTGGCCGAGCAGGCCGAACAGCACCAGCCAGGCGGCGGCGAGTGCGCCGCCGGAGGCGACGCCCGCCCCGGTGACGGGGTGCGGTTCGCGCCAGGTCGGCCGGGCCGGCGGTCCGGAGGGGAAGAGCCCCGAGGGGGTACGCGAACCGGGACGCCCCGGTTCCGGATGGGTCGGGAGGGCAGGCTGCCACGTCGTCACCGTCACTCCTTCCGAACCGGCGCTCCCGCACCGGGCGGTCGGCCAGCCCGGGCGGTCCGGCCGGCGCGCGGGACGGGTGCCGGCGGCGCCCCGGACCGTACCGACCCCACCGTAACCGTTCTGTCAGGATGATCGGATGTCCTCGCGCTTCTCGCGCCGGCGCCGCGCGCGTGCGGCGTACCCGGTCCTGCTGCTGCTCGCGCCGGTGCTCGCCGCCGGCTGCTCGGCACCGCCGTCCGCCGCGCCGAGCAGCGGCGGGTGGGTCGCGCCGACGGCCCCGACCACCGCCGATCAGCCGGCCACGCCGACGGCCCCGCCGGCACCGACAGCCGCCCGGCCGTCGGTGCCGGCCTCGGCCTCGGCGACGCCGACCCGGGCCGGACTGCGGCACGTCTTCCCGGTACGCGCAAGCAACGTCGACTACCACCCGACCCACTCCGCGTACCCGGGGACGGACATCTTCGCCGACTGCGGCGAGCCGGTGGTGGCGGTCACCGACGGGACGATTCTCGAGGTGAGCCGGGTGGACCGGTTCGACCGGCGGGGACCGCAGGGGCCGTACAACGGGGGCCTGTCGGTGTCGCTGCTGGGCGACGACGGGGTGCGCTACTACGGCTCGCACCTGAGCGCGATCGCCGCCGGGATCGACGCGGGGGACCGGGTGCGGGCCGGCCAGCAGATCGGCAGGGTGGGGCGGACGGGCAACGCGAACAACGTCTGCCACGTGCACTTCGGCATCTCGCCTGCCTGCACGGGCCGGGGCGACTGGTGGATCCGGCGCGGGGTGGTCTGGCCGGCCCGCTACCTCGACTCGTGGCGGCGGGACGGCAACCGGGAGCCCGCCGCCGAGGTGGGCGCGTGGCGGCGGAAGCACGGCTGCCCGAAGGCACCGAAGGCCGGCGGCGCAGCCGGCTGACCGGTCCGGACGGGCCGCCCGCCGGAAGCGGACCCGCCCCTCGGCCAATCGCGACATCACGGCTTAACCGGTCGGACACATTGACGCATGTCTCGGCAAGCGGTTAACGTCCTCTCATGAGAGAGCGCTCTCACAGGTAACGAACCTCCCGATACCACCGAAAGCCGCCGCCGGCCGGTCCGGCGTCCCCGCGCGATGGAGGCACCCGTGACACCTCCCGCACCACACCGCCACCGCCTCTGGGCCCTCGCCTCGACCACCGTCCTCGCCCTCGTCGCCGGCGGCCTCGCCGTCGCCGCCAACACCGCCCCCGCCGAGGCCGCCCCGGTCGGTGCGGGCAGCTACACCACCACCCCGGTCGGCCCGTTGCCCTCCGGGTGCGGCCAGCTCTCCACCAACCCTCGGCAGTTCGTCACCGCCGACGCGCCCGCCGGCGCCGTGCCCACCAACGACTGGTGGTCGTCGCTGCTGTTCAAGCGCACCGACTGCGCCTACAGCGAGCCGCTGCACGCCCACCCGCTCTCCTACGACACCTTCACCGACGGGCTGGGTTTCTCCGCCAACTCCACCCCGGCGATCAGCGGCACCGCCAACGGCGTCGGCGAGTTCCACTACCCGTACGTGCAGGACATCCGCGTCGGGGTGGCCGGGCTGGCCGCGCCGACCGTGAAGGTGGCCAACTGGACCGACTGGACCGTCACTCCGTACTGGAGCGACGGGGCCCGGACCATGCGCGCCACCATCGGCCACGGGCTGCCGCTCGCGTACTTCCAGACCACCGGCGGCGACGCGGTGGTCAGCGCCAACAGCACCCCGACCGTCTGGTCGAACAGCGGCGCCACCATCGGCTTCACCGTCGCCGGCCACGACTACGTCGGCTACGCCCCGACCGGGGCGAGCTGGACGGTCAGCGGCGGCCGGATCTCGTCCACGCTGGCCGGCAAGGGCTACTTCTCCCTCGCCCTGCTGCCCACCACCGCGAGCAGCACCGCGCAGGAGCGCGCCGACCTGGCCGCCTCCTACGGCCGGTACGCGCACGCCCACGTCACCGGCACCCGGGTCTCGTACGCCTACGACCAGGCGAGCAGCCGGATGACCACCACGTACGCGTTCACCACCACGGCCCGGGAGGGCACCGCCACCCAGACCGTGGTGAGCCTCTACCCGCACCAGTGGAAGGCGCTGACCGGGTCCACCCCGATCGCCCAGAGCTACCCGTCGGCCCGGGGCCGGATGAAGGTGCTCACCGGCGTCAGCCAGTTCCGCACCGCGATGACCTTCCAGGGGGTGCTGCCCGAACTGCCCGCCGTCGGCGACGGCTCCGGCGCCGACCTGACCACGCTGCGCGACCAGCTCGCCGCCGTCCGGGGCAACCCGATGGACCAGCGGGGCGGGGACACGTACTGGACCGGCAAGGGCCTCGGCCGGGCCGCCCGGATCGCCGAGGTCGCCGACCTGGTCGACGACACCGCCACCCGGGACAGCGCGCTGAACGCCATCCGAACCACCCTCACCGACTGGTTCACCGCCTCGCCCGGCAAGGCCGCGAAGGTCTTCTACTACGACCAGAACTGGGGCACCCTGATCGGCTACCCGGCGTCGTACGGGTCCGACCAGGAGCTCAACGACCACCACTTCCACTACGGCTACTTCATCGCCGCGGCGGCCACCCTGGCCAAGTACGACCCGCAGTGGGCCACCGACGCCCGCTACGGCGGCATGGTGGACCTGCTCATCCGGGACGCCGACAACTACGACCGCAACGACACCCGGTTCCCGTACCTGCGGGACTTCGACATCTACGCCGGCCACGACTGGGCCTCCGGGCACGGCTCGTTCGGCGCCGGCAACAACCAGGAGTCCTCGTCGGAGGGGATGAACTTCGCCAACGCCCTGATCCAGTGGGGCCAGGCCACCGGCGACACCGCCGTCCGCGACGCCGGCATCTTCCTCTACACCACGCAGGCGGCGACGATCCAGGAGTACTGGTTCGACCACGCCAACGAGAACTTCCCGGCCGCCTTCGGGCACTCCACGGTCGGCATGGTGTGGGGCGACGGCGGGGCGTACTCCACCTGGTTCAGCGCCGAGCCGGAGATGATCCAGGGCATCAACCTGCTGCCGGTCACCGGCGGCCACCTCTACCTCGGCTACGACCCGGCGTACGTGCGGACCAACTGGGCGGAACTGGTCCGCAACAACGGCGGGCAGCCGACGGTGTGGCAGGACATCCTCTGGCAGTTCCAGGCACTCGGCGACGGCGCCGCGGCGCTGTCGAGCCTGCGGGCGAACCCCGGCTACACGCCGGAGGAGGGCGAGAGCCGGGCGCACACCTTCCACTGGATCCGCAACCTCGCCGCGCTCGGCACCGTCGACACCACGGTCAGCGCGAACCACCCGCTGAGCGCCGTCTTCACCCGCAACGGGGCACGGACGTACGTGGCGTCGAACATCACCGTGGCGCCGATCACCGTCCGGTTCTCCGACGGGACCACGCTCGCGGTGGCGGCCGGGAAGACGGCCACCACCGGGGCGTACACCTGGAGCGGGGGCAACGCCAGCGGCGGCATCGGGCCGAGCCCGACCCCGACCACCGGCCCCACCCCGACCCCGACCGCCAGCCCGACGCCGACGCCGACTGCGACCACCCCGCCGCCGTCGGGCTCGCCGACGCGGTACCTGCTCGCCGGGGGCGGCCTCGGCGCGGCCGGCGGCGCGTCCACCACGACGGTGACGGCGGCCAACGGCAACCACGACGGCACCCCGACCAACGTCCGGGTGTTCACCGCGACCGGCCTCAACCTGACGTACGCCGGCGGGCAGACCGCGTTCGACCTGTTCCTCGACGCCGGCACCGCCGTCGGCAACGGGGTGCAGGTGCGGGTCTCCTACGACCTCACCGGCAACGGCAGCTTCGACCGGGTGGAGACGTACCGCTACTTCGCCACCGACCCGGTCACCGGCTACGAGCACTACACCCAGGCCGCTGGGCTGGCCGCCAGCAGCGGCACGCTCGGCAACCTCAGCGGCGGCACGGTCCGGGTCGAGGTCTGGTCGGCGATCGGCAACAACGTCACCACGCTCGGCCTCGGCAACCAGTCGTTCGTCCGGCTGCCGTACTCCTGATCCACCCGATCCGACGCACCACCCCGCGCCGCCGGTCGTCCCCCGACCGGCGGCGCGGGCGCGTAGGTTGCAGGGCATGAGCGCCCGGGACCCCATCGCCGACCTGCGCCGGATCGCGTTCCTGCTGGAACGCGCCAACGAGGCCACGTACCGGGTGCGCGCGTTCCGCTCGGCGGCGAAGGCCCTCGGCGAGCTCGGCGCGGCCGAGGTCGCGCGGCGGGCGGCCGCCGGGACGCTCACCGACCTGGCCGGGGTCGGCGACGTCACCGCGCGCTGTGTCGCCGAGTCGCTGGCCGGCGAGGAGCCGGTCTACCTGCGCCGACTGGTCGCCACGGAGGGCACCGATCTGGACGCCGCGGCCACCGCGCTGCGCACGGCGCTGCGCGGCGACTGCCACACCCACTCCGACTGGTCCGACGGCGGCTCGCCGATCGAGGAGATGGCGCTCGCGGCGGTCGAGCTGGGCCACGAGTACGTCGTGCTGACCGACCATTCCCCCCGCCTGAAGGTGGCGCGGGGGCTGACCGCGGACCGGCTGCGCAAGCAACTCGACCACGTGGCGGCGGTCAACGCGGCGCTGCCCGAGGGGTTCCGCATCCTCACCGGGATCGAGGTGGACATCCTCGCCGACGGCTCACTGGACCAGGACGAGGAACTGCTGGCCCGCCTCGACGTGGTGGTCGGCTCGGTGCACAGCGGGCTGAACGACGAGCGGGGCAGGATGACCCGGCGGATGCTGGCCGCGATCGCCGACCCGCACCTGGACATCCTCGGCCACTGCACCGGCCGGATGGTCGCCTCCCGTCCCTCCGGGGTGAAGGGGCCGGGCGACCGGGCGCACCGGCCGCGTACCCGGGCCGAGAGCGACTTCGACGCGGACGCCGTCTTCGCCGCCTGCGCCGAGCACGACGTCGCCGTCGAGATCAACTCCCGCCCCGAGCGGCAGGACCCGCCGAAGCGGCTGATCCGCCGGGCCCTGGAGGCCGGCTGCCGGTTCGCGATCAACACCGACGCCCACGCCCCGGGGCAGCTCGACTGGCAGCGGTTCGGCTGCGAGCGGGCGGCGCTGTGCGGCGTCCCCGCCGACCGGGTGGTCAACACCTGGCCGGCGGACCGCCTGGTGGAGTGGGCCCGGGGCTGATCAGCCGACGGCGGGCCCGGTGGCCGGCACACCCCGGCCGCCCCCGTCGGCGGCCGGGGTGGCCCGCCCGTCGACCGCGGGGGCGGCCGCCTTCTCGACCGCCGCCGGGCCGGGAGGAGCCCCGGTCGGGCCGGCCGGGCCCGGCTTCTCCTCGGCGGCGACCATCGGAGCCCCCGCCGGTCGGCTGCGCCGGCCGATCAGGCCCTGCGTCACCGCCACCCCGGCCAGCACGATCAGCGCGCCGACCGGCTGGTGCCAGGTCAGCCGCTCGTCGAGCGCCAGCGCCCCGATCAACACCGCGAAGATCGGAATCAGGTAGGTCACCGTGGAGGCGGTGCTCGCCCCGGCGACCCGGATGTTGCGCAGGTTGATCACGAAGGCGAGCCCGGTGCCGAGCGCGCCCAGCGCGAGCACGCTGGCGAGCACCTCGGCCGAGAGGCCGGTGGGCATCGGCGGCGCCCCCGCGACCAGCGGCCCCACCACGGCGAGTTGGGCGGTCGCCAGCAGAAGCTGGGCCGCCGACAGCGACACCCCGGAGTGGGAACTGCCCGCGATGAACCGCTTCTGGTACGGGATGGCGATGCCGTAGCAAACCGCCGCGCCGAGGCACATGAGCTGGCCGGTGAAGTGCGCCCCGCCGACGCCCTCCCAGACGCCCAGCACCACGAGGACCCCGGCGAAGCCCAGCCCCAACCCGACCGCGCTGCGCTGGGTCAACCGCTCGGTGCGGAACACCAGCACCGCCATCGGCAGCACGACCAGCGGCGTGGTGGCGTTCCAGATCCCGGCGAGCATCGACTCGACCCGCTGCTCGCCGTACCCGAAGAGGGTGAACGGGGCGGCCACGCCGAGGGCGGCGGCGACGAAGAGGTGGGCCCACACCCGGGGCTCCCGGGGCAGCCGGTCGCGCAGCAGCGGGAGCACGACGAGCAGGGTCAGCGCCCCGGCGGCGACCCGGTAGAGGGTGAGGTGCAGCGGGTGCAGCTCGCGGATGCCGATCTTGATGAAAAGGAAGCTGGAGCCCCAGATCGCGGCGAGCGCGAGGAAGCCCGGCAGCCAGCTGCGCAGCGCCGACCTGTCAGGGGTGATGTCCGGTGTCACTCCTGACACTCTGCCGGAGCCGTACGACGAAGTCCCGCGCTTTCCGGCCGTCGTGTCCCGCGCCACAGAAACCACCTAGAGTGGTAGTGCGTTGACCAGCCGAGGAGGTGCCCCCGATGGCGATGCCGATGCGTTTCGACCCGCTCGTCGACCTCGACGGAATCTGGACGACCCAGCTCGCGGAGCGTTACCTCCCGCTGCCGGAGCTGCCCGATGCGCGATACGAGTGCATCGACGGAAGGTTGGTCATGACGCCCGCTGAGGTCGGCACGAACAGTTACGGCGAGGGCAAGTTGATCCGCATCCTGGGGCCCACCGCCGAGGCCGCCGGCTTCTATGTGTACGGCCAGGTGAACCTGACCTTCGCGCCGCAGCGCTGGATCCAGCCGGACGTCACGGTGCTGCACGACCTGCCGAAGACCGACGAGGAGGACCGGTGGATCCCGGTCCATCTGTGCACCATGGCCGTCGAGTTCATCTCGCCCGGCAGCCGCCGGCAGGACTTCGTCGACAAGCCGCGCCGGTGCGCGGAGGGTGGGGTGCCGTACTTCATGCGGGTCGAGATCTCCCGCCGGCTGCGGCACGCGGCGGTCGAGCTGTTCGCCCTCGGCAAGTTCGGTGGCTACGACACCGTCGCGCGGGCGGTCAGCGGGGAACGGCTACGGGCCGACGCGCCGTTCCCGATCGACTTCGACCCGGCCGAGCTGCTGCCCTGAACACGCCAAACAGGTCGACAGAGCGGCGGCGTGGTCGCGTAGGGTCGCAGCCGTGGGACGAATCGATGACCTCGCCGACCGGTACGTCGCAGACTGGGCTCCGCTGAGCCCGACCGGCGCGACCTATGTCGGCATCGCCGGATACGACGATCAACTGGACGACCTGTCGCCGGAGGGCTATGCGGCCCGGGCCGACCTGACCCGGCGTACCCTCGCCGATCTCGACGTCACCGAACCCGCTTCGGAGTCGGAGCGGACAGCCAAGGAGGCCATGCAGGAGCGCCTCGGCCTGGACCTCGCCCGGTACGACACCGGCGAGACGACCAGCGAGGTCAACGTCATCGCCAGCGGCCTGCACGAACTCCGCATGGTGTTCGACCTGATGCCGACCGGGAACGCCGACGCGCAGGCCGACATCGCCGCCCGGCTCAACCGGTTCGCCGGCGCCCTGGAGGGCTACAAGACGACGCTGCGTGAGGCGGCCTCGTCCGGGAAGGTCAGCTCGAAGACCCAGCTCGTCGAGGTCGCGAAGCAGTGCGACGTCTGGACGGATCCGGACGGCGACAACTTCTTCCACGGCCTGGTCGAGCGGCTCGGCGCGGACGGCACGCTCGGCGCGGAGCTCCGCCGGGGCGCGGCGGCGGCCACCGCGGCCACCGCCGAGTTCGGCCAGTTCCTCCGCGACGAGCTGGCCCCGTTCGGGCGGGACAAGCAGGCCGCTGGCCGGGAGCGGTACGAGCTGGCCTCGCAGTACTTCCTCGGCGCGAAGGTCGACCTCGACGAGACGTACGCCTGGGGGTTCGCCGAGCTGGCCCGGCTGGAGTCCGAGATGCGGACGGTGTCCGGCCGGATCGTCGGGCCGGGCGCGACCGTCGACGAGGCGGTGGCCGCGCTGGACGCCGACCCGGCCCGCACGATCCAGGGCAAGGAGGCGTTCCGGGACTGGATGCAGGCCCTTGCCGACAAGGCGGTCAGTGAGCTGCACGGCACCCACTTCGACATCCCGGAGCAGGTCCGCCGCATCGAGTGCTGCCTCGCCCCGACCAGCGACGGAGCGATCTACTACACCGGCCCGAGCGAGGACTTCTCCCGCCCCGGGCGGATGTGGTGGGCGGTGCCGCAGGGAATCACCGACTTTTCCACCTGGCGCGAGGTGACCACGGTCTACCACGAGGGCGTCCCGGGCCACCATCTCCAGATCGGGCAGACCGCCGTGCGGGCCGGCCTGCTCAACCGCTGGCAGCGGCTGCTCTGCTGGGTCTCCGGGCACGGCGAGGGCTGGGCGCTCTACTCGGAGCAGTTGATGGACGAGCTGGGTTACCTGGATGACCCGGGCGACAAGCTCGGCATGCTCGACGGGCAGGCGTTCCGGGCCGCCCGGGTGATCGTCGACATCGGCATGCACCTGGAGCTGGAGATCCCGAAGGACAACCCGTTCGGCTTCCACCCCGGGGAGCGGTGGACCCCGGCACTGGGCTGGGAATTCATGCGGGCGCACTGCCGGGTGCCGGACGAGAACCTGCGCTTCGAGCTGAACCGCTACCTCGGCTGGCCGGGGCAGGCCCCCTCGTACAAGGTGGGCGAGCGGATCTGGCTCCAGGCCCGCGAGGACGCGAAGGCCCGCAAGGGCGCCGACTTCGATCTCAGGGAGTTCCACCGGCAGGCGCTGGACCTCGGGGCGCTGGGGCTCGACCCGCTACGCCGGGCGTTGGCCCGGATCTGAGGCGACGACGGCGGCCGGGAGCCAGGGGCGGACCCCTGACTCCCGGCCGCCGCGCGATGCCCGGGGCCGGCGTGGCCGCCGGTCCCCCGTCCGGCGGGTGGCCGGGTCAGGCCAGGCTGAGCTTGAGTTGCGGCTTCGCGGTCAGGACGTCGCTGTCGACGTACGCCAGGTCGATGACCGGGTCGGTGAAGGTGATCGGAATCGGCGAGGTGATCGGGATGCCGTCCGGGAACGGCAGGTCCGGGGCGAGGGTGATCTTGACGCCGAGCAGTCGCCCGACGAACCGGGTGGCGTAGAAGGCCACGTCGCCCTGGACGGTCAGCCGGTCGGTGGCGTACCGCATGGTCTTTCCGCCAGGGCCGCCGGCCTGGAGCAGGAAGTCACCTGTCACGGCCTTGTCCATGCTGAACTTGAGCGTCCTGAGCTTGCCCGCGCCGGTGTCCAGCTCGACGATCCCCTCGAACCGCAGCCCGGTCATGGTGACCTCGGAGCCGGTGAGCTTCGACGGCTCCGCCGCGACCCGGGGCTGGCCGGGCTCGGCCGCGATCCGGGGCAGCGGCTTGCCGGGCTTCACCTGGCCCGGATCGGTGGGCTTCGGGGTGGCGCACCCGGGACCGTCCGGGGTGGGCTCGCCGGTGCCGGCCGAGGCGTCCGGGGTGGGCTCGCCGGTGCCGGCCGAGGCGTCCGGGGTGGGCTCGCCGGTGCCGGCCGAGGCCGGCCTGTGGGTCGGGGTGGCGGTCGCCGCCGGGGTGGGGGTGGGGCTCTCACCGGCCGGGTCGGACACCGACGGACTCACGGCGGTCGGGCTCGCGCTCATGCGTGAGGGGGTGGGGCAGAGCGTGGCCGACGCGGCCCGCACGGGGCTGTGGTCGCGCAGCGCGAGCACCCCGACGGCCGAGACGCTGAGCAGCACCAGGGTGATCGCGAGCAGCTTCGAGTCCTGGTACGGGCCGCCCTGCTGCCGGCCGACCGGCGGCAGCATCTGGGCGCTGTCGTGGTCCCGGTCGACGGGCGACGGCTCGCGCAGCGGGTTTCGGGGCCGGGGCGGGGTGTCGGTGAGCGGGCCGGTGACGTCCTCGCCCGACTCCGACCGGGGCATCAGCTCGTCGACGAGCGCCGGTTCGTCGTCGCGCTCACCGTCGTCCGGCCGGGCGGCCGGCTCCGGCGCGGCCGGTGCGGTGGCGGTGGCCGGCCGGCGGTACGGCACCCAGGCGAAGCCGAGGGCGCTGCCGACCATGCCGAACAGCAGGCCGACGAAGAAGCCGCCGAGGTTGACCCCGATGAGCGAGAAGACGGCGGTGACCGCGCCGACGATCGCGTAGAACATCCGCTGCTGCGGGGTGAACCACATCAGCATCCCGCAGGCCACCAGGATGACCGGGATCAGCCAGGACAGGAAGCCGGTCGGCCCCATCTGGAAGGTGAGGTCGCTGAGGCTCATCTGGGTGGTGAAGAAGATCTCCACCCCGGCCAGCGCCGTGAACAGCCCGCCCCAGAAGGGGCGGCTCCGTCGCCAGCGGCGGAAGCCGCGCCACGCCTGACTGAGCCTGCCCGACTGGGCGTGCTGCGGGTTGGCGGTCGTCACTACTCCTCCTGGCGGTGCTCGCTGGTCACGGGGCAGGACCGAGGCCCGTGGAGGGCACCCTCCACGGGCGGGGGTGGCTCAGAAGCACTCCTTGGCGTCCTTGCCCATGTTGACCTTCAGCTTCAGCCCGTTGAGGGTGAAGATCGCGGCGCTGCTGGAGCGGGTCACCTGCTCGACCCCGATGATCGTGACGTGGTCGGCGCTCTGCCCGAAGGACTTGGGGGTGGCGCCGGAATTCAGGTCGGTGGCGTCTCGGCCGATCTTGATGTTCTCGAAGGTGGCATCGCCACCGAGGGAGTCCATGTCGATCAGCAGGTTCTTGGCGGTCGCCGGCTTGCCCCCGCCCCCGGCGTTGATGGTGAGCACGATCGGCATGTCCGGCACCTTCACCGACTGGCAGAGGTCGTAGAGTTCGGCGCTGGTGATCTCGGAGACGGCCACCGGGTGGGTGGTGCCGTCCTTCTCCCTGACGAAACCGCCGTACTGCTTGAAGCCGTCGCCCTCCAGCTTCGAGGCCCCGACCTTGAAGGTCTGGCCGGAGACGGCGAACGAGGCCGCGATCGCACCGTTGGCCATGCCGAAGACGATGGCGCCGGCGACGGCGGTCGCGGGCACCATCATCGCGGCGAAGCGCCGCCAACGGGTGGCGCCCTGCGGCGGACGGTCTTCCGATTCCTTCACGGGTCCTCCTGGGACGGAGCCCACCGAGCGCGGTGGCCGCTCGGGAGGGGAAGCTGCGGGTGGTGGTGCCGCCGTGCCCGGCGGACGGCGCGGGCTGCGGATTGGATGCTCCCGCGAAGGGAGCCGGCTCACAAGCCCCGTGCTACTGACCGGTAACCATCCCGGGACACAGAGATCGATATCGATCACCATGAGTCAATATCAGCCGGAGAATCCACCCGGGCAAATCGGGCAGAGCGCAGCAGGGTGCGTCCCATGCCTCACGCGGGGTAGTCGCCGCACCCCGGCGGTAACTTTTTGGTAACGAGAGGCTGAAAAGTCGCTGCGAGTGATTCGCCGGCTCCGCCGGCCGCCCGGCACCGGGCGGCGACGCACACCCGGTGCGGCGGGCGTCGACACGCTGCGCGGACGGGGCCGGGGCGCAGACTGCCGCTCAGCCCGGCCGTTGGTTACCGTAGGTGTCTTCCGGGTGGGGGCCACCCCACGTGGTACGTACCGATCGAGGTTTCTGTGACTCTGTACGGCGAAACACGACCGCCCGCCGATGACCGGCCGACCGTCAAGGTGACCGCGGTGAGCTGGCCGGACGACGAGCCGGAGCCCAGCGCGGCGACCGTCCCCGGCAGCGGCGGGCCGGGCCCCCGTTCCCGGCGACTGCGGATCCTGCTTGCCGCCGGCGTCACCACGGTGGTCCTGGGCGCCGTGGCCGGTGCCGGCGCGTACGCCTACGCCGGCGACGTCCCGCGCGGCACCAGCGTCCTCGGCACCGAGCTCGGCGGACGCAGCCGCACCGACGCGGTCCGGGACCTGCGCACGGAGCTGGACCGGGCCAGCTCTCTCACCGCCCCGCTACGGATGACCGTCGGGGAACGGACCGTCGAGGTCAAGCCCGCCGACGTGGGGCTCACGGTGGACGTCGAGGCCACCGTCGACGCGGCCGCCAAAGCACGGGCCCACCCGGTGAGCCGCCTCGTCGGCTCCCGCACCGTCGCGCCGGTGGTGACCGTCGACGCCGCCCGCCTCGACGCCGCCCTGCGCAAGGCCGCCGGCGACCAGACCCGCGAGTGGACCGTGCCGGCGATCATCTTCACCGGTACGACCCCGAAGCCCGTCCGCCCGAAACCCGGCCTCGCGCTCGACCCGCAGCGCTCGGCCCAGGCGGTCCGGGACGGCTGGCTCACCGGCCAGCCGGTGACCGTGCCGCTGGTGGAGACCCGGCCGGCGACGACCGACGAGGAGGTCAGCCGGCTCGTCGCCGAGCTGGCCCGCCCCGCCGTCGCCGCCCCGGTGACGCTCCGCACGCCCAAGGGCACGGTCACCATCCCGCCCACCGCCATCGCCCGGGGCCTGCGCTTCACCGCCGACGACAGCGGGAAGCTCACCCCCCGCATCGACGTGAAGCGGTTGCGCTCCGCCCTCGGCGGCAAGCTGAACGCCATCGAGGTGGAACCCCGCGACGCCCGGATGGCCGTCACCGGCGGCAAGCCGACGCCGATCGACGGCCGGCCCGGCACGCAGCTCGACGCGACCGCACTCAGCCGCGACCTGCTCGCCGTGCTGCCCCGCACCGACGACCGCACCATCACCGGCCAGCTCACGGAGACCCAGCCGGAAGTGACCACGGCCAAGCTGGCCGGCCTCGGCATCAAGGAGCGGGTGTCCCGCTTCACCACCCACTTCACCGGCGGCCTCTCCTCGCCCCGCAGCCAGAACATCGTCCAGGTAGCCAAGGAGGTCGACGGCACCGTCGTACTGCCCGGCGAGACGTTCTCGCTCAACGGCCACACCGGCGAGCGCGGCTACGACCAGGGGTACCAGGACGCACCGGTGATCCTCGACGGCAAGCTCGTCCCCGGCGTGGGCGGCGGCGTCTCCCAGTTCACCACCACCCTGTTCAACGCGACCTACTACGCCGGGCTGGAGGACGTCGAGCACAAGCCGCACTCGTACTGGTTCAGCCGGTACCCGGCGGTCATCGAGTCGACGATCTTCTGGCCGAACCTCGACTTCAAGTTCCGCAACAACACCCCGTACGGCGTCCTCATCGACACCTCGCACACCGCCGGCTCGGTGACTGTGTCGATCTGGAGCACGAGGATCTACGACAGCGTCAAGACCGAGTACGGCCCCCGCCGGGGCATCACCAGCCCGAAGACGATCCAGCTGGAAGCCGGCCCGTCGTGTATCTCCAGCAACGGAATTGACGGCTTCACCCAGGATGCCTTCCGGATCATCAAGAAGGCCGGCAAGGTGGTCAAGCGGGAGAAGTTCACCTGGCGGTACCTGGCCGAGCCCCGCTACATCTGCGGCGGCTGAACGCGCCGGACCCCTGCACACGAATGCCCCGCCGGCATCGCCGGCGGGGCATTTTCCATCGGGTACGCGGAAAGCGCCCCTGCGGTCGCTCAGGGCCGTGCCGCGGCCAGCCCCTGGCGTACGCCGGCCGCGTCGAGGTCCGTGCCGTAGACGGGGGTGTCCGGCTGCTGCCGCCAGCTCTCGTCGAGGGTGCCGGCGTCGACCGGGTCGAAGCCGAGGGCGTCGACCAGCTCCATCACGATCCGCTTGGCCTCGGCGTCGTCGCCGGCCACCGGCAGGGCGATCCGATCGGCCGCGCCGGCAGGGTGCGCGTTCTCCAGCAGGTGCTGGGCCTGGATGTTGTTGAACGCCTTCACCACCCGGGCGCCCTTGAGGTGCTCGGCGGTCCACCGGCTGGAGCTGAGGCTGCGGTCCAGCAGCTCGGCGATGTCCCCGTCCCGCTGCGAGTAGTAGTTGTCGGCGTCGACGACGACCTTGCCCTCGAAGAGCTCCGCGGGCAGCGCCGGCACCGCCAGCAGCGGAATCGCGATCACCACCAGGTCGGCATGGTCGACGGCCTGCTCCACGGTCCCTGCGGTCGCCCCTGTCTCCTGGGCAAGCTCGGTGAGGGACGCCGGCCCGCGTGAGTTGGCCACCGTCACGTCGTGACCCAGGTCCCGCAGCCGACGGGTGAGGGTGCCACCGATGTGCCCCGACCCGATAATTCCGATCTTCATGACCACTCCTGCCTCCGCCTCTCGGCGGTCAGATCCGGTCGAACTGTGGGCAGGTACCCCGACCCGCGCGGCCCAAGAGTGCTGGAGGCATACGCCACGTACGGTTTTCCGGCCACGATCGCGGGGAACGCCGCGTCGGCGCGTCCCTCAGCGACGCTACCGAGCCCGGTGGCACCGACGGGAGGCGTTCACGGAAATGGTCACGGAAACGCGTCAGGGCCACCCCCGAAGGGGTGGCCCTGACCGAAAGATGTCCGGCGGTGTCCTACTCTCCCACACCCTCCCG
>NZ_JBIATC010000033.1:0-37119 GCF_042891255.1 Micromonospora sp. NPDC001898 | reverse complement strand
GGAGATCCGCGACGACATCCACGAAGCCTTCCTCACCCTCGCCTGCGCCATCATCTGCTGGCGCCGACTCCAACACTCAAAGAGTTAGGAGTTGTAAGCCCCCTGAACTGGGCAAACGGGCTGGCAGGAAGGTGATGTGCATGATCCATCGCCGCCGTGTACAGTAATGCCCCGTGCGGCCCTCCGGGTCGGCCAACGGGCGGTGAATCCGCCCAGGCCGACAGGGTAGGCTGAACGAGTAGGTCCGGGTGGCGGAATGGCAGACGCGCTAGCTTGAGGTGCTAGTGCCCGTAAAGGGCGTGGGGGTTCAAGTCCCCCCTCGGACACATCATTACCACATATCGATCATGGTCCGCGCAGGTTGACCTGCGCGGATGATTTTATGGTCGGTGTGCAGTGTTCCTGGTCGCAGACGATGGTGATCTTCCTCCTGTGCAAAAGCGCGACCAGGTCGCGCGGAGTCGGGATGCCGCTGGCGAGGCTGGGATGGTCGGCGAGCCTTGCGATGATGTGGTCTTACCGGAGGTAGAGGATCTTGCGCCGGCGGTTGGTGGGCTGTTGGGTGCTGGTGTGGCCGTGGCGGCATCGGTAGCCGGGGCGTTGATTGATCCAGTGAGATTCCATTTTTCGGCCACATGGCCCGCAGCGCAGTAGTCCGGTGAACAGGTAGCGGCGGGTGGTGCCGTCGTGGGCGCTTCGGTGGGAGCGGACGGCCTGGGTGGCGACGAAGTCCTGTTCGCTGACCAACGCGGTGTGGGCCGTTGCTTGGAGACCACCCAGTCCGCGGTCGGGTTCCGTCGGATGGGTTCTCGCTCCGGGCGGCTGGTGTCGGTGTCGGTGTCGGTGTCGGTGTGCGCGGGTTGCCGGTTCCAGACCTGCCGGCCGGTGTAGCGAGGGTTGGCGAGTATCGCCGCGACCGTTCGCAGGGTCCACCGGTCGCCACTGGGTGTGGATTGCGGTGGGGATCGATGCCCGACGGGCACGGTATGCCGGCGTCGTTGAGTGCGCGCGCGATGCTGGCGAGGCTCTGGCCATCCAGGCGTTGGGCGAACATCCACCGTACGTGTCCGGCCGTGGCCGGATCCGGTTCGAGGCGCTGAAGCCGGCGACCCCAGCGCGCGTGCGCGGCATTCGGATGAGGGCCGGCGTCCACGAGTCGGTAGCCGTAGGGCGGCCGGCCTCCGAGATACCGTCCCTGCTCCCGCGCTTGGGCCCGCATCGCCGTGACGACCCGGAACCGGGCGCGCTGCACCTCACGTTTCGACTGGGCGCCCAGCATCATGATCAGCGCCTGATGGGTCGGGTTGTGGAGATCGACCGGCCCGTCTGTCTCGGGCAGCCACAGCTGAACATCGTGATGTTCGAGCACGGGCGCCAAGTGCCGCAGTTGGTTGGCGGAGAACGCCCGCTCGTACTCGCCGACCACGATGGCGTTGAACCCGCGATCTGGGTCGTCGAGCGCGGCCAGCAGCGCGGCGGCCTGCGGTCGCTGCCGCCAACTTCGGCGGCGGGAGCAGCCGACGTCGAAGTACTCGGCAACGATCACCCCGTAACCGGCGACGAGCTCGGTGGCGCAGTCCCGCTGCCAGTGCCGAGAGGTCACCCGGTCCTGGTGCTCGACGGTCGACATCCGACCGTAGAACGCAAACCGAAGACCACGCCGCCGTTGGGTAGGCGGGTGCGGGTCGGGCTGCGGCTGCCAGTTGAGCCATCGAGTCAGGGGATCCTCGAGATCGTCACGCGGGTTGTCCGACACGCCGACTTTTCTACGAGGAATCCTCGCGGCCGAGTCGGACATGCAGTCCGCTGACGTTGGTTGAGAGACCTGGCCGGTGTCGTCGGCCTGCCCGGCCAGCCCGGCGTGTTCTATCGGGGCCTGCGCACCGTGGCCATCGACAGCAGTCCGGCGCCGAGCAGTGCGACGGTGGCGCCGCTCGCGGCGGCGCGGCTCGGGAAGACCTGTGCCGCGAGGGTTCCGGCGGCGGCGAAGAACACGCCGACCAGCGCGACACCGGCGCCGTGCAGCACGGCACCAGCCGGTGGGGTGCCGGCGGCGGTGAGGGCGGTCGCGGTGGCGACCCCGACGAGCAGCGCGGCGGTGACGATCACGGTGGCTTGGCGCATCACGACGGTGGACAGCGGGACCTTGCCGGCCAGCAGCAGGTCCCAGTGGCCGGCGTCTTCGGCGCCGCGGGTGATCCGGGTGGCGGTGAGCAGCGCCTAGACCCCGACCAGGACGGCGAGGATGGTGCCGGTGCGCCACACGGTGAAGCCGCCCGCGGAGTCGAGGGCGACCGGCTGCCCGAACAGGGTACGGATCGCCGGGTTCTCGGCCAGCGCGGCGAGGGCGGCGGCGTCCATGGCGTCGCCGACGGTGCTGGCATAGGTGGTGGCGACCATCGCCGACATGCCGCCCACGAGGATGATGACGATGAGCGCCCCGCGCCGCACCTGGCGGACAGCCAGCCAGGTCACCGCGTTCCTCGCGCCGGCATCCCTCGCTGCCTGGGTGGCCTGCGGTGCGCGCGCGTTGACGGCGGTCATCGGGACACCTCGTTGTAGTAGTCGAGGAAGATCTCCTCAAGGGTCCGTTCATGGATCGTCAGCGCGGTCACGTCCGCCGTGGCCAGCGCCCGCAGGGCCGGCGCGGGCGAGCCGGTGAAAGTGAACCGTAGCCGGGCGGGCCCGACCCGTTCCACCGCCTCGACACCGGGCACATCGTCCAGCCGGGGTGCCGTGCCGGCGAAGGTGACCTCGACCTGGCCGCGATGCAGTCGTCGGAGGTCCGCGACGTCGGCGATTTCCACGAGCTTGCCGGCGCGTAGGATCGCGACCCGGTCGCACACAGCTTCGACCTCGGCGAGCTGGTGGGAGCTGAGGAACACCGTCTGTCCCCGCTCGCAGGCCTGCGCCACCGCCCGCTGGAACTCCCGTTCCATCAACGGGTCCAGGCCACTGGTCGGCTCGTCGAAAACCAGCAGGGGAGCGCGGGTGGCGAAGGCCGCCACCAGGGCCACCTTCTGCCGGTTCCCGGTCGAGTAAGTCCGGCCGGATTTCGACACGTCCAGCGCGAACCGCTCGACCAACTCGTCGCGGTAGCCCCGATCGACACCGGGACCGGTGCGAGCCAGCAACTCCAGGGTCTCGGCGCCGGTCAGTTGCGGCCACAGCGCCACGTCGGCGGGCACGTACGCCAACGACCGCGTACGTCCTGGGCGTCGGTGTCGAATATCCGGGCGTGTCCCGCGGTCGGTCGGGCCATGCCGAGCAGCAGGCGGATGGTGGTGGACTTGCCGGCACCGTTTGGGCCGAGGAACCCGAACACCGACCCGGTGGGCACGGCGAGGTCGAGCGCGTCGAGCGCGAGGAGTCGCCCGTAGCGTTTGGTGAGATTTTCGGTGTGAACAGCGAACGCATCCATGGGAGCCCTCTTCGGTCGACGCGACATGACCACTGCCGACCAGACTTCCCGGCGCTCCTCAGCGGAGCGTACGCCCGGAAGCCACCGTTAGGAAGCGTGTGTCAGGTAGACGCGGGTCGTCCGCCTCGTAGGTGTCGGCGTCGCTGTTGTGCTTATCGACGAGGCAGGTGCGCTGTTATTGGCGGTGGTGTAGCCGAGCAGGGGGTGGTTGGCGCGCCGCGCGTTCCTATACGGCTCCTTCAAAGGAGGCGACTTAAGACGTCGCCGACTTGGAACGACGAACTCTCTGCGGCGAGCAGCCGGAACCTGGCCTCTGGCTGATGGCGGCGCCGACCCGACCGGCTGAAGGTGGGCGGGTCGGCACCTGGGCCACGTGCCGGGACTCCGACCGTCCCGTCGGGGGATCGGTCGGTGGAGACGGGCTGGCGGTTCAGCTGGTCAGGTCGCGACGGTTGAAGGCGAAGGTGGCGATGGCAACGAGTACGCCGATGGTTGCGGCGAGGATGCCGAGGTCGGCCCATTGGAAGCCGTTACGTAACGGCTCGTTGCCGATGTAGTAGTGGAACGGGGAGAGGTGGCGGAGGCCGTCGGCGCCGAGTTGGGTGGCGAAGGTGTTGGTGGCGTAGGCGAGAACGCCGACGACGGTGCTGCCGGCGAGTGCCGCGGCGCGGCTGCCGGTGGCGGCGCCGATGGTGATCGCGATGGCGCCGAAGAGGGTGCACAGCAGTGCCAGTGCCACGGACTGGGCGGCGAACTGGCCGATGCTGATGGTGTCGAGTTGGGCGCTGGGACGGACGGCGAGCATGGCGAGCAGGACGAGGCCGGCGAGGGTGCAGGAGCCGATCGCGAGGACGGCGCAGCGGTGCAGTAGCAGCCGTGTCCTGCTGATCGGGTGGGCGAGGAGCAGGTCGAGGTAGCCGGCCTCCTCGTCGCCGGCGATGGCCCGGGTGCCGGTGGCGATGCCGTAGATGACGGCGATCAGGGGCACGATGATGCCGAAGACGCTGGAGCCCAGGTAGCCGGCGGCGCTGGCGATGTCGTCCATGTTGAGGGCTTCGCGCAGGGCGGGGGAGAAGCCCTCGACGGCCTGGCCCATGGCCCCGTCGGCGACCTGGGGGTAGAAGCCGGCGTACATGGTGCCGACCAGTGCGGTGCCGACGGTGAAGCCGGTGAGGCTGCGGTGGGAGTCCCAGAGGGTCTTGGTCAGGACGTCAGGCACGGCTGGTCTCCTTGGCGACCTCGGTGGTCCGGTAGTAGGTGAAGAAGAGTTCCTCGAGGTCGGGTTCGCTGGCCCGCAGGCCGGCGACCCGGTGTCGGGCGAGGATGGTGATCAGCTCGTTCGGGTCGGTGGCCAGGGCGAAACGGGCGGTCGGGCCGTCGATGGTCAGGTCCGAGATGCCGGGGAGCGTGGCGAGGGCGGCCTGGTCGATCGGGCCGGTGAAGGTGATCTCGAACCGGTGTTGGGCGTGGTCGCGGAGCCGGGCGACGGTGTCGAGGGCGACGAGCCGGCCCTCGCGGATGATTCCGACCCGGTCGGCGACGGCTTCGACCTCGGTCATGATGTGCGACGACATGAAGACGGTCTGTCCGGCGGCCCTGGCCTCGCGAACCAGGTCGAGGAAGGTCTGTTGGACGAGCGGGTCGAGCCCGGAGGTCGGCTCGTCGAGGATCAGCAGGTCGGGTCGGTGCATGAACGCCTGGACCAGGCCGACCTTCTGCCGGTTGCCCTTGGACAGCGCCCTGATCCGGACGGACAGGTCGAGATCGAGACGGGCGGCCACTTCCTCGATCCGCGTCCGGGGCACGCCGCCGCGCAGGTCGGCCAGGAACGACAGGCACTCGCCGACCCGCTGACGGGGGTCGACCACGAATTCGCCGGCGAGGTGACCGATCCGGCGATGCAGTGCGACAGCGTCCTTGCGCGGGTCACGGCCGAACAGCCGGGCGCGGCCGCTCGTGGGGCGGATGAAGTCCAGCAGCAGCCGGATGGTGGTGGACTTCCCGGCGCCGTTCGGGCCGAGGTAGCCGAACACCTCACCCTCGGCCACCGCCAGGTCCAGCTCGACCAGTCCTCGGCGGGTCCCGTACGTCTTGGTCAGCTTTTCCAGCTGAATCACGTCTTCCATGACGGTGACATTATCGAGTCTTCAGAGATCTCTGAAGGATCGGAGCTGTTAGGATTTCGTCAAGATTTGCGACAGGAGGACCGGGGTGTCAGCGTTGAGCGATCCGGCGGAGCACCTTGCCCTGGCCCTGACTCAAGGGGGGATGCAGCGGATGACCGCGCGGGTCTTGGCGGCACTGCTCTTCACCGAGCAGGACACGCTGACCGCGGGCGAGATCACCGAGTTGCTCATCATCAGCTCGGGTAGCGTCTCCACGGCGCTGAAGTCACTCACCTCGGTCGGACTGATCGAGAAGGTGCCCGCCCCTGGCAGCCGCCGGGAACACTTCCGCTTCCGCGAAGGCGCCTGGGCGACGCTGATGTCGGAGCAGAACCAGCTGGTGAGGGTGATGCGAGAGGCTGCTGAGCAGGGCATCGCGGCCACCGGCGAAGACAGCGTCGCTGGCCGCCGTCTCGGTGAGATGCGGGACTTCTACGACTACCTGTGGCGGGAACTGCCGGCCCTCATCGACCAGTGGAAGGCCCACGGATCAAAAGGCTAGGGGTTCGATTCCCTAGACGAGTAAGTCCTAACGACCCCCGGGGCTGCGGTATAGGCGAAGGGTGTTGAAGATTCGTTTGTGACGACAGACCTCAACACCCTTCTGACCGCACTGTACGTGAAGATCGACGACTGGCTTGGACGGCCGAACCGCCGCGAAGCGCTCCACGCCGACGTAGGCCGCTGACCTGCGGCGACAAGCCGCGACGGTTGACGGCCCGACCGGCCCGGACGCGTGGCCCGGGCCGGCCGCTTACCAGCCGCGCCTACTACGACGGCAAACGCGGCGAAGGCAAACGCCACAACGCCGCCCTCATCTGCCTCGCCCGACGCCGCTGCGACGTCCTCCACGCCATGCTCCGCGACAAGATCCCCTACCAACCCCGCCCAACAACACCGATCACCGCTTGACCAAACCCATAGGGACACCCCCCGATGGCGAACCGTCTGACGACGTCACACCCGCGCAGTCCGCAGCTCAGGTGCGGATGTTGGGCAGGTTGACCCCGCAGGTGCGTTCGATGAACTCCCCCGCGCGGCGTCCGCTCGCCTTCACCGCCGTGCCGTTCGGCACGGCCGCCTCCGCAGCGGACGCGTCGTCGTGCTCGTGCGCGGCCGTGCCGGCGTCGTGACCGGCCGCCTCCGGGCTCGATCCGGTCGGGCCGTGGTCGTGCGGGGTGGTGGGCTCGGGTCCCCCCAGTGCACCGGCGAGCCGCTCCAGGTCCGGGGTGAGCTCCCGTGGTGCGGAGCGGATCAGGGCGGCCATCGCCTCGACCCGCTGCTCACTGGTGAGCTCGCTCTGGTTGACCAGAGCGAAGGTCTGCGCCTCGGCGCAGAACTGGCTCCGGCCCGACCAGTCCGAGGGCAGATCCGGCCGAGACAGCCACCACCCGCCCAGCGCGGCGGCGGCCACCGCGACCACCGCCGCACCGGAGAACAGCAGACGACGATCAGACGTTGTCATTGATCGCGGTGATGTCATGGCTGTCGAAGTTCTTGGGCCAGATCTCGCTGCGCATACACGAGTTGTTGTCCGTGTCGGCGCTCTTCGAGCGGTGGCCCAGCGAGCCGGTGTGCCCGAGTTCGTGACAGCCGAGGCTCTGCCAGTAGCCCGTGGACTTGCCGCTCATCGTCCGGGTGTTGAATTTGACGTCGTACTGGTCGCACAGCCCGTTCCA
Organism: Micromonospora sp. NPDC001898; assembly: GCF_042891255.1. NCBI lineage: Bacteria > Bacillati > Actinomycetota > Actinomycetes > Micromonosporales > Micromonosporaceae > Micromonospora > Micromonospora sp. NPDC001898. The sequence goes on along the minus strand of NZ_JBIATC010000033.1, from coordinate 29,854 downwards.
CCAGTTGGTGTCGGTGCAGGTCGTCTGCCCGTACCAAGAACTGGAGTACGACTTGTCGTAGACGTGGATGTCCCCGCCGCCGGTCGAGGTGTTGATCTGCGAGCGGTCGAGCTGAGCCCGGCCGTGCGAGACCGCCGCCTTGCCGGCGCTCGTCAGCGAGTTCGACTCCACCGCCTGTTCCTTGTTGTCCGGCTTGCCGCTGTTGGCCTTGCCGCCGTGCCCGGCCATGGCCGGTGGCGCCAACGCCACCACGGCGATCAGCGTGGTACCGAGGACGATCGTCGTGCGCTTCATTCCCCACTCTCCTCCGGAGGCTGCGGCAGCTCCGCGGTCGGCATCGACTCGGTCAGCGTGCCGGCGGCGACCTGCCCGCTCGCCGCGACGACCGTGTTGTTCAGGAACGAGGGCGCCATCGTGGTGATCGACGTGGCCAGCTCGTTCTCCGCGTTGCTGGGCCGCAGCGCGCCGTCGACCACCAGCGGCCGCCCGTCGGAGCTGGCCAGCTGGTAGGTGTAGGGGTTGCTGGTGCCGACGGCGCGGCGCAGGAAGAAGTAGCCGGTGTCGCCCACCGCACTCCAGGCCACGTTGTTGGAGATGTAGCCGCGCCCCTCCTCGTCCCAGCCCTCCTCCTCGAGGGTGATGGACGGCGGGATGATCAGGTTCTTCGGGTTGTGCAGGACCTCGTACTGGTTGATCGTCACCGTCCGCAGCCGGATGTCACCGCCAACCGCCGCCGGGTCCTCGTCGGCGCTGGCCAGCCGGCCGGGCTCCACCGAGGTGACCGTGCCGAAGACCACCAGGTGTGAGGTGGCGGTCATCTGCTCGACGGTCTGGAAGTCGTACATCTCCTTGCCGAAGGCAAGCGCCTCGGGCTGTGTGTCGTAGCGCACGCCGGGGTCGGCCCGGCCGACACCCACGGCCGCCACGAGCGCGGCCACCGCGACGGCGCCTGCCGCCGTCAGGCCCAGCCGGCGTAGGCCGGGACGCCTGAGTTTCTCCACTCGCCGTTCTCCCTTTTCGAGGTGAGGCGCGGCCGGTGCCGGCCGCGCGTCCCGACCGAACGGCCGAAGGGCCGCCAGATCAGGACGGGATACACGGTCCACACCCGTGGATGCAGGATGCTTGCAACCGGCTTGCAGCTCGTCCACTGCGGACCGTCATACTCGCCGGTGGGGAGGTGGCGGTGGAGTTCCGGGTGTTGGGCACGGTCGAGGTGTGGGCGCACGGCGTCCAAGTCGACCTCGGTGGGCGCCAGCCTCGCCTCGTTCTCGCGACGCTGCTGCTGGAGCCGGACCGGGTGGTGGCGGTGGATCGGCTGATCGACCTGGTCTGGGGTCCGGCGCCGCCGCGCAGCGCCCGGGGCACCGTGCAGGCACTGGTCTCCCGGCTGCGCACCGCGTTGCGGCAGGCGGGGGTGCCGGTGGAACTGATCGGCCGTGCGCCCGGCTACCTGCTCCGGGTCGACCCGCTGGCGGTTGACGCGCACCGGTTCACCGACATGGTCGCGCGGGCGCGGGCGGCCGGCGACGACGCCGTGGCCCTGTTCGACCAGGCGCTGGCGCTGTGGCGGGGGGAGCCGCTCGCCGACGTGGCCGACGAGGAGGTGCGGCACCGGCTCTGCGCCGGCCTGCGCGAGGCCCGCTGGACGGCGGTCGAGGAGCGGGCCGACGTGCTGCTGCGGCGGGGGCGTTCCCGGCAGGTCGCCGAGGAGTTGACCGACGCGGTGGCCCGGCAACCCGGACGCCAGCGGCTGGTCGGTCAGCTCATGCTGGCCCTGTACCGGGAGGGCGGCGCCGACCGGGCGCTGGCCACCTACCGGCAGGTACGCGATCGGCTCGCCGACGAACTCGGCCTCGACCCGGCCCCGGCGCTGCGCCGCCTTGAGGAGCGGATCCTGCGCGCCGACCCGACGCTGGGGCCGCCCGCCGACGTCGCCGGACCGGGCGGCGACGACCGCTCCGCGCTCGTCCGCCCCGCCGGGCTGCCGCACAGCAGCACGACCCTCACCGGACGGGACGCCGAGCTGGAACGGCTCGACGCCGGGTTGGCGGAGCCGGCCGGCCGTACCCGGATCTGGGTGATCAGCGGCACCGCCGGGGTGGGCAAGACCGCCCTGGCGCTGCACTGGGCCCACCGGGTCCGCGCGGAGTTCCCGGACGGGCAGCTCCACCTCGACCTGCGTGGCTTCGACGCCGACCGGGAGCCGATGCCGGTGGAGACGGCGCTGACCCACCTGCTGACCGCGCTCGGGGTCGACCCGAGGGCGGTGCCGGACGGGTTGGACGGCCGAACGGCGCTGCTCCGCTCGCTACTGGCCGGTCGGGACATGCTGCTGGTGCTGGACAACGCCCGCCACGCCGACCAGGTGCTGCCGCTCATCCCGTCCCGCGGCACCGTGCTCGTCACCAGCCGGCACCGCCTCGGTGACCTCGTGGTCCGCGCCGACGCCCGGCTGCTCCCGTTGGACGTACTCACCCCGGTGGCGTCGGTACGTCTCCTGGCGACGCTGCTGGGTGCGGCGGCCGTGCGGGCCGACCCGGCGGCGGCAGCGAAGCTGGCTCGGCTCTGCGGCCACCTGCCACTGGCCCTGCGCATCGCCGCGGCCAACGTGCAGTCGGCCGGCAGGGCGGACATCGCCGGCCTGGTCCGCGAGCTGGCCGACGGGGACCGGCTGGCCGGGTTGACCGTCGACGGCGCCGAGGAGGGGGCGGTGACGAAGGCGTTCGCCCTGTCGTACCGGGTGTTGTCCGGGCCGCAGCGGGAACTGTTCCGCCGCCTCGGCCTGGTGCCCGGGGCGAGCATCACCGCCGGCCCGGCCGGCGCGGTCGCCGGCGTGCCGGTGCCCACCGCGACCCGGCGACTGCGGGCCCTGGCGGCGGCGCACCTGCTGGAGCGACACCCCGGCGAGCGCTACCGCTTCCACGACCTGCTGCGCCGGTACGCCGTGGACCGGCTCACCGCGGAGGACGACGAGGCGGCCCGCAGGGTGGCCCGGAGGCGGCTGTTCGACCACTACCTGGACACGGCCGACGCGGCGGGCCGCCGGGTCATTCCGCATTTCGTGCGGCTGCCGCGGCCGGTGGCAGCGGACCCCTTCCCCGACACCGACGCCGCCCTGGCCTGGTTGGATGCCGAGTGGGCGAACCTTACGGCGGCGGTCGAAGAGGCCGCCCGGTGCGGTCCCCGCCGGTACGCCTGGCATCTCACCGACGCGCTGCGCGCCTACTTCCACCAGCGGGGTCGTCGGGAGGAGTGGCTGAACGCGGCGACGGTGGCGCTGGCCGCCGCCCAGACCGACGGTGACGCCCGCGCCCAGGCCGCGATGCACCAGAGCATCGCGCTCGTGCAGGTCAACAGCGGCCGGTACGAGGAGGCCCGCGAGCACCTGCTCGAAGGGCTGCGGTGCAGCGACGCGGACAGCTGGCAGGAGGGACGGGCCGGGATCCTGAACAACCTCAGCGCGGTGCACCAGCGGCTCGGCGACCCGCACGCGGCGATCGACTGCGCCCGCCTGTCGTTGGCGCTCAACCGCCGGTCGGGCAATGACGGCGGGGAGGCCATGTCCCTGGCCAACCTCGGGTTCTCGCATTGGCAGCTCGGCGCGTTCGCGGAGGCGGACGCCCACTTCCGGGCCGCACTGGAGCGCGGGGAGCGGGCCGGGGCGCACTACAACGTGGCCGTGCTCCTGGTCGACCTGGCCAACGTGCACCGGGACCGGGGCGACCCGGACGGCGCGGATGATCTCTACGCCCGCGCGCTCGCCGCCAATCGGGAGCTCGGCTACCGGTACGGTGAGGCGACCGCCCTGGCCGGCCGTGCGGTGCTCTGGAGCGACACGGATCGCGCCGAGCTGGCCCGTGCCGACGCCGAGCGGGCGGTGACGCTGACCCGGGAGATCGGCGACGCGGGCACCGAGGCGTGGGCTGCCGACGCGCTGGGGCGGGTGCTGCTGGCGCTGGGACACCCGGGCGAGGCGGCCGAGCAGCACCGCCGGTCCCTCGAACTTGCCCGGCGTACCCGATTCTGCTGGTGCGAGGCGACGGCCCTGACCAGCCTCGCCGCCGCCGAGCTGGCCGGGGGCGACCCGGAGGCCGCCGGGCGACACGGGCGGGCGGCGTTGGGTCTGGCCACCCGCTCGGGCTATCGGCCGCTTGAGATTCGGGCGTCCTATCTCCTCGCCCGGCTCGCGGAGCGGTCCGCGGACACGGCCGAGGCAGCGCGGCTGGACGGCCAGGCGACGCGGCTGGCCCGGGAGACCGGGTACGCGCTGCCGGGTCGCCCGGCACCGCAGCCGCAGCGCTAGACAGAACACGACGACGTACCCGCAGTCCTGGCCGAGTTCCACCGGGTGCTACGGCCCGGCGGAACCATACTGCTCGGATTCCACGCCGGCCAGGGCAGCCGGCTCAAGACGGAGGGCTACGGCGGCCACCCGATGAACGTCTACGTACACCGCCGCTCGCCTGAGCGGATCGCGGCCTGGCTGCTTGCCGCCGGCTTCACCGTCGAGGCCGAGATGGTGCACCACCCCGCCCCGAACGTCGAGGGCGGGTTCGTCTTCGCGCACCGGTAGATGGTCGGAGCACGCAGATCCACCCGTCCCAAGTTTCCTGAACTCTGGTGCGCTCGCCCATACGCTCCAGGTACAGCAGCCTACGAAGCCCGACCCAACAACTCCGCCAGCATGATCACCATCGCCACGGTCGACAACATCGCCAAACGCCTCACCTCCGAAACCACCCCAACCTGGCGAGACGGCTAAACCCACATAGCTGTCGAAGTGCGTGCATTGGATGTCCTCGGAGAGGTCCCGATCGCGTGTCTGCATCCGATCACCGGCTGGCCGGACCCGAACTCGTTGGGCGCGCGGAGCTGCTGACCCGCATCCGCTTCGCTCTGGCCGACCGTGGTGGCGTCTTGCTGCTCGGCCCGGCAGGCATCGGCAAGAGGGTGCTGCTCCGCGCTCTCGGCGAGGACAGCAGAGTCGGCGGCGAAACGTTCTGCTCAGCAGCCCGACCGCCGCCGAGGTCACCCAAGCCGGTCCTGACGGTCGGCCGTCGCTGACCCGGTAGAGGCAGAAGGGGACGCCGGGCTCCACCGCCCGGCGTTTCCTTCGTCGTCAGCCTGCTTGCGGCACCCAGAGGAGAATCCAGCCCTCGTCCGAGGGCAGCCCGTCCGTAGTCCTGCTGCGGACGTACAGGAAGTACACGTCGGGGACCTCCGGTGTGATGGTCACCAAATGTGAGACAGGGTCGTTATTTGTGCAGTCCCGGACGCAGGGTTTCTGCCGGCGCTGCCGTCAGGGCTGCAAGGTGCGCGAGTTGGATGCGGGAGTGGATGCCGAGCTTCCGGTAGACACGGGTGAGGTGTGCTTCGACTGTCTTGACACTGATGGTGAGGGCGGTGGCGATGTCGCGGTTGCTCGCTCCGCTGGCGGCGAGCTCGACGCAGCGCTGTTCGGCGGAGGTGAGGCGGGGGAGCGTACTGCCGTGCGCGGGGACGGGCTCCAGTTGGTGGAGGGTGCGGGTGGCGGCTTCGATCCAGGGGTGTGCCTGGTGCGTGCTGAAGAGGTCGGCGGCGCTCTGCGCCGCGGTGCGGGCGCTGGCGCGTCGGCGTCCGCGCCGTTCGGTTTGACTGAGGGCCAGCAGGGTTCGACCACGTTCGATGGGTAGGTGGCGGAGGCGGTCGGCTGCGGCGGCGAGGCGGTCGGCGGCCGCATCGTAGTTGCCCAGGGTGGCTTCCAGGAGTGCCTGGGAGCGGTCGAGCGCGGGGAGGACGCAGCTTCTACCTAGATCAGTCGCGGTGCGACGGGTGTCGGTCAGCAGCTTGCGGGCTTGGTCGAGGTAGCCGAGGGAGATGAGAGATTGGGCGAGGTCGGCGTGCCAGCGCAGGATGGACGGGTCGCGGACCTGCTGGTGCTTTTCAAGTGCACGGACCTCTTCCAGCGCCTCCAGGGCTTCTTTCGGACGCCCGGTGACCAGGAGAAGATGTCCGAGGACGAAGAGGTTTCGGGAGAGGAAGACCTTGTTGTCCTCTCGGCGGGAGGTGTCCGCCCCGCGGCGTGCGTGAGCGAGGGCGGAGTCGGTGCACGAGGCGGTGCCCTCGACTAGGGCGGAGGTGTAGCAGGCCGGTGCGGGGTCCAAGGCGGCTCTGTCGGTAAGCGACAGGGCGCGGCCGGCGTAGTTGAGGGCCAGTCCGCACCGTCCGGCGCGTATCTCAACTTCGGCGAGGCTGCGCAGGACATCCACGGTGCCTTCGGCGTCTCCGGTCCGCTCGGCTTCGACGAGCAGGGGCAGCAGTGCGCTGCGGGCTTCGTCCAGACGGTCGTCGAAGATGGCGTGCCGGGCGGAGAGCTGTTCCGGTCTGGCGTTGAGGGGGATGTGAGGGCTGCGTGGCAGGGACAGGGCGTGGCCGAGCGTGGTGTCGGCTTGGGGGCGGCCGAGGATGCGTTGGATGCGTGCCTGCATCGTGAGGGCCATGGCGGTGGTGGCTGTGTCGCCAGCGTTCCGGGCGAGACTGGCGGCCCGGGCGGCCTGGGCGCATGCCCGGTCGGGATCGCCGTTGACGTTGGCCCAGATCGCCTGGCGGACGAGGATCTGCGCGGTCAGGTCCGGATGTTCGGCCGCTTCGTGAAGTGCGTCGGCGAACAGCTTGTCGCCGTTGTACAGGTGCTGTCCGCCTGAGTCGATGAGGGCGATGAGGGCGTTGACGCGGTTGGCGGGGCTGCTGTCGTGGTTCAGGACGAGGCGGACGGCAGCCTGGCCGCGGGGCAGGTCGCCGTTGTGGGCGGCGTCGCGTACGGCGGTCAGCGCCCGTTCGGTGAGCAGGTCGGCGTCGGCTTCCGGGGTGCGTTCGGCGGCGAGCAGGGAGAGCTCGGCCGCTAGTGCGGGTTCTCCGCGCAGCCGGGCGCGGGCGGCGGCGCGGTCGGCGCGGTCGGCCGACTGCGGGTCGTTGGTGTCGGCCGCCAGCGTGGTGTGACGGTCGCGGCGGATGCTGTCGCGGCTGGCTTCGGCCAGGCGGGCGTGCAGGAGCCTGCGTGTGGCGACTGGCGGTCGGGCCGCGAGTTCGGCGCCGATCGCGGCGGCGGCGAACCGGATCTTCCCGTCGACCTGCCCGATGTTGATCAGTCCGGCTGCCTCGGCCTCGGCCAGGAGGTTTTCGGCGGGCGGGCCGGCGAGGCGGCTCAGCAGTTCGCGGTCGGGCTGGTCGTCGAGTGCGGCGACCGTCAACAGTTCCTGAACTTCGGCCGACACAGTGCCCAGCCATCCGTTCACCAGTCGGCGGGCGGCCGGCGGTAGGACCAGGTCGTCTACGAGACCCTGAGCGGCCGGCAGGTCGGTGGTGAGGCCGCGGGCCCCGGCGAATGCGAGGGCTAGGGCCGGGTTCCCTCCACTGCGGATGTGGGCCTGCGTGACCTGGTAGGGGGTTAGCCGGTACGGCGACAGCAGGGTCGCGACCTGATCGGGTGTCAGCGCCGGGATGCGGACCGCGCACGGGTCCTCGCCGCACCAGTGGCCTTCGCTCCCTGGGCGCCAGGTTCGCTCTGCGGCTATGACGGGAAGGTCGGGAGCCAGACGCAGTGCCCAACGCAAGACGGCCGCGCTGGCCGTATCCAGCCACTGGGCGTTGTCCACCACCAGTGTCAGAGGCGGGGTGTCCAGCAGCAGGGTGGCGGTCAACCGGCGCAGCCGTAGAGCGGTCCCGGCGGGATCGGCAGAGCCCGGCACTCCAACGGCCTTGTCGATCCCGGTCGCGAGTTCCCGCGCGGCCGGCAGCGGTTGGAGGGCCAGTGCGAGTTCGAGCAGCCCGGTGTAGGGGACCCGGGCGTCCTGCGGGCTCGGAGCCAGCTTTAGGACAGGCAAGCCCAGCTGCTGCCCGAGTACACCGGCCGCAGCGGTCTTGCCGATCCCGGGCGGACCGAACAGCACCACCCGACGGGCGCCGTGGACGACGCCCGGTACCACCGGCAGCATGGTGCCGGTGGCCCCCTGATGCGCATTCACTGCCGTCGCGGAATCTGGCACCGGGTCATAGTGCGCCCGACGGGCCTTCGCGCACCAGAGCAAGGGGTTGCCCTGATTTCGGCCAGCCTCCGCCGTTCCTAGTGTCATCGCCAAAGCCGAGCTGTCACCGGTTGCCGGAGATCCCATCAACACGGGCCCTGCTGCCACACCCCTCAACCCATCTCGGCGGGAGGATTATGATGTATCGAAGAACTGCCGTGGCGGCCGCTGTCGCGGTTGCGCTTACCCTGGGCACCGTGACTGGGGTGGCCACCCAGTCGACCGCAGCCACCCCGCCCCCTACACCGACGGTGGCGCAGAGCCCGCTGTCGCTGGCGATCTCTGCAGCCGACCGCGCCGCCGACGGCGGTCACGACGCGCTGGCGAAAGGCCCCTTCGAGCAGTACGACCGTCGCATGGTGATCCCGTGGGTGGACGGCCTGTTCTCCATTGCCTACGAGCGCACCTACCGGGGCCTGCCGGTGGTCGGCGGCGACGCCGCCGTGCTCGCCGACGCCCGGGGCGCCATCCGGGCGATCTCGGCCGCCACCAAGACGAAGATCAACGTCTCCGTCGTGCCGACGGTCGCCGCCGACCGCGCCGAGCAGACCGCCAAGGGCCTGCTCACCAAGGTCGACCGGGTCGAGTCGCGCACCCTCGTGGTGCACGTCAAGGACAGCACCGCGCGACTCGCGTGGGAGGTCGTCGTCGCCGGGCGCACCGCCTCGGCGCCCAGCCACCTGCATGTCTTCGTGGACGCGCGCAACGGCCAGGTGCTGGCCAAGCAGGAGGACGCCGCGGCCGGTTCCGGCACCGGCAAGTGGAACGGGCCCAGCCCACTGTCGATCACCACGTCGCAGTCGGGCAGCACGTACTACCTGCGCGACACCACGCGCACCGGCCTGAACTGCCAGGACTACAGCACCAGCACCGTCTTCTCCGGCGCCGACGACAGCTGGGGCAACGGGGTGGGCACCAGCAAGGAGACCGGCTGCGTCGACGCGGTGTACTCGGCGCAGAAGGAATGGGACATGCTGTCGGCCTGGCTGGGCCGCAACGGGCACAACGGCAACGGTGGCAGCTGGCCGATCAAGGTCGGCCTGAACGAGCAGAACGCCTACTGGGACGGCTCGACGATCACGATCGGCAAGAACTCGGCAGGCAACTGGATCTCATCGATGGATGTGGTGGGTCACGAGTTCGGCCACGGCATGGACCAGAACACCCCCGGCGGCACCAGCTCCGAAGCCGGCCTCGGCGAAGCCACCGGCGACATCTTCGGCGCCCTGACCGAGGCATACGCCAACCAGTCCAGCGCCTACGACGAACCCGACTACCTGGTCGGTGAGGAGATCGACATCGTCGGCGACGGCCCGATCCGCAACATGTACAACCCCTCGCTGGTCGGCGGCCACCCGAACTGCTACTCCTCGTCGATCCCGAACACGGAGGTACACGCGGCCGCAGGTCCGCTCAACCACTGGTTCTACCTGCTCGCCGAGGGCAGCGCGCCGGGCGGCGGCAAGCCGAACAGCCCCATCTGCTCGGGCGGCCCGTCGTCGGTCACCGGCGTGGGCATCCAGTCCGCCGGAAAGATCTTCTACGGCGGCATGCTGCTGAAGACCTCCGGCATGACCCACAAGAAGTACCGCACCGCGACCCTGACCGCCGCGAAGAACCTGGACTCCTCGTGCGTCCTGTTCAATCGGACCAAGGACGCGTGGAACGCGGTCGCGGTCCCGGCCCAGACCGGTGACCCGACCTGCACCGGTTCCAGCACCGACTTCTCCGTCTCGGTCAGCCCCACCTCGGGCAGCGTCAACGCGGGCTCCTCGGTCACCGCGACGGTCAACACCGCGACCGTCTCCGGCAGCGCCCAGACCGTGTCGCTGACCTCCTCGGGTGCCCCGTCGGGGGTCACCGTGTCGTTCAGCCCGACGTCGGTGACGTCGGGCAACAGCTCCACGATGACGGTGGCGACCACGTCCAGTGCGGCTGCGGGCACGTACACCATCACCGTGACCGGCGCCGGTTCGATCACCCACACCGCGCAGTACACGCTCACGGTCAACGGCGGCACCCCCGGTGGCACCGCGCCGGACATCGACGTCGCCAACGTGCAGGCGCACCTGACACAGCTCAGCACCATCGCCACCAACAACGGCGGCACCCGCCGCTCGACCGGCCAGGGCTACCTGCAGTCGGTGGCGTACGTCAAGGGCAAGCTGCAGGCCGCCGGCTTCACCGTCACCGAGCAGCCCTGCACCTCCGGCTGCACCAGCGGTGCAGGCCCGAACCTGATCGCCGAGTGGCCGGGCGGTAACGCGAGCAACGTCTACATGTTCGGCGCCCACCTGGACGGCGTCTCGGTCGGTCCGGGCATCAACGACAACGGCTCCGGCTCGGCGGCGCTGCTCGAGGTCGCCCTCGCGCTGGCCGCGCAGAACCCGACCATGCTGAACAAGGTCCGCTTCGGCTGGTGGACCGACGAGGAACAGGGCCTCAACGGCTCCAAGTTCTACGTCAACTCGCTGACCAGTACCCAGCGAACGGCGATCAAGGCCTACTACAACTTCGACATGATCGCGTCGAAGAACGGCGGCTACTTCATCAACAACATCACCTCGACCGCGTCGCAGCCGATGAAGGCGTACTGGGACTCCCTCAGCCTGCAGCCGGAGGAGAACGTCGAGGGCCAGGGCCGTTCCGACGACTACTCGTTCCAGAACGCGGGCATCCCGACCTCCGGTTACGCGATGGGCGCCAGCGCCACCAAGACGTCGGCCCAGGCGTCGAAGTGGGGCGGCACGGCCGGTCAGTCCTACGACTCCTGCTACCACTCCTCGTGCGACACCCTCAGCAACATCGACGCCACCGCGCTGAACCGGGCTGCCGACGGCATCGCCTACACGCTGTGGAACCGGGCGGTCGGCACCTCGACGCCGACCAACGACTTCTCGATCTCGGCCAGCCCCGCGTCGGGCACCGTGAACGCGGGGTCCAGCACCACGACCACCGTCGGCACCGCCACCACCTCGGGCAGCGCCCAGACGGTTACCCTGACCGCCAGCGGCGCCCCCACGGGCGTAACGGTCTCGTTCAGCCCGTCGTCGGTCACCTCCGGCAGCTCGTCGACCGCCACCATCGCGGTCGGCTCGTCGGTGGCCGGCGGCACCTACACCATCACCATCACCGGCACGGGGTCGGTGTCGCACAGCACCACGTACACGCTGACCGTGCCCGGCGGACCGGGCGGCTGTACCGCCGCCCAGCTGATCGTCAACGGAGGGTTCGAGAGGGGCACCTCGCCGTGGACCGGCTCCACCGGCGCGATCGGCACCTCTATCGGGCAGGTGCCGCGCAGCGGCACCCGGTACGCGTGGCTCGGCGGCAACGGCTACACCGCGACCGAGGCCATCAGCCAGACCGTCACCATCCCGTCGGGCTGCACCAGTGCGGTGCTGACCTACTGGCTGCACATCGACACGAACGAGTACGGGGCGCTCGCCTACGACGTGTTCACGATCAAGGCCAACGGCACCACCGTGGCGTCGCTGTCCAACATGAACGCTGCCACGGGCTACACGCAGCGCACCGTCAACCTCGGCGCGTACGCCGGCCAGACGGTCACGCTGACCTTCACCGGCACCGAGGACGCCTACCTGCAGACCAGCTTCGTGCTGGACGACGTGACCCTGCAGATCGGCTGAGTTCAACGGCAGGGTGGGGCGCTCGCCCCACCCTGCCGCAGGTCCTACGCCTGCGACTGCCGCAGCTCGACTGGCCAGAACCGGCGAGGGCCGAGTCTGTGGAGCTAAAGGTGTTTCCGGCCTGACCCGCCAGGCGTTGTGCCTGGTGAGGAGGGTGCCGTGATGACCGCGACACTGAACGATGTGCCCGGACGGAAGAAGCGGCCTGAGCCGTCGGCGGAGGCGAAGGCCGCCGTTGAGCTTGTCCGGGCGGCCAAGGAACAGGGTCTGTCGCTGACCGGCCCGGACGGGCTGCTCAAGCAGTTGACCAAGACGGTCCTGGAGACCGCGTTGAACGAGGAGATGACCGAGCACCTCGGCTACGAGAAGCACGACCCGGCGGGCGCCGGCGCGAGCAACATTCGTAACGGCACCCGGCCGAAGGCGGTGCTGACCGACGCGTCGGGGCCGGTACAGATCGACGTGCCGCGGGACCGGGCGGGCACCTTCGAACCGCAGATCGTGCGTAAGCGGCAGCGGCGCCTGTCCGGCGTCGACGAGGTCGTGTTGTCGTTGTATGCCAAGGGCTTGACGACCGGGGAGATCAGCGCTCACTTCGCCGAGATCTACGGTGCCTCGGTCAGCAAGGAGACCATCTCGCGGATCACCGACAAGGTCATCGAGGAGATGACCGACTGGTCCCACCGGCCCCTGGACGAGATCTACGCGGCGGTGTTCATCGACGCGATCGTGGTCAAGGTTCGTGACGGGCAGGTCGCGAACCGGCCGTTCTACGCCGCGATCGGCGTCACCCTCGACGGTGAGAAGGACATCCTCGGCTTGTGGGCCGGCACCGGCGGTGAGGGCGCGAAGTTCTGGATGAGCGTGCTGACCGACCTGCGCAACCGCGGCGTCAAAGACGTGTTCTTCCTCGTCTGCGACGGCCTCAAGGGGCTGCCGGAGGTCGTCACGAACGTGTGGCCCCGCACGATCGTGCAGACGTGCATCATCCATTTGATCCGCAACACCTTCCGGCTCACCTCACGGCGGTACTGGGACGAGTTGAAGCGGGATGTCAAGCCGATCTACACCGCTGTCAACGCCACCGCTGCCAGGGCGGCGTTCGACGACCTGGCCGACAAGTGGGGCGACCGGTATCCGGCGGTGATCCGCCTGTGGGACAACGCCTGGGCGGAGTTCATCCCGTTCCTCGACTACGACACCGAGATCCGCACCGTCATCTGCTCCACCAACGCGATCGAATCGTTGAACGCCCGCTACCGGCGGGCGGTGAAGGCCCGGGGCCACTTCCCGAACGAGCTGGCCGCGTTGAAGTGTCTGTACCTGGTGACCCGGTCCCTGGACCCCACCGGCGCCGGCAGAACCCGATGGACGATGCGCTGGAAACCCGCGTTGAACGCCTTCGCCATCACCTTCAGCGACCGCTTCCCCGCCGCTGAAACCTACTAACCAAGATCGCCGGAAACACCCTTAGCGAGACAGGCCCGAGCTGAGCAGCCTGCGTTAACTGTCGAATGACCGCTTGTTGCGTCCTATTGGACCTTGAGGGCCAGCTTCCCGACGTAGTGATCGTTCAGGGCGCGATGCGCATCCTCGACTTGCTCCAACGGGAAGGTCCTGGCGACGTGGACCTCGAAGGAACTCGCCTCGATGATGGCGTTCAGCCGATCGGTGGCGGTGCGGCTTCGATCCCCGTCGTAGTGGGACACCGTCGCGCCCGGCGACGTTACAGGCACGGGCAGGACACCGTTCGGCCAGGCGATCCGTCCCGAGTTCTTGATCGAGCGAAGAGACCGTTCGGCAGTCTCGCCTCCCACAGTGACCAGAGCCGCGTCGAGCCCGCCTGGTGCGAACTCGAATGCCGCAGCCAACACATCATCTTTGCGACCGTCGATGGCGTCGTCGGCGCCCAGTCGCCGGGCCAGGGCGACACCGTCGTCGCCAGAGGCCACGGCCAACACTCGGATGCCGCTGTGCCGCGCCAGCTGCACGGCCATGTGCCCGACACCCCCGCTGGCGCCGAAGACCATAAGCGTCTCGTTCGGCCGCAGGCCGAGCAGATCGAGGCCGCTCAGTGCAGTCAGGGCATCCCAAGCCATCGCGCCGGCCTGTTCGGTCGGCATCCGGTCGGGCACGCGCGCCACGAACTCCGCCTCGACGACGGCGTACTCGGCGTAGAAGCCGCCCCGCGGTGCCGGCATCGTCGCAGCGTAGACACGCTCGCCCACGTCGAACCGGGTGACATTGCGTCCGACCGCGGCCACCGTGCCCGCCGCGTCCCAGCCGAGGACATAGGGGAAGGTCGACGCGACGCCGAAAGCGCCGTCGTAGTCCCCCTCCCGCTCGACCGCGTCCCAGGACCCGACCCCTGCGAACTCTACCCGGATGAGGACGTCGTCGTCGCCGACCTCCGGGAGCGGTATCCGGCGCGACGAGAGTTCGTCGACTCCGCCGAACCGGTCGAGGACGACCGCGCTCATCTGCGGCACCACGATCGCGCCGCCCGCTGTGCGCTCGACTCTGCTGTCCATCGGCCCTCCTTCTTTACTTGAGTGGATCAAGGATCATTGGAGCACAGCTATTTGAGTGAATCAAGTAACTCTCTTAGACTGGAAGCCATGGCGTTGCCGAGCGGCCCCGTAATCACCTCGTCCGAGGCCGAGGCCGTCTTGTTCGACCTGGTCGACCTATACGACCGCGCCTACGAGGCAGCCGCGGCCGAGCTGTCGCTCAGCTCGGCGCAGGCATGTGTGCTCGGGCGACTCGATGAGCGACGTGGCATGGGCGCCTTGGCCGAGGAGCTCGGCTGCGATGCCTCCAACATCACCCAGATCGTCGCGCGTCTCGAAGCGCTCGGCCTCGTGGCCCGTGAATCGAATCCCCGGGACCGCCGTGCACGACTCGTCGCGCGAACCCCCCGAGGAGACGAGATCAACCATCGGTTCGCAACAGCCTTTACCTTCGCCCGCATGGCGGTCGGACGACTCTCGCCCGACGAACAGGACCAGTTGACGGCGCTGCTGCGAAAAGCACTGGGCTGACTCGCACCCGCGGCCCACCCAATCAAGGTGGATCCAACGGCTTCATGGGTGCGGGGCGCAGCAGTGAGCCTTTCCGCGTAACGGGGTGAGTACTGAGGGTGTCCGTCCTGGTGGGCGGTGCGGACACGCCCGACCCTGTTGTGGTGCAACGTGAAGACGCAGAACCCCGGTATGAAGTGGTCCTCTCACAGATCAACTTCAGTTGGGGTCCTGCGTCGTCATGAGTGTCACATACACCGCCACGCTGCCGGTACGCGAGGAGACCGTGTTGTTCCTGTCCGAGCTCCTGCACGCAGAACGGCAACGGCGTGGGAACCCGCGCCGGGACCCGGGCGCTGGGCTGTTTCAAGCAGGCGATCCTGGTGTTGCGCTGGTTTTTGGACGGCACCCGGGTAAAGCGGTTGGCCCTGGACAACCAGGTCAGCTCGTCGACCGGCTACGACTACCTCCATGAAGGCATCCGGGTCCTCGCCGCGCACGCGCCGCGATTGGAATCGGTGCTTCTCGCGGCGAAGATGGCCGGCTATGCCCATGTGAACATCGATGGGACGCTGATCGAGACCGACCGGTGCCGTACGCCGGGGCCGAAACCAGGGGTAGATTTGTGGTGGCCCGGCAAGCACGACAACCATGGTGGCAACGTGCAGATCGTGACCGCTCCGGACGGGTGGCCGCTGTGGACCTCACCGGTACGGCCCGGCCGCGAGCATGACACGACCGCCCTGCGTAAACATGACATCCTGCCCCTGCTGGCCATCTGGATCACCGACCAAAGCCGGGTGCTCGGCGAGTCCCGTGCGATCCGAATCGCCGGAGCCGTCCTGAACGAGGTGCCCGCAGCAGTCATCCTGGACAGCGCAGACGTGCTCCTCCGGGCGCCGGAAATCCCGGCCATCCATGATTTGATCACCTCCACGGTTCCTGGTACCGGCTGCACGCCGACCGTTCGCCCTGATGGAGGTGCTCGGTGACCACGCCCGCCCACGTCGGCAAGACGTCGAAGGTCAAGCCTCGCCCGGGTCCGCCGTCCGGTTCTCATCGTGCTGGCCGCCGAGCCGAATCGCGCGTCCACGGTCACTGAGATCGCCAAGGGCAGCAGGTAGAGCGTGGCGAACCGCGGGTGTCCTCGGCGGCAGGTCGTCCAGCGCGATCGGCACCGCACTCCGCCGCCTCACCAATGACGCCGCGGTCACGCTGGCCGAAGGCCCGCCCCGCCGGTACACGATCACCGTCAGTCCGGTGGTACGGGACTGGCTACGCCGGTCCGGTACGCGACGACGACGGCTTGGACCCGGTCGCGCAGGCCGAGCTTGGCGAGGATGCGGGCGACGTGCGACTTCACGGTGGCTTCGGACAGGTGCAGGCGTTCGGCGAGTTCGGCGTTGCTGAGGCCTTCGGCGAGCAGGCGCAGCACTTCCAACTCGCGGGCGGTTAGTGCGCTCAGGTCGCGGTGGATCGCGGTCGTGTCGGTGTCGCGGCGGGCGAACCGTTCGACGAGGCGGCGGGTGATGGCGGGCGCGAGCAGCGCGTCGCCGGAGCGGACCAGGCGCACGGCGGCGACCAGGTATTCGGGGCTGACGTCCTTGAGGAGGAAGCCGCTGGCCCCGGCGGACAGCGCCGCGTACACGTACTGGTCGAGGTCGAACGTGGTGAGCATGACCACGCGTGGCTCGTCCGCGGCGCCGGTCAGGATGCGTCGGGTGGCCTCCAACCCGTCCAGCTCCGGCATCCGGATGTCCATGAGGACCACGTCAGGGCGGGTACGCCTGACCGCGTCGACCGCTTCGGTGCCGTCGGTAGCCATGGCGACGACATCGATGCCGTGGCCCGTCAGGATCATCTGGAAGCCGGCCCGAACCAATGCCTGATCATCGGCGATCACTACGCGCAGTGGCAGGGTCACGGGGCTTCCAGGGGAATTTGTGTGTGGACGCGGTAGCCGCCGCTGGGGCGTGGCCCGGCGTGCAGGGTTCCACCATAGACGGCGAGGCGTTCCTGGAGCCCAATCAGCCCGCGTCCGTTGCCGGTCGTGGCTGACGCACGCGGCGCGCCGCCACTGTTGGTCACCTCCACGCGGAGGTGGCTGGCGCCGTACTCGACGGCGACGGTTGCGGATGCGCCGCCCGCGTGCTTGACGGTGTTCGTCAACGACTCCTGCACGACCCGGTAGGCCGCCAGTTCGATCCCGGGCGATAGAGGACGTGGTTGCCCGGCCACGTTCAGCTGGACCGGTACACCGCTGGCCCGTACGCCTGCGACCAAGGCCTCCAGCCGGTCCAGGCCGGGTTGGGGCGCGAGCTCCGCGGCGCCGGTCGGGTCGGGGCCGGCGACGTTCATTGTCAGTAGCCCCATGACGTGGCGCAGCTCGGACATCGCCGCCCGACCGCCGGCCTCGACCGCGAGCAGCGCCTGGCGGACCTGCTCCTGGTCGGGCTGCATCATTGTGCGGGCGGCGCCGGCCTGGATGACCATCATGCTGACGTTGTGGGTGACGACGTCGTGCAGTTCCCGGGCGATGCGGGCGCGTTCCTGCTCGGTCGCACGGCGTAGCGCCTCGTCCCGTTCGCGTTCCGACGCGGCCGTCTGCGCGCGTTCCTCGTCGGTCCGGCGCCGCCACCGGCGTAGCCCGTCGGTTGCGATCGCGAGCGGGATCAGGACCAGGGCCGGGACGGCGTCGCTGGTTACGATGGGCAGCGTCGGCGACTGGAGTTGCTGGAGCTGGCTGTACAGCAGGGCCGCTAGGAGCTGACTGGCCAGCACCGGGATCCGGTACGGGCTGTAGACCGCGGCGCTGTACGCGGCGATCGCGCAGACGTAGAACGAGAACCGGATCGTCGCGCGGTCGTCCGTGACCGCCGCTACTACCGGGGCCATGGCCATGACGATCCAGAGCACCGCGAGCGGATACCGGCGGCGAGTCACGAGCGGCGCGGCGATCAGCAGCATCACGATCGCCCAGGCGACATGATGGTACGCGAGCGGGTCGAGCGTGTCCGTTGGTTCCACCCGAATCGGCGGTCCCGGCAGCGCCGGGTCCGGCGTGTCGGCGACGGTGGGCCTGGAGACCACGCCGTAGCTCTGCTGGATCGCGATGGCGCTGATGCCCAGCGTGAGTATCGCGTCGAATTCCTGGCTGCGCCGCGATGGTCGGGGCAGCGGACCGGACGGGCGCAGCAGTTGCCGGCCCCAGTCCCGCAGTCGGTCGATGATCTCCACCGGGCTATCCTCGCTGGCCAGCCAAGGCCTGCGGTATTGGTCCGGAGAACGAGCGGGCTCCACCGCTCGCATAGTCCTCAAGGATGACGTCGGCCGGGTTCATCCCTGCGAGCCAACGAGGATGCCTCTCCGGGCCGACGCGCCCTGCATGGCCGAACACCTAGCGTCGATCTCCGCAAGGAAAGCCGAACCGAGGGAGACGCGTATGACCGTGCCGGTGATCGATTTGCAGAACGTGAGCCGCAGGTACGACGAAGGGCCGCCCGCGCTGCACGACACGTCGCTGAGCGTCGCGCCGGGCGAGGCGGTCGCGATCCTCGGGCCGTCCGGCAGCGGCAAGTCCACGTTGCTCAACCTGATCGCCGGACTGGACCGGCCGAGCAGCGGCACTGTGACCGTGGACGGCGTCCGCGTCGACCAGCTGAACGAAGCCGGCTCGGCCCGCTACCGGCGGGACAAGATCGGCATGGTGTTCCAGTTCTTCAACCTCCTCGACGACCTGACCGTCGCCGACAACGTCGTCCTGCCGGCGCAGCTGTCCGGCATGGCGCGCGACGCCGCGCAGCGCCGGGCCAAGCAGTTGCTCGACGCGCTCGGCGTGGCTCCGCACGCCGACGCGTACCCGGGCCGGCTCTCCGGCGGCGAGCGGCAGCGCGTCGCGGTGGCCCGAGCGCTGATGAACCGCCCGACGCTGCTGCTGGCCGATGAACCGACCGGCGCGCTGGACACCAAGTCCGGTGAGGACGTCAAGCAACTGCTCAACGACCTGCACGACGACGGCCAGACCATCGTCCTGGTCACGCATGACCTGGCGCTGGCGGAGTCCTGCGCGACCCGCATGCTCCGGCTCGTGGACGGCCGGGTCGTCGCGGACGTCCGGAGCACCACCGCGGGACGGGCCCGATGAGCGCACTGGGACGCGTGGTGCGCTCGGGCGTGGGCCGCCGCCGGGTCCAGACGATCGTGATCGGGCTGGCCACGATGATCGCGGTGACCGCGTCGGTGCTCGGCGGGTCGCTGGTCGTGGCGTCCAGCGGGCCGTTCGGCCGGACGTTCGCCCAGCAACACGGCGCGCACCTGACCGCGCAGTTCGACGCCGGCAAGACCACACCCGCGCGGATGTCGGCGTCCGCGCGGGCTGCGGGTGTCACCGTGGCGGCCGGTCCGTTCCCGACCGCGTCCGCGACGCCGCGCGACAACAGCGTCGACCGGGAGCTGTCCCCGATGACCGTCGTCGGCCGCGCCGCGCCGAGCGGAGGCGTCGACGATGTGCTGCTGAGCCAGGGGCAGTGGGTGACCGGCCCCGGCCAGATCGTGATCTCCGCGGACTACCCCATCGGGCCGTCCCCGGTGGGCACCGTCCTGCGCTTCGCCGAGTTGCCGGGGAGCCCGACGCTGAAGGTGGTCGGCATGGCCCGGTCGGTCAGCCAAACCGCCGACGCCTGGGTGTCACCATCCGACATCGCCATGCTGACCGCGCCCGGCGCGACCGGCGGCTACCAGATGCTTTACCGCTTCGCCGCGGCGAGCACCGCCGCGCAGGTCGACCAGGGCCGAGCGGCGGTGGCCGCGGCGGCCGGCCCGGAGGCGTTGACCGGGACGCAGTCCTGGCTCACCGTCAAGGAGGCCAACGACCGCAACACCGCTCTGTTCCTGCCGTTCCTGGTCGCGTTCGGGGCACTGGGCGTGATCATGTCGGTGCTCATCGTCGGTAACGTGATCGCCGGCGCGGTCGGTGCCGGCACGCGACGGATCGGCATCCTCAAGGCCATCGGGTTCACGCCCGCGCAGGTCGTACGGGCCTACGTGGCCCAGGCGCTGATCCCGGCCGCAGCCGGCATCGCAGCCGGCGTCGTGGCCGGCAATCTCCTCGCCATCCCAGTGCTGGCCGATGCCGACCAGCTCTACGGCACGACCACGGCGGGCGTCGCCTGGTGGGTTGACGCGGTCGTGGTCGCCGGCGCGCTCGGCGTCGTGGCGCTGGTCGCGTGGGCGGCGGCGTTACGAGCAGGTCGGCTTCGCACCGTCGACGCGATCGCCGTCGGACGTACCCCGCGTCCCGGTCGCGGCCAGTGGGCGGCCCGGCTGACCGCCCGGCTTCCGCTGCCCCGGCCGGTGAGTCTCGGGCTGGCCTACCCGTTCGCCCGTCCGGTCCGCGCGGCCGCCATGCTCGCGGCGATCGTGTTCGGCGCCACCACGGTCACGTTCGCCGTCGGCGTGGCCGCCTCGCTGAACCAGGTGCAGGTCGCCAAGGACCACGCCGCCGCCGACGTGGTCATCGACACGTTCGGCCCGCCGGGCGGCGGGAACCCGACGCCCACCACCCCGAAGGCACTGAGCGCCGACGAGATCACCACGATCACGACGGCGATCAAGGCCCAGCCCGGGACGGAGCGGTACTACAGCGTCGCCAACACGAGGGTCGCCGTCGCCGGGATGGCCGGCTCCGCCCGGCTCTACGCGTTCACCGGCGACGCATCCTGGGGCGGATACGAGATGGTCGCCGGCCGTTGGTTCACACGCCCCGGCGAGGTCACTGTGCCGGGGACGTTCCTGAGCGCGACCGGCACCCGGATCGGGGACACGGTCGTGCTGACCGATCACGGCAAGGCGGTACCGGTCCGGATCGTGGGCGAGGTCTTCCACCCCACCAACGTCCTGCTGGTGTTCGCCGACGCCGCCACGTTGGCGGCCACGAAACCGAACCTGATCGCCGCGAGCTACCACATCGGGCTCACTGACGGCACGGACGTGGCCTCCTACGTGGCCGGCCTGAACACCGCACTGGGGTCGTCGGATCTCATCGCGCAGTCCGGGCAGTCCGGCGACAGTAGCGACACGATAGTGCTGCTCGACGCGATGGCCGCCCTGCTCACGCTGATGCTGGTCACCGTCGCCGGAATGGGCGTGCTGAACGTGGTCGTGCTCGACACCCGCGAACGCGTCCGCGACCTTGGCATCCACAAGGCATTGGGGATGACGCCCCGGCAAACCATCGCGATGGTCATCGCCTCGGTCGTCGTGACCGGGCTCGCCGGCGGCACCATCGGCACATCGGCCGGCGTGGCCTTGCACCGCGTGGTCGTGCCCGCGATGGGCAGTGGCGCCGGCATCACCCTGCCCGTCTCCGTCACCGACGTCTACCAGCCGGCCAGCCTGGCACTGCTCGGCCTCGGCGGCCTGCTGATCGCGATCCTGGGCGCGCTGCTGCCGGCCGGCTGGGCCGCCCGCACCCGCACCGCTGTCGCACTGCGCACCGAATAGATCTCCTGTAGAGGAAGCCCATGTTGAAACGGCTACTCGTCACCGCGACCGCGGTGGGCGTCACCGTAACCGTGGCGGCACTAGCGTCCGTGGCGTTCGCATCCACCGGGGAAACCGGGAGCGACGGGGGTGCGACCGTGACCGCACACACCTCGTCCGACACACCGGCTGCGCCATATCTGCCGAAACCAACCGGCACCCAACCGGTCGGCACCACGTCGCTGTACCTGAGAGACACCTCCCGCCCCGACCCGTGGGTGGCTGAGGCGGACGCCCGGGAGTTGATGGTCTCGCTGTGGTACCCGGCGAAGTCGACGGGCAAGCAGCGGGCACAGTACATGACACCGATGGAGTCAGAGCTGCTGCTGAAGGAAGGCGGCATCACCAGCATCCCTTACGACACGTTCAGCAAGACCAGAACCAACGCATTCACCGACACCAAACCGGCCGGCCGAAAACGTTCCGTGCCGCTGATCGTGCTCTCACCCGGCTTCACCAAACCCCGCAGCGTACTCACCGCGTTGGCCGAAGACCTGGCCAGCCACGGCTACGTCGTGGCCAGCATCGAACACACCTACGAGAGCGTCGCCACGACCTTCCCGGACGGCCGGGTCACCACGTGTCTCGCGTGCGAGGTCCCCGACCGGACCGAAACGTTCTGGAAGAAGCTGGATCAGGGCCGGGCGGCCGACGTCTCGTTCGTCCTCGACGAGCTGACCCGGCCGCACTCGAAGTGGAGCGGCGCCTCGCTGATCGATCCTTCCCGGATCACGATGGCGGGCCACTCGGCCGGCGGAGCGAGCACGTTGGCGGCCATGGCGACGGACACCCGGCTGCGCGCCGGAATCGACATCGACGGCCTCACCAACGACCCGATCCCGGACACCGTGCTGTCCCGGCCGTTCCTGTTCCTCGGGCGCCAGTCCAACTTCAGCCCGGGAATGCCATCGGCGCGGTCGTGGGAGCGCGAATGGCAACACCTGACCGGATGGAAGTGCTGGCTCGTGGTCACCGGCGCAGTGCACGCGTCCTTCACCGACGTGGCCATCCTCGCCGAACAGATCAACCTGGACATCGGAGCAGATCTGCCCGCGACCCGCTCGATGGAAATCACCCGCGCCTACACCCGAGCCTTTTTCGACCGACACCTGCGCGAAAAACCACAACCGTTGCTGGACGGACCATCGACACCCTACCCCGAGGTGACATTCTGCGCTGTGGAAACCCACACGTGCGCCTAGCCTGACCTTTAACTTTTGGCGGATCGGGCACCGTCCTCCGTCGATCACTAGCGCAGCCCTTGGTTGATCATTCTTCTTTGAGGGAAGACATCATTAGGCAGCTCGGACAGCGGCGTGTCGGCGGTTAGGTCCGCGACGAGGTCCACGAGCTTGGTGCGGACCTGGCTGAGGATGCCCGCGACCACCGGTTTGCTCATAACGTAGTGCAGGCTGACGATGCCCTGGAACGGGCCGAGCTGGTCGTTCCAGATGCTCTGGGCATGGGCCAGGCCTGGCGAGGTGAAAAACAACCTCCCCTGCCCGGCAAGCTGTTCCAACTCCTCAATTGGCTGCCTAAATGGGAACTCGTCTGGCATGAACTCCCAGGCCTCTGCGGCAACTGGTGCCGGGCCATGATCTGGTTCTAGGCCCATGTGTTCCCACTGATCGAGTCCACTGAGATCGGCACGCTGTAGACCTTGCGGTAATTCGGGACCTCGGCATCGCCCTACCCGTTGAGTTCCTTGCGCGCCCAATCTCTCAACGTTTGAGAGCCGGTCTCGGCACCGAGCAGCAGGCACTTACGGAGCAGCCCTGCGAGCGGCTCCGACTCATCGATTAGGTGCTCGCGCAGCGAGCGAAGCAGGGTGTCGGTCATCTATTAGAGGCTAGAGAGAGCGATCAACCCGCTGCCCTGTCGAGACGAGCAGGTGGTGCAGCTGTGCGCGGGACCGTACGCCGGTGCGCCGGTACAGCTTCGTCAGTGTCGCCTCGACGGTCTTCACGCTCAGGAACAGCCGCGCGGCGATCTCGCGGTTCGAAGCCCCGCCGGTCGCCAGGCGCACGATCTGCGTCTCGGCGTCGGACAGCTCCGGAGCCGTCTCGGTCAGCGCGTCCGGGTGGCTGCGCTCGGCGGCCGCGCGCGCCGACGCGGCCCAGAAGTCGGCTCCCGCGTCAGCGAAGACCTCGTCTGCCTGCTGCAAGGCCTCACGGGCAGCCGAGCGCCGGCGCCGCCGGCGTTCCGCCCCGGCCAGTGCCAGCAGGCTGCGGCCGCGTTCCAGGGGCATGCCGAGCATCGCGAACTGCTCCTGGGAGCGGCGTAGCAGCACGACGGCGTGGGCCGGCTCGGACACCGCACACCGGTAGACCCCCTCGGCCCGGTCCAGGGCCGCGGTGACGCCCGCCCGGCCCAGCTCGCCGGCCACCGCCCGGGTCTCGCTGATCAACTGCTCGGCCGCGCCGGCCTGGCCCGCCCCGACCAACGCTTCGGCGAGGTCGCCGTGCCAGCGCAGCAGGGACGGGTCGCGGACCTGCTGGCGCTGCTCGAGTTCCTGGACGTGGCGCAGCGCCCGTACGGCGGCGGTGGCGTCGCGGCAGGCGAGGTCGATCTGCCCGATGGCGTGCCAGGCACGGGCGAGGTAGATCTGGTCGTGCTCGCAGGTGGACGCGGCCAGGGCCCGCTCGGCGTAGGAGCGGGCCCGCTCGGACGAGCCGACGGCCAGCTCGGCCAGGGCGGCGGTGTAGCACGACGGCCCCGGTGACAGCCCGGCCCGCTCGCTCAGCCGCAGCGCCCGCATCGACCGGGTGGCTGCGGAGTGGCAGCGGCCCGCGCGGAGTTCGACCTCGGCCAGGGAGCGCAGGATGTCGACGATGTCCTCGGGGATGCCGGACGACTCCGCCGCGGGCAGCTTGGCGAGCAGCCCCCGGCGCGCCTGGGTGAGGTGGTCGTCGAAGAACGCGTGCCGCAGGGCGAGGTAGCGCGGCGAGTTGTGCAGCCCGTACGCGGCGGGCGTCTCCGGCAGCGCCAGGGCCCGGGTCAGGGTCGACTCGGCGGCGGGGTCGCCGAGGATGCGTTCCATCCGGGCGACCATGGTCAGCGCGAGGGCCTCGTCCGGGCCCTGCGCGGCGAGGCGGGCGTGGCGGGCCGCGGCGCGGGCCTGCCCGGCGGCGCGGCGTGGGGAGCCTTCGGCGAGGTTGGCACGCCACGCCAGGCGCAGCCGGACGGCGGCGATGAGGGCGTGGTCGTCACCGGCTTCGGCGAGTGCTCGGGCGAGCAGGTCGTCGAGTCCGTCGAGAGCCTGTCCTGCCGCGTCGGCCATGGCGACGCGGGCGCGGGCGCGGTCGGCCGGGGTGGACGGTGTCTCTTCGAGCAGGTTCACGGCGGCGCGTACCAGGTCGGTGCGACCGGCTGCGCCCCCCGCGGCGGCTGCGGCGATCAGCCAGGAGGCGATCCGGTCGGCGGGGACGGCCAGGGTGGCGAGCGTGGCGGCGCGCAGCGCCAGTTCGGCGGCGCGGGTGGGCCGGCCCTGGGCCAGCGCGGCGGCGGAGGCGTCGGCCAGTGACCGGGCCAGTGCCGCGTCGGGGGTCTGACCGACGGCGCTGGTGTGCCACAGCCGGGTGCTGTCGTCGTCGGCGATCGCGGCGAGTGCGCGGTGGCATTCGGCCAGCTCGTCGAGGTCGGCGTCGTGCCTGAGGGTGAGCGCCACGGCCCCGGCGGGCAGGGTGATCCGCCCGCTGGGGCTCAGCTCGGCGAGGCCGGCGTCGCGCGCGGCGGTGAGGTCCCTGGCGGCGCCGTCGCGGCCCGCGCGGTGCAGCAGCTGCAGGGTGGGCCGCTCGGCCAGTGCGGCGAGCAGCAGGGATCTGCGCTGGGAGGCGTCGAGCGGGGCCAGCATGCGGCGGGCTGCCGACAGCACGGCCGGGGTGGGTGTGGTGGTGTCGAAGGCGGCGGGGTCCACGCCGGTGCCCGCTGCGGTGCACAGGGCCAGGATCAGGCCCGGGTTGCCGCCCGCGGCGGCGTGTATCTTGCCGGCGAGCCGGGCCGGTATCGTGTGCCTGCTCAGCAGTTGCGCGGTGTGGTGCAGTTCCAGCGGCGGCAGGGCGAGCGACGTGGTGCCGGGCAGCGGCGGCTGCTCCGGGCCGGTCGTGGCCAGTACGCCGAGGGTCTTGCCGCCGCGGCGCAGGAGGTAGGCGAGGATCTCGCGGCTGGGCGGGTCGAGCCAGTGGGCGTCGTCGATGACGAGGACCCCGGTCTGCAGGAGGCTGAGCAGCGCCAGGCGCAGGGCGAGCGGTTCGGGGTCGCCGGGGTGGCGGTTGAGCACCGCGTCGACGGCGTGGCGTTGCGGGACCGGCAGGGCGTCGCCGAGGCGTCCCTGCGCATCCAGCAGCATGAGCAGGTCCGCCAGTGCGCAGAATGCGATGTCGCGGTCGGCGTGGCTGGGGTGCAGGGTCCAGATGGGACGTATGCCGTCGGTGGCGGCGGCGGCCACAGCGGTGCGGCCCGATCCGGCGGGACCGTGCAGGGTGATCCGGCCCCCGTCGGCCAGCAGCCCTCGAACGGTGGCGAGCAACGTTTCCCGGCCGATGAGGTCGGTGCCGCTGGTGTCCATGTCGCCTCACAGCGTAGGGGCAGCCGGGGTGCGCCGGGAGACCGCACACCCCGGCTGCCGCGGGCTGCTACAGGGTGATCGACCAGCTGTCGAGCACACCGGTGTTACCGGGGCCGTAGTCGGTGACGCGCAGTTTCCAGACGCCGCTCGCGGGGTTGAACACCGACGGGACGGTGAAGGTCACCGGGCCGTTCCACGGGGTGCAGGTGAAGCCGCCGTTGTACTTGACGGCGTAGAGGTAGCCGTTGGGCGCGACCAGGAAGATGCCCAGGTCTTCGGCACAGGTGTGGTTGATGGTGACGACCAGCTTGACCGTGCTCGCCGCGGATCCGGTCGCGGTGGACGTGACCGGGCTGAAGAGCTGGTTGTAGTCGTAGATCTGGTAGTCGGTGTTGCTGGTGAAGGTGCGCCCGCTTCCGCCGGCGGGCTTGGTGCGCACGGAGAGTGCGGCGGTGGGGCCGGAGCTGTTGTTCGCGGCGTCGCGGGCCTGGACGGTGAACGAGTACGCCGTGTCGGCGGTCAGGCCGTTGACGGTCGCGGTCAGGCCGGTGACCGTGGTGGCCAGCGCCGATCCGCGGTAGACGTCGTACGCGGTGACGCCGACGTTGTCGGTGGCGGCGTCCCAGGCCAGCGAGACGGAGTTCGCTGTGGTGGCCGTGGCGCGCGGGTTGCCGGGCGCGGTCGGGGCGGCCGTGTCGCCGCCTGAGCCGGTGACGAGAGTGAGGTTCCACTTGGCCAGGGCCTCGTTGACCGGCTGGAAGATGGACAGGTCCCCGTCGGTCGGGTTGGTCACGCAGCTGGACGGGCCGCCGTCGTGCAGGCCGACGGCCTTGTCGCCGAGCAGCCAGCCGCCGCCGGAGTCGCCGCCCAGCGAGCAGGCCGTGGTCCAGGTCAGGTCCTCGATGATCATGCCGCCGCCGTAGTCGACGGACTTGTGCGTGTACTTGACGACGCCGCACTGCCACTTGGAGGTGTTGCCGGAGTGGCAGACCCGGTCGCCGACCATCGCCTCGGCGGAGCCGGTGACGGTGACGGCGGGCTGATCCCAGGTGTTGACCGAGGCGGACAGGTTCCAGCCCGCCTCAGTGACGGCGACGACGCCCATGTCGCCCTCAGGGGCGTTGACGCTGCGGGTGCCGCCGACGTTCGAGGTGCCGATCTTGTTCTGCTGGCCCGACTGGCCGTATGCGGCCTGGTTGGCGTTGTCGGTGCAGTGCCCGGCGGTGAGGAAGTGCTTGCCGCCGGCGGAGTCGGTGGCGGCGAACCCGACGGAGCAGTTGCTCTCGGTGCCGGGCCACCAAGGGCTGCCGGTGCGGATGTCGCCGGCCTGCTGGCGCGGCTGGGAGTCGCTGTGCACGAGCCTGACCCCGCTGCCGAGGGCACGCAGCCGCGCGACCGCGGCGTCGGTCGCGGCGGTCTGCCGGGTCGTGTTGACGTTGACGTTGACCACATTGGCCTGCACGTCGACGCCCCAGCCGTAGATGCCGGGCACACCCTTGCCGACGACCGTCCGGACGGCCCCGGCCAGCCGTCCCAGCTCGGCCGGACCGCGTTTGACCAGCTGCGGCTGCGCGCCTGCGGCGTGGACCTGTGCGGCGGCGGCTTCAGTGGTCACCGCGACGATCAGGCCACGCTGCGGGTCGAACCACTTGCCGGACGACTGTGCCTGCAGCGGCGCGGGCAGCGCGGCGGCGACGCGGTGCGCCCTGTCCTGTGCCTGGAGGTCACGGCGGGCGTCGTCGGCGCTGATGCCCAGGGCGCGGGCGACACCGTCGACCGCGGCCGCGGTCGCGCTCGGCGGTGGGGCGCTCGACGCCGTGGCCGAGGTGACGGTCCAGGCCGTGACGGTCATGGTGCTCAGTAATGCCGCGCCGGCGAGCGCGGCGGTGAATCTGGTGCGGGAACGCATCATCTCTCCTCGGATGTGGGGTACTCGGAGGTCCCCCGCCGCCGTCCGCATAGGAGACACGTGGCCCGCAGGTTGGGAAACCGTTGAAGGCGCCACCCACCCCGCATCGATGAAGATCGGTCCGGGTCGGGTGGACCGAAGATATGGCTGGCTACTGCGGTGCAGAACCCGCGACCTGTCCGGCAGGCGAACGCAAGGGAGAACCCTATTCACGCCGCGTCCACCCGGCGGCCGGCAGCGCGGCCCGGGTGAGGCAGGCACCCGCGGATGCAAGGGCTTTCCCGGTTTCGCGCACCCGGTCCCCGTCGGCACGATGAACCGGGCCGCGGCACACCAGCGCCGCGGCCGGGCGGAACCGTACGCGGGCCGACCTCCACGCCACGGAACCTGCGGAATGGCCGGGCACGTCCCGGTCACCTCAGGGCTGCCCGCCACCGCGACCGTCTACCAGTGGAGCCGCAGTTGAAACTCGACGTCGTCGTGGAGACGGTGTACGCCGCTGCGCAGCTCATCGCAGCCCCCGACCGGCGCTTCGGCCTCGCCGTGGCGACCGTCGACGGCCGCATGCACGGTGCCGGGCAGTGGCGGGAGCCGTTCGCGATCCAGAGCATCGCCAAGGTGTTCGCCCTGGCCCAGGTCATTGCCCTCGACGGCGACAAGGTCTGGGAGCGGGTCGGTCGCAGGCCCTCCAGCCGCCCCTACAATGCGATCTCCGAGTTGGACACCGAATGCGGCATTCCCCGCAACCCGCTGCTCAACTCGGGCGCGCTCGTCGTCGTCGACCGGCTACTGGAACTCACCGGCGGCCAGGCCTGCCACAGCGTGCTCGACCTGGTCCGGGCCGAGTCCGCCAACCCGGCCCTGGACATCGACGCCGCCGTGGCCCGCGACGAGCACGAACGCGCCGAGCGCAACACCGCCATCGCGCACCTCGTCGCGGCCTACGGCAACCTGCACCACGCCGTCGACACGGTGTTGACGCACTACATCTGGCAGTGCGCGATCATGGCCAGCTGCCACGACCTCGCCCAGGCCGGGCTGCTGCTGGCCCGTGGCGGCGTACGGGCCGACGGACGGCAGCTGCTGGCTCCGCAGGACACCAGGCGCATCAACGCCACCATGCTGACCTGCGGCGCCTACGAGGCGAGTGCCGACGTCGCGCACCGCGTCGGACTCCCCCTGAAGTCGGGGGTGGGGGGAGGGATCCTGGCCGTGGCGCCCCACGTGGGCACGGTCTGCGTGTGGGGCCCCGGCCTGGACTCCTCCGGCAACTCCGTGTCCGGCATGCTCGCCCTCGAACACTTCGCCTCGCTGAGCGGCTGGTCGGTGTTCTGACCGCAGACACCCCGGCCCGCCCTGCCCCGGCCATCCGAAGTGCGCTGCGGCGCAGGAGGCGGCTGAGGGTCCGCTCCCCCACTCCGGTCGCGATGCCCAGGGCTGCCAGGGTGCGCGGATCTGCGGGATCCCGGTGCAGGAGGTCGCGCACGGCGGCAAGACGGGATCGGCGGGAGCGGGCACCTGGACAGCTTGCATTTCTGATTGCGCTGTTTCGACTATGTGCGTCGATACGCTCGGTGTGACCTGACAGCGCAGGGCGGTCCACCCGGACGCCCGTACCGGAGGCGAGGACAGGGTGATCGAGAGCAACGACCGGCCCCGCCGCTGCGCCGCGCTGGCTGCTGACCGGCACCCCGCTGGAGAACCGGGTGTCGGAGTTCGCCGCGCTCACCGAGCACGTCAACGCCGACGTCGCCCGCCAGGCCGCCGCGGCCCCGTCGGCCGAGGCGTTCCGGCAGGCCATCGCCCCCGCGTACCTGCGCCGCAACCAATCCGACGTGCTCGGACATGCTGATTTTCGGCGTCTACAGTGCTTCGGTGTTCCTCGGTACCCTGCTGGGTGGGCTGTTCCTGCTCTGGAGTCTCTTGAAAGGAGACCGGATCTGGTCGGCGGTGGCGCTCGGCACCGCCGCGACGTCGCCGACGTTCCTGCTCGTGGCGGCGGCCACGATAATGAGCCCTTTTCATCGTGGGTTTCGGCTGGTGTGGATGTGATGTAGGACGAGGATGGCCTGGACGATCGCGGTGGCGCGTCGAGGGCAGCAGCG
>NZ_JBIATC010000032.1:0-40265 GCF_042891255.1 Micromonospora sp. NPDC001898 | reverse complement strand
CTCAACGGACGCCCCCGACAAACCCTGGACTGGGACACCCCTGGTGAGAGAATGTCCCAGCTCCTCGATGTTGCAACCACCGCTTGAGACCGCCCCAGGGGCCGAAATCTTCCAAGATCTACCCGATCTCCGCATCACCACCGTGATCGGGCGCCTGCTGCCAGGAGACGTTGTGTACGCCTCGCGCACTTCGACACAGGCTTTAGCGGACGAACGTGAACAGTTCCCCGGAGGCGTCCAGCGGGCGTGGCGTGCCGGCGAACCGGTGCACGCCGATGGCGAAGAGCACACCCTCCGGCGCGTGGAACGCCCGCTCCACGAATCCGGCGTCGCACAGCCAGCCGCGCAGCGCCGGAGTCAGGTCGGGGGCGCGCCGGGTCCGCGTCCAGATCACCGTGGCACCCGCCGCGCAGAGCTGCGGTAGGGCGGCCACGGCCCGGCGTACGTCATGGTCGGTAACGTTGCCGAACACCCCGGCCAGGAGCACCAGGTCGGCGGGCACCGCTCCCGCGTACGACGAGAGTTGCCCCGCGTCCGCCCGCTCGACGGTGACGTTCGTGAGCCCGGCCCGGCCAGCGGCATTCCGGGCGGCGGCCACGTTGCCCGCGTCGTACTCCAGCAGCGTCGCTCGGACCCGGTGCGCGTCGGCCCGCCCGGCGAGCACGCCGACGAGGTCGTGCCCCTGGCCCGCGCAGACACTGACCGCCGTCAGCCTCTCGTCGGGGCGCTCGTCCAGCCACGAGGCGATCTCCCGTCGCACGAGGCGCAGCCGGCGCGACAGGGACGATCCCTCGTCGGCGTAGGGCTCGTGCCACGCCTGCCAGTCGGTCCGGGCCGGCATCCCTTCGCTCCCCGCCTGCTGCTCCGCCTCCGCGAGCCGGATCTCCGCCCTGGCGTCATCACCCACCCAGGTGAACCTAGGGGCCGGCGGACTCCCGATCCACCGGATAACCGTCGGCCGGCGCGTCCTGCGGGTACCAGCGCAGCTCGACGACGTTGCCGTCCGGGTCCCGGACGTAGACCGATGTGGCGCTGCCCCGCGCCCCGAACCGTCCCACCGGGCCCTCGACCACGTCGAGGCCACCCGGGGCGATCACCTCGGCCCAGTCGAGCGGGGCCACCACCAGGCAGAAGTGGTCGACGTTGGATTCACCCCTCAGGCCCCGGACCAGGTCGATGATCGTCTCCGGGTTGACCCGCACCGACGGGAAGGGCGCCTCGCCGGCCCGCCACCGGTCGACGCGGACCGGCTCCAGGCCGAGCGTCCCGCAGTAGAAGCCCAGCGAGCGGTCGACGTCGGCGACGGTGAGGACCAGGTGGTCGAAGCCGGTCACCCGGACCGCGCTCACGCCGCCGCCTCCAGCGCGTACGCCCGGCGCAGCCAGTCGGTGAACAGGGCCGGGTCGACCTCGTCGACGGTGCGCAGCTTCACCGACGCCATCCGCCGCGCGCCGGGTACGAGCCGCCCGGACAGGTCGGCCACGTCCTGCCCCCGCCACAGCCCGAAGGTCACGTACGTCGACTGGGCCTTGAGCAGGCACACCGGCTGCCTGCCGGGCCGGTCGCCGAGGCCCCACACGGGGTGACCGTGCCACAGCGCTCCGGTCGCCTCCGGCAGGGCCGCCTCGACGACGGCGCGCACCCGTTGCCCGACCTCCCACAGCGGGGCGTCGAGTCCGGTCAGGTAGTTGCTGGGCATGGCGTACTCCTCGTGGTCGTCAGGGGTGGGGCAGGGGCCCCGGGTCACGTTCTCAACGATCGACCGGACGGCGGGTCCGACCAAGCCGTGATCGGGCTACGACCGTTTACCCTGGCTCAACGAACGGTGGCCGGGTCGCCGAGTGGTGGGGGTCGGATGCTGGAACGGTACGAGGTCGAGACGTTCCTGACCCTGGCCGAGGAGCTGCACTTCGGGCGTACCGGCGAGCGGCTGGGGGTGACCACCGGGCGGGTCAGCCATGTGGTGAAGAAGCTGGAACGGCGGATCGGCGCGCCCCTGTTCGCGCGTACCAGCCGGGTGGTGACCCTGACCCCGATAGGCCGCCGCCTCGCCGACGACCTGCGCCCGCTGGTCGGCGGGATGGAGGCGGCGGTGCGCCGGGCCACCGAGGCGGGGCGGGGGATGACCGGGCAACTGCGGGTCGCCTTCCTCGGCGAGGGGACGGCGTCGGTGCTGCTGCGGGCCGTCGCCCTGTTCAGCGAGCGGCACCCCGACTGCGAGGTGCGAGTACGCGAGGCGCAACTCGCCAACTCCCGGGCCAGCCTGCTCGACGGCTCGGTCGACGTGCTCGTGGCCTCGTACCCGTTCGACGGGATGGCGTGCGGCCCGGCGCTGCTGACGGAGGGCCGGGTGCTCGCGGTGGCCGCCGAACATCCGCTGGCCCGCGCCGGGTCCGTCTCGTTGGAGGTGCTGGCCGAGCACCCGGTGGTGCAGTACCCGGCGGTGACCTCGGCGGAGTTCAAGCGGGACCGCACGCCGGAGCGCACCCCGTCGGGGCGGCCGGTGCCGAAGGGCCCGACGGGGGACACGTTCTCCGAGCTGCTGACCCTGGTGGCGCTGGGCCGGGGCGTCCTGCCGGTCGGCGAGCACACCCGGCGCTACTACCCGCGTCCGGACGTCGCGTACGTGCCGATCAGCGACGCCCCGCCGATCCGGCGCGGGCCGGTCTGGTTGGAGAGCAACACGACGTCCCGGGTCCGCGAGTTCGTCCGGGCCGCAACGGACACGACGGCACGCCCGCCGGCCTGAGCCGGGTGCGGCGTCCGGCTGAGCCCGGGAAGGCGCCGGGCGGCGAGCGGGTCGGGAACCCGGCAGGCCGTACGCTGACGATCATGCGGATTGGCATCGTGATCCTCCCTGACCAGCGTTGGTCTGACTCGCAGCGCCGGTGGCGGCAGGCGGAGGAGTGGGGCTTCGACCACGCCTGGACGTACGACCACCTGGGCTGGCGGGACCTGGTCGACGGGCCGTGGTTCGACTCGATGACGACGCTGACCGCCGCCGCGACGGTGACCTCCCGGATCCGGCTCGGCACCCTGGTCGCCTCGCCCAACTTCCGGCACCCGGCGGCGTTCGCCCGGCAGGTCACCGCCCTGGACGACGTCTCCGCCGGCCGGTTCCTGCTCGGTCTCGGTGCGGGCGGCATCGGCTTCGACTCGGCCGTGCTGGGCGGCGAGATGCTGCCGCCGCGCCAGCGCGTCGACCGGCTCGCCGAGTTCGCCGAGCTGCTCGACCTGATCCTGCGGGAGGACGGGACGACGTGGCGCGGCGAGTGGTTCGCCGCCGTGGACGCCCGGAACAATCCTGGCTGCGTACAGCGTCCCCGGGTGCCGTTCGTGATGGCCGCCAACGGTCCCCGTTCGATGCGGCTGGTGGCCCGGTTCGGGGAGGGCTGGGTGACCACCGGCGAGGGCGGCGACGACCTGGAGGCGTGGTGGGGGACCGTGTCGGACCTCGCCGCCCGGATGGACCGGACGCTGGCCGAGGCCGGCCGCGACCCGGCCACGCTGGACCGCTACCTCTCCCTCGACTCCGCCCCGGTCTTCTCGCTGAGCAGCGCGGACTTCTTCGCCCAGCAGGTCGGGCGGGCCGCCGCGCTGGGCTTCACCGACGTGGTCACGCACTGGCCGCGGGCCAGCAGCTGGTACGCGGGCGACGAGGCCGTCCTGGTGGACGCGGCCACCCGCTTGCTGCCCGAGCTGCGCCGCCTCGCCCCGGCCGACCGCTGACAATTGCGGGTGACGATCCCGGTCCTTTCCGCCACCCTGGCGTCCATGAGAGCGGACGAAGCACGGCTCCCTGAGCAGCCTGAGGTGGTCCTGATGTGCGGGATGGCCGGCTCGGGCAAGACGACGTACGCCAAAGGCCTCGAGACCAAAGGCTACGTCCGACTGTCCGTCGACGAGGAGATCTGGCATCGCTTCGGTCGCTACGGCGTCGACTACGAGCCCGACCAGTACGAGGAGCACACCGAAGTCGCGAGGCAGGTTCTGCGCGAGCGGTTGTTCTCACTCGTGGCACAGCGTCGCGACGTCGTCATCGACTCCAGCTTCTGGCAACGCTCACGACGGCAGGAATACAAGGAGCTGATCGAGGAAGCCGGGGGCTGCTGGCGCCTCGTCTACCTCAAGGCCGAGCCGGCGCTGCTACGGCAGCGCCTCCGTACGCGAGCTGAGCGGTTCGACGCCAACGCCGCCTTTCCGGTCACCGACGAACTGCTGGACCGCTACCTCCAGAGCTTCGAGCCGCCGTTCGGCGAGGGGGAAGAGGTCATAGTGGTGGCCGCCGACTGATGAGCCGGCACACGTGCTGTCGGCGGCACTCGGAGGACCGCTCCGCGACCCGCTGAGCCTCCCGGGCGGCGGTTGTCTCGGCGCGGGGCGTCGGCAGGGCCTCCCGCGCGCCTCAGGTGGCGGTGCCGCCCTCGGTCGAGACGAGCCGGAACCGGATGCAGACGACCTGGGTGTCGTCGGTGACGGGGGTGCCGACCCGGGCCCAGTAGGTGGCGTGACCGGCCCGCCACTCCTCGATGGACCGGTCGCCCTCCCCTTCCGCGCGGGCGAAGTCCCAGGGGACGTCGGCGAAGCGGACCACCTCGACGCCGGTCACCTCGACGACCCCCACCAGCGCGTCGTGGTCGTCGACGAGGGCCAGCCGCTCGCCGGCCCGCTCAAGTTCCTCGCCTTCCTCGGCGTACTCGCCGATCAGGCCGGCGGTCGCCGCCTTGACCTCGGCGAGCACCAGGGCGTTGAGTCGGGCTCGCATCTCGCCGGGGGTGCCGAGGGAGAGGGCGCGCAGTTCACCGATGCGAGGCCACATCCTGCCGAGGCTACGTGAGCCCGCCGCCCACCGCCGCCCGATTTCGCCGCCGTCGGGCCTCGGTGCCCGGCGTCCGGAGTCTAACGCCGGCAGGGTACGCAGCGCAGCCGTCGGCGCGGTCACCGTGTCACGCCATCGGTGCACCCGGTCACCGTGCCCGTGCCGGGCCAGCGCCTCCGCCGCCATCCGCCGTGGTCGGACAGCCCCTGATCGTTCGACTTCAGTCCCGCTTCAGGTCAATGGTCGCCGCTCAGCCCAGCCGGACGGCGTCGAGCAGGCCGCGTACCCGCAGTTCGGTGGCGAGGGCGGGCGGGCAGTCGACGACCACCGCGGACGTGCCGAGGACCTGGGCCCCCCGGGTCGCGCAGATCTCGTACAGGGCCTGGAGCTGGGCGCCGGTGGCCACCCAGTCGTCGACGACCAGCACCCGGTCCCCGGGGCCCAGGTGCCGGTCCCGGACGCCGAGTTCGACCCGGCGGCCCCGGAAGTCGGGCGGGCTCTGCGCCCAGGTGGTCGCCCCGGCGGGCAGCCGCCCGTCCCCGGCCTTGTGTGCCGGCACGAAGCCCACCCCGAGCGCGGTGGCGGCGAGCGGGCCGAGCAACAGCCCGGTGACGGCCGGGGCGAGCACCACGGTCGGCCGGGCGGCCCGGAACGGCGCGACCAGGGCCGGCCCGAGTTCCGCCAGAACGGCCGGATCCCGCCACCAGCCGGAGACGTCGCTGACCAGGTGGGTGCTCTCCGGGCCGGGATCGATCCACCGGAACAGCTCGACGAGGCGTTCGCTCAGCTCAGCGGGCATGCCGCCCATCCTGCGGCATCCCCGCGAGGCGCGGTGCCGGCCGGGTTCGGGGCGGGTCGGATCCGGGGCCGAGCGGCCCACCTCGCCTCGGATGATCGGCTACACGTATGCGAGCAAATACGTTCATAGCACCATGATCACGTTGACTTCGGAAGTGCTTCTCTCGTTACGGTCCGGGCCGGTTTGTTCAGCGACGACGAAAGGACGGGCCCGGTGGCTGGTAGGCACTCCCGTACCCGCATGTTCTCCTCGCCGGCCGGCATCGCGGCCACCGCGGCGGTCGGCGTCGCGCTCGCCGTCGGTGGGACCGTCGGCGCCGTCCAGCTCGCCTCCGGCGAGCCGGCGGACTCCGCGCCGGTCCTCGTCGACGCCCCGGTGAGCAGCCCCGCCGTGCCGGCCCCACCCTCGGCGTCACCGAGCGCGAGCCTGCCGCCCAGCGCCGGCCCCTCGCCCACGGTCACCGCCAGCCCGAAGGCGACCCGGACCCAGGCCGCGTCGCGGAGCAAGGCCCGCACCGCCGCTCCGAAACCGGCCGCCACGACCAAGAAGCCGGCCCCGACCAGCGCCGTCGTCGACAGCGGCTCCTGCGGCGCGTCCTTCTACGACGAGGGCCAGCTCACGGCCAACGGGGAGACCTTCAACCCCGACGAGCTGACCGCCGCGCACAAGACCCTGCCGTTCGACACCAGGGTCCGGGTGACCAACCCGGCGAACGGCAAGTCGGTCACCGTGCGGATCAACGACCGTGGCCCGTTCATCGAGGGCCGCTGCATCGACCTGTCCCGGGCCGCATTCGCCACCATCACCTCCGTCGACGTCGGCGCGCTCACGGTGAAATACGAGGTCCTGGGCTGACGCGGCGGCCCCTGCGGTGGGCGAGGCATCCGTCCCCCGTCGGTCCGGCACTCCGGGCCGGCCGGGCAGAACATCCTCGGACGACGGGCCAGGCTCATTCACCGGCCCTCGTCGATCAGGCATGCTGTCCCTCGTACGCACGCATGCCTTCCAGTCGGGCCGCGGCCCGCTGAGCCCCGGATCCCGCGCCGGCCTCGGCGCGGCCCTCGCCCTGCTCGCGATCATCTCCGGGGTGGAGCTGGCGGACGGGCGCACGGCGCACTACATCGCCCTGATGGTCGCCGCGCCCTCCCTCGCCGCCGCGCTCGCCTCCTGGCGGGTGGTGCTCGGGGTGGGCGCCGTCGCCACCGCGATCGGGTCGACCTTCGCCCTGATGGAGCCGACGACGTCGCTGGTGACCGCGGTCAACGTGGCCGGCATCGCGCTGGCCACCGCCATCGCGGGGGCGGTGGCCGGCGTCCGGGAGCGGCAGGCCGAGCAGATCGCCGAGCTGTCCAAGCTGGCGACGGTGGCCCAGCAGGCGGTGCTGCGTCCGCTCGGCCCGCAGGTGGGCACACTGGCGGTGGCCGGGCGCTACATCTCGTCCACCGCCACCGCCGAGATCGGCGGCGACCTGTACGAGGCGATCGACACCCCGTACGGCGTGCGCATGATCATCGGTGACGTCCGGGGCAAAGGGCTGGACGCCGTCCGGCTGGCCAGCATCGTGCTCGGCTCGTACCGGCACGTGGCGTACGAGCGGGCCGACCTGCGGGCCGTGGTGACCGACCTGGACCGGGCGGTGGCCCGCAACGTCGGCGACGAGGACTTCGTCACCGCCGCGCTGGTCGAGGAGCGGGGCGGGACGCTCACCATCGTCAACTGCGGCCACCCGGCACCGCTGCTGCTGCGCCGGGGCGCGGTGATCCCCCTCGAACCGCCGGCACCCGCCCCGCCGCTGGGCTTCATGCCGGTCGTCCGGCCCCGGGTCGAGCGGCTGGAGCCGGGCGACCGCCTGCTGCTGTTCACCGACGGCCTCGGCGAGGCCCGCCGGGACGGCGAGTTCTTCCCGACCGCCGACCGGGCGTGGCGGCTGCTCGGCCACGGCACGGTCGGCGACGGGCTGGCCTCGCTGGAGACCGCCCTGGTCGAGTGGGTGCATGGCCGGCTCGACGACGACATCGCCCTGGTCCTGATGGAGTACGCGGGCCCGAGCAGCGCGGTGACCGCCCCGGTGCCAAGCTGGGAGGTCGGTGCCGCCGAGGGCTGACGGAGTCGGGAGGTCGGTGCCGCCGAGGGCTGACGGAGCCGGGAGGTCGCGCCGCCGAGGGTCGCGGAGACGCGCCGTGTTGGTTTGGTGCCTGTTTACTGGAGAATGTGGTGTCGCGGCACGGCCGAGGCCACTGATTCCAGGATTGGGCAAGATCTCGTCACTCGGCACCGGGCGGTGGCGGCCCGACGGTCGCTGGCCTGCTGATTCGGTGGCCCGGCGACCGCCGGAACGCGGGTGTGTAGTCGCTGTCACTTCCGCAGCTGGCTTGTCGCTTCCTACCGACGAGTAATACAGTCGGGGTTACTGATCGGTAATACCTGTCCGGAAGCGGGGCCAGCGAGCATGACCCACTACAAGAGCAACCTTCGGGACCTCGAGTTCAACCTGTTCGAGGTCTTCGGGGCGGACCGGGCGTTCGGCCAGGAGCCGTACTCGGATCTCGACGTCGACACCGCGCGCAGCTTCCTCGCCGAGGTGGACCGCCTCGCCCGCGAGGATCTGGCCGCCAGCTATACGGACAGTGACCGGAACCCGCCGGTCTTCGACCCGGCCACGCACACCGCACCGCTGCCGGAGTCGTTCAAGAAGTCGTACCAGGCGTTCATGGACTCGGAGTTCTGGCGGCTGGACCTCCCGCCGGCCCTCGGCGGCACCAACGCCCCCCGCGCCCTGTGGTGGTCGCTCGCCGAGTTGGTGCTCGGCGCGAACGCCCCGGTCTGGATGTACTCCTCCGGCCCCTCCTTCGCGCACGTGGTGTACGTCGAGGGCAACGAGCGGCAGCAGAAGTGGGCCAAGCTCTTCGTCGAGAAGCAGTGGGGCTCCACCATGGTGCTCACCGAGCCGGACGCGGGCTCGGACGTCGGCGCCGGTCGCGCCCGCGCCGTCCAGCAGCCGGACGGCTCGTGGCACATCGAGGGTGTGAAGCGATTCATCACCTCCGGCGAGCACGACCTGAGCGACAACATCGTGCACTACGTGCTGGCCCGCCCGGTCGGCGTCGAGGGCGCCGGCGGCCCGGGCACCAAGGGGCTGTCGCTGTTCGTCGTCCCGAAGTACCACTTCGACGAGAACACCGGCGAGCTGGGCGAGCGCAACGGCGTCTATGCCACCAACGTCGAGCACAAGATGGGGATCAGGGTCTCCAACACCTGCGAGATGACCTTCGGCGAGCACGGCGTGCCGGCGAAGGGCTGGCTGCTGGGCGACAAGCACGACGGCATCCGGCAGATGTTCATGATCATCGAATATGCCCGGATGATGGTCGGCACCAAGGCGATCGCCACCCTCTCCACGGGCTACCTCAACGCCCTGGAGTACGCGAAGAACCGGGTGCAGGGCGCCGACCTGATCCAGCAGGCCGACAAGACCGCGCCCCGGGTCACCATCACACACCACCCGGACGTGCGCCGCTCGCTGATGCTTCAGAAGTCGTACGCCGAGGGCCTGCGTGCCCTGGTCTGCTACACCGCCACCTGGCAGGACCAGGTCGCCATTGCCGAGGCGGCCGGCGACGAGAAGGCGACGAAGACCGCGAAGCGGGTCAACGACCTGCTGCTGCCGCTGGTCAAGGGCGTCGGCTCGGAGCGGGCGTACGAGATGCTCGGCCACGAGTCGCTCCAGACGTTCGGCGGCTCCGGCTTCCTTGAGGACTACCCGCTGGAGCAGTACGTCCGGGACTCGAAGATCGACACCCTGTACGAGGGCACCACGGCGATCCAGAGCCTCGACCTGGTCTTCCGGAAGATCGTCCGGGACAACGGCAAGGCCCTGATGACGGTGGCCGCCGAGATCCAGGAGTTCATCACCTCCGAGGGCGGCAACGGCCAGCTCAAGCAGGAGCGGCAGTCGCTCGGCAAGGCGCTCGCCGAGATCCAGAGCATGCTCGGCGTGCTCACCGGCTGGCTGGGCGAGGCGCAGGCCGGCGACTCCCGGGCGCTCTACAAGGTCGGTCTGAGCAGCCGGCGATTCCTGCTGGCGATCGGCGACCTGGTCGTCGGCTGGCTGCTCCAGCGGCAGGCCGACGTGGCCCTGCGCGCTCTGAACGGCGAACTCTCCGCCGCCGACAAGGCGTTCTACGCCGGCAAGGTTGCCGCCGCGAAGTTCTTCGCCCGCGAGGTGCTGCCCCGCCTCGGCGCAGACCGGCGGATCATCGAGAACACCGACCTGGACGTGATGGACCTCCCGGAGGAGTCCTTCTAGCCCCAATCCCCCCCCCGGGTCGCCCCGCGCGCCCCCACCCGCCGGGTCTGCGCCGGCACTTTCACGGAAAGAGGGGCTGTCCCGCGCCGGGAGGCCACGAATTCCGGGAAAGTGCCGGCGCTTCTGGTTCGGAGGGGTTCGGGGCTCTATCAGAGTGTCTGTACCGGGTAGTTGGCGGCGCGGGCGGGTAACCGGGGCGCGGACGTCGTCAGTGAACGCCCAGAGCCACCGCACGTGGGGGTGCAGCGCACATGGGCATTGGTAGCGGAATCTTTCTGATCGCCATCGGCGCGATCCTGACCTTCGCCATCCGGGCGAACGTCTGGTGGGTGGACCTGCGCGCAGTCGGCTGGGTGTTCATCCTGGCCGGGTTGGCCGTACTGCTCACCACGCTCTGGTTCTGGCAGGACCGGCGTAAGCGGGCGCGCACCTTGATCGTGGAGGAGAACCGGCTGTCGCATCCGACCGCGATGATGCCGCCTCCGCCCGACCCGCCTCCGCCCACGGCGCCGCCGTCCTGAATGAGCCCGTGAGCAGGGGCCCTGGTCGCACCGGGGCCCCTGCCACGCGTACCCGCCCCGGGCTCAGCCCCGTGCGGTGTGGCGGGCGGTGATGTCGGCGCGGCGCAGGTCGGCCCAGCGGAGCCGGGTGCGGTGCACCACGAGGTCGGCGGTACGCATGCCCTGCTGGTCCGCCCGCTCCGGGTCGAGGAGCGCCGAGAGCAGCGAGACACCGGGGTTGTGGGCGACCAGCAGCACCGTAGTCGCCTCCGGCGGCGCCGACCGGACCAGGGACAGCAGCTCCACCGGGCCTGCCTCGTACACGCCGGGCTCGTAGCGCACCGCCGGGAGGGTGCCGGCGGGCCCGGCCTCGTCCGGCGAGCCGGTCATGCCCAGCGCCACCCCGTGCCAGGTCCCCCGGGTGCGTCTCGCGGGCGAACAGAACACCACGTCGGGCAGCAGGCCGTGCCGGGCCAGCCAGGCGCCGGCAGCGGCGGCGTCGGCCTGCCCCCGCGCGGTCAGCTGCCGATCGCCGTCCGTGCCGTCGCCCGGCGGCTCCGCCTTGGCGTGCCTCAGCAACACCAGCGTCCGTTCCGTACCCGGGGCGTCCGTCATGGCCCCAGCTTGCCCGATTGGCGAGCGGAGTGCCGGGGTATGTCGATGGGTGCCGCAACCTCACGATGGCCGCGGCGGGTAGTAGCGCCAGCTGACAGCCAAGGAGGCGACAAAATGGGCATTGGTGCCAGCATCTTCCTCATCGCACTGGGTGCGATCTTCGCGTTCGCCGTACAGGCCGACCTGGGGTGGCTCAACCTCGGCGTCGTCGGCTGGGTGCTGATGCTCGCCGGGGTCGTGAGCCTGCTCACCACCCTCTACTTCTGGAACCGGGGCCGGCGCACCGTGGTGGCCACTCCGGTGCGGGAGAACCGGGTCGTGGCCGACCGGGTCGTGGCCGACCGGGTCGTACCGGTGCAGGGCGAGCCGGTGGTGCAGGAGTACCGCGAGGTGCGCCGCCCGCGCCGGACGGTCTGACCAACCGGCCCGACGAGCGCATGCCGACGGCCGAGGACAGCCTGCCGGCCCGGCCGTCCACCGGCCGCCGACCACCCGAAAACCCCG
Organism: Micromonospora sp. NPDC001898; assembly: GCF_042891255.1. Taxonomy (NCBI): domain Bacteria; kingdom Bacillati; phylum Actinomycetota; class Actinomycetes; order Micromonosporales; family Micromonosporaceae; genus Micromonospora; species Micromonospora sp. NPDC001898. The sequence continues at coordinate 28,722 of NZ_JBIATC010000032.1, read as the reverse complement.
GGGCCCCGCAACGGTGCGGGGCCCTCGGCGTGTGCGGGCAGGTGCGGCCCCCGTGCGGCCCTCAGGCGAACAGGGCGAAGTAGATCGCGATGTGATGGCAGACCGCGGCCACCAGGGTGCAGGCGTGGAAGAACTCGTGGTGGCCAAACACGGTGGGCCACGGGTTGGGGCGGCGTAGCGCGTAGAAGACCGCACCTACGCTGTAGATCGCGCCGCCGACGGCGAGCAGCACCAGCGCGGTCACCCCGCCGGAGTGCAGGATCTGCGGCAGCATCGCCACCGCGACCCAACCGAGCGCCAGGTAGAGCGGGGCGGAGACCCAGCGCGGGGCGTGCGGCCAGATCAGTTTCACCGCCACCCCGCCCAGCGCGCCGCCCCAGACCAGGGCGAGCATGGTGGTCGCGTGCCGGGCGTCCAGCAACAGGACGCAGAACGGCGTGTACGTGCCGGCGATGAACACGAAGATCATCGAGTGGTCCATCCGGCGCATGATCTGATACCCGCGTTCCGACCACACCCGGCGGTGGTAGAGCGCGCTGGTGCCGAAGAGCCCACACACGGTCAGGCTGTAGATCAGGCAGCTCACCAGCGGAGCCCAGCCGGGCCGACCGGCCGCGACGGAACAGAGCACGATGCCGCAGACGAGTGCGACGAAGAACGCGTAGGTGTGCAGCCAGCCCCGCATCCGGGGCTTTCCGATGTCGACCGGCTTGAGTCGAAGCGGGGCGGAGGTCGTCACGCCATTAGGTTACGGCACCGTAGGTTACCTGCAAGTAGTGTCCCGGGTCACGAGATCGAGGGGTCGGACGCCCCTGGCCGTCCGCCGGATCGGGAATCATGACGGGATGCGGATCCGACCCGTCGGCACGAACGCACTGCTGCTCGACTGCGACGACCCCGACCAGGTCGAGGCTTGGCGCGCCGAGCTGTGGCGCCGCCGGGCAGCCGGCGAGCTGACCGCCGTCGAGATCGTCCCCGCGGCCCGCACCGTGCTGCTCGACGGGGTGCCCGACCCGGCCCGGGCCGCCGCACTCGTCGCCGGCTGGACGCCCCTACCCGCCGACGCCGACGCGCCCGCCGACGAGGTCGAGGTCCCCGTCAGGTACGACGGTGCGGACCTGCCCGCCGTCGCCGGCCACTGGGGGGTGGACGTGCCCGAGGTGGTCGCCCGGCTCACCAACACCGAGTTCCGGGTCGCCTTCTGCGGGTTCGCGCCCGGGTTCGCGTACCTGACCGGGCTGCCGGCGGAATGGGCCGTACCCCGGCTGCCGACGCCCCGGCCCCGGGTGCCGGCCGGCTCGGTAGCCCTGGCCGGCCCGTACGCCGGGATCTACCCCGGCGCGTCGCCCGGCGGCTGGCTGCTGGTCGGCCGGACCGACCTGACCCTGTTCGACGTGCGCGCCGACCCGCCGGCCCGGCTCACCCCGGGCACCCGGGTCCGCCTGGTGGCCGGGTGACCGCCAGCCCGGCCGCCCCGGTCGCCGATCCGGGCCGGATCGAGGTGCTCCGGGCCGGCGCGCTCACCACCGTGCAGGACCAGGGACGGCCCGGCTGGGCGCACCTCGGCGTGCCCCGGTCCGGGGCGCTCGACCCGGCGGCGCTGCGGCTGGCCAACCGCCTCGTCGGCAACCCGGAGGCCGCCGCCGGCCTGGAGATCACCCTGACCGGCTGCACGCTGCGGCTGACCCGGGCCGGCACGGTCGCGATCACCGGCGCGGACGTCGACGTCCGGGTCGGCGACCGGCCCGGCGACGTCGGCCGGCCCCTCGCGGTCCCGGCCGGGGCGGTCGTGCGGGTCGGCCCGGCCCGCACCGGGCTGCGGAGCTGGCTCGCGGTGGCCGGCGGGATCGCCGTCGCACCGGTGCTCGGCAGCCGCTCCACCGACACCCTCTCCGGCCTCGGGCCGCCCCCGCTGCGCGACGGAGACACCCTGCCGCTCGGCGCCCCGCCCGGTGACCCCGCTCCGGTGGACGGCACCGTCGGCCGCCCGGCCCCGGCCGAGCTGCTGCTCGGGCTGCGACCCGGCCCCCGGGACGACTGGTTCCCCTCTGCCGCGTTCGACCTGCTGTACGACACGGCGTACCTGGTGAGCACGGTGAGTAACCGGGTCGGCGCGCGACTGATCGGCGCACCCCTGCCCCGCGCGGTGGCCGGGGAACTGCCCAGCGAGGGCATCGTGCTGGGCGCGGTGCAGGTGCCCGCCGACGGCCAACCGCTGATCTTCCTCGCCGACCACCCGACCACCGGCGGCTACCCGGTCGTCGGGGTGGTGGAGGACGTGACCGGACTCGCACAGGCCCGCCCAGGTACTACGGTGAGGTTCCATGGACCTCAACGCTGACCTCGGCGAGGGTTTCGGCATCTGGCGGCTCGGCGACGACGAGGCGCTGCTGGACCTGATCACCTCGGCCAACGTCGCCTGCGGCTTCCACGGCGGCGACCCGTCCACCATGCGTCGGGTCTGCGCCGCCGCCGCCGAACGTGGGGTCGCCGTCGGCGCCCAGGTCGGCTACCGCGACCTCGCCGGATTCGGCCGCCGGCACATCGCGTACACCTTCGCCGACCTGCGCGACGAGGTGACCTACCAGCTCGGCGCGCTCGACGCGTTCTGCCGGGCGTTCCGCACCCGGGTCCGGTACCTCAAGCCGCACGGCGCGCTCTACCACGCGGCGGCGGCCGACGAGTCGCAGGCCGCCGCGCTGGTCGCCGCGATCAACGACTACGACCATGAGCTGCCGGTGCTCTGCGCGCCCGGCTCGGTGCTCGCCCAGCTCGCCACCGGGGCGGGCATCCGGGTGGTCGCCGAGGGCTTCGCCGACCGGGGCTACCTGCCCAACGGCACGCTGGTGCCCCGCACCGCCCTCGGCGCGCTGGTCACCGACCCCGAGCAGGTGGCCGACCGGGCTGTCCGGATGGCCACCGAGCGGACCGTGGTCGCGGTCGACGGCACTGTCGTACCCTGCCCGGTCGAATCGATCTGCCTGCACGGAGACACCCCGGGCGCGGTGGCGTCCGCCGCCCTGGTGCGGGCCGCACTCATCGACGCGGGAGTCACACCCACCCCGTTCGTGTGAACGGGCCGCTCCGCCGGCCCCGCCCCGGAGCGGCGGCGGTCAGGCGTCCAGGCCGCGCAGGACCAGCGGGAGCCGGGCGGCGCCGCCCTCGACCACCCGGACCGGCACGCCCCAGTCCTGCCGGGTCAGGTGGCAGGCCGCGTGCTCCACGTCGGCGTCACACGTCGCCGCCTGGGCGGTCACCTGGAGCACCCCGCCGGCCACCGCACCGTCGACCACCAGCCGGCGGGACAGCTCCGTGCCGGTGCCTGCCCCGTCCAGCAGCAGCTCCGGCGGGGACGCCGAGACCACCAACCGGGTCGACGGCCCGTACGTCTCGTCCAGCTTCTGCCCCGGGGCCGGGGTGAAGACGATGTCCAGGGTGACCTCGCCGGCCGTCACGTCCGTCGGCTTCCGCTCGGTGCGGTGCCGGGGGCCGTCGACCGTGCTCGCCCCGGCGGCCGACAGCGCGCCCGGAGCCAGCCGGGTCAGCCGGTGCGCCGCCGACTCGACCACCAGCACCCCGCCGTCGGCGGTCAGCACCACGTCGCTCGGCTCGGCCAGCCCGGCGGCGACCGTGGACACCTGGCCGGTCCCCGGGTCGAACCGGCGGACCGCGCCGTTGTACGTGTCGGCGACCAACACCGAGCCGTCCGGCAGCGCGCACACGCCCAGCGGGTGCTGGAGCAGCGCCCGCTCGGCCGGCCCGTCGACGTGGCCGAAGTCGAACAGCCCCTGCCCGACGGCGGTGCCCAGGACGCCGTTCTCGACGTACCGGACCGCGCTTGTCTCGCTGTCGGCGATCCACAGCCGCGCGCCGTCGGTCGACACCGACAGGCCGGACGGCTGGGCCATCCACGCCTCGGCCAGCGGGCCGTCGCGCAGCGCCTCGACCGTCGTGCCGGCGTACATCCCCGCCGTGCGTCGGATCGGGTCGAACCACCAGAGCTGGTGGATGCCGGCCATCGCGACGATCACCCTGTCGTCGTACCAGGCCAGGTCCCAGGGGGAGGAGAGGTCGACCGAGAGCGCGTCGTGGGCGTGGTCGTCCACCGTGGAGCGCCACGGCCGGCCGGTGCCGGCGACGGTGACCACCTCGCCGGTGCTCAGCCGTACGCCGCGCAGCAGGTGGTTGACGGTGTCCGCGACGACCAGGTCGTACCCGGCGACCTCGGCCACGTGCTCCGGCAGCCGGCACAACCCCTGCGGCTCGGAGAACGCGGCGGCACCCGCCGGGCCGTCGGCCCGCCCCCGCTCGCCCGAGCCGATCCGACGGACCAGGGTCTCGCCGTCGGGGGCCAGTTCGACCAGGCAGTGCCGGGCCGAGTCGGAGACCAGCAGGTTCCCGCCGTCGAGCAGGACCGCCTTGCCGGGGAAGCGCAGGGTGGTCTCCGGCTCGGCCGGCGGTACGTACGGGCCGTCGCCCCGGTGCAGGGTGCCCTTGGTCTCGTGTGCGTCGATCAGCTCGTCGATCAGCCGCGCCAGCCCTTCGGCGTGACCCTCGCCGGCCATGGTGGCCACCACGTACCCCTCGGGGTCGATCACCGCGAGGGTCGGCCAGGCCCGGGCCGCGTACTGCTGCCACATGTCCAGCTCGGGATCGTCCAGGACGGGGTGGTGCACGCCGTACCGCTCGACGGCGGCGGCGAGGGCGTCGGGGCCCTTCTCGTGCTCGAACTTCGGCGAGTGGACACCGACGACGACCAGCACGTCGGCGTACTTCTCCTCCAGCGGGCGCAGCTCGTCGAGCACGTGCAGGCAGTTGATACAGCAGAAGGTCCAGAAGTCCGCGACCACGATCTTGCCGCGCAGGTCGGCCAGCTTCAGATCCCGCCCACCCGTGTTCAGCCAACCCCGTCCGCGCAGTTCCGGGGCCCGTACTCGTGCGCTCATCCCCTCAGTCTGCCCGACGGGGATGCCCCGCACGTCAACACCTGCGCGGCCCCGGCCGCCACACCCGGCGTACGACGAGGGCGGGGCCACGGTGCTCCGTGGCCCCGCCCTCGGGAATCCGCTACTTGGTGGACGGCTTCAGGCAGAGCACCTTGTTCGGCACGTCGCCTTGGAGGATTGCGGACGGCTGGGTCGGGTCGGCGCACTTCTCCTTGGCGTCGACCCTCGACACCACGGTGAAGGTGTCGGCGTCGCCGCAGGTCGCCGCCGTCACGTTGGTGCCAGCCCGCTTCACGCAGGAGCCGACCGCCGGCACCTTGTCGTCGCTGAACTTGCCGAGCAGCATGAGCAGGCCGAGCGGGACCGCGAGGATCAGCACGGCGGCCACCAGCACGGCGACCAGCACCCGGCCGTTGCGCACCTTCGGCGGTGGCGCGTCGGTCTTCTGCTCGGCCGCGTCCGGCTTGAACGAGTCGAACCGGCCCTGATCGGGCTCCATGTCCCAGGACGAACCCGACTGCTGGCCCTGCGTCGGGAAGGCCGGTGGGAAGCCACCCGGGGCCGGCTCGCCGAACGGGGTCGAGCCGTGCCCCGACACCCCGCCCTGGACGGCCGCGCCGCCGCTGACCGGGGCCGCCGGGCCGCCGAACTGGTCATTCGGCCGGTCGCCGTCGTGCGGCCGGACGCCGTTCACCGGCCGATTGCTGGCCGGCGGGTCCATGAAGGACGGCACGCCGGGCGGGAAGGCGGGCGGAACCGCCGCTGCCGTGGCGGCCGGCCCGCCGCCGTATCCGTGTTGCCGGTCGGGCTCGTCGAAACGGCCGTGGGGGCTCGGCTCGTCGAACCGGCTCTGCGGCCCGGGCTCGTCGAATCGCCCGTGCGGGCTCGGCTCGTCGAACCGGGCCTGCGGGCTCGGCTCGTCGAATCGCCCGTGTGGGCTCGGCTCGTCGAACCGGGCCTGTGGGCCGTGCTCGTCGAAGTGTCCCGTTGGGCCCGGCTCGTCGAAGCGGTGCGGCGGGTTGGGGTCGGGGTAGAAGCCGTGCCCCTCCGCCTGCTCCGGCTCCTCGACCGGCTCCGGGCGGGTGGGCCGGCCGTACACCCGGGGCTGCGGCGTGGGCGTGTCGCCGGGCTGGCCCTGGTCGGTCGGGGGCGTCACCCGGCTGGTCAGCGGCACGGACGCGCTCGCCGAGACGCTGCCGGCTGCGGGCTCCCCGGCCTCCGGCAGGGAGACAGCGGCCCGGGCGGACGCCTGGCCCTCCGGCGACACCCGGGGAGCGGGAACGACCGGGCCGGCGGGAGACGGGGGCTCCTCGGCACGGCCCCAGCCGTTGTCGGCCCCCGCCAGTTCCGGCTCGTACGCCGACGGCCCGCCCTCGCGGCCTGACGGCTCGACCTCCGGGGTGAACTGGGCCGGCGGCAGGTAGTCGGCCGGCGGGGCGGCGGCCAGACTGGCGCCGGGCACCCGCTGCTCCTGCTGCGGCAGCGGGACGGCGTTGGCCGGCGAGATCCCGGGGGCCGGTGCCGGCTGGTAAAGCGGCCGGTCCTCCGACCGTTCCGGCTCCCAGCCGTTGCCGGCCGGCTGCGGCGGGGCGGGCTCCGCCTCGGCGGAACGTCCCCACGCCTCGCCCGGTGCCCACGGCTCGACGTCCGGCACGCCGGGCCGCTCGGTTCGATCCGGTGCGGGCCATTGCTGCTGGTCCTCTGCCGGGGCGCTCCAGGATGGCGGCCCGTCCACGCTGACGGTGGCGGTGGCCCGGGCAGGCGGCACCGACGTCGGCTCGGCCGCCGCCCAGTCCGGGACGGCCGGGCGGTCCTCCTGCTGCTGCGGCACCGAAGCCGCGCCCCACGCGCCGGGCTTGGCCGTCCCGTCGGCACCGGCCCAGGCGGTCGGCTGGGGCTGGTCGTCGCGCTTGCCCTCCGCGGCAGCCCAGCCGTCGGAGCGGGCGGGGTCGTCCTGCCGCCCGCCGACGTTCCAGCCGCCGGAGCGGGCAGGGTCGTCCTGGGGGACGGCGGGCGAGCCTGCGTTCCAGTCGGAGCGGGCGGCTTCGTCCTGCTGTCCGGCGGGGTTCCAGCCGTCGGACGGGTTGGCGTCGGCCTGGGCGGGCCAGGCGTCCTGGGGCGGGGTGGCCTGGTTAGGGACGCGGGCGGCGCCCCGGGCGGCCGACTCGGTCTGCCCCCAGGGCGTGGGCGGTTGCTCGGCCTTGCCGGCGAACGCGGGCTGCTCGGCCGGGGCCCAGCCAACTGGGTGAACGGGTTCGTCGTCCGGCTGCCGGCCGGTGTTCCAGCCGCCGGAGCGGGTGGGGTCGTCCTGAGGGGAGGCGGGTGAGCTGGTGTTCCAGCCGCCGGAGCGGGCGGGGTCGTCCTGAGGGGAGGCGGGTGAGCTGGTGTTCCAGCCGCCGGAGCGGGCGGGGTCGTCGTCCTGCTGCCCCGTGGGGTTCCAGCCGTCGGACCGGTTGGCGCCGGCCTGGGCGGGCCAGGCGTCCTGGGGCGGGGCGGCCTGGCCGGGGACGCGGGCGGCGCCCCGGGCGGCCGACTCGTTCTGGCCCCACGCGGCGGGCGGCTGCTCGGACTGGGCGGGCCAGGCCGGCGCCGGCTGTTCGGGCTGCGCTCCCCAGGCCGGTTGGGGCGAATCACCGGCGGGGCCGGGCGGCGTGGGCGGCGCGGTGGCGGGCCAGGTGGGGTTGGGCTGATCCTCCTGCTTCCAGCCCGGCATCGGCTGGTCGGCCTGGCCCCAGGCGGGCTGCGACGCGGCGGGCGGTGGCCCCCACGCGTCCGGCCGGTTCGGCTCCGGCTGCTGTGCCGGCGCCTGGGCGGCGCCCCACGCGGCGGTGGGCGGCTGGTCGTTCTGCGGTGCGGCAGCACCCCAGGCCGCCGTCGGCGGCTGGTCACCCTGCGGTACGGCGCCCCACGCGGCGGTGGGTGGCGGTGCGGCGCCCCAGGCCGCCGTGGGTGGTTGGTCGCCCTGCGGTGCGGCACCCCACGCGGCGGTGGGCGGCTGGGCGTTCGGCGGGGCGGCGGCACCCCAGGCAGCCGTGGGCGGCTGGTCGTTCTGCGCCGCCGGGGCGGGAGTTGGCGGATTCGGCCGGGCCGTGGGGGGCGGGGGCGCCCAGCCCAGGTCCGGGCTGGCGACGCCGTACGGCGCGGGCGCGCCGGTGCCCGGCGACACCTCGTCCGGCTCTTGGCCGGGGTGGTGCGGGCCCTCGGACGTCATCGGTGCGCCTCCTCCATCACATGTCGGCCGCCGACGCCGACGGTGCGTCGGCGTGGGTGCCCGTGTCGCCGGCGATACCGGCAGCGGGGACTCCCCGCACCGTATCCGGTGACCGCCCGCGGCACCGGGGAGCACCGGCCGTCACTCCGCGTCGCCGGACCGTGTCGAGCAGCATCTATTGGCGCGACGGGTCCGGACGGTGTGGTTGACGACCGAACCCCACCGTACCGGGCGGTGCTGCGGGGCGGAATCCCGGTGTCAATCGGTCCGAAACGCCGACGGCCCGCCCGGGGTGACCGGGCGGGCCGTCGAACTGGAGGAGGAGAGAAAAGCGTGGGGCGTCAGCTCATGTGACGCTGGGCGATGGTGAGAAGCTCGTCACGGACCGCAGGCGAGTTGGCGGAACGCAGCGCGTGCTCGATGGCGCGGGCACGGCGGTTGGCGTCGCGGCGGTTGCGGATTCGCTCGATCATGCTCATCTGGGTCTCTTCTCCTGGCTATTCGGTTGTCATCCCCTGATGTGTCTATTGAAGCGCAAGATGGGCGGGGAATCCATCGATTAGTAGGTGAGCTGAGACACTTGCCTAAGGATCGTAGGTCAACGAGGCTTTTGGCCTGGGTTTTCATCTCCCAACGGCGACGGCCGGTGTGCCGGGCGTTCACCCGTGGCACACCGGCCGTCGCTGGTGTCGACTAACTGTCAGGTCCAGGCGAGCAGCGCCGCCTCCGGATCGGCCAGGAAGTCCCCGATGTCGCGAAGGAACTTCGACCCGAGCTCACCGTCGATGATCCGGTGGTCGAAGGACAGGCCCAGCGTGGTCACCTGACGCGGACGGACCTTGCCCTTGTGTACCCAGGGCATCTCACGGACCGCGCCGAAGGCCAGGATCGCCGACTCGCCCGGGGGCAGGATCGGCGTGCCGGTGTCCACCCCGAACACCCCGACGTTGGTGATCGTCAGGGTGCCGCCGGACATGGCGGCGGGCGAGGTCCGGCCGGACTTGGCCGTCTGCACGAGGTCGGTCATCGCGTCCGCCAACTCGCGTAGCGACAGCCGGCCGGCATCCTTGATGTTCGGCACGATCAGCCCGCGTTCGGTGGCCGCCGCGATGCCCAGGTTGACATAGTCCTTGACGACGATCTCGTCGCCCGCCCACGTCGAGTTGACCATCGGGTGCCGCCGTACCGCGAGCAGCACCGCCTTGGCCACCAGCAGCAGCGGCGAGACCCGGACATCGCGCCACTCCCGCCGGCCGCGCAGCCGTTCCAGGGCCTTTGTCGCCCGAGTGACGTCGACGGTCATGAACTCCGTCACGTGCGGGGCCGTGAACGCCGAGCGGGACATGTTCTCGGCGGTGAGCTTGCGTACCCCCTTGACGGGGATGCGCTGCTCGCGGTCGGCGCCGAAGCTCGCCGCCGCCGTGGTCGGTGCCGCCGCCGTCAGCGGCTCGGTCGCCGTCGCGGTGTCGTTCGCCGCCTGCCGTACGTCCTCCCGGGTGACCGAGCCCAGTGGACCTGAGCCGGTCAGCGCGGCCAGGTCGACGCCGAGGTCCCGGGCGAGCTTGCGTACCGGCGGCTTGGCCAGCACCGGCCCGCCTGCGCGCGTACCCCCGTGGCCGTTGCCGTTCGTCGGCGCGGCGACCACCGGGGCGGCCGGAACCGGTGCCGGGGCGGCCGGAGCGCGGGTCGCCGGGGCGGCGGTGGCCTGGGCCGGTACGTCGGCCTTGCGCGGCCGGCGCTTGGCCGCCGTGGTGCGCGGGCCGTAGCCGACCAGGACGGCGGTACGGCCGCCCGGGGCGGGGCCGCCGATCAGGCCCGGCTCGACCGCGCCCTCGCTCGGGGCCACCTCGACCGCCGCCAGCGATGCCGCCGACGGGGTGGGCAGGTCCGCCGACGGGGTGCCCGTGGTCGACTCCTCGATCGGGCCGGCGCCCGGGTCGGTGTCGATCGCGATGATCGGCGTGCCGACCTCGATCGTGCTGCCCGCCGGGTGGAAGATCGACCGCACCTGGCCGGCCCACTTCGCCGGGATCTCGACGGCAGCCTTGGCCGTCTCCACCTCGACGATCGGCTGGTTCAGCTCGATCATGTCGCCCACCTTGACCAGCCAGGCGAGGATCTCGCCCTCGGCCAGGCCCTCGCCCAGGTCGGGCAGGTTGAACTCCTTGATCCGCGACATGCCGCTCACCACCCGAAGGCCCGGTCGACGGCGTCGAGCACCCGATCGAGGTCAGGCAGGTACTCCTCCTCCACCCGGGAGGCCGGGTAGGGGGTGTCGAAGCCGGTCACCCGCAGCACCGGGGACTCCAGGGAGTAGAAGCACTCCTCGGTGATCCGGGCGGCGATCTCTGAGCCCAGGCCCAGGTTGCCCGGGGCCTCGTGCACCACCACGCAACGGCCGGTGCGCCGCACCGACTCGTACGCGGCGGTCAGGTCCAGCGGGGAGAGCGTGCGCAGGTCGACGACCTCCAGTTCGCGGCCGTCCTCGGCGGCGGCGGTCGCCGCCTCCACGCAGGTGCGCACCATCGGGCCGTACGCCAGCACGGTCACGTCCGTGCCGGGCCGCGTCACCCGGGCCGAGTGCAGCGGGTACGCCGCCGACAGCGGGACGTCCAGCTCGACCGGGCCCTTCTCCCAGTAGCGCCGCTTGGGCTCCAGGAAGACGATCGGGTCGTCCGAGGCGATCGCCTGCTGGATCATCCAGTAGCCGTCCTGCGGATTTGCGCAGGTGACGACCTTCAGGCCGGCGGTGTGCGCGAAGTACGCCTCCGGCGACTCCGAGTGGTGCTCGACCGCGCCGATGCCCCCGCCGTACGGGATGCGGATGACCATCGGGATCCGGAGCTTGCCCTGCGAGCGGTAGTGCATCTTCGCCACCTGCGACACGATCTGGTCGTACGCGGGGTAGACGAAGCCGTCGAACTGGATCTCGCAGACCGGGCGGAAGCCGCGGATGGCCAGGCCGACCGCGGTGCCGATGATGCCGGACTCGGCCAACGGGGTGTCGATCACCCGCTGGTCGCCGAAGTCCTTCTGGAGCCCGTCGGTGACCCGGAAGACGCCGCCGAGCTTGCCGACGTCCTCGCCCATGATGATGACCTTCGGGTCGTCCTCCAGGGCCCTGCGCAGGCCGGTGTTGAGCGCCTTTCCGAGGGTGAGCGTCTCCGTGGCCATCAGTGGGCGCTCCCTTCGAACGACTCCATGTAGCGGCTGAACCGCGCCCGCTGCTCGTCGAGCTCAGGGGACCCGTGGGGGTAGACGTGGTCGAACATCGTCACCGGTTCGGGGTCGGGCAGGGCGAGCACCCGCTCGCGCAGGTGCACCGACTCGGCGCGGGCCTGTTCGTCGATGGCGGCGAAGAAGTCCCCGTCGGCGATCTTCTGCTTTTCCAGGAACGCCTTCATCCGGGCGATCGGGTCCTTGGCCTGCCAGGCCTCGACCTCGCTGGCGATCCGGTACCGGGTCGGGTCGTCGGAGGTGGTGTGCGCCCCCATCCGGTAGGTGTACGCCTCGATCAGGCGGGGGCCCTGGCCGTGTCGCGCGTTGTCCAGCGCGTGCCGGGTCACCGCGTACGAGGCGAGCACGTCGTTGCCGTCGACCCGGACGCCGGGGAAGCCGAAGCCGCCGGCCCGTTGGTAGAGCGGCACCCGGGTCTGCCGCTCCAGGGGCTCGGAGATGGCGTACTGGTTGTTCTGGCAGAAGAACACCAGCGGGGCGTTGAAGACGCTGGCCCAGACGAACGCCTCGTTGACGTCGCCCTGGCTGGTTGCGCCGTCGCCGAAGTAGGCGATCACCGCCTCGCCGTCCTCGGTCCCGGTCTTGCCGTCCATGTGGACGCCCATGGCATACCCGGTCGCGTGCAGGGTCTGTGCCCCGATCACGATCGTGTACATGTTGAACTTGAACTCGTTCGGGTCCCAGCCACCCTGGTTGACGCCCCGGAACAGGCCGAGCGGCATGATCGGGTCGATGCCCCGGCAGTAGAGGACGCCGTGCTCCCGGTAGGTCGGGAAGGCCATGTCCTGGCTGCGCAGCGCCCGGCCGGAGCCGACCTGCGCGGCCTCCTGGCCCAGCAGGCTCGCCCACAGGCCCAGTTCGCCCTGCCGCTGCAACGCGGTGGCCTCGGCGTCGAGCTTGCGGACCAGTACGAGGTCGCGGTAGAGCCCGCGGTACTCCTCGTCGGTGAAGTCGACGCGGTACTCCGTTCCGTCCGGGCCGAACGCCGTCTCGATGCGCTCGCCCTCGGGCGTCAGCAACTGTACGAGTTCCGGGTTGCCGGCAGCCGCTGACGCGGACCGCTTGGAACGGGGTGCGGCCCGCCGGCCGCGGGTGGTGACCCCGGGGTCGCCCTTTGCCATACGTCTTCTCCCTGTCATGTCTGCGTCGGCACCGGGGGTGACCCGTCCGCGCAAATCGTGCGCCGGCCCGGCCGGTGCCGGGCTGGTCCTGGCGGCCGCGCCTAGCCCCGGTGGGGGTTGCCGCGCGGCGTGAGCCGGATCCGTGGGACGAACCCGGTTCGGGAGCGCCGACGCCCAACCGGGCCTGCCGCGGGGTGCGCGGAGGCCGCGGCTGCGTTGCCGTCGTGGTCCATATTCGCAGAGGAGGTGAGGGGCCCCACAGTACGCCCGCCCAGGTTTCCGGCCGCTGTCGGCTTCGCGGCTCATCAGGCGATTTGTCGTAGGCGGATTCGCGTCCCTGTGGCGGCGGCGGACAAATTGTGTGTCGACACGCTGTGGTGCCTGGTCAACTGACCGTCACTGGTCCAAGCTGATGACGCCGAGGCGCGCCTTTCGTGGGTTTATGTCCGCTTGTTGCTGCCCCGCCGCCCGTGACCATGCCCGACGACGAGGAGTGTGCGTGTCCCAGCCAGGTGAGGGTCCGGCCGCTCCGCTGCTCGGTCGGCACCGCGCGGCGGGCGGCTACCGCCGGGTCGTCGGTGCGCACCGTGCCCCGGGCTTCGCCGCTCACGGCCGGGGGTACCTCTTCACGGTCGCCCTGCTCGCCGGCACCGCCTCGATGCCGATCCTCGCCGCCGTCAGCGCGGGCTCGGCCACGGTGGGCAGCACGGCGCTGCCGGACAGCGGCACCCCGTTCATTCCCACCCCGTCCGTCGGCCCGGTGGTCGTCCCGCTGCCGGGGACCGGCCGGCCCGCGGTGATCCCGTCGTCCGCCCGGCCGGGCATGGTCGTAGCACCGTCGACCGGCCCGCCCGGCCCGGGCGTAGCGCCGCAGGCCCCGGCCCCGCCGGCCGGCCCCGATCGGCCCGGCCCGGACGCGATACGCCACCCGCCGCCCCCGGCGCCGATCCCCCCGCCGGCCCCCCGGCCGCCCACGCCGATCCCCCCGCCGGCCCCTCGCCCGCCCACGCCGCACCCCTCGCCGAGCCCGACTCCGGCGCCGCACCCGACGCCGGTGCCGTCACCGACCGACCCGCCGATGCCGGATCCGACGCCCACGGTGACGCTCTCCGGCTCGACGCAGGCCCCTTCCCCACCGGGCGACACCGGTCCCTCGACCAGTTCGGAGCCGACGAGTTCGGAGCCGACCAGTTCGGAGCCGATCGCGAGCAGCCTCGGCGCGACCGTTGACCTGGCCGCCCGGCCGCGTGGCCTGCTGCGCGGCCGTGGAGCGTGAACCGGATCGGCGGGCAGGCGCGCGGCAGCGACCGGAGCGGGGCCAGGCTGGCGCGACCGGGGACGGGTCGCTGAGCGGCCCGGGCCTCCCGGCCGAGTCGACCGAGCCGGCCGGGCCGACCGAGCCGGCCGGGCCGACCGAGCCGGCCGGGCCGACCGAGCCGGCCGGGCCGGCCGAGCCGGGCCTGCGGACCGCCCGGCTGGTCACCGAGCTGACCGCGCCAGCCGTCCTGGTGACCCTGCTGACCGTGGTGGTCGCCTGGCACGGAGCCCGGGGCGGGGCCCACGGGCTGGCCTGGGGGCTGCTCGCCACCGTCTTCGCCAGCGGCATCCCGTTCGCGTACATCCTCGGCGGGGTGCGGCGCGGACGGCTCACCGACCGCCACGTCGGCGTACGCGAGCAGCGCCGGCTGCCGCTGCTGTTCGGGCTGGCCTCGGTGGCGGTCGGGTGGACCCTGCTCGCGGCGTTCGGCGCGCCCCGCCCGCTGCTTGCCCTGGTGGCCTCCGGCGTGGTGGGGCTGGTCGTGGCGGTGGCGGTGAGCCACTGGTGGAAGATGTCGATCCATACGGCGGTGGCCGCCGGGGCGGTGGCCGTCCTGGTGCTCACCTTCGGCGCCCCGCTGCTGGCCGCCGCTCCGCTGCCCGTGCTGGCGGGCTGGTCAAGGGTGCGGCTGCGCGCCCACACGCTCCCGCAGGTGGTGGTCGGCGGCGCCGTCGGCGGGCTGGTCGCCGGGGCCGTCTACGCCACGCTCGGCTGAGCCGCCCGCCCCGGGCCGCTCCTGACCCCGCAGTCCCCGCAGGACGTCAGGCAGGGCCGGCCACCCCGTCGGGGGCGGGCGTTCAACGGCCGACACGCGACGCCGTACCCGCTCAGGCCCCGTCGTCGGCGAGCCGGTGCCGGTTCGCCTCGATCCAGGCGTCCAGGGCGACCGGGTCGTCCGGGTCCACCCCGTCGGCCATGAGCTGGGCCACGGCCGCGGTGGCCGGGCTGCGCCGCTCCCCTGTCGAGTAGAGCCGGGCGAACTCCGGGATCATCTCCTCGATCGCGGTGTCGGTCCGGGTCGCCGCCGCCTCCGGCAGCCCCTTGCGCCTGGCCGCGTACGCCGCCCAGCCGCGCAGCACCCGGGGGAGCATCGCGGCGTCGTCCATGTCGAGCACGGCCCGCCGGTGCACCCAGTCGAGCAGGAACAGCTCGGCCACCGTGGGGCTCCACCGCAGCGGGTCCGCGTCCGGGAAGCTCGCGGCGTGGTCGAGCAGCAGGCTGAGACAGAAGTGCAGCGAGGCGAGCCCCGCGTCGTCGGACGGGTCCAGGTCGAACCGGACCGCCTCGGGCGAGGCGAGAAACGCCCGGACCAGGGCCGTCCGCTCGTCGCCGGAGAGCGGCTCGGCGCCCCGGGCGGCACGCGCCGGCGGGGGCAGCAGCGCGAGCCGCGCGCCGGCCAGCGCGCGGTCGGTGGCGAGTGATCCCTCGGCGGGCAGCTCGCCCAGCTCGTCGGTGACCGTCAGGTGCCGGCAGACCTCGCCGTGCAGCCTGGCCGGGTCCTCCTCCCGGAACCAGGTCAACTCGTCGCCGTCGACCATCTCCCGAACCTGGTCGACGATCCGGCCGGCAGGGCCACCGACGAAGATGTCCTTGGCGATGCCGATGTTGTGGTCGACCAGGGCCACCAGCGCGTGCTCCGGGCCGCCGGCCTCGTCGTCATAGGCGAAGGTGGCCAGGTAGGAGGTCTGGTCGCCGTACACATCGCCGTAGCACCAGGTGCCGGTGAGGCGCACCCGGCCGAGCTGCTCGGACCAGGCGGGGGCCTGGGTGCCGGGGTGGACCTTCGCCGCGCCCTCCGCGTCCGGCACCAGGGCTGCGAAGACGGTGCGAATGGTCTTTGCCGCGGCCGTGCGGCGGCGGGTGGTGGCGGCGAGGAAGCCGGAGACGAACTCCCGGACGGCCCCCTCCCGGTCGCTCTCCGCGACCGCGTAGACGCTGCCCAGCAGCGCCGCGCCGAGCATCTCGGCATCGAGGGCGGTGTCGAGCCTGGTCACGTCGCGTGCGGCGTGCAGCACCGCGTCGTAGGGGGTCTTAGGCGTGGCCATGCGTCGACCCTACGCCCGCAGGGGAGCCCCGGACAGTGAAGGCTGACCGGGGTTCAGCTGCGCTCGGCGTCCCGCAACGCCTGCCTCGCCTGCCCGTACCGGTCGAGCACCGCCCGGACCGGCGTCACCACGTACTCCCGGCCGACCGCATCGACGGCGGCGGTGAGTCGCTTCTCGGCCCGGCGGCGGGCCCGGCGGGCCGACCACCGCACCACCGGGCGGGTCAGCGCGGCCAGCAGCAGCCCGGCGAGCAGGCCGCCGAGCAGCAACACGGTGGGCAGCGGGGCCTCGCCGACCCGGGGATACTCCAGCGCCGGCAGCCCGAGGGCCCGTAACGCGTAGCCGAGGGCGAGCCAGCCGAGGCCGGCGACGGCCGCGACCGTGACCAGCCACTGCACCGCGCCGACGAACCGCCACCAGACCGGCCTGCGGTCCATCCCCAGGTCGGTGCCGGCCACCGCGCGGTCCAGCGCGTCCGGCAGGTCGCCCAGCCGGGACCGGGCGGCGGTGGTCACCGCGGTCGCCCAGGGGGCCGGCAGGCCCGCGCCGGACCGGTCGGCCACCGCCCGCACGGCCAGCCCCAGCGCCGAGCGCTGGGCGGCGGTCGGATCGGGTACGGAGGTCGCTGCGACCAGGCTCTCCGCCGGGGCGTCCGTGTCCGCGCCGGCGCCCGGCCCGGGCAGGTGCAGCCGGCGCAGCGGGTCGGGGCGCAGCCGCCGCCAGCCCCGCACCAGCGGCCAGCCGGTGCTGGCCACGGCCCGGTGCCGGTACGCCCCCTCGACCGCCGCCGCCACCGCCGGCACGCCGGCCGTTCCGGCCAGCGCCCGGCTCAGCGAGCCGACGGTCCCCTCGTCCGGACCGGCGGCCGGTGCCTCGGCGGCGACCAGCTCGTCCAGCCCGGCGACGACCGCGTCGACGTCCCCGGCGAGGCGCCGCAGTGCGGCCTGCCGCCCGGCGACCGTGCGTTCCAGCGTCCCGCGCAGCTCGACGATCCTGGCCGGGTCGATGGCGGTGGTGGCCAGTAGCGGCACCCCGCCCAGCCCGTCGGCGTCGAGCAGCCGGCGCAGGTCGTCCAGCACCCGGGGCAGCTCGGCCGGGGGCAACCGGTCGGCCTGGTTGAGCACCACCAGCGTCACGTCGCGGTGCCGGTGGAACTCGCGCAGGTAGCTGGTGTGGATCACCCGGTCGGCGTACTTCTGCGGGTCGACGACCCAGACCACCAGGTCGACCAGGCCGAGCAGCCGGTCGACCTCCAGCCGGTGCGACCGCTGCACCGAGTCGAAGTCCGGCAGGTCGAGCAGCACCAGCCCGTGCAGGGCGGACTCGTCGTCGGCGTCGAGCGCGCTCTCCCGGACGAACCGGTGGCGGGGCAGCACGCCGATCCAGTCGAGCAGCCGGTTCGCCCCGTCCAGCGGGCCCCAGACGCAGGCGTGCGCCACGCCGGTGGTGGGGCGGCGCACCCCGACCGGGGAGAGACCCAGCCGGGCGAGCGCGTTGAACAGGCTCGACTTGCCGCTGCCGGTGGCCCCGGCGAGGGCGACGACGGTGTGGTCCCGGGAGAGCGCAAGCCGGGTGCCGGCCCGCTCGACCAGGGTGTGCGCGGGCACGAGCTGGGCGTCCGGGAGCTGGCCGTCCACCGCGTCGAGGAACCGGCGGACCGCGTCCAGGCGGGCGATCAGCGCATCGGGGTCGACCCGCTGGTCACCCCGGAGCGCCGCGCGTACCCGGTCGGCGATGTTGGTCATCGGGCCTCGGCCTCCGGGGTCGGTGCGGCGGGCAGGCCCGGCGCGTCGGCCGTCGCCAGGCCGCTGCGACGCCGGGCGTCCTCCACCCGGTCGCCGGCGGCGCGCAGCGGGTCGCCGACGTCCGCCGCCGGGCGGGCCGCCGCGGTGCGGGACAGGAACCGGTCGGCCTCGGCGTCGAGCAGCTCCCGGACCCGCGCCAACAGGTCGCCCCGGGCCCGATTGGCCAGCGTACGGACGGCCTGGTCGCCGAAGATCGCCTGGAGCACGGCCTGCGCGGCGACGGTGGTGCCGGCCCCGGTGGCCACCTCCAGCCCGGTCGGGATGAACGCGGTCGAGGCGAAAACGGCGATCATCACGGCCAGCCCGGTGGCGTTGACCGCGTACGAGGCGGTGCGGGCCACGAACCGCTTGTCGCCGCCCTCGGCCCGGACCAGCTCCAGTACCCCGCGCTGCCAGTCGCGGACCAGGCGCTCGGCGCGGGCGGGGAAGTCCTCGGCCGGGTGCGCCAGCGGCGGGTCGAGCAGCGCCGCCCCGGCGGGGTGCGCCCGCCACCCGGTGTACGCGTTCTCGGCCGCCTCGGCGGCCACCCCGCGCAGCAGCGTGACGAGCTGGGACTCGATGGCGTTGCGCAGCTCCGCGGCGGGCGCGGGCCGGCCGGTCACCGCGGACACCAGGCGGTCCCGCAGCCGGCCGATCCGGGCCTCCAGGGTACGGAAGAACTCGCCGGTGCCGACGAACTCCTGCCAGCGGGCGAGCACCTCGCCGCGGAGCAGCCGGCCGTCCTTCAGCCCCTGCTCCACGGTGCGCTCGGCCCCCCGGTACGCGGCCCGCACCCGCTCGTCGAGGGCGTCGGCGGCGGCTACCTGCTCGTCGGCGGCGTCGGCCAGCCCCGCCACTGCGGGGTGCAGGGCGGCCAGCGCCCCGTCCAGGGTCTGCCGGACGACGGCGGACCGTGCCCCGGCGTCGCCGGCCAGCCGGGCGAACCAGGTGCTCAGCGGGGCGGTGACCTGGTCGGGCAGCAGGCCCTGGCCGTCCACCCACGTCTCGGGCAGGACGAACAGCGGTGCCGCGCCGAGGCCCTGGTCGGCGAGCATCTCGGCCAAATGGGCGGCCACCTCGTCGGTTGCCTCCACCGGCACCCGGTCGAGCACCATCGCGATCACCACGCCCCGGGCCCGCGCGGTGTGCAGCAGCTCCCAGGGGACCGCGTCGGCGTACCGGGCGGCGGTGGTGACGAAGAGCCAGAGGTCGGCGGCGGCGAGGAGTTGCCCGGCCAGCGCCCGGTTGGCGTCGACCACCGAGTCGATGTCGGGGGCGTCGAGGAAGGCCAGCCCGGCGGGGAGCGCCGGGGCGGTGACCAGGTGCAGGGTCCCTGGGTCCTCGCTCGGCTCGTTGGTGCGGGTGAGGCCCGGCAGCAGCTCGCCCTGGCGGAACCAGCCGGAGTCGGCCGGGTTGCACACCAGCACCGGGGAGCGGGTGGTCGGCCGGAGCACCCCGGCGGCGCTGACCCGGGCCTGGACCAGGCTGTTGACCAGGGTCGACTTGCCGGCCCCGGTGGAGCCGCCGACGACCACGAGCAGCGGCGCGTCGAGCCGGGCCATCCGGGGCAGGAGATAGTCGTCGAGTTGCGCGGTGAGGCTCGCGCCGATCTGGCGGGCGGACTCGGCCGAGGGCAGGGCGAGCGGGAACCGGGCCGCGCCGATCGCGGCCCGCAGGCCGGTGAGCGCGGCGGGCAGGCCGTCTCCGGTGGGGCCGGACGGGTCCTTGCCGGCGTCCTCGGTGCCGGTACGGGCGGCGACGGCGGGCGAACCGGAGCGGGCGGCGGGGTCCCCGTGCGTCGTCACCGCTAAAGCGTGCCCGACCGGGGCAAGGGAAGACAACCGGGCTCCCCGTAAGGTGAGGTTGCGTCGGGTCGGCTCAACCCGATTTGACGATCGCCGTGGGCGTGGCACTATTGAGTCAAGTTCACTCAACTTGTGGCGAGTACGCGGCGGGTTGATCCCGTCACCTGCCCCAACGTAAGAAGCGAGGAAGCGAAGATGGCACGTGCGGTCGGTATCGACCTCGGCACGACGAACTCCTGCGTCAGCGTTCTCGAGGGCGGTGAGCCAGCCGTCATCGCCAACGCTGAGGGCTCGCGGACGACCCCGTCGATCGTCGCGTTCGCCCGCAACGGCGAGGTGCTCGTCGGTGAGGTCGCCAAGCGCCAGGCGGTGACGAACCCGGACCGGACCATCCGGTCGGTCAAGCGGGAGGTCGGCACCAACTGGACCGTCGACATCGACGGCAAGAAGTACACCCCGCAGGAGATCTCGGCCCGGACGCTGATGAAGCTCAAGCGGGACGCCGAGGCGTACCTGGGCGAGCAGATCAGCGACGCGGTGATCACCGTCCCGGCCTACTTCAACGACAGCCAGCGCCAGGCCACCAAGGAGGCCGGCGAGATCGCCGGCTTCAACGTGCTGCGGATCGTCAACGAGCCGACCGCCGCCGCCCTGGCGTACGGGCTGGACAAGGGCTCCAAGGAGCAGACCGTCCTGGTCTTCGACCTCGGCGGCGGCACCTTCGACGTCTCGCTGCTGGAGCTGGCCGAGGGCGTCGTCGAGGTCAAGTCCACCAGCGGCGACAACCAGCTCGGTGGCGACGACTGGGACCAGCGGATCATCGACCACCTGGTGAAGACCTTCCGGGGCGAGCACGGCATCGACCTGGCCCAGGACAAGATGGCTCTCCAGCGGCTCCGCGAGGCGGCCGAGAAGGCCAAGATCGAGCTGTCGGCGGCCACCACCAGCAACATCAACCTGCCGTACATCACCGCCGGCGCGGCGGGCCCGCTGCACCTGGACGTGACGCTCAGCCGGGCCGAGTTCCAGCGGATGACGCAGGACCTGCTGGACCGCTGCAAGGGCCCGTTCGAGCAGGCCGTGAAGGACGCCGGCATCAAGGTCGCCGACGTCGAGCACGTGATCCTCGTCGGCGGCTCGACCCGGATGCCGGCCGTGACCGACCTGGTCAAGCAGCTCACCGGCCGCGACCCGAACAAGGGCGTCAACCCGGACGAGGTCGTCGCCGTCGGCGCGGCCCTCCAGGCCGGCGTGCTCAAGGGCGAGGTCAAGGACGTCCTGCTGCTCGATGTGACCCCGCTGAGCCTGGGCATCGAGACCAAGGGCGGCATCTTCACCAAGCTCATCGAGCGCAACACCACCATCCCGAGCAAGCGCTCCGAGGTCTTCACCACGGCCGACGACAACCAGCCGTCGGTGCTGATCCAGGTGTTCCAGGGTGAGCGGGAGATCGCCGCCTACAACAAGAAGCTCGGCACCTTCGAGCTGACCGGCCTCCCGCCCGCGCCGCGCGGCGTGCCGCAGGTCGAGGTCACGTTCGACATCGACGCCAACGGCATCGTGAACGTGCACGCGAAGGACCTGGGCACCGGCAAGGAACAGAAGATGATGATCACCGGCGGCTCCTCGCTGCCGAAGGACGACATCGAGCGGATGCGCCGGGACGCCGAGGAGCACGCCGACGACGACAAGCGTCGTCGTGAGGAGGCGGAGACCCGCAACCTCGCCGAGGCGCTTCAGTGGCAGACCGAGAAGTTCCTCGCCGAGAGCGGTGACAAGCTGCCGGCCGAGAACCGGGAGCAGCTCACCGAGGCCCTCGGCGAGCTACGCGGCGCGCTCGGCGGCCAGGACATCGAGAAGATCAAGGCGGCCCACGAGCGGCTCGCGCAGGTCTCCCAGCAGGCCGGCTCCCTGCTGTACGCGGCTCAGCAGGCCGATCAGGCCGAGCCGGGCCAGCAGCCGGGTGCGGCGGGCGCGGGCACCGGGGCGACCGGCGGCGCGCAGGCCGGCGGCGCCGACGACGTGGTCGACGCGGAGATCGTGGACGAGGACAAGAAGTGACGATCCGTCTCGGACACGTACTCACGGCAGAGGGATGAGGTAACCGCATGACGGAGAAGCCACGAGCCGCCGACCCGGGCTCCACCGGGTCGGCGCCGGGTGGCTCCGCGACCGCCGGGCAGTCCGCCGGCGAGCAGCCGCAGGTCGTCATCCGTGACAACCGCAAGATCAAGACATCGGAGGAGCCCGCCGCCACCGATGCCGGGACGGACGTCCCGGCGGAGGGGCTGGTCGCCGACGCCGAGGTCGTGGTCGACGAGATCGAGGTCGAGGCCGCCTCCGTGGACGGGCCGCCCGTGGTCGACGCCCCGGCGCAGCCGGTGGAGGGCGGCACCCCGGGCGCCGGCGCGGAGCTGGAGGGGCTGCGGGCCGAGCTCGACGAGCGGATTCGGGACCTCCAGCGGGTGACGGCGGAGTACGCCAACTACCGCAAGCGGGTGGACCGGGACCGGAGCCTGGTCCAGGAGCAGGCGACCGGCTCGGTGCTCGCCGCGCTGCTGCCGATCCTGGACGACCTGGACCGGGCCCGCGAGCACGGTGATCTGGTGGGCCCGTTCGGTTCGGTGGCCGAGCAGCTCACCACCGCGCTGGGCAGGTTCGGCCTGAACGCGTTCGGCGAGCAGGGCGACCCGTTCGACCCGACCCGACACGAGGCGGTTGCCCACCAGACCTCCGCCGACGTGACCGAACCGACCTGCGTACAGGTCATGCGCCGGGGCTATCAGCTCGGCGAACGGCTGCTGCGGCCGGCCATGGTCGCGGTCGCCGACCCGGAGTAGTGCCGACCCGCGTCGTCCCGCCCGCCCGCACCGGGCGGGCGGGACGTCCGGGATACGTCCCGCGGAAGGGGGTGGACCGGTGAGTTCCAAGGACTGGATCGAGAAGGACTACTACGCCACGCTGGGCGTGCAGAAGTCTGCCTCCCCGGACGAGATCAAGAAGTCGTACCGGAAGTTGGCCCGGGAGTCGCACCCGGACCACAACCCCGGCGACCCGCAGGCCGAGGAGCGGTTCAAGGCCGCCTCCGAGGCGTACGCGGTGCTCGGCGACGAGGCCAAGCGCCGCGAGTACGACGAGATGCGCTCGCTGTTCGGCTCGGGCGCCTTCCGGCGTAACGCCCGGGGAGCGGGCGGGCCCGGCGGGCAGCCGTTCGACGTCTCGGACATGTTCGGCGGCGCGGCCGGCGGCGGTGACCGTCGCTTCGGCGGGGCCGGCTTCCAGGACCTGTTCAGTTCGATCTTCTCGGGCGGCGGGGCAGCCGGTGGCCCGTCCCGTCCTCGTGGCCCCGCCAAGGGCCGGGACATCGAGACCGAGGTGGCGCTCGACTTCGACGACGCGGTCCGCGGGGTGACGCTCCCGCTGACCCTTCGTGCGCCCGGGATCTGCGACACCTGCCACGGCAGCGGGGCGAAGCCCGGCACCCAGCCGGTGACCTGCCAGGTCTGCCACGGTGCCGGGGTGACCACCCGGAACCAGGGGTCGTTCAGCCTGTCCGAGCCGTGCCGCAACTGCCAGGGCGTGGGCACGGTCGTCGAGGAGAAGTGCCCGGAGTGCCACGGCACCGGCGGGGTCACCAAGACCCGCACGCTGAACGTCCGCTTCCCCGCCGGGGTGGCCGACGGGCAGCGGATCCGGCTGGCCGGGCGCGGCGAGCCGGGCGAGCGTGGTGGCCCGGCCGGCGACCTGTTCGTGCACGTGAAGGTCCGGCCGGACGAGCTGTTCGGGCGTACCGGGGACGACCTGACGCTGACCGTGCAGATCACCTTCCCGGAGGCCGTGTTCGGCACGGACCTGCGGGTGCCCACGCTCGACGGCACGGTGACCCTGCGGGTGCCGCCGGGCACGCCGGGCGGCCGGGTGCTGCGGGCCCGGGGCAAGGGCGTGGTACGCAGGGACGGCCAGGCCGGCGACCTGCTGGTCACGCTCGACGTGGTGGTACCGGCACGGGTGTCCGACGAGGCACGGGCGGCGCTGGAGGCGTTCGCCGAGCAGTCCCCGCCGGCCGCCCGGGAACATCTCGACGCCCGGGTGCGTCGGTTCAGTTGAGCCTGCTGGAGTGCGTACGGAGGTGAGCGGGGATGGTGGGACAGTTCACCGGCTCGGATGACCCTGCCTACGAGGCCAAGGTCCTGATGATCTCGGTGGCGGCGCGGATGGCGGGGATGCATCCGCAGACGCTGCGCCAGTACGACCGGCTCGGCCTGGTGCAGGCCGGCCGGGCGGCCGGCGGCGGTCGCCGCTACAGCGTCCGGGACGTGGTGCTGCTGCGCGAGGTGCAGCGGCTCAGCCAGGACGAGGGGGTCAACCTGGCCGGGGTCAAGCGGATCATCGGCCTGGAGCGCCTGGTGGAGCAGGCGCAGCAGCGGATCGCCCGGCTGGAGGCGGAGCTCGACGCCGCGTACCGCCGGGTGGCCGAGCTGGAGTCGCTGGCCCGGTTTCCCGGTCGGGATCTGGTGCCCACCACCCGGACGTCCACCGCACTGGTGGTCTGGCGCCCGCGCCGCGACCGCTGACCGTCCGCCACCCAGCTCCACAGCTCCGGACCGCTCCATCGGCCCGGTCCGCTTCCCGGGTATCCGGGCGCGGGCCGGGCCGTTTCCGTTAACCTGTGAATCAGGGCCTATCCGCTCAATCTGGGCCAGAAGCACCGCTGGAACCACCGCACCGGCGAGGGGGGACCATGTCGGAACCGGCCAAGAAGGTGGCGCAGCAGGCGGAGGCGCGGCTCGACCGGATTGCGAAGTCCGCCCGGGAGCAGTTCAGCAAGATCACCGAGGGCCGGTTCACCGACCGGATCAAGGAAGGTCGGTTCGCCGACCAGCTCGACCACGGCGTCGACCAGGGGCGGGCCGACGCGCGGCGCGACCAGCAACGCGAAGGGCACGGTGGATCGGCCGCCTGACGGCCGGTGCGCCGACGTGCGGGCCGGGTTCCACGGGGGAACCCGGCCCGTTCGCGTGCCCCGGATGCGTGCCGGTCAGCCGATGCGGCGGTTCTCCCGGACCAGACCGCCCTCGCACCAGTCCCGGTAGGCGAAGAGGTCCGGGCGGGCCAGCAGCACCCGGCTGTTGTGCGCCCAGTTGTGCATCAGCTCGTCGCCGGCCCGTTCTGCCTGCTCGACCAGCTTGCGGAAGCGCCGCTTGGGATGGGCACGGAAGTTCGTCCGGATGCCGTCGGCGGCGTAGATGTAGAGGCAGTGCAGCGCGAACCGGCGGGCCGGGCAGGCCGGATTCATCGCCAGCTCGAAGAGCGTCTGCACGAGGTGGTCCCCGGCGACCAGCAGGTCCCAGTCCGGGGGCATCGAGGTCAGCGGCACCGAGTCCGGTTGGTAGGCCCACGCCCGCAGTTCCGCGGGAGAGGGGTCGACGGGGTTCGTGAAGCCGCGGAACGTCGACTCCTGCACGCTCACCGGCCGACCTTCCGCTTGCGTACGCGAGGGGACCGGCCCGCCGCGGACTGGCTGCTGGGGCGAACGGTAGCCGGGGTCGCCGACCAGCGGAAGGGCTCCGCGCACGAATTCGACAACCGATGGAACGGGCCGGGTAGGCCGTACGGCCTACCCGGCCCGCATCCGGGCCGGGGTCGCGGATCAGTCGGCGCTGACCAGCGGCTCAGTGCGCTGGCGGAGGGCCCGTTGCCGCAGCCACACCTTGAACCAGGCGAAGTCCGGCAGCCGGGCCAGCATCGGCCCGGTCACCACGGTGATCAGCACGTACGCCGTGGCCAGCGCGGCCAGCTTCGGTTCGACGCTGCCGGCGGCGACGGCGAGCCCTGCGATGACGATGGAGAACTCACCGCGTGGCACCAGGGCCAGCCCGGCCCGCCACCGTCCGGGCTCCTTGATCCCCACCCGCCGGGCGGCCAGGTACCCGGTCAGGGTCTTGGTGCCCATGGTCACCACGGCCAGCGCGAGCGCCGGCAGCAGCACCGGCGGAATGTCCCGCGGGTCGGTGACCAGCCCGAAGAAGACGAAGAAGACGGCGGCGAAGAGGTCCCGCAGCGGGGAGAGCATCTCGGTCGCGTGGTGGGCCACCGGCCCGGACAGCGCGATGCCGACGAGGAACGCGCCGACCGCCGCCGACACCTGAAGCTTGGCCGCGATCCCGGCGACCAGCAGGGTCAGCCCGAGCACGCCGAGCAGCAGCGCCTCCGGGTCCTTCGCCGACAGGGCCGTGGAGATCAGGTGGCCGTACCGGATCGCCACCACGAGCACCAGCACCACGGTGCCGACCGCGACGCCGAGCGCGATGCCACCGCCGAGCAGGCCGCTGCCGGCCAGCACCGCGGTGAGCAGCGGCAGGTAGAGCGCCATCGCCAGGTCCTCGATGACCAGCACCGAGAGGATCACCGGCGTCTCCCGGTTACCGAGCCGGCCCAGGTCGGCCAGCACCTTGGCGATCACCCCGGACGAGGAGACCCAGGTGATGCCGCCGAGCACGATGGCGGCCACCCAGTCCCAGCCGAGCATGAAGGCGAACGCCGCGCCGGGCAGCGCGTTGAACACGCCGTCGATCAGCCCGGCGGGTGCCGCCGAGCGCAGGTTGCCGACCAGTTCGCCGGCCGAGTACTCCAGGCCGAGCATGACCAGCAGCAGGATCACGCCGATCTCCGCGCCGACGGCGAAGAACTCCTCGCTGGCGTTCAGCGGCAGCACACCGCCGTGCCCGAAGAGGAGCCCGGCGAGCAGGTAGAGGGGAATGGGTGAGAGGCCGATCCGCCGGCCGAGCCGCCCCAGCAGCCCAAGCAGGAAGAGCAGCGCACCGACCTCGATGAGCAGCGTTGTGGTCTCGTGCATCCGCGCCTCAGCCGTCCGGATCGTTGTCGGCGAGGATGGCTGTCACGCCGTCGAGCCCCTTACGGGTGCCGACCACGACCACCACGTCACCGGCCGCGAAGCGGAAGGTCGGGTCCGGCGAGACGATCACCTCGCCGTGGCGCAGCACCGCAACGATGGAGGCGCTGGTCCGGGTGCGCGCCTTGGTGTCGCCGAGCCGCCTGTTGACGTACTTCGAGCCGGCCGGGATGGCGACCTGCTCGGTGAGCAGCCCGGCGGCCTGCTCGCGGAGTCCGGAGAGTTGACCGAGCATCAGCGACGCGCCGAGAATGTCTGCCAATGCCTCCGCCTCGTCGTCCGTCAGGGGTATGTCGGCCTGACAGGAGTCGGGATCGTCCGGGTCATACAGGACAAGGTCACGGCGGCCATTGCGGTGGGAAACCACGCCGAGCCGGCGGCCGGATTCCGTCACCAGATCGTGACGCATTCCGATTCCAGGGAGGGCAGTCTGTTCGACACGTACTCGCACGCGGGCAAGGCTACCGGCTGAGGGGATGGTCGATGAATGGTCGGCTCCTCCGACGGGCGGTCGCTGCGCTGCTCTTACCGCTGGTGACGGGCTGTTCGATCGGTCCGGTCCGTCGCCCACCCCCGGACCGGACGGCCCTTCCGCCCGGTCCGGCGACCACCGCGCCGGCGTCGTCCCCCACGGCCTCCGACGTCGAGGTGCGCGAGGTCCGGGTCGCCGTCGACCAGCGGTACGACCTGCCGTACGTCGAGTTCGTCACCGCCGAGCGCGGGTACGCCCAGTTCAGCGGCTGCGGCCCTCCGGCGGACCGGAGTTGCCCGGCGCTGCTCTACTCCACCACCGATGGCGGGCGCACCTGGCGACGGCTCCGGCATCCGTACCCGCTCTCCGTGAACCCGCAGCTCTACGCCGTTCCGGGTGTGCTGGCGATCTTCGCCGACCCCCACGGCTGGTACACCTCCACCGACGGCGGCGTCACCTTCGCGCATACCGGCGGGGACCGGGCCCCCGTCGTGTGGCAGGCCGCCCAGGGCCGGTTCCAGCTCGACGAGGCCACCGGCCGGGCGGTTCGCTGGCAGGGGCGGCGGATGGTGCCCCTGCCCGCCCAGCCGCCGGTGCCCGGCCTGCACGGTCTCGTCGAGACCCGTGGCCTGCTGGTGGCGGCCGGCGTCGACGGTGGGAGGCCGTACGCCGCGGTTTCCCCCGACGGCGGGCGGAGCTGGCAGCGGACGGCGGTGCCGGCCCCCGACGGCGAGGTCGGGGTGCTGCGCCCGGTGGCCGGGCCGGACGGCGAGGCGCGGCTGATCGGCTGGCCACCGGACCGGACGAGGTTTCCCACCTTCTGGCGATACCTGGGCCGGTGGTTGCCCGTGCCCGCCGAGGGGCATCCGGCGCGGGCGCTCTCGGTGGTGCCCCTGACCACCGGCCGGTTCGCCGTCAGCGGCCCGGACGGCGTGGGCGTGGTCGCCGACGGCCGGTACGACCGGCTCGACTGGCCGGTCGGCCCCGAGCACCACCTGACCCTGCTGGACGACGGAACGGTGCTGGGCCGCGCCTCCGACGAGGTACTGCTGGCCTCGGGGCCGGTCGGCAGCCGCCACTGGGTGCGGGTGGTGCTGGAACCCGCCTGAACGGCCGGTTCGTGCGGATGGCGGCTGCCCGCACCGGCTGTGCCGCGCCGGTGAGAGCCCTATTTCACCGCCTGTGGAGCTGCCCCGTCTGCGCTACCAACCACTGCGGACCCGTGGTTCGGGTCAGCCGGATGTAGGGCGAGGGGTGACATAGGTGCCCTTGCCCTGGTGCCCTTCGATAAGCCCTTCGGCTTGGAGAATCAGCAGGGCGGAGCGCACCGGCTCGGCAGAAACTCGATAGTGGGCGACCAGCTCGCGCAGCGAGGGCAGCTTGTCGCCGGGGTTGTACTCACCTGAGGTGATCTTGTCTCGGATGTCCTGGGCGATGCGCTGACGGTCGGAAATTCGGGGCATGGCGGCAACTCCTGGTAGGCCCCAAGATCCTCCCATGGCACTGCCCGGTCAGCCAAGACTTTGCGTGCTAAGCATGGCGACCCTTGCCCTGCAATGCTTTGCATTGCATGTTGCCGAAGCGGACGTTCTTCAGCGGAAAGCCTGGTAGGCAGCCGGCCCCGGCGTTGACGTCCGCCCCGCTGGCATAGCCGGACCTCACCCTGGTCCGGGTCGTGTCAGCCCTGTGGGTGGTCCGGCTCAAGTGCTGGCTCGCCCCTGGGTGGTCCTGCTCTCCTGCGGCTTGGCGGCTGTTGATAGCAGGGCCGGGCGGGGGGGGGGGCCCGTGGGGCCCCCCCCCCCCCCCCCCCCCCCCCCCCCCGAGGGGGGGGGGGGGGGGGCCGGGGTGGTTTAGCTGCTGGGATGACAGC
>NZ_JBIATC010000031.1:0-44536 GCF_042891255.1 Micromonospora sp. NPDC001898 | reverse complement strand
CCGCTGCTGCCCTCGACGCGCCACCGCGATCGTCCAGGCCATCCTCGTCCTACATCACATCCACACCAGCCGAAACCCACGATGAAAAGGGCTCACCGCACCCTTGTCGCTCATCTACTCCGAATTTCGGTGCCGGTCCCGTGGATGGGAAGTGGGTTCGATGCTAATCTGCAGGCCGCGATCCTTCCGTTCTTCGACTCACTGGCCGCACGTTTCCTGGCGTTCTTCAACGGGCTGGAAGCTTGGAGTCGGATCGCGTCCGAGCTGGGTGTGACGCACAACGACACATGGTTGAGGAAACGAATTGTGGAAACTGCGGCGCAGCGTTACCGCAATGACTATCGCCTGCTGGCCGCGAAGGTGCCGGAGTTCGGCATGTGGGTACTCCTGGATCAGTTCGAATCGGCGGAGACGGTGCGTAAGGTCGAACATCGGCAATCCGCGCAGTTCATGCAGCACTCGTTGGTCCTGCTTGAGGAATTGCTGAGCCAGGTGTCCCGGATCGGGAGCGCTCTGCAGCATCGCAGCCGGGAGATGCTGGCCCAGCGCAACCAGCAGTTCCTATCTGAGCCGCTGGCTCCGGTCAGCGATCTAGATCGACTGTCCGGCCTGAGGATGCCTGACGTCAGGTCGGGATACGTGAATCCCCGCTTTCGATGGGCTGTAGTCGGTGCTGACTCCCGTACCTGGGACGAGCAGTGGTGGCAGCGGCAGGCGCCCGGACGGAATCTCGATCAGTTCCTGGCCGGGTACTTCGTGTCCGCTCGTGCTACGGAACAGCCCTTGGTGATTCTTGGCCATCCCGGCGCAGGAAAGTCCTTGCTGACCAAGATTGTGGCAGCGCGACTGCCGCCGGACCTCTTCGCGACGGTTCGGGTGCCACTGCGTGAGGTCAGGAACCCCGCAGCCAGAATTTACGAACAGGTCCAAGAATTTCTCGACGAGGAGACCCACCTCGGCGTGCGGTGGCGGGACTTGTCCGATGCCAGTAAGGACGCCACGAGAGTTGTCCTACTCGACGGCCTTGACGAACTGATGCAGGCCACAGGAGCCACCGAGTCCGAATTCCTGCACGAAGTCCGGCAGTTCCAGGAGAAGGAGGCGGCCATCGGTTCGCCCGTAGCGGTGGTGGTCACCTCCCGCACCGTCGTGGCCAACATCGCGAACATACCGGCTGGGTCGATGGTGTTGAAGTTGGAAGACTTCGACCAGGCCCAGATGGCGGATTGGGTTGGCATGTGGAATGGTGTCAACCAAGGTTCGATCACAAGCGGGACAGTCAAGCCGCTATCTGTCAACGCTGTCTGGTCTATGGGGGAACTCGCCTGCCAACCACTACTGCTCCTCATGTTGGCCATCTTCGGTGCCACCGAGGAATTGCCCAACAACGACGGAGGGCGGGTTACGCAGGGGCAGCTATATAAATGGTTGCTGAACGGTTACGTCAAACGTGAGGTGACCAAGTTGCACGGTGCGACCGTGGCGCCGGCGGCTATTTTGGAAACCAATGATGTCAGTGCTCGTGTGGATCAAGAGTTGTGGCAACTGGGACTTGCTGCCTTCGCCATGTTTAATCGCGGCCGGCAGTCCGTAACCGGTGAGGACCTGAATAGAGACCTTATCCCGATGCTGCCCGCGACGGTCACCCACGTCGGGCCGCGCAAAAACCCGGCACATTCACTGGATGCGGCGATTGGCACTATTGCCCGCTTCTTCTTCATTCACGCCGCTGACACCACCAAGACCCTCATGGCCGGCAGTAGCTACGAGTTCCTCCATGCCACCTTCGGCGAGTATCTCATTGCCTACCATACGCTCAATCAGGTCGGCAGTCTAAATGATGCCAGGCGCCACGTGCCCCTAGGTCAGGAATGGACCGACGATCAGCTATTTGCGCTGCTATCTCATCAGCAGCTATCCATCGGCGGTGCGGTACTGCCGTTCGTACGAGAACTCTTCGACGCCATGCCGCCACCCCGCCAGCAGGTCATCGTTGCCGAACTCAAGACGCTTGTGCAGACCGTTCAGAACCGTCAAGGTGTAGGTCGCCTTGGCGGCTACAATCCCTCAGGCCGTAACCTCATCAGTCGGATCGCCGCCTATTTGGGAAACCTTCTCGCCCTCCTCACGGAGATCAGCAAGGAGCCGATCCCGCTCAACGAGTTGGCACCGGGCGGGACCGATTGCCGGACCTGGTGGCGATCGACAATCCGGTTCCTGCACTCGGGCCTCGACGAAACTGGATGGACAACGCTCCTGTCTATCCTGGATGTCTCCATCGCGGGTGATCTGGCTGTTTCCAAGCGTAGGACGCCGGCCGACCGTCTGCTAATCTACGCTTACGAAGCCCGTCTCGCTGGCGATCGAGATCGCGAACTGCAGATCCTGCTCGGCAACACAGCCCTCTACGGGCGCCGCCTTGCATTCTGGGACGATCCGTTCGGTGACGCCTGTATGAAAGTCTTGTCGTCGTTGATGCGGCGCAATGAGCAACCGGATGACCGTAGTGCGATCCTCGACATGGTGAACAGAGACTCGTCGCAGGAAATGACTACCTTTCTCGTCGAGTATCTGGTCCGCTGCTCCGGCCGGCTCGCCTACCAGGATGTGCGTCCTATTGCCCAGGCTGTGGTCGCCACCAAGAGCACCGAATTGGCGGTGCGTCTCGCGCCGATCGTGGCCCAATACCCGGACCTTCTGCGAGAGTTTCCTCGGCTGTTCTACACCTACCAGCACGGTCTGGCCAACACCCGGGACATCGCTGAGGTATTTGCTGCGGTGCGCGTCGGCTTGGCCCTCTGGCGCGGCAGTGAAGGGGAGATCCTCAAAGAATTGCTCCGCCATCTTGTCGGAAAAGCGAAGGAACTCGGGGAACCAGCGACCGATGTGTTCAGGCAGATATCAATGCTGGACCCAAAGTCCCTGCTTCCCGCCATCCCATCCATCGTCGCGGTGATCGCCGACTACTATGGCCCTCGTGGACCAGTCGTCACCTATCGAACAAGCCTGATCAGCGGCCAACACCGTCACGACTAGCGACCCATCGACGACAATGCCAAGCCCCGGAGCAGGAGCCAAGAAACTGTAGGTCCCGATCTCTACGCGAGACGACGACCGTGCGCCGCCATCGAGCATCGGCGAAGATGCACACGGGTTTAGAGGGAGCGTAGCGCTCGCCTTATGAATCTTGCTTCAGGGTTCGAAGCCGGCGATACATACATCAGATGTTGCGTTGCCCGCCCGGTCACGGTGTAGATCTGCCGGATGTCAGCAGGTTCTGGACCAGGTACGCCTTTCTTCGCGCGCCGGCTCGCTCGGCTCGAATCCCGCCGAGTAGACAGTCGGTTGTCTCGCTGGAAGCGGGGCTGCTGCTGGGAACGGCACGTCGTCCAAACCCTAGCGGTCTGGGGACGAGAGGTGGGAGCCGCCGCCTCCGACGGCTCCATCCCTGTTCCGGTGATCAGCGGCGGGCGTGTCACGGCGTCGGTGCCGAGTGGACTGCTCCTGCCTGGCGCGTTCCCGCAGGTGCTCGGGCACGAGTTCGAGCAGTTGGTCGGGGCGCAGCGGCAGGTTGAGGAGGCTGAGCTTGACGCGGTTGCGTCGCCCGAGTGCGGCGGCGTCGAACCGGACCACGTTGACGACGTTCGGTCGTAGCCGCAGGGTCACGTGGCCCCCGGGCCCGACCCGGCTGACGGCCGCACCGTCGAGGGACATCCGCAGGGCCTCCTCCTCGGAGGGATTGCGGAGCGCGACGGTTTCCTCGCCGCCGAGGACGATGGTGCGGCTGACGCCCGACATGGGCGCGACCGGCGTCAGCCCGATCGCGGGGATCGCGGGGGAGATGACCGGCCCTCCCGCGGCGTAGTTGTAGGCGGTGGAACCGGTGGGTGTGCACGCGATCACCGCGTCACAGCGGTAGTAGCCGTGGCGGACGTCGTTGATCTCCAGATCCAGGGTCACCGCCGCCCCTGGCCGCTCGCCGGCGAGCACGATGTCGTTGAACGCGGTCGCCGGTCCGAGGGAGCCGGTGTCGCCGTCGACTTCCAGGCAGCTGTGTGGTTCGAGGCTGAACCGGCCGTCGACCATCTCGTCGAGTGCGGCGGGCAGCTGCGCCGGGGAGACCTCGATGAGGAAACCGAGGTTGCCGTGGTTGACGCCGAGCACGGGAGTCTGCCGCCCCGCCATCAGACGCATGGCGCCGAGCATGGTGCCGTCCCCGCCGAGGCTGATGACGGCGTCGACGCGCTCGACGAACTCCTGGTCGTCCATGGCCAGCACCCCGTCGCCCAGCCGCGCGGCGTCGCCCGGGCGGGCCACGACGGGTGAGCCGTGACGCGCGGCGGCCCGCGTCACCGTGGCGACCGACTCGCTGACGTCGTTGCGCGGATGAACCACCAGGCCCAGGACGAAAGGCTCCCGTCCTGGTGTGGGCACGTCGGTCATGCTGCTCCCGTCCCGGGTGGGCCGGTCCGCCGCAGGGCCACCCCGATCAGGGCACAGGTTACGCACCGGACGGCCCGGGAGTCCGCAGCACCGGGAAAGCCGTCCCCGGCCGGCTCGCTCGCGTGGTACCTGCTGGCTGCGTCGCGGGACGGGCGCGGGGGCCGGGTACCCGGCTGGCGCGCGTTCCCTGGCCGAAGACGCCGGACCAGGCAGGACCCGCCGGACCCCGCTGGCCCCGGCCCCGTCCGGTGCGCTAACTCTGGTCGACCCCCCGCCAGTGCCGCCCGGCGGTCCCGGGGGCGGGCCCCGGCACGGTAAGGGGCTCCGGGCCGGCGAGAGGCTCCGGGTCGCCCACCGGGTCCACCGCGGTCGCCGCGGCGGGGTGGGTCGCCGGAGCGGCACCGGGGCGGGGCTTTTTGGCCGGGGTCCAGGCGAACGCCAGGCAGCCGCCGACGAGCGCGAGCAGCAGCCCGACGAAGAACCCGCCCAGGTTGGAGGTCAGCCAGGAGACCAGGGCGAGCACCAGGGAGACCAGTGCGTAGAAGAGCCGCTGGGGCGGGTGGGCCACCAGCAGCACGCCGCACAGCAGCAGGATGACCGGCACGAGGTAGCCGGCCAGCCCCTGCGGCCCGATGTGCAGGATCACCGGCAGCGGGGCGCGCAGGGTCACCAGGATCTCGGCGCCGCCGAGGGCGACCAGCAGCCCGCCCCAGAAGGGTCGGCTGCGCCGCCAGGCCCGCCACCGGCCGCCCCGCGTCGCACCACCGCGCCCCGTTCCGGCCACGCGTGCCCCGTCACCACGCGCCGTTCCGGCCACGCGCGCCCCGCCACCCTCGGTCATATCAGCACCCTTCGGAGGTGAACCGCATCCGCAGGTTCGGCAGGGTGAAGACCGCCGCCGTGGTGGCGTAGTTGTTCTGCCGCAGGTCGGTGATGGTCACCGTGTCGGCCTGCTGGCCGAAGACCCCCGGGTTGCCCCGTACCCCGGGCACCTGATCCAGCGTGCTGGCGTCCTGCCCGATGTCGATGGACTTGAACGAGGCGTTGCCGGAGAGCTCGTCCGAGTCCACGACCAGGGTGCGCGCGCTGACCGGCTTGCCGTCGCCGCCGGCGGTGAGCTTCATGTACATGCCGCCGAGGTTGATGCTCTGGCACAGGTTGGTCAGCTCGGCCTTGTCGATCGCCGAGACGATCACGACGACCTGGCCGCCCGTGTCGCCCTGGTTGGGGCTGTCCTCGATCATCTGGTCGAGGGTGGCGAACTGCTCGAACCCGGTCCCGCTGAGCTTGTCGGCGGTGACCACGAAGGGCATTCCGGAGATCGCGAACTGGGCGCCGAGCACTCCCTGGGCGGTCAGCATCACCATTCCTGCGGCGCCGGCGCCGACGACGGCCAGGCTGGCCACGAATCGCCGCCAGCGCACGCCGCCCTGGGGCGGGACCGGCTCGATGGGTACGGTGTCGTCCGACATGACGGCTCCTCTTCGAGATCGATTCGTCCGCGACAATGCGATGAACGCGCCGCGGATCATGGGGGATGATCTGAATTGGTTGCGCGTTGTGCTGTTCGGGTCGCTGCCCCGCGAAGTTACCGCTCAGTAAAGGGCGGGTCAAGATTGGCGTCCGGTGGAATCGGCGGATCTGCGAAATGCGGCCAATAGTGAGAAACCGCAGCGGTTTCTGATGGTGGCCGGCGGGTCGGTCAGGCGCCCCGCCTGGGCGGGCGGGCCGGGTCGGCCGCGCAGGGGGCCGTGACGCCGGGGGTGGCGTCCGCGCTGGCGGTCCGGGCGGCCCGCCCGCCGGCGGCCGGGCCGAGGAACGGTGCCGTCATGGCGTACGTCAGCGCCGGCAGGAGTTGGGGCAGTTCCGCCGTGCGCCCCTGGGCGACCCGCTGCCGGACGGTGGTGTGGATGCCGCCGACCACGGCGGTGACCAGCAGTTCGTCGTCCTGTTCGGTCAGCGGGGACCGGGGGCGGGGCGGGTGGAAGAACCGGTGGAACTCCGCCAGTAGCAGGTCCCGCTCGCCCCGGGCGGCCGGGCCGGCGGCGTCGATCTCCACCAGCGCCATCCGGGCGAACGCGGGCACGCTGGCCAGCACCTCCAGCAGGGTCCGCAGGGTGGCCCGGGCGGTGTCCGTCCAGTCCGGTCCGGATGCGGCGTAGGCGTCGTCCATCAGGCGCAGCAGGACGGCGGTGCCGTGCCGGTAGGTGGCCAGGAAGGCGTCCTCCTTGCCGGCGAAGAGGGTGTAGAAGGCGGGGCGGGTCACCCCGGCCGCGCGGCAGATGTCGGTGACCCGGGCGTTGTCGTAGCCCTTCGCCGCCACCTCGTGGACGAGCCCGTCGAACAGCCGGTCGCGCTGGGTCGCCGCCACCACCTCGGCGGACAGGCGGCGCGGGCCGCGTTTGATCGCCCGTTCGGGATCGCGGCCGGGGCGGGCTCCGGGCAGGGGGGTCGCCCCGGCCGCCGGGTGCGGTGCCAGCGACATTGATATCGACCTCCCTGAATTGACGATTGACTTTGCGACCCCCCGGGGTTTATAACTTCACCACGTTGAGTTCCGGTCGTGTCACTCATGGTCATCTTCACCGGGCGACCGCACCGAGCAGCGCTGAAGGAGGGCTCGATGTTCGCCATTATCGCTGACCGCACCCTCGCACCCAAGGCTGGAAGATCCCAGGTGACGCGGCTGCGCCGCAGTGCACCAGCCCGCACCGCCCGCTGACCGGCCGGAAGCCCTCGGGCCCGGTGGTTCACCGGTCCCCGGCCGCCGATGCGCACGTCGCCCCGCCCGGCGGCGTCCAACCCACCGCCGAGGCCGTCCCCGGCGGCGTCCAACCCGCCGTCGAGGCTGCCCCCGGCGACGGGCCCATCGGCCGCGATACGTCCCTACGCGGCCGTCCCCTGAGCGGCCGTCCGGTCGCGCCCGGTCCACGCCGGGCACGGTCGACCCCGGCCGGCCGCCACCGTCGCACCACCGTCGAAAGGATCCACCATGCCCAGGTACGGACGCGCCGTCGTCGGCCTCGCCGCCGTCGCACTGCTCGGCTCCCTCGTCGCGGCGGCCCCCGCTGCCGCAGCACCGCCCGCCTCCCTCGCCAACACGGTGCTCACCACCGGCAGCGCGGCCGGCACCGCCGTGGCGGTCGGGGACGTCCTGCAGGCCAGCCTGAAAGCCAGCACCACCGCCAACTTCTACTCCACCGCCACCGGCACCACCGGCGTGAAGTGCGCCGCGTCCGCCTTCACCGCCAAGGTGCTGACCAACCCGGCAGCGCCGGGAACCGCGACCGAGAGTCTCACCGCGCAGACCTTCACCAACTGCACCACGAACGTGGTCGGCACGCTCGGGGTGAACAGCGTGATCGTCGACAACCTGCCGTACTCCGTCTCCGTCACCAGCGCCGGCGCGGTCACCCTCACCGGGGCGATCCAGAGCACCGTCTCGCTGCGCACCCTGCTCGGCAACATCATCTGCGTCTACAAGGCCAACGGCAACGTCGTGAGAGGGACGGCGTCCAACGCCACCACCTCGATCGCCTTCGTCAACCAGCCCTTCACCAAGTCCTCCGGGCCGGGCACCTGCTTCTCGGCCGCGTACTTCAGCGCCACCTACTCGCCGGTCCGGGACACCACCCAGGCGGGCAGCCCGATCGTCTACGTGAACTGACCGCGCACCCGGTCCGGGTCGGCGTCCGACACCCCGTCGGGCGTCGGCCCGCGCCGCCTCAGCCGGCGGCGAGGCTCGCGTGCAGGGCGCGCATCGACCGGATCGCCGAGCGGATCTCCTGAAGGTGGCGGCCCGGGGTGAGCGCCGGCTCGGGCAGCCGGGCCAGGTCGGGCACCTCCGGGTCGACGCCGACGGTCTCAATCGCGCACCCGTACGGCACGGCGAGGGTGCGCAGCGCGTCGCAGTGCTGGAACGGCACGTAGATCGGCGCGGTGACCACCAGCACCGGATCGCCCGGCGAGAGCCGCACGTGCTCGGCCCAGAACCGCTGGGTGTCGGCCGTGTGCGCCCGCCGCCGGTCCGGCTCGCTGGACGGGGCGGCGAGCACCCGCACCGGGGGCAGCCCCGCCGGCCGGTAGGTCCGCGAGGACCAGGAGTGGTGCGGGTGCCCGGCGTCCGCACCGTCGGACGCGGCCGGCCCGGCCACCCGGAACGCCAGCCGGACCGCCGCGTCGAGGGCGTCCACCTCGGTGTCGCCGTCCGTCACGCCCGCCTCGGCCAGCGCCCGTAGCTCGGGGCCGGACAGTGGACGGAAGCTGCCCAGCACCGCCACCTCGCCGGCCACCCGGGTGCCGGAACGCAGCAGGTGCGCGGCGTATCCGACCCGGCGCAGGCAGGCGTGCGCCAGCCCGCCGAGGACAACCAGGTGGGCGTACCCGGGGCGGGCCGGCGGGACCGGGCGGACCAGGCCGAGAGCCGACGCCGCAGCGAGCACCAGGCCGGCGGTGCGCGGGTCGAGGGCCGGCTCCCGGGCCTCGGGGCGCTCCCGGCCGCCCCGGAAGTCCCAGTGCCGGGCGGAGAAGTCGTCCAGCCACGCCAGCACAGCAGCCAGATCCCCGGTCGGCCAGTCCCCGCCGAAGCGCGCCACCAGCTCCCGCAGCGGCGGCGACGTCACCCAGGACCGCACGCCGTCGGCGATCTCCTGCGGGGTCGTGCCCGCCCCGCCGCTCGGCAGCGCCACGTCCGGGATGATCCGCACTCGCCGGATCCTACCTCCGGGGCCAGCAGGCGACCCATTTTCCCGCCCCACGTCGGCTGGGATAGTGAACTGATGGTGCCTGTGGTCGCCTTCGTCGGTATGCCGGGTGTGGGGAAGTCGACGGTCCTGGCCCAGGTGGCTGACAGGCTGGTCCCGACCTGGACGCCGGTGGGGTGGTCGATCGACGACGTGCTGGAGATCCAGTGTCCGGAGGGGACCGCCGAGTTTGCCGGCTGCCGCCTGTATGTCCGCGACGGGGCGCACTTCCTGATGCATGACGAATGGCGTCCGGACCAGATGCGGCGGGCCACGCGTGGCCTGGTCGCGCTGGCCCGGGCGAGCGCCCGACCGGCGTTGTTCCCGCGTCCACCCGTGCTCCTGCTCGAACTGCCGCTGACCGAGCTGGCCACCTTTCGCGCCGCGGTGGCCGGGCAGCCGGACCTGACCGGGCTGGTGGCGATCCTGCGGGGCAGCCGGTCGGTGCGGTGGAGCCGGAATGCCCAGCGGGGTGAGCGGCAGCGCCTGCCCGAGCCCGTGCTGGAGTACTTCGAGCAGGCGCTGCGCTCGGTGGACGTGGTGGGGGAGTGCGCGATGATGCGCGCCGCGGGTTGGCGAGTCGTCAACCAGCGGACAAGCCAACCGCCCGCCGTGCTCGCCGAGCGGTTGGCCGACATCGTCAGATCGATGCTCGCGCCCGGCCCCGGCGACTGAGAGAGCGGTGTGCGACTGAACGGCTGCGGTCGGTCGGGTGACTGCTGGCCGGTTGGTGTGGCGGCGGGTTTGCTGACCGGCCGAAGTGGGCGGACACGACCTGCCACGTCGCGTCGGTCAGCGCGCACGGGCAGGCTCGGTGGGCGTCGAGGGGTTCCCCTGGCCGGCGACCTCAGGTGGCCGACTGGTTACAACACTCACTCAACTCGGTCGTGTGCGAGGACGTTGATCACGTGGCCGTCAGGATCCCTGACGAAGAACCGTCGCACACCCCACGGTTCTTCGGTCAACTCGTGCACGATCTCGGCTCCCGCAGCCCGGACGGCCTGGTAGCTCGCCTCCACGTCGTCGACCTGGATCGAGGCAACCGGGACGACGGGAGCGGTCGCGTCATGGGTCATGAGACTCAACTGCACGTCGGGATGCCCGGGGTCGGCCAGCGTCACGATCCAGCTATGATCCATGACCACCTGTAGCCCGAGGACCTGCGTGTAGAACTCTCCGAGGGGTGGCAGTCGGTCGGGTTACAGCTCGTGCGGCGTCATGCGGCCGAGATAGTTCGTGCCGGCCCAGGCGCAGTCCAGGTCGACCACGTGCACGGCGAGCGCGTCGCGTGGGCGGGAACCGTCCGACTCGGCACTGCCGTGCAGGACCAGACCGTCGACGGCGACGGCGTCCCCCGGGTCGCACGGAACCAGGGTGAGCGCGTCGAGGCCGTCGCGCAGCCGGGGGTCCGGTACGGCGTCCGACAGGGGGACCAGCCTCGCTTCGTCGGCGTGGCGTACCAGCCGGTGGCTCGGGCCCGGCACGGGCCCACGCTCGTCCACCAGTAGCCCGCCGTTGGACTCGTCGGCCCGGTCGAGGGCGATCCAGAACACCTGCACCGAGGGCGGGTCCGTCCACAGATAGGTGTGGTCCAGGTGCGGCGGTAGCGGATCCGACCACGCCGACTTGCGCACGAACATCGTCTCGATCACGGCAGGCCGTCGGCGGCCGGTACGCCGGCTCCACTCGCCCAGCTCGCTGCCGCCCAGCCAGTCCCGCACCGCGCCGGGTATCGCGTGCAGCCCGTGGCCCACCCGGGCCACGGCGTCGGTGTACCGCTCGATTCCCACCTGGTCGGTCCAGGTGAGCGCGACAGGCTCGTGGAACACGGTCGCGGCCATGCCTGAGTCCAGGAAGAGCGGATCCCGGTCGTGACTTCCATCGATTTTGTCGAATGCCGCGACCCGCTGCCCGGCCGCGTGGGCCGCGCCGATCAGCGAGTACAACTCGGACTTGAGTCGGTCGACGGTCCCGGCCGGCACCAGGGCGGGGATCCTGGCGGATCCCCGCTCCGCGTACCGGGCGGCGAAGGACTGGGCAGTCTCGGGCATCGTGCGATCTCCTCACCAGCCGTCAAGGACATAGACCCCGGCGGCGCCGCCCACCACAAGTTCGTCGAGGTCGGGCCGCCACAGGGCGCAGTACAGGGGTTGTTCGAAGGCCAGCGCGATCTCGGGCGACTCGCCGGTCAGCATGTTGATCCGCGCCGTATGGTCGTCGGAGACGCTGGCCACCCTGGTGCCGTCCGGGCTGAGGGTGACCTGGCCGACCCAGTCGTCGTGGGTGGCGATGACCCGCCGGTCGACCAGGGTGCCGCCGCTGACCGCGACGAGGCGGACCACGCCGTCGTCCCCGCCGGTCACCACGTCGTCACCACCCGGCCCGGCATCCAGGCAGAGGGCCGGGCCACGGTGGGCGGCAACGCGAGACAGCAGCGTCCCGTCCACGGTGTGCAGACAGATGTCACCGCTCTCGTGCACCGACACCAGCCGCTTCCCGTCGGGCAGCAGCCGCGCCTCGTAGACCGACCCGTAACCGGCGTCGATCCGGCGCACCGGGATCAGGTCGCCGTCGATCCAGCGCAGCAGGTGGATCAGGCCGTCGTGGCACGAGGTGACGACGGTGCCGTCCACCGCCGTCTGCTGCACGCGCCGGATGCTGCGCCCGGAGAGCTTCCGGAGACCGCGGGTCACCCACGACGTGCCTCGCGGCTCGATGTGCAGCAAGTTCCCGCTGTCCGTTCCGGCCAGCAGGACGCCCCGAGGGGCGACGGCCAGCCCCCGCACCCCGCTGCCCACCTCTGCCTGGTCGGTCGCCGTGTACTCCGGCCTGCCGTCGAGGCGGATCAGACGGTTCGCGGTGGTGCCGACGTAGAGCAGGTCGTTGCGCACGTCCGCGGCGATGGCGAAGACCCACTCGTTGCGGCCGTCGTGGCGGGCTACCTCACTGCCGCTCGTCAGGTCCCACAACCGAAGCGTCCCGTCGTCGGAACCGGAGACGGCCAGAGCGGTGCGGCGGGCGGTGCGGCAGCACATCACCCAGCTGGTGTGACCGACCAGGTCGCGGCGCCCGCCCCGGCCGTCCACGGGCCACAGCGAGAGGAGGTTGTCGTGTGCCCCGGCAGTCAGCACAGCCGACCCGTCGGCGGCGAAGTCGACATCCCGGATGACGCAGCCGTGCTCGCCGAGGACGCGGGCTTCGTCCTCACCCGCCCCGGTGCGCCAGAGCCGCACCGTACCGTCGTCGGAGACCGAGGCGATGTGCCGGCTGTCGGGCGCCACGGCGACCCCACGGACGCGCGCCGTGTGCCCGCGCAGCACCTCGTGGACGGTGGCGTCCGCGCTGTTCCATCGCCGGACGGTGCCGTCGTCGGAGGCGGAGACGATCCAGCTCCCGTCCGGGGCGACCGCGACGGCCCTGACCCGGTCGGAGTGGCCGTGGAAGGTGTTGAACAGCATTCCGGTCTTGAGATCCCACCGCCGGATGGTCGTGTCGTCGGAGGCCGAGACGACCCAGTTCCCGTCGGGGGAGACGGCCAGGGCACGCACCTCGCCGCGATGGCCGGCGAGGACGGCCATCGGTGTGCGTTCGGCATCGCGGAACAGCCGGATCTGCCCGTCGTCGCTGCCCACCGCGATGCCACCCGGGATGAACGCGCAAGCCCGGGTCCACCCGCCGGGCAGCCGGAGGGTCCAGCGGAGCTGCAACAGCGCTGCGTCCAGCACCGCCACGATGCCTTCACTGGTGGTGACCAGCACCTCCGTCTCGGTGGCGTTGAGCGAGCAGCCGAGGATGCTGCCCTGTAGGCGGCGCGGGCGGTCCCCGTCTCCGAGGGTGAGCACCTGCCGGTACCGGGGACCGCGCGGGGCGCCCTCCGTCTCGCCGAGGAACGAGCGGACCGACGCCGTCGCCGATGCCCGGTCCCGCAGGTGCCGCATGCTCGCGGTGAGTCGGGTCACGCGGTGGGTGCGCCAGTCGTTGGCGTCCCTGACGAGCGTCAGGTCGGCCAGGACCGCGCCGACCCCCGCCGTCACGACCTTCGCCCCGACGTACTCCGGGTCGGTGACGATGCCGGCGAGCCGGGCTGGGGAGACGAAGGCCCGCAGGTGCCAGACCAGGTTCTCGCGCAGGTAGGCGTCGTTCTCGATCGCGTCGGCCAGCCGCACGCGGTCGAAGTCGTCGCTGTCCAGCGCGAGGCCGACGAGGCTGTCGACGAAGTCCCTGTGCAGCGCCGCCTGCTCGGCGGGGCCGAGGTTGTAGCGCAGG
Organism: Micromonospora sp. NPDC001898; assembly: GCF_042891255.1. NCBI lineage: Bacteria > Bacillati > Actinomycetota > Actinomycetes > Micromonosporales > Micromonosporaceae > Micromonospora > Micromonospora sp. NPDC001898. The sequence goes on along the minus strand of NZ_JBIATC010000031.1, from coordinate 31,085 downwards.
TGGTCGAGCAGGATGTCATGCACATTCACGAGGTAGCCGTTTCCCTCGAAGCGCAGCTCCGAGATCAGGGAGTGGCTCCGGAACTGGTCGACTATCGTGAACGCCTCGTGCGGGGTCACGTTCCACACGTGTGCCAGCACCCGTAGCGGCACGGCCTGGTCGCTGCGGAACAGGGCCAGGTGGCGCAGCCGGTCGGCATGGTGCGGCGGGAGCCGTTCGATGCTCCAGTTGAGCAGGGAGCGGGCAGTCGGCCCGTCACTCGCCCCGACCACCGACTCGACGAGCCCGTCGATGTCAGCCACACCGGCCACCCGGCGCAGCAGGTCGTCCACGGCGTCCTCGGGCGGCCGTCCCGCCTGGATCTCCTGGCGTAGCTGGCCGCCCACGAGGCCGAGCAGGAACGGTCGGGCCCCCATCAGCGCGCTGACCCGGGTGCAGTCCAACTCGTGCAGCGCGGGCGCGGTGCTCTTGAGCATCCGGGCCCCCAGCTCGGTCGAGGGCCCGGTCAGCACGTGCCGTTCGGCGTCGGCGCCCAGCAGCGTGCCGTCCCGAGTGGTGATCAACACCGACGCGCTCGTCGCGACGAAGCGGAGCATCTCCGGCCAGTCCTGCTGCCAGATGTCGTCGAACGCGAGCAGGCAGCGCTGGTCGTTCAGGCGCCCGGCGAGGAACTGCGCGGCGAGCACCGGATCGGTGACCTCGGGCCGTACCCCGGACGCCAGGAAGGTGACCTCGTTCAGCCGCTGCGCGAGATCGGGAGCCGCGAGATCTCGACCGATGCTGAGCCAGTAGACGTGCTCACCGAACGCCTCGGTCAGCCGCGGGTCCCGCACCACCTGCTGGGCCAGGGCGGTCTTGCCGTACCCGGACGGGCCCACCAGCGCGACCATGCCCTCAGCCCGGAGACGGTCGACCGTCGCGTCGAGCACCGGGGGGTACAGGACGATGGGTGAGGGAGGCTTCGGGCCGGGCAGCCGGAACCGCGGCGCCGGTGTCACCTGCTCTTCCCGGGCAGCCGCGCGGGCCCGTCGGTAGAGCAGCAGCCCGCGGGTGGCGTCGTCGTCCCCGCCGCCGAGCGCCTTCACGAGGAGCCGTACCTGCGGCTCGTCGGCGGGAAGAGTGCCGTTGGCGCCGCGCAGCAGGGCACTCACCCGGGACCGGGAGGCCAGGCGCATCGCCCCGGCGATGACGGTCAGGCTCTTCGTGCCGTTGGCCTCGTGCACCTGGTCCAGGTGCTCCAACAGCTCCCGGTGCGGGCCGGACGCAGGCCAGGCGGTCCGGTCGATGCGCCTGCCGTGGTGCACGGTGCCTCCCCTCGATGACGGGCTCCGGGCCCTTTGCTGTGCGCCACCCCCGCACCGCCTGTCGCGGTCACGTCGGCGCAGCGCCTGATCGCAGGTGTTCGCCCGGCTGTTCCGCCGTCACGGCACAGCCGAGCACAGCCCATTCCACGGTGCTGCCCCGATTCTCGATGTCACGAGGAGCTGGCCAGCTCAGCAGAACCGGTGGAAGAGGAGTCGAGGGTGGACACGATGTCGTTCTGTCTGAGCATCGCCGCGGACGCGGCGAATCTGTTGACGGCTGTGGCGGTGCTGGTGATCGAGTTGCGGAACCGGCGCCGCCGGGACGGCGGTCACCGATCGTGATCAAGTCGTGGAGGGGTGACTGTTCGGTCTGATCGGACGGTCCGGACGTGGGGACGGGATCTCGGCTGGCGCAGTTCCGCAGCCCGCCGGGGTCTCGTCCCCGTCGGGGCGCTGTGCGTGGTCGGCGGCGGCCCGAATGACCGCAGGTAGCTCCGGTGGCACGTCCAGCGCGGCCACCTCGTCGACCGGCACCCATGCGTAATCGCTCAATTCCCTCGGCTGGACGACCGGGGTGCCGCCGAGCGGGCGGCAGACGTACACCATGTCCACCTGCCGGCGGGCCTCCGGCGGGCCCTCGGTGTCGAAGGCCAGCATGAGGAAGGGCGCGGCAATCGCCTTGACTGCGGCATGCCGCACCGGAGGGCCACGGACCAGATCGATCTCGATGCCCAACTCTTCCCGGATCTCGCGGCGCAGGCCGTCGACCGGGTCTTCGTCGTTCTCGAGATGGCCACCGGGATAGATCCACCTGCCCAGTCGGCGGTGCTTGACGAGCAGAACCTGGCCGGCTTGGAGGATGATCGCCGAGACCGAGAAACGGTGGATCACGCCGGCCTCCGATCTGCTCGTGGCGTCACACATCGTACGGCGAACAGGTGCGTCCCGCGGACCCCGGACCGCTGTCGGCATTACGACGTGTCAGGGGCCGCGCCGCAGTGCGCTACATGGTGGCGGTTGCCTCTCGCGGCAGCGCGGTGGAAGCGTGCGGTGACCGCCAACGCCCTGGAGGGTGCGACGAATGACCGACGACCTGCTGGCCCGGCACCGGGCCGTGCTGCCTTCCTGGATGCCGCTCTACTACGCCGAGCCGATCGAGCTGGTCGCCGGCTCCGGTCGCCGGGTCACCGACGCGCGGGGACGCAGCTACCTGGACTTCTTCGGTGGCGTGCTGACCAACATGATCGGCTACGACATCCCGGAGATCCGGGAGGCCGTCGAGCGGCAGCTCCGCACGGGCGTCGTGCACAGCTCGACGCTCTACCTGATCCGCCAGCAGGTCGAGCTGGCCGAGAAGATCACCCGGCTCTCCGGCATCCCCGACGCCCGGGTGTTCTTCACCAACTCCGGCACCGAGGCCAACGAGGCCGCCCTGCTGGCCGCCACCAACCACCGCCGCTCGCACCAGATCCTCGCGGTGCGCAACAGCTACCACGGCCGGTCGTACGCGGCGATGGGCGTCACCGGGAACCGGAGCTGGTCGGCCAGCGCGCTCAACCCCCTCCAGGTGGCCTGGCTGCACTCCGGCGAGCGGCTGCGCGGCCTGCTGTCCCGGCTCGACCCGGCCGACCGGGTCGACGCCGCGGTGGAGGACCTGCGCGAGGTGCTCGCCACCCAGACGGCCGGCGACGTGGCCTGCCTGATCGCCGAGCCGATCCAGGGCGTCGGTGGGTTCGTGCACGGCCCGGACGGCCTGTTCGCCGCCTGGAAGAAGGAACTCGACGCTCACGGCATCCTGCTGATCTCCGACGAGGTGCAGACCGGCTGGGGGCGCACCGGCGACCACTTCTGGGGGTACCAGGCGCACGGCGTCACCCCGGACCTGCTCACCTTCGCCAAGGGCATCGGCAACGGCTTCGCCCTGGCCGGGTTGGTCGGCCGGGCCGAGATCATGGAGTCGGTGCCGGCGATCAGCTTCTCCACCTTCGGCGGCAACCCGGTCTCCACGGCCGCCGGCAACGCCGTCCTGGACTACCTGCTCGACCACGATCTCCAGGCCAACGCCGCCCGCACCGGGGCGATCCTCGCCGACGGCCTGCGCGCCGCCGTGGGCGGCCTCGACTGCGTCGCCGAGGTACGCGGCAAGGGCCTGATGCTCGGCGTCGAGTTCGTCCACCCCGGCGGCGTCGAGCCCGACCCGACGCTGACCGCGCGGGTGTTCGAGGCGTGCCGGGCCGGCGGCCTGCTGGTCGGCAAGGGTGGCCTGTACGGCAACGTGCTGCGGATGGGCCCGCCGCTGACCCTCACCGAGGACGAGGCCCGCGAGGGGCTGGCCATCCTCGTCGACGCGATCCGCGCCTCGGCGGCGGTGCCGGAGGTAGCGGCGTGAACCGCACCCCGACGGCGGTGCCCGGGGCGGCGGCGTGAGCGTGGCGGGGGACGGGCCGGTGACCGGGCACTTCGTCGACGGCAGCCGGGTCGACGGCACGTCCACCCGGCGCGGCGACGTCTTCGACCCGGCCACCGGCCGGCGTACCGGGCAGGTGGCGCTGGCCTGCGCCGCGGACGTGGCGGTCGCGGTGCGGGCCGCCTCCGCGCTGGTCGCGGTGGAGCCGGTCGCCGACGCCCTGGTGGCGCGGATCGCCGGGCGGACGGCCCGGCTGCGCACCGGCGACGGCCGGCGGGGCTGGGACATGGGCCCCTGGTGACCGCCGCGCATGCGGCCCGGGTGCGCGGGTACGTCGAGGCGGGGGTGGCCGCCGGGGCGGTCCCGGTGGTTGACGGGCGGGACGTCGCCCCGGACGGGGACCCGGCCGGGTTCTGGCTCGGCCCGACCCTGTTCGACCGGGTCACCCCGGACATGTCGATCTACACCGACGAGATCTTCGGCCCGGTGCTCGGCGTCCTGCGGGTCGGCTCGTACGACGAGGCGGTGGACCTGGTCAACGCCAACCCGTACGGCAACGGCGGCAAGGTGGTCACCAGCCGGTGGCCCGATCCCCGGCACGGCGGGGTCAACCTCGGGTTCCCCACCCAGACCTGAGCAGCCGGAGCAGCCCCGCCCCGGCCAGGTACGCGACCAGCGCCGGGGCGGGCAGCCCCAGCGGCGCGGGCGCGCTCTGCGGGGTGACGGTGTTGACCAGCAGCCCGCCGAGCGCGGCGGCGTACCCGGCGACCACCAGCGCGGTCCCGACCCGCCGGTGGCCCGTCGACCGTCCCCCGGCCGGGCGGCGCCGGCCGCCACGTGTCTCGACCGGCCCGAAGACGGCGACCAGGCCGGCCAGCACCAGGGCGAGCAGCAGCAGCCACGGCACCCGCCAGGCGTACCAGGCCGCGGTCCCCACCGCCGGGGTGGGCAGCAGGCCGATCGCGTCCAGCAGCCCGATCAGCAGCAGGACGGCGGTGAGCTGCCAGAGGAACACGGTCAGCACCACGGAGTTGACCGCGATCACCGCCTGCCACGGGCCCGGCCGGCGCAGCCACCGCCGCGCGGGCCGGCGCAGCAGCAGGATCAGCCCGAGCTGGGCGGTGGCCAGGGCGAGCAGCGCCAGGCTGGGCGGGCCGGTGTTCTCCAACCGCTGACCGGGCACGTGCAGCATGGAGACCGGGTACGGCCCGATCGTGGTGAGCAGCAGCAGCGCGCCGAACCCGCCGACCAGCAGGGCCGTCGCCGTCCGCCGCGAGGTCGGCAGGGGGTGCCGGGTCCGGTCGCGTCCCGGGTCCCCGGCCGGGCGGGCGTGGGCGTCGTACCAGGCGAAGCCGACCTGGTGCACGGCGAGCCAGCCGGCCAGGTAGTTGCCGGCGGCCAGCGCCGCCGGGCCGGCCAGCCGACCCAGGTCGCCGAGGGCCACCAGCGCGACCAGCGTCACCGGCACGGCCAGCCCGAAGCGGCGGTGCAGCGCGTGCATCGGCGGGGTGAGGACCACGACGGCCAGGTAGGGCACGAGGAACCACAGCGGGATGGTGGCGAACCAGACCACCTGGCGGACCTGGGCCGGGTCGATGCCCCAGAGGTAAGCGCCCGCCGCGCCGGCGGCCAGGACCACCAGCAGGACGGTGGTCGGCGGTACCAGCCGGGCGCTGCGGTCGAGCAGCCAGCCGGTGGCGTCGCCGCCCCGGCCCCCGTGCGCGGTCAGCGAGGCCGCGTTGGCGAACCCGCCGACCAGGAAGAACACGGGAAGCACCTGGGCGACCCAGGTCAGCGGGTACGCCCACGGCAGGTCGCCGAGCGCCGAGTGCCCGGTGGGCCGTCCGGCGGCGTCCCGGTCGATCACGGTGACGCCCCAGTGACCGACGACGACCATCCCGATCGCGACCGCCCGGAGCAGGTCGACGTAGCGCTCGCGCCCTGCCGGCGTGCGCTCGGCGAGCTGCCGGAGACGGCGCATGGGCTCAGGCTATGCCAGGTCGGGTTGCCCGACGGTGATAACGGTTCGGTGGCCAGGGCTTGAAGTCGACGCCCTCCTGCCGTAGAAATTCTTCAGTCGACTTCAGTGACGTGAAGAGAAAAAACAGATTCGCCCGGGACGATCCGAGGAGCAACGATGGACAGGCGTGACATCCTGCGGCGCAGCGCCGCCGCCGGCCTGCTGGCCACCCCCGCCGCCGGCCTGCTCGCCGGCTGCGCCAGCTCCGGCGGCGACGACTCCGCTGACGCCGAGGTGTACAAGGGCACCAAGTCCGCGCAGAACCCGCTCGGGGTCGCCGAGGACGCCCCGCTGGAGGTCGTCATCTTCAACGGCGGCTTCGGCGAGGACTACGCCAAGGCCCACGAGGCCATGTACACCGCGAAGCACCCGAAGGCCAAGATCAAGCACTCGGCCACCGCGGAGATCAGCAAGACCCTCCAGCCGCGCTTCGTCGACGGCACCCCGCCGGACGTGGTGAACAACTCGGGCGCCGGGCAGATCGACTTCAACGGCCTGGTCTCCCAGAACGCCCTCGCCGACCTGGGCGAGCTGCTCGCCGCCCCGAGCCTCGACATCCCCGGCAAGACCGTCAAGGACACCCTGCTGCCGGGCGCGGTCGAGGTCGGCTCGTACGACGGCAAGTTCCTGGTGATGAACTACACCTACACCGTCTACGGCATCTGGCACTCCACCAAGCTCTTCGCCGACCGGGGCTGGGAGTACGCGAAGACCTGGGACGAGCACATCGCCCTGTGCAAGAAGATCAAGGCCGCGGGCATCGCCCCCTGGACGTACGCCGGCAAGCACCCCCGCTACATGAGCTGGCCGGTGATCTCCACCGCGATCAAGTTCGGCGGCACCTCGGTCGCCACCGCGATCGACAACCTGGAGCCGAACGCCTGGAAGTCCGACGCGATGAAGGCCGCGGCCGACGCCTGGCACCAGATCGTCAAGGACAAGTTCATCCTCGACGGCACGCCCGGCCTGGACCACGTCCAGTCGCAGACCGCGTGGTGCCAGGGCAAGGCGGCGTTCATCTCCTGCGGCTCCTGGCTGGAGAGCGAGCAGAAGGCGGTCACCCCGGCCGGGTTCAACATGACCGTCGCGCCCACCCCGAGCCTGGGCAGCGGCGACAAGCTGCCGTTCGAGGCGGTCCGGGGCACCGCCGGCGAGCCGTTCATGGTGCCGGCCAAGGCGAAGAACCTCGCCGGCGGCCTGGAGTACTTCCGCACCATGCTGTCGAAGCAGGGGGCCCAGGACTTCACGAAGAAGGTCGCCAGCCTGACGGTGGTCGCCGGGGCCACCGAGGGCGTCGAGCTGCCGTACGGGCTGACCACCGTGGTCAAGGCCCTGGAGGCGTCTGGCGCCAACGGCTTCAACTGGGTCTACAACAACTACTACCGCAAGCTGGAGCGCAACCTCGTCGACGCCGCCTGCGGCGAGTTCTTCAGCGGACGGATCGGCCCGGCGGAGTTCCTCGCCCAGTGCCAGAAGGGCGCCGACTCGATCGCCGCCGACACCTCGATCAAGAAGTACAAGCGGTCGGCGTGAAGCACGGCAAGATTCCGCTGATCGTCACCTTCCTGGTACCGCCCCTGCTGCTCTACGTCGTCTTCGTCGTGTCGCCGTACCTTCAGGCGTTCCAGATCTCCACCACCGACTGGCTCGGCTACTCGGCCGAGGCTAACCCGGTGGGGCTGGCCAACTTCAAGGCCCTGTGGCACGACGACTACGTGTGGAACGCGCTGAAGAACAACGCGATCCTGCTCGCCCTGGTGCCCGTGTTCACCATCGCGTTCGGGTTGTTCTTCGCCACGATGCTCAGCATGGGCGGGCGCCGGGGCCGGGCCGGGGTCACCGGGGTGCGCGGCGGCGCGTTCTACCGCACCGTCTACTTCTTCCCGCAGGTGCTCTCCGTCGTGATCATCGCGGCGCTGTGGAAGGAGGTCTACCACCCCACGAGCGGCCTGCTCAACGGCATCCTGGGGACGGTGGGGCTGTCCGGGCCGGCCTGGCTGGGCGACCCGGGCTTCGCCTTCTGGTGCGTGCTGGCGGTGATGGTGTGGTCCAACGTCGGGTTCTACGTGGTGCTCTTCGGGGCCGCCATGTCGGCGATCCCGAGGGAGATCTACGAGGCGGTGCTGCTCGACGGGGCGTCCCGGTGGGCCACCCTGCGCCGGATCACCATCCCGCTGCTCTGGGACACCGTGCAGGTCGCCTGGATCTACCTGGCCGTCGCAGCCCTGGACGGGTTCATCCTGGTGCAGCTCATGACCAACGGTGGCCCCAACTTCTCCTCGGACGTGATCGGGGTGCGGATGTACGACACGGCGTTCGGCAGCGAGACCAAGTTCGGCTACGCGTCGGCGATCGGCGTGGTGATGTTCTTCCTGACCCTGTCGGTGGCCGTGCTGGCGCTGCGGGTCAGCCGGCGGGAACGGATCGAGCTGTCATGACCGCTCTGGACAGGCCCGTCGGCGTGGTCGTCGACGGTGACCGGGACGCCCGGGAACCCCGCCCGGTGCGCCGCGAGCGGGGAGTCGTGAACCTCCTCTCGCACGGCTTCCTGCTGTTCTGGAGCGCGTTGACCGTGCTGCCGCTGCTGTGGATGCTCATCAGCTCGTTCAAGACCAACGCCGAGATCATCGCCGATCCGTGGGGCCTGCCCGGCGCGCTGCGGTTCGACAACTGGGTCCGGGCCTGGACCGGGGCGCACATCGGCCGGTACTTCCTCAACAGCGCCGTGGTGGTCACCGGCTCGGTCATCCTCACCATGCTGATGGGGGCCACCGCCGCGTACGTCTTCGCCCGGTACGAGTTCCGGGGCCGCCAGCTCGCCTACTACCTGTTCGTCGGCGGGCTGATGTTCCCGGTCTTCCTGGCCCTGGTGCCGCTGTTCTTCGTGGTCCGCAGCGCCGGGCTGTTCGGCACCTGGACCGGGCTGGTGCTGGTCTACGCGGCGTACTCGCTGCCGTTCACGGTCTTCTTCCTCACCGCGTTCTTCCGCACCCTGCCCACCTCGGTCGCGGAGGCGGCGCTGGTCGACGGGTGCGGCCACTTCCGGCTGTTCTTCCGGGTGATGCTGCCGATGGCCCGACCGGGACTGATCAGCGTCGCCATCTTCAACTTCCTCAGCCACTGGAACCAGTTCCTGCTGCCACAGGTGCTGCTCCAGGGCGACGACTCGAAGTGGATGCTCGCCCAGGGCCTGGCCGCCCTGTCGATCAGCCAGGGATACGCCGGCGACTACGCCCAGCTCTTCGCCGGCCTCACCATCGCGGTGATACCGGTGCTGGTGGTGTACCTGCTCTTCCAGCGTCAGGTGCAGTCCGGGCTCACCGCCGGCCAACTCAAGTAAATTGACCCGGTAGCGGTTCTGGCGCGACGTCCGCACCGGCAGCGGGCGCCGCCCGGGCCCCCGACGGGGCGACCTGGCCGTCAGACCGGCGTCGGTACCAGCAGCGGGTGCAGGGCTGCCGGGTCGGTGACCTCGGGCAGGTCCCGGGCGGCGAGCCAGGCCGCCGCCGCGGCCCCGTCGCCGGCGGTGCGCAGCGGCGCGTCCGGCCATCGCCGGCCCAGCTCCGCCCGGAGCGCCACAGCCAGCGGGGTGTCGCCGGTGAGCAGGCCGCCGCCGAGGACCACCGGGTCGACAGCGCCGGGCGGACGGATCCGCCCGGCGCTTTCCACCAGTTGCCCGGCGGCCTCGTCGAGCAGCCCGGTGGCGACCGGGTCGCCCGCGAGGGCGGCGGCCACCACCAGCGGCGCGAGCCGGGCCAGCTCCACCGGCGGCCGGCGGGTGACGGCCTGGACCACCGCGTCCACGGTGTCCCGGGGACGGGCGGCCACCCGGTCGGAGCCGACCAGTTCGGTGAGCACCTGGGCGGCCAGCGGCCCCGCCGTCCGGCCCCGGTCCAGCTCGGCCAGGAGCCGGCGGACCGCCTCGCGGCCCAGCCAGAAGCCCGAGCCCGCGTCGCCGAGCAGCCAGCCGTGCCCGTCGGCCACGCGATCCAGCCGCAGGTCGCTGACCTGTGCGGCGATCGCGCCGGTGCCGGCGATGAGCACCGTGCCGTCCGGGCTGGCGGTGCCCGAGGCGTACGCCACCAGAGCGTCGCCGTGCACCGTGCAGGGGCAGCGCAGCCCGGCGTCCCGCCAGGCCCGGTCGAAGGCGGCCTTCCCGGCCGGGTCGGCGAGCAGCCGGCCGGCGCCGGCCAGCCCGATGGTGCCGGCCCGGACCCGGGACGGGTCCGTTCCCGACAGCGCCCCGCGCAGGGCGGTCAGCACCTCCCCGGCGGCCTGCTCGGCGCCGTGGCTGGTCGGGTTGCCCCCGCCACCCCGCCCGGCGCCGAGGCGTTCCCCGGCCAGGGTGAGGGCGACCGCCCGGGTGGAGGTACCCCCGACGTCGAGACCGACCACGACAGTGTCGGACATCGTTCGGGCCTCCCCGGGACTACGTTGCGGGCGGGTTCATGTTGGCCGGGCCCGGCTGCCGGAGGCAAGCCCTCGGGCTCGGTCGGCGGCTGTGGTTCAGGTAACGGTTTGAAAACTTCGCCCACAGGCTTGACACCGAGGGGTCTTTAGTAAGAAATTTTACCACTAACAGTTAAGACTCTTTCCCGAAAGGCGTCGCATGGTGGATCACGAGTTGGAGACCCCCGAGGGGGCCGCCGTGGTCGACGCCGACACGGCCGACCGGCGGGGCACGCTCCCCACCGACGGAGTGCTTGCCCGGGTCCGGGCCGGCGCGGGCGAGTTGACCGGCGCCCTGCGCCGGGTCGCTGAGCACGTGCTCAGCGACCCGGAGTCCGCGGCCCGCGCGACCATCGTCGAGCTGGCCGAGCGCAGCGGCACCTCCCCGGCCACCATCACCCGGTTCTGCCGGGCGATGGGCTTCGACGGGTACGCGGACCTGCGGCTCGGCATCGCCGCCGAGACCGGCCGGGCCCGTTCCGCCGGCTGGACCGTCGACATCGGCCGGGAGATCCAGCCCGGCGACCCCCTGGCCCGGGTACTCGGCCAGATCATGGCGGCCGACACCCGGGCCATGCACGACACCGCGACGCTGCTCGACCTGACCGAGGTCGAGCGGGCGGCGGTGGCCATCGCCGGCGCCAACCGGGTCAACATCTTCGGCGCCTCCGGCAGCGCCCTGGTCGGCGCGGAGATGCAGTTCAGCCTGCACCGCATCGGGGTGGCCGCCTGGGCCTGGAGCGACGTGCACGAGGGGCTGGCCAGCGCCGCACTGCTGGGCCCCGGCGACGTGGCACTGGGCATCTCGCACACCGGGCAGACCCGGGAGACCATCGAGATGCTCGCCGAGGCGGACAGCCGGGGCACGACCACCGTCGCCCTCACCGGCTTTCCCCGCTCGCCGCTGGCCGAGCTGGCGGACATCGTGCTGCTCACCGCCAGCCAGGCCACCACCTTCCGGCCGGACGCGCTGTCCGCCCGGCACCCGCAGCTCGTCGTGCTCGACCTGCTCTACATCGCGGTGGCGCAGCGCACCCACGCCCGCGCCCACGCGGCCTTCCGGCGCACCGCCCAGGCCGTCGACGGGCACAAGGCCGCGAAGGGGGCAGCCGCATGATCAGCGCGCAGGGGTACGCTGAGGCCGTCCGCCCCGTCCTCGACCGGCTCGTCGACTCGCAGGCCGAGGCTGTTGGCCGGGCCGCCGACCTGATCGCCGCCAGCCTGCGCGCCGGCGGGGTGCTCCAGGCGTTCGGCGCCGGCCACTCCGAGGCGTTCGCCGCCGAGCTGGTGGCCCGGGCCGGCGGGCTGGTCCCGACCAACCGGATAACCCTGCACGACCTGGTGCTGCATGGCGACGTACCCCGCGACGTGCTCGCCGATCCGAAGCTGGAACGCGACCCGGCCGTCGCCCACCCGCTCTACGCCCTGGCCGCCCCGCGCCCGCGGGACGTCTTCGTGGTCGCGTCCCAGTCCGGCATCAACGGCTCGGTTGTCGAGCTGGCGACGCTGGTCAGGGGCAACGGCCATCCGCTGATCGCGGTCACCTCCGTCGAGCACACCGCGCGGGTCGCCCCTCGGCACCCGTCGGGGCACCGGCTCGCCGACCTCGCCGACGTCGTGCTGGACAACGGCGCGCCGTACGGCGACGCACTGCTGCCGCTCGAGGGCGGCGGCGCGGTCTGTGCGGTCTCCTCGGTCACCGCCGCGCTGCTGGCGCAGCTGCTGACCGCCGAGGTCGTACGACGGTTCCACCAGGCCGGAGAGGTACCCCCTGTCTACCTCTCCGCCAACGTCCCCGGTGGGGACGAGCACAACCTCGCCCTTGAGTCGCGGTACGCCGGGCGTCTCCGGCGGACCGCCTGATTCGACACCACCAAGGAGAGACAACGATGTCGGTTATCCCCGAGCACCCGCTCGACCTGAACCGCCGGACCCTGCTGCGCCGCGCCGGCGCCGCCGGCCTGCTCGCCATCCCGGCCGCCGGCCTGCTCAGCGCCTGCGCGACCAGCAGCTCCGACAAGGAGAGCGACACCAAGGCCGAGACCGGCACCAAGAGCGCCACCAACCCGCTCGGTGTCAAGGACGACGCCCCGCTAGAGGTGATCATCTTCAACGGCGGTTACGGCGAGAAGTACGCCACCGACGTGCACGAGCCGCTCTACAAGAAGGCGTTCCCCAAGGCGGAGGTCAAGCACCAGGCGACCCAGGCGGTTTCCACGGTGCTCCAGCCCCGGTTCGCCTCCGGCAACCCGCCGGAGTTCGTCAACAACTCGGGCGAGAAGCTGATGGACTTCGGCGCCCTGGTCGCCGACGGGCAGCTTCAGGACCTCACCGAGCTGTGGGACGCCCCGTCGGTCGACGACCCGAGCAAGAAGGTCCGCGACACCGTGGTCCCCGGCACCGTCGACGTCGGCTCGTTCAACGGCAAGCCGTACGTGCTCTACTACGTCTCCACCGTCTTCGGCATCTGGTACTCCGGCAAGCTGTTCAAGGACAACGGCTGGGCGCCCGCGAAGGACTGGAGCGAGTTCACCGCCCTGCTCGACAAGATCAAGGCCAAGGGCATCACCCCCTATGGCTACGCCGGCGCGAACGCCGCGTACTACCAGTGGAACGTGATCCTCACCCAGGCCGCGAAGATCGGCGGCGCGGACGTGCTGAAGAACATCGACAACCTGGAGGACGGCGCCTGGCAGCAGGACGCCGTCAAGCAGGCGGCCACGGCGTGGGCCGAGATCGGTGCCAAGTACGTGGACAAGAGCTTCGAAGGGCTCAAGCACACCGACGTCCAGCTCCGGCAGAACCAGTACAAGTTGGGCTTCTACCCCAGCGGCGACTGGCTAGAGGGCGAGCAGAAGAAGGACACCCCGGCCGGCTTCGAGTACCAGCTCATGCCGGTGCCGAGTCTGTCGGCGTCCGACAAGCTGCCGGCCACCGCCCTGCGGGCCACCGCCGGTGAGGGCTACTTCGTCTCGGCCAAGAGCAAGAACCCGCGCGGCGGCCTGGAGTACATGCGCCAGATGCTGTCCACGGCCGGCGCGAAGGGCTTCACCGAGGTGGTCAAGGCCCCGACGGTCGTCACCGCCGGCTCCGAGGGATACGCCTTCCCGCCCGGCGTGGCCAGCTCCCAGGCCGCGCTCAAGGCAGCCGGCCAGGACGTGTTCAACATCTACTTCGACGGTTGGTACAAGGAGCTGGACACCGAGGTCCGCACCGCCACCAACGAGTTGATGTTCGGCCGTATCAAGGCCGACGCCTTCGTCGAGCGGGTGCAGAAGCGCGCCGACGCCATCAAGAAGGACAGCTCCATCACCAAGTTCAAGCGCTGATCGGAGCGGGGTCATGCGGCACGGCAAGTATCCATTCGTGATCGGATTCCTCTTCGCCCCGGTCACGCTGTACGTGGTCTTCGTCATCGCACCGTACGCCCAGGCGTTCCAGATTTCGATGACCAACTGGCGGGGCCTGTCCGCCCCCCAGTGGGTGGGCTTCGACAACTACCGCAGGCTGCTGGACGACGGCAACTTCTGGAAGGCGGTCCAGCACCACGGCGTACTGCTGCTTGCCCTGCCGCTGATCACGATCGCCATCGCGCTGTTCTTCTCCTTCCAGCTCAACGTGGGCGGCCGGAGCGTCGGCGGTCAGCGTCAGGGGGTCTGGGGGGCGAGGTTCTACCGGGTGGTGTTCTTCTTCCCCCAGGTCCTGGCCGTGGCGATCATCGCGGTGCTGTTCCAGATGGTCTACCGGCCCAACGAGTCCGGCCTGATCAACGGCGTGCTGATGGAGTTCGGTTTCGACCCGGTGCTGTTCCTGGTCAAGCCGAACCTGGCGCTCTGGTCGATCATCGCGGTGCTGGTCTGGCAGGCCGTCGGCTTCTACGTGGTGCTCTTCTCGGCCGGGATGGCCTCCATCCCGGGCGAGATCTACGAGGCCGCCGAGATGGACGGGGCGACCCGGGTCACCCTCTTCTTCCGGGTCACCCTGCCGCTGCTCTGGGACACCCTCCAGGTTGCCTGGGTCTACCTCGGCATCGCCGCGTTCGACGCGTTCGCCATCGTCGCGGTGCTCTCGGTGGACAGCGGGGGCCCCGACGGGGCGACCACGGTGCTGGCGAACGAGATCTACCGCAACGCGTTCGTCTACTCGAAATACGGTTACGCCTCGGCGATGGGCGTGGCGCTGTTCTTCCTCACCCTCACATTCGCGGCGCTGACGCTGCGGCTGACCAAGCGGGAAAGCGTGGAGTACTGACATGAAGACCACGTTGCCGTCGGCGCCGGCGGCGCTGCCACCCCGTACCGGGAAGTCCACCACCGGGTCCGACCCGAAGAGCCGCCGCTCGGAGGTGCGACTGCTCGCCGGCCTCGGTCACGTCGCGCTCGCAGTCTGGGCGGTGATCGTCATCGTGCCGATCCTGTGGACGTTCCTCGCGGCGTTCAAGAACACCAGCGAGATCTTCAGCAGCCCCTGGACCCTGCCGGCCGAGCTGCGCTGGGAGAACTTCGGCCGGGCGTGGACCAAGGCGCGCGTCGGCCGGTACTTCGTCAACAGCGTCATCGTGGTCGGGTGCAGCACCTTCGCCACCATGCTGCTCGGCTCGATGGCCGCGTACGTGCTGGCTCGCTACAAGTTCTGGGGCAACCGGGCGGTGTACTACCTGTTCGTCTCGGGGCTGGCGTTCCCGGTCTTCCTGGCCCTGGTGCCGCTGTTCTTCGTGGTGAAGAACCTGGGCCTGCTGGACACCCACACCGGCGTGATCCTGGTCTACACCGCGTACTCGCTGCCGTTCACCGTTTTCTTCCTCGCGGCGTTCTTCCGGACGCTGCCGAACTCGGTGGCCGAGGCCGGGATGATCGACGGCTGCTCGCACACCCGGCTCTTCTTCCAGGTGATGGTGCCGATGGCCAAGCCGGGCCTGATCAGCGTCGCGATCTTCAACATCATCGGCCAGTGGGCGCAGTACCAGTTGCCGCTGGTGCTGCTGTCCAACGCCAAGGACAAGTGGGTGCTCACCCAGGGCATCGCGGACATTTCCGTCAATGCGGGGTACGAGGCCGACTGGTCCGGCCTCTTCGCCGCCCTCACCATCGCCATCCTGCCGATGATCATCGTGTACGCCGTGTTCCAGCGGCAGATCCAGTCCGGTCTGACCTCCGGCGCGGTGAAGTAGCCCCACCCGCGTCCCGTCGGGCGCGCGTACTACGGGAGTGACCAACCCCTCCAGGGGTTGGTCACTCCCGTGCGTCGTGCCCGTGCCCGGCGTGAGGGAGTGTCACACGGGCGAGGCAGAATCACGTCCGTGCTGGTGGCGGTGGTGTCGGACGACCGGGGCGGGGGAGTGCTGCAACCCCTCGACCCCGCCGGCCGCCCCACGGCCCCGGCCGAGCCGGTGGCCGACCTCGCCGCCGCCGTGGCCGCCCGGGAGGCCGCAGAGCGTCCGCGCTGGGTCTGGGCCTGCGGCGCGGCCGTCTACCCGGCGCTGCTGCGCGCCGGGGTCCGGCTCGACCGCTGCCACGACGTCGAGCTGACCGAGTCGCTGCTGCTCGGGCACGCCGGCCGCTGGGGCGAGCCCCGTTCGTTCGCCGCCGCCTGGGCCCGGCTGACCGGTGCGCCGGTGCCGCCGGACCCGCCGCCCCGCGCGGCCGAACCGCCGGGCCACGGGCAGGGCGCGCTCTTCGATGCGCTGCCCGGCCCGCCGGGCCCGGGCATCGAGGCCCTGACCCGGGTGTACGCCGACCAGCTCGCCCGGACCGCGGCCACCGGGCACCCCGGTCGGTTCCGCCTGCTGGTGGCCGCCGAGTCGGCCGGCGCCCTGATCGCGGGCGAGATGGGCGCGACCGGGCTGCCCTGGCGCGCCGAGGTGCACGACGCGCTTCTCACCGAGCTGCTCGGCGAGCCGTCCCCGGTCGGCGGCCCGCCCCGTCGGCTGGCCGAGCTGGCCGCCGGGATCGCTGCGGCGTTCGGGCTGCGCCAGGTGCACGCCGACTCCCCGGCCGAGCTGCTCAAGGCGTTCGCCCGGGCCGGGGTGGAGCTGCCCAACACCCGGGCCTGGGTGCTGCGCGGGGTCGACCACCCCGCGGTGCCGCTGGTGCTGGAGCACAAGGAGCTCTACCGGATCTGGACGGCGCACGGCTGGGCCTGGCGGGACGCCTGGGTGCGCGGCGGCCGGTTCCACCCGGAGTACGTCCCCGGCGGGGTGGTCTCCGGCCGCTGGGCCACCCGGGGTGGCGGCGCGTTGCAGATTCCGAAGGTGATCCGGCGGGCGGTGGCGGCCGACCCGGGCTGGCGGCTCGTCGTCGCCGACGCCGGTCAGCTCGAACCGAGGGTGCTCGCGGCGGTCTCCGGCGATGCCCGGCTCGCCGCCGCAGGCGGGGCCGGCGACCTCTATGCCGCCCTCGCCCGGGACTCCTTCGGCGGCGACCGCGCCCGGGCCAAGGTGGCCCTGCTCGGTGCGATGTACGGGCAGACCGGCGGGATGGCCGTCCCCGCCCTCGCGGTGCTGCGGCGCAACTACCCGACCGCCTTCGCGTACGTCGAGGCGGCGGCCCGCACCGGCGAGGCGGGCGGGCTGGTCCGGTCCTGGCTGGGCCGGACGTGTCCGCCCGGCACGGCCGGCTTCGCCGACGGCGACGACGCCGGGATCGACCCGGACGCGGCGGCCGACCCGCAGGGCCCCCGGGCCCGGGCGGCCCGCTCCCGGGGCCGGTTCACCCGCAACTTCGTCATCCAGGCCACCGCCGCCGAGTGGGCCTCCACCCTGCTGGCCACCCTGCGGACGGCGCTCGCCGGCACCGACGCCGAGCTGGTCTTCTTCCAGCACGACGAGGTGATCGTGCACTGCCCGGCGGCGCAGGCCGACGCCGTGGCCGAGGCGGTGCGCGCCAGCGGCGAGCGGGCGGCTGCGCTGCTGTTCGGCGACACCCCGGTCCGCTTCCCGCTCGACCTGTCCGTCGTCGACTGCTACGCCGACGCCTGAGACGCCACCGCCCCGGGGCCCGGCGCTGGTCGGGTCCGCGCGCCGGTCAACCGACGCCCGGTCAGCCGACGCCCGGGCGGGCGCGCCCGCGCAGCAGCGGCAGGTACACCTCGTCGACGATCTCGACGAGCACGTCGTCCGGCGCGCTGGCGACGCCGCGCGTGATGATCTCGTTGCGCAGCAGCGCGAGGGCCACCGTGGCCACCCGGGGGTGCCGGGCCTCGGGTGACGCCTGCCCCCGGGCGACGGCGCGGTCGAGGACCGTCAGCCAGCCGGCCGTCCCGGCGGCGCCGGCCTGCTCCTGCAACTGGGCCAGCAGCTCCGGCTCCTCGCCGACGCCGGACAGCAGGCCGCGCAGCACCTCGCCCAGCGGGGACGTCCAGTGGCAGTTGGCCCGGCGCAGCAGCTCCAGCGCGTCGCCGCGCAGCTCGCCGGTGTCCGGCGGGTCCAGGTTGGCCACGGCGAGCTGCCGGTACGCGGCGACGCCGAGCGCGGCCCGGTTCGGCCAGCGCCGGTAGATCGCGTTCTTGTTGGTGCCGGCCCGCCGGGCGACCCGGTCCATGGTGAGGCCGGCGTAGCCGGACTCCAGCAGCTCGTCGGCGGCGGCGCGCAGGATCGCCTGTTCCAGGGCCGCCCCGCGCCGCCGCGTCGCCCCGGTCCGTTCCGCCCCGTCGCCTGCCATGACGGGTACGGATCGTACCCCAGCCCCCGTCTTGCGCCGCGTCCCGCCACCGCTTTAAGGTACCCTGCGTACCCTAACGAAGGTGGGCAACTGTGCGCGGCAAGGGAATCACGTACGACACCGGCTTCGTCGACGCCGGCGAGAGCACCCGTGAGCCGTTCGACCCGGAGGTCGTGCGGCGCGAGATGCGGGTCATCCGGGAGGACCTGCACTGCACGGCGGTCCGGGTCACCGGCGGCATCCCCGAGCGGCTGGAGATCGCCGCCCGGCACGCCGCCGACGTCGGGCTGGAGGTGTGGTTCTCCCCGTTCACCTGCGACCTGACCACCGACGAGCTGCTCGACGTCCTGGCCGACTGCGCCGAGCGTGCCGAGGGGCTGCGCCGGCGTGGCGCGGAGGTCGTCCTCGTCGCCGGGGCCGAGCTGACGCTGTTCACGAAGGGGTTCCTGCCCGGCGACACGCTCGCCGAGCGGCTGGACGCGCTGACCCGGCCGGACCTCCTCCGCGAGGTGCTGCCCGAGGTGCCCGCCCGGCTGAACGCCTTCCTCGGCGAGGCCGTCCGGGTCGTCCGCGCGCGGTTCGGCGGGAAGGTCACCTACGCCTCGCTGCCGAGCGAGCGCGTCGACTGGACGCCCTTCGACTACGTCTCGTCCGACGCCTACCACTCGGCCGAGGTCGCCGACGCGTACGTCGACGGCATCCGGACCCTCGTCGCCCAGGGCAAGCCGGTGGCGATCACCGAGTTCGGGTGCACGACCCACCGTGGGGCCGCCGACCTCGGGGCGCGCGGCATGTTCATCGTCGAGTGGGACGGCGCCAACGGCGTCCGGCTGACCGGCGACTACGCCCGCGACGAGGACGAGCAGGCCGGGTACCTGCGGAAGCTGCTCGACATCTTCGCCGCCGAGGGGGTGGACACGGCGTTCTGGTGCACCTTCGCGGCGTACAACCTGCCGCACCGCGAGGACCCGGTGCGCGACGTGGACCGGGCCTCGTACGGCCTGGTGAAGGTGTTCGAGGACCGGCTCGGCGACACGTACCCCGACCTGCCGTGGGAGCCCAAGGCGGCCTTCACCGCGCTGGCCGACGCGTACCGCCGCTGAGCCGACGTCGGGGCGATGCGTGGCAAATACCCGTTTCGCCCCGACACTGATCTGTCGGGCGCTCGTTGCACCCGATGTGCGAATCGCAGGAATGATCATCGCGGCGGGCGGGGGACGCCGCCTCGGCGGCCCGGAGGCATTGCTCCACCAGGGCGGGCAACCCCTGGTGGACCGGATGATCGAAACGATGACCGAGGCGGGCTGCGAGCAGCTCGTGGTGGTGCTGGGCGCGGCGGCCGACCAGGTCCGGCAGACCGCCGACCTGGCCCGGGCCACGGTGGTGGTCAACCGCGCGTGGGGGACCGGGGTCGGCTCGTCGATCCGGGCGGGCCTGGCCGCGCTGACCGACGAGACGGTCGAGGCGGTGGTGGTGGTGCCCGTCGACATGCCAGGGCTCACCCCGGCGGCGGTGCGGCGGGTGGCCGCGCTGCCGTACCCCGACGTGCTGGCCTGCGCCACCTACAGCGGGCTGCGCGGGTACCCGATGCTCTTCGGCCGCCGGCACTGGGCCGGCATCGCCACCCTGGCCAGCGCCGACGTCGGCGCCCGGCCCTACCTGCTGGCGCACAAGGACCAGATCGTGGACATCGCCTGCGACTCGGTGGCCGACGGCAGCCGCGTCGACACCCCCGAACTGATGGCCCTGTACGGCCTCACCGTCCCGCCCCAACGCGTCGGCGCCTGACGATAGGCGTCATTGCCGGGGTGACTCGAACGTGCGTGCGGCGGCCGGCTCGGTGAGAACGTAGGGTCGAACGGGTGTCGCGTCCCCCCATCGACCTGGTGCCCCCCGACGAGCCGGCCGAGGAACTGACCCACAACCCGCTCAACGCGGTGACCGGCGGTATCTGGCGGACCCGCCGCCGCGGCCGCCCGGCCGTGCTGAAGCTGATCACCCCGCCTGGCCGTGAGGGTCCGGCGCACTGGGCCGGCAGCGTCGACCCCGGGCACTGGAACTACTGGCGGCGCGAGGTCGAGGCGTACCGCGAGGGCCTGGCCGCCCGGGCGTACGCCGACGCCGGGCTGGCCGCGCCCGAGACGCTGGGGGTCGACGAGCGCCCGGACGGCGGCGTGGCGCTCTGGCTGGCCGACGTCGCGGGGCGGCCCGGCACCGCCGGCACGGTCGCCGACCTCGGCGACGTCGCGGCCCGGCTCGGCGCCGGGCACGCCGCCTGGCTCGGCCGGTCGCCCGGTCACGACTGGCTGGCCCGGGACTGGCTGCGCGACTACACCCTGACCCGGCCGGTCGTCGAGCCGGTGCCGTGGGACCACCCGGTCGCGGTGGCCGCGTGGCCCGCGCCGCTGCGCGCCGCCCTGCGCGGGCTCTGGGAACGCCGGCACGCGCTGCTGGCCGCCGCCGACGGGCTGCCGCGTACCCTGTGCCACCACGACTGCTGGCCGATGAACCTGGTGTTCGGCACCGCCGGCCCGGTGCTGCTGGACTGGTCGTTCGTCGGTCCGGGACCGGTCGGCGAGGACGCCGCCAACCTGGTGCTGGACACCTTCCTCGACGGGCTGGTCGACGTCGCCCTGCTCGACGAGGTGGCGACCACGGTCGTCGACCGGTACGCCGACGGCCTGCGCGGCGCCCTCGACCGGACCGAGGTCGCCCGCGCGGTACGGCTCACCGGGGCGGCGAAGTACTTCTGGCTGGCCCCGCTGATGCTCGGCCGGGCCGGCGGCGGCACCGCACAGACCTACGACCTGCGCGGCGAGGCCGAGATGTTCGCCGGCCGCCGCCCGGTGCTGGAGCTGCTGGCCCGCTGGGCGGACGAGCAGCTCCGCTGAGCGCGCCTCCCTCCCTCGGAGGGGAGCAGGCCGCCCAGGCGAGCGGGGCCGGTCAGGAGCCGGCCGGCGGCTCCAGCCGACCCGTGGCGACCAGACCCCGGTACCAGTGCGCGCTGTCCTTCCAGGTCCGGGCCTGGGTGTCGTAGTCGACCCGGATGATGCCGAACCGCCGGTCGTAGCCGTACGACCACTCGAAGTTGTCCAGCAGCGACCACGCGAAGTAGCCGCGGACATCCGCGCCCGCGTCCATCGCCGCCCCGACCGCGTCGACGTGCCGGTACAGGTAGTCGACCCGCCGGTCGTCGTGCACCCGGCCGTCGGGGGAGACCACGTCGTCGAACGCGGCGCCGTTTTCGGTGATCATCAACGGCTGGCCCGGGTGCTCCCGGGACAGCCGCAGCAGCAGCTCGGTCATCCCGCTCGGGTCGATGTTCCAGCCCATCGCGGTGTACGGCCCGGGCTGGGGCAGGAAGTCGACGTTCGCGGCGCCGACCCACGGGGTGTGTGCCGAGCTGCCGTGCCCGTCGGCGGCGGAACGGGCCGAGGTGCCGTCCCACGCCCGGACCAGGGTGGTCGAGTAGTAGTTCACCCCGAGCACGTCCAGCGGCACCCCCGCCGCCCGTTCGTCGCCGTCGCGTACGAACGACCAGTCGGTGACCTTCACGGTGTCGGCGATCAGGTCGGCCGGGTACGCCCCGCCGAGCATCGGTCCGAGGAACGACCGGTTGGCCAGCGCGTCGATGCGGCGCACCGCGTCGGCGTCGGCGGCCGAGTCCGACGCCGGGCGGATCACGTGCAGGTTCAGCGTCACCGACAGCTCCGCCGCCGGGGCCAGCTCCCGCACCGCCCGCCCGGCCAGCCCGTGCGCCAGGTTCAGGTGGTGCACGGCGGCCAGCGCCCCGGCCGGCTCGGTGCGTCCCGGCGCGTGCACCCCGGAGCCGTAGCCGAGGTACGCCGAGCACCACGGCTCGTTGAACGTGGTCCAGGTGTGCACCCGGTCGCCGAGCGCGCCGACGATGCCGGCCGCGTAGTCCCGGAAGCGCAGCGCGGTGTCCCGCTCCGGCCAGCCGCCCGCGTCCTCCAACTCCTGCGGCAGGTCCCAGTGGTACAGGGTGGCCACCGGGCGGATGCCCCGTTCCAGCAGGCCGTCGACGAGGCGGGAGTAGAAGTCCACCCCGGCCCGGTTGAACGCCCCGGAGCCGCCGGGCTGCACCCGGGGCCAGGAGATCGAGAACCGGTACGCCCCGAGTCCCAGCTCCGACAGGTGGCCGAGGTCGTCGACCCACCGGTGGTAGTGGTCGGCGGCCACGTCGCCGGTGTCCCCGTTCAGGGTGCGGCCGGGAGTGTGGCTGTAGGTGTCCCAGATGGACGGACCCCGGCCGTCCTCGGTGGCCGCGCCCTCGACCTGGTACGCCGCTGTGGCGGCCCCCCACAGGAACCCCTCGGGAAAACTTCTCGTCACCGGTTCGCCTCCGCTCCCACGACCACCACGGCATACCCCGACGATTCTCCGCCCACCAGTTCGGCGGTGGCCGCCCCGTCGGCGTACCGGATCTCGAACTCCGCCCCGGGCCCGCCGCCGGGCGAGGGCACCCGCACCCGGGTCCGCTGCCCCTCGACGGGCGCGTACAGCCGCAGCTCGACGCCGTCGGCCCACGCGTAGTCCGGCCGGTCGTGGGTGGACCCGACGGCGAGCACCGCGCCGGGCCGGGCCAGCACCGGCAGGCTGTCGAAGCCGTGCCTCTGGTCCACCCAGGCCGGTCCGGTGAGCTGCTCGCCGGTGACCACGTGGGTCCAGGTGCCGGCCGGCACCCAGAACGTCACCCGGCCGTCGGCGCTCAGCACGGGCGCCACCAGCAGGTCGGGGCCGAGCATGTACTGCCGGTCCAGGTACGCCGCGGCCGGGTCGTCCGGGAACTCCACCACCATCGGCCGCATCACCGGCACGCCGTCGCGGTGCGCCTCCTCGGCCGCCGCCGCGAGGTACGGCATCAGGCGCAGCTTGAGCCGGGTGAAGTGGCGCAGCACCTCGACGGCCTCGTCGTCGAACGCCCACGGCACCCGGTACGAGCCGGAGCCGTGCAGCCGGGAGTGGGAGGAGAGCAGCCCGAACGCGATCCACCGCTTGAACACCGCCGGATCGGGGGTGCCCTCGAAGCCGCCGATGTCGTGGCTCCAGTAGCCGAACCCGGACGCGGACAGCGACAGCCCGCCCCGCAGCGACTCGGCCATCGCCGCGAACGTCGATTCGCAGTCGCCGCCCCAGTGCACCGGGAACTGCTGGCCGCCGGCCGTGGCCGACCGGGCGAACACCACCGCCTCGCCGGTCCCGCGTTCGGCCTCCAGCAGCTCGAAGACCGCCCGGTTGTAGAGGTGGGCGTAGTAGTTGTGCATCCGCTGCGGGTCCGACCCGTCGTGCCAGACCACGTCGGTGGGGATGCGCTCGCCGAAGTCGGTCTTGAAGCAGTCCACGCCCATGTCGAGCAGCGCCCTGAGCTTGCCGGAGAACCAGGCCACGGCGTCCGGGTTGGTGAAGTCGACCAGCGCCATGCCGGCCTGCCACCTGTCCCACTGCCACACCGAGCCATCGGGGTTGCGGACCAGGTACCCGGCCTGCCGGCCCTCCTCGAACAGGTAGGAGCGCTGGGCGATGTACGGGTTGATCCAGACGCACACCTTCAGGCCCCGCTCGTGCAGCCGGCGCAGCATGCCCTCCGGGTCGGGGAAGGTCGCCGGGTCCCAGACGAAGTCGACCCAGTGGAACTGCCGCATCCAGAAGCAGTCGAAGTGGAACACCGACAGCGGCAGGTCCCGCTCGGCCATCCCGTCGATGAACTCGGTGACGGTCTTCTCGTCGTACGAGGTGGTGAACGACGTCGACAGCCACAGCCCGTACGACCAGGCCGGGACGCGGGCGGGCCGGCCGGTCAGCGCGGTGTAACGGCGCAGGACGTCCTTCGGGGTGGGCCCGTCGATCAGGTAGTAGGTCAGCGACTGTCCCTCGACGCTGAACTGGGTCTGCGAGACGACCTCGGAGCCGATCTCGAACGACACGTGCTCGGGGTGGTCGACGAAGACCCCGTACCCGGCGCTGCTGAGGTAGAACGGCACGTTCTTGTACGCCTGTTCGCTGGCGGTGCCGCCGTCGGCGTTCCAGATGTCGACGGTCTGTCCGTTCTTGACGAACGGGCCGAAGCGCTCGCCGAGGCCGTACACCGTCTCGCCGACGCCCAGCGCCAGCCGCTCGTGGACGTACGTGCGGCCCTCGTCGTCGGTGGCGATGCCGACGCTGCGCTCGGTGGACGAGGTGACTAGGCGGTCGCCGCGCAGGAAGTCGACTCGCCACCGGTCGACGAGCGTGACCCGGGTGGTCAGCTCGCCGGTGGTCAGGGACGCGCTGTCTCCGGTGACCTCCACGGTGACCGGGTGGTCGTCGCCGGCCGACAGCGCGAAGCGGGGCTGCTTCGGCAGCCCGCCGCGGTGGTGGCCGACGGTCACCCCGACGACGCCGGGGGCGGGGGAGAAGAACCGGACGGTGACGACCGGCCGGTTGAGGGTGTCGCCCCGCCCGGTGATCCGGCCGGTCGGCGCGAAGACGGTGAAGCCCCGTTCGTCCGGCTCGACCGACTCGACCGTGCCGGGGCGCAGCACGCTGACTCCCGGCCGCAGTAACCAGTACCCGTCGGTGAACTTCACTTTTCGGCTCCTACCGTGATGCCGCGGCAAGTCGACCCGCGTCGAAACCCTGCGTCGCACCACTCGCGTGAAACGCCCTGTCGAACCACCGCGTCGAAAACGCTACGTCGAAACGCTTCGACAAGACGTTTCGGCAGACCGTAGGACACGTGTCACGAGGGCGTCAATAGTCGACGACGCCAGCCGCTGGACCCACGCGACGCCGGGCGCTACCCCTGGCTCCGCCGGACGTCCCTGACGAACACGATCCCGTCCGTGCTGGCCAGGTGGGCCGGATCAAGCGGGAAGTAACCGAACCAGGGGGACACCCGGGGAACGGGCGTCACCGTGGCGAGGGCGGTGACCAGCCGGCGGGTGTCGACGACGTATCGCTCCTGCGGGAGCGCGTACAGCAGCCCCTCGACGGTGTTCGGAGGCGGGGCGTCCACTCCCTGGTGGGGGATCGTGCCGAGGGCTGTGGCGAGGAAGGCGTATCCCTCGCCCAGGTGGGCGCTGACGATCGCGCCGGCGCTCCACCACTCCACCGGCAGGCCGCCCATCCGCATCGTGCTCTTGTTCCGCTGGAGGTGGCCGTTGTGCGCGTTCACCAGCGTCGGCCCGCGTTCGGCGAGGGCGAGCAGGTTGGCGGCCATCATCGAGTCCCGCACGCCGAGCAGCCACGCCATGCGACTCGGTGACGTGTCGGCCATCCAGAAGTGGTAGCGCAGCAGCCCGGTGGCGGTACGCCCGTACAGGCGTGCCCGGTGCCAGTCCTCCTCCGGGGAGGCCGCGATCAGGTGGGGTTGCTGCGCGTCGAGCAGGGCCACCAGGTCGTCGGCGAGCAGCCGCAGCTGCCTGGCCTCGGGCGTCCGTCCCACGGACCGGGACGGGTCCATCATTGCGGCGGGGTTCGGCCAGCGGTCGTCGGCCCCGAGCAGGCGGTCGAGCGTTTCGGCGGGGCAGGGGAGCAGGTCGGCGCCCACCCAGGCGGTGAGGTAGGCGTGCAGTGCGGTGAGGGCCTGCCGGGGGCTCGCGGCGCCGGTGATCTCCAGCGGGCCGTCGAAACCGGCGAAGCGCAGCTGCTCCGACGCGGGCCGGCCGTCGTTGTACGCGCGCATCCAGCGCACCAGCTCGCGGTTGCCCGCGAAGGCGCCCCACCCGTGGCTGAAGCCGCGCGCCATGACCTCGTCGAGGATGCCGGTGCCCGAGGTGACGTAGTCGTCCACGACCAGGCCCGTCAGGCAATCGCTCTCGATCGCGATCGTCCGGTAACCCTCCTGCTCGACGAGCTGCCGGAAGAGATCGTTTCGCAGGTCGAGCAGAACGTCCTCGCCGTGGGTGGGCTCGCCCAGGGCGAGTAGCCGTGGCCTGGTCGGGAGCAACCCCATGACGGCGGCAGGGGCGAAGACTTGGGCGGCGTCGGCGAAACCAGTGGTCATGCCATGAACGGTATCGTTGAACCAACGGTGAAGACTTTTCGTCGAGATCAGCAGTGCAGCGAAGCAGAACCCTCAAAGCAGTGGACAGTGCAGCCCGGTTCACCCGGCGCGAGCGCACGCTCTGTCCACATGAGCGGATCGCGCCCGCCGGCGCGTGGCTGCCCACTCGGCGGGATGCTCTCGGATCGAATCGTGAGTAGTAGATGAAAGACCCTCACGGATGATGGACCTCGGCGCTCGGCGGCGGCTACGTTGTTACGCCCCGACCACCCGGAGTCGCCACAATGTCCTCTGGCGCCGCAACGCCAATGCTCTCCGTCATCATTCCCACCTACAACCGCTCCCGCCTGTTGCACGGCACGCTGACGGCCCTGGCTGACCAGCGGATATCGTCGGACGCCTTCGAGGTCATCGTCGCCGACGACGGGTCGACCGACGGCACCCGCCAGACGGTGGAGGCCTTCACCGACCGGCTCCGCCTGCGTTACCACTTCCAGGAGGACCTGGGCTTCCGGGCCGCCGCCGCCCGCAACGCCGGCGCCCGCCTCGCCCGGGGCGAGATCCTGGCCTTCGTGGACAGCGGCATCCTGCCCGGCCCCGACTTCGTCGCCGGGCACCTGGCCGCGCACCGGGAGCCCGGCCCGGCGCGGGCGGTGATCGGCTACACCTACGGCTTCCGTCCCGACTACCCGACCCCCGGCCTGGAGGGGATCCTCCAGACACACACCCCCGAGGAGGTCGTGCGCGACCACGGCAGCGACCCGGAATTCCAGGACTCCCGGCACTCCCTCTTCGCGACCGCCCGCTTCTACCTCGCCCGCACGGCGCTGCCCTGGCAACTGTTCTGGACGTGCAACTGTTCCGTCCCGGCCAAGGAGTTCTGGGCCGTGGGCGGCTTCGACGAGATCTTCCAATCCTGGGGCGCCGAGGACACCGAGCTGGGCTTCCGCCTGTACCGGCACGGCCTGTCGTTCGAGGTAAGCCGCGAGGGCTGGGCGGTGGACGCGCCGCACCCGCGCCGGTCGGACCCGGACCTCAGCGACAACCGCAGCAACATGCTCACGTTCCTGCACAAGCACCCCGAGCCATTGATAGAACTGCTGTGGGCCTGGTACTCCAAGCACCTGCCCCAGCTTGAGGACACCCGCGACTGGCACGTCAGGCTGGAACTGCCCGCCGTCCGCCGGGGGACCAACCGGGTCCGCGGCCTGGACGTGACGGCGGAACTGGCCCACCTGCGCGACACCCTGCCGCCGGGCACCCGGATCGCCGTGTTCGGCTGCGGCGACACCCTGCCGGCCGGGTTCCCGGCCGCCGAGCTGTTCGACTACGACGAGACGCTGCTCGAACGGCTGCCCGCCGACCCGGCGCACCCGACCCACCACGCCATCGGCATCCGCACCGTCCTGCCCGACGACGCCGTCGACGTCGTCCTGGTCACCTCCCGGCTCACCCCGCTGTGGCGACGCTGGCGCACCCACATCCTGGCCGAGGCCCACCGCATCGGCCGATCCGTGCGGGGGCCGCTGCTGGAGGCCGTCGAGCCCGAGTTGGGCGTCGGAGGCTGACGCCCATCGGTCGAGGACGGCGCCGCCGGGAACCGGCCCGGCGGCGCCGTCCTCGACCGGACCCGCCGGCCAGGTGGGACGGTCGGTCCGTCGGCGCGGCCCGGGCGGCTGACCGGGGCGCGGTCAGATCTCGATGTTGAACTTCCGCAGCACCGAGGGGGCGACCAGGCCCACGGCGGCCAGCACGGTGATTGCGGTCAGCACGCCGCGCAGCACGATGACCTCGGCCTTGCTGCCGGTGCGCAGGGCGATGCTGTTCGGCAGGCCGACCATCGTCCACATCCGGCGCTTGATCGGGATCGGCCAGAGGATCGGCACCCCGGCACGGGTGATCATGTCGCCGAGGATGTGCACGAAGCAGCCCACCCCGACGGCCAGCCCGATCAGCGGGTACCCCCGGTCGCCGGGCAGGTTGACGAAGGTGAACCAGGCGGCGGCGGCCGAGGACAGGGTCACGATCACCCAGCCCGCGCGCTCCGCCCACCGGTCGAACAGCCCGCGCAGGGCCAGCCCGAACATGAAGAACAGGATGCCGACCACGGCCCACTTGCCGTAGGCGGCACACAGCGCGGTGGTGCCCCAGCCGACCAGCACGGTGAAAGGGATGGTGTGGGTCAGCGTGCGGTGGCCGTTGTTGCGGCGCGGGTCCTTGCTCAGTTTGGTGGCGTAGTAGACGCCGAGCGAGATCTTCTCCATTACCTCGGCGACGAAGAGGCTGACCACCCCGAAGGTGCGGGCCACCGTGGCGCCGCCCTGGTTGCGGGTCACCTTGCCGGACAGGTCGAGGTCGGGGAAGAGCGCCCCGCCGGCGCAGACCGCGGTGCCGACCGCCAGCGCCAGCGGCGACTGGTGGTAGTCGGCGAACTGGTCGAGCGCCCAGGAGCCGGTCAACCACACCGCCGCGCCCGACAGCGCGTGGGACGGTCCCATCATGACGCCTCGCCCTCCCCAGGGTTCTTGATCCACAAACTATGCCACTCTGGCAGAGCCGCCGCCCGGGGGCAACAACCCGAACGGTCCACAGGAGACGGTGTCGGCGCGCCGTGTCGTTTCGGCACCGCGTCTCAGCCCGGGGTGCCGGGCCGGAAGCTGACCCGCACCGTGTTCCGCTCGGTCGCGCCGGTCAGCCAGTCCGCGTCGGGGGCGCTCCAGGACAGCGACCACGCCCGGGCGTCGCGCGGGATCAGCTGCACCGCGTGCAGCCGGGCCCCGTACGGGGCGTCCCAGGCGGACTCCCACTCCGACCCCCGGCCGGCCACCGTCTCCAGCCGGATCCTCGCGTACCCGCGCAGGGCGCCCGCGTCCAGCGCGCGCCGCTCGTTCACCCGTAGCTGGGCCAGTGGGGCGGAGTCGGGATCGCTGGCCGGAGCGACGGTCAGCACCCGCCGGGCCGTCGGATCCTGGAAGCAGACCGCGTCCCCCACCTGGTAGTGCCGCCAGCCCGGCGGCACGGCGAGCCGGAACCCGGCCAGGTCGGCGTACCAGCGCCAACCGGCCGGCAGCCGGAGCCGCTCGCCCCGGGTGGGGGAGACGGTGGGAACGGGTTCGCCGGCGGGGTAGGGCCGCAGACAGGGGAAGGGCGGAGGCGGTACGGGCCCGCCGGGCGGCCCCGCTCCGGGCTCGGCTCCCGTCCCGCCCGGTACGGCTCCCGTCCGCCCGGCCTCGGTCCCCGGCGGCGTGCCCCGGTCGTGCTCGCGCTGGCCGATCGCGAGCGCGGTGGAGATCGCGGCGAGCACGGCGAACGCCCCGGCCGCCACTGCCAACGGCCAGCGCCGGCCGCTCGGGCCGGATCCGGCGGGGCGGCCGTGGTCGGCCGGGGTGGACGGCCACGGGGCGGCACCCGGGCCGAGGACGTTCGGCGGCGGCACCGTGGCCGGTGCGGCGAGGGCCAGGGGGCACGGTTCCCCGCCCCCGGTGGCCGAGGCCAACCGCCGCCGCGTCTCGTCGTGGTCGGTGCGGTCGCGCGGGTCGCGGCGCAGCAGGCCGGCCAGGACCGGGCCCAGCGGGCCGGCGTGCGGCGCCGGGTCGGGTGGCCGGGTGGCCAGGGCGCTCAGCGTCGCCATCGCGGTGCTGCGGGCGTACGGGGACCGGCCCTCGACGGACGCGTGCAGGGTCGCCCCGAGCGACCACAGGTCCGCCTCCACGCTGGAGCACCCCTCGGCGGCCCGCTCCGGGGCGACGAACTGCGGCGAGCCGAGCACCAGCCCCGGCCGGGTCATCGCCGGGTCACCGTCGTCGAAAACGGCCAGCCCGAAGTCGGTGAGCATCACCCGCCCGTCGTGGGCGATCAGCACGTTGGCCGGCTTCACGTCGCGGTGCAGCACCCCGGCGTGGTGCGCGGCGCGCAGCGCGGCCAGCAGCGCCAGCCCGATCGACGCGGCCCGCCGGGGCGACACCGGCCCGGACGTGTCCAGCACGTTCTGCAACGACCGGGACGGGACGTACTCCATGATCAACCATGGGTCGTCGCCCACCGTCACCACGTCGTACACCCGGACCACGTTGGGGTGGTTGAGCCGGGCCGCCGTCCGGCCCTCCCGCAGGGTGCGCAGGCGCAGCTCGTCGCGCTCCTCGTCGGACAACCAGGCCGGCGGGACGACCTGCTTGACCGCGACGTCGCGGTGCAACACGTCGTCCCTCGCCCGCCACACCCGGCCCATCCCGCCGCGACCCACGAGGTCGAGCAGGCGGTACCGGCCGGCGATCACTACCTGCTGCACCGTTCTCCTCACCGCTGGTCGACGTACACCATAGCCAGCGGATCGGTGTGCACCTATCGGACGACAGGCCGGGGAAAGCTGTCAGCAGGCCGTATGTCCAGCCGTCAGCAGGTTCCCCTCCGGAATGGCGATCCGGGTGCGCCCAATGGCCAGCCGGCTCGCCGCCCGCCGGGCCTGGAACGTGCCGTGCTCGCGGCGGGCCGCGGCGTAGCTGCTCGCGGTGTGCGCGGCGATGGTCGTCCAGCCGTACCGCTCGCTGACCATGGTGCGGGCCCGGCGGGCCACCCGGCGGGCGAAGACCTCGTCGCCGAGGAGCCGGTCGACCGCGCGGGCGAGCGCGTCCGGGTCGCTGTGCGGGAAGGTCACCCCGGTGACGCCGGGCTCGACGATCTCGGCGAGGCCGCCGGTCGCGGAGACCGCCAGCGGCGCGCCGGCCGCCGCGGCCTCCAGGGCGACCATGCCGAACGGCTCGTAGAGGCTCGGCACCACGGTGGCGTCGGTGGCGGCCAGCATGGCCGGGAGTTGGGTGGAGTTCATGAAGCCGGCGAAGCGCACCGTGTCGCCGAGGCGCAGCCGGTGCGCCTGGTCCACCAGTTCCTCCTTGTACGGGCCGTCGCCGGCGATCACCACCCGCAGCCCGGGGTGCCGCTCGCGCAGGTACGGCACCGCCTGCATCAGGTGTTGCACGCCCTTCTCGTAGACCAACCGGCCCGCGTACCCGACCAGGGGGCCGCTCCCGGCGAACCGGGCCCGGGCCCGGACCACCGCCCGGGGGCGGGCGTGCCAGGCCCGATCGTCCACCCCGTTGGGCACCACGTCGACCCGGCCCGCCGGTACGTCGAACAGCCGGGTCACCTGCTCGCGCATGTATCCGGAGCAGGCGATCACCCGGTTGGATTCGCCGCTGATCCAGTGTTCGACGCTGTGGATGGTGCGGTTCATCTCTTCGGGGAG
>NZ_JBIATC010000030.1:0-46805 GCF_042891255.1 Micromonospora sp. NPDC001898 | reverse complement strand
GCCCTAAAGCCCCAACCAGCCCGGGTATAAATCATATTGGCACTGGCTTATCAAGCACCCTGTTGAGTTCTCAAAGAACAACCACACACCATCCGGTGAATCCCACTGATGGGACCCCCTTCCGGGGCAACCTCGCTAACCTACCCGATCGACTCTTCGCGGTCAACCTCGTTGCCGAGGTTTTCTTTGTTGATTCGATCGAAACCACGTCTACGCACGCCATCACTGGCGGTCGCTGCTGTCGTGGGAAGCCGCAGACCGGCCGATCGCCGCTTCGCGGCCACCCGCCCGGCTCCTGCCGGCTTCAGCACTCTACCCGGTCGGCTTCGCGATCGCAACTCCGTCTCACCGGCGTTGCTCGCACCACCCAGGTTCCCAGCCTCGCTCGGCGTGTCCGCCACGAGCCTGGTGCCCGCTCTCGGCCGGTTTGTCCGGCCTCCCGCTTGCAGAGAGAAAGTTACGCGTACGGCCAACAGAAGGCAAATCAGCCCTCATCGATGTCGTTGTGGGCTCGTCGCCCCGAGGACCGTCCGCACGGCTCACCCACACACCATGCGCCGGCGTGCCAGAGTGTCTGGCATGGATGACGCTCCCGCCCTACCGGCGGCCACCCTCGCCGAGGAAGCCCTGCTCGGCCTGCTGATGCCCTTCTGGCAGCTGGTCATCGGCGCCGTCGTACTGGTCGTCATCCTGGTGTCGGTCGGCCGGCTGGCCCGTCGAGGAAGGTCCCGGATGACCACCGCCCTCCTGGTCACCGCCGGCGCCATCGCCGGTCTCACCGTGATCGGCGTTCTGCTCCAGGGCTGACGACCGGCCACACGCGACCTCTTACGGGCCCTGGGCGCCGGCCGCAGACTCCGGAACGGCCTCCCGGTAGCGGCGCTCAGAGGCGGCGGTTCGCCAGGCTCGGCAGTTCGGCGCGGATCACCCGGAGCCGCTCCAGGTCGAGGTCGACGACGGTCAGGCCGGGGCCGTCCGGCACCTGACCGAGGACCGTCCCCCACGGGTCGACCACCATGCTGCGGCCGAAGCAGGTACGCCCCGGCTCGTGGTCGCCGGTCTGACCGGCCGCCGCCACGAAGCACTGGTTCTCGATGGCGCGGGCCCGCAGCAGGACCTCCCAGTGGTCCCGCCCGGTGTGCAGCATGAACGCCGCCGGCAGCACCAGCAGTTGCGCGTCCCCGTCCGTGACCAGTTGCCGGTAGAGCTCGGGGAACCGCAGGTCGTAGCAGATCGACAGGCCGACCCGGACGCCCTCGA
The DNA here is from genome assembly GCF_042891255.1 of Micromonospora sp. NPDC001898. NCBI lineage: Bacteria > Bacillati > Actinomycetota > Actinomycetes > Micromonosporales > Micromonosporaceae > Micromonospora > Micromonospora sp. NPDC001898. Next base: position 45,545 of record NZ_JBIATC010000030.1, on the reverse strand, counting down.
CGTCGACCACCACGGGCTTCTCCCCTGGTGCGACCGTCGCCGACTCCAGGTAGGAGACCCGCCCCGGGATCTCCACGTCGTACAGGTGGATCTTGCGGTAGCTGGCGACCAGCGTGCCGGACCGGTCGAAGACCAGCGACGTGTTGAAGGTGTGTTCCGGATCCGGGCCGACCTCGTGGAAGGATCCCGCGACCAGCCAGATGCCGAGCCGGCGGGCCACGTCGGCGAAGAACCGGCCCACCGTGCCGTCGACGGGCTCCGGCGCGGGCAGTCCGGCGGCGGGGCCCAGGTAGTCGACGTACTCCGGGAGGACGGCCAGGTCCGCTCCGGCCGCCGCGGCGCGGGACAGCAAGGCCTCCGCGGCCGCGAGGTTGGCCGCCCGGTCATCGCGGGCGTTGAGCTGGCAGACGGCGACGCGCATGGCCCTCAGCGTACGGCCGAAGAAACGCCCGCGACAGCCTCGGACTTCTCCGGGGCCGTCGCGGGAACACGCTCCCCCGGTCCGGGGGAGAACGGGTCAGGCGGACTTCTCCTCGCGGTCCCCGCGGTCGCGACGGGCCCGGCGGCCGGTGAACTCCCGCGGCACGATCGTCGGGTTGACGTTCTCCAGGACCACCTCGCGGGTGATCAGCACCCGGGCGGCGTCGGGGTTGCTCGGCACCTCGTACATCGCGGAGAGCAGAACCTCCTCGATGATGGCTCGCAGGCCACGGGCCCCGGTGCCGCGCAGCATCGCCTGGTCGGCGATCGCCTCCAGGGCCGGTTCGTCGAACTCCAGCTCGACGCCGTCCAGCTCGAAGAGGCGTTGGTACTGCTTGACCAGGGCGTTGCGCGGCTCGGTGAGGATCCGCACGAGGGCCGTCCGGTCGAGGCTGCGGACGTTGGTGATCACCGGAAGCCGGCCGACGAACTCGGGGATCAGCCCGAACTTCAGCATGTCCTCCGGCATCACCTGGCTGAAGACGTCGTCGGACGAACGGTCGGAGATCGACCGGAGCCGGGAGCCGAAGCCGGTGCCGCCGTGGCCGGTGCGAGCCTCGATGATCTGGTCGAGACCGGCGAAGGCGCCACCACAGATGAACAGCACGTTGGTGGTGTCGATCTGGATGAACTCCTGGTGCGGGTGCTTCCGGCCGCCCTGCGGCGGCACGTTGGACACCGTGCCCTCCAGCATCTTCAGCAGGGCCTGCTGGACACCCTCGCCGGAGACGTCCCGGGTGATCGACGGGTTCTCCGACTTGCGGGCGATCTTGTCGACCTCGTCGATGTAGATGATGCCGGTCTCGGCGCGCTTGATGTCGTAGTCCGCGGCCTGGATCAGCTTGAGGAGGATGTTCTCCACGTCCTCACCGACATAGCCGGCCTCGGTCAGCGCGGTGGCGTCGGCGATGGCGAAGGGGACGTTCAGCATCCGTGCGAGGGTCTGCGCCAGGTGCGTCTTGCCACAGCCGGTCGGCCCGAGCAGCAGGATGTTCGACTTGGCCAGCTCGACGGCGTCGCCACCGGAGCCCGGCGCGCCGGCCGCCTCGGCCTGGATCCGCTTGTAGTGGTTGTAGACCGCGACCGCGAGCGCCTTCTTGGCCTGGTCCTGGCCGACCACGTAGTTGTCGAGGAACTGGCAGATCTCCATCGGCTTGGGAAGCTCTTCCCACTTCACCTCGCCGGACTCGGCCAACTCCTCCTCGATGATCTCGTTGCAGAGATCGATGCACTCGTCGCAGATGTAGACCCCAGGGCCCGCGATGAGCTTCTTGACCTGCTTCTGCGACTTGCCGCAGAAGGAGCATTTGAGTAGGTCGCCGCCGTCACCGATCCGTGCCACCTACGTTCTCCCTGCACTCATCGGCCGTGCGCCGGCCATGACTTGCGGACGCTGCGCTCCGTCCGGCTCTGCTCGCTCGCCGGACCGTCCCGACGCAGCGGTACGAACCCGACGTTACCCGCTGGCGGGGGTTTCTCCGACCCCCAATTCGGGCGTGTCAGAGGCCGACCGGGAACCCGCCCGGCCGGCCTCTGATTCGATGCTCGCCTCAGCCGGCCGCGTTGGCGGCCAGCAGGCCCTTCTTGCGACTGCTGAGGATCGTGTCGACCAGCCCGTACTCGCGGGACTCCTCGGCCGTCATGATCTTGTCACGGTCGATGTCCTTGCGGACCAGGTCGACCGCCCGGTTGCAGTGCCGGGAGAGCATGTCCTCCAGCTGCGTCCGCATCCGCAGGATTTCCCGGGCCTGGATCTCGATGTCCGAGCCCTGCCCGTAGCCGCCCTCGGTGGCCGGCTGGTGGATGATGATCCGCGAGTTCGGCAGCGCCATCCGCTTGCCCGGCGTGCCGGCGGCCAGCAACACGGCGGCCGCGCTGGCGGCCTGGCCGAGGCAGACCGTCTGGATGTCCGGCCGGACGTACTGCATGGTGTCGTAGATCGCCGTCATGGCGGTGAACGAGCCACCGGGCGAGTTGATGTACATGATGATGTCGCGGTCCGGGTCGGTGCCCTCGAGCGTCAGCAGTTGCGCCATCACGTCGTTGGCGGACGCGTCGTCCACCTGGACACCGAGGAAGATGATCCGGTCCTCGAAAAGCTTGTTGTACGGGTTGGACTCCTTCACCCCGTACGACGTGCGCTCGACGAACGACGGCAGGACGTAGCGGTTGTGCACGGCCGCGAACTGGGGCGGCAGGCTCAGGTCGGTCATCGTCAGCTCCTCGCTCAGCTCAGGGTCCCGGCGCCTTCCGGAACCTGGGTGGCTCCGGTGATCACCTTGTCGATGAAGCCGTAATCCCTGGCCTCCTGGGCGGTGAACCAGCGGTCGCGGTCCGAGTCCGCCTCGATCTGCGCCTGGGTCTGGCCGGTGTGGTGCGCGACCCGCTCCTGGAACATCCGCTTCGTGTAGAGCATCTGCTCCGCCTGAATGGCGATGTCGGAGGCGGTGCCGCCCATGCCGCCGGACGGCTGGTGCATCATGATCCGCGCGTGGGGCAGGGCGTACCGCTTGCCCTTGGTGCCCGCGCAGAGCAGGAGCTGGCCCATGGAGGCCGCCATGCCCATCGCCACGGTCGACACGTCGTTGTCGATGAACTGCATGGTGTCGTAGATCGCCATGCCGGAGTAGACCGAGCCACCCGGCGAGTTGATCCAAAGGTTGATGTCGCGGTCCGGGTCCTCCGCGGCGAGCAGCAGCAGCTGCGCGCAGATGCGGTTGGCGACCTGGTCGGTCACCTCGCTGCCCAGGAAGATGATGCGCTCCTTGAGCAACCGGTTGTAGACCGAGTCGTCGAGGTTGCCAATGTTGTCGCCACCGCGGGCCTCGATCGCCCGGAGCGGCTTCGCTGGGATGTGCATGTCGGTCATGGCAGCCCTTCGCTCTCCGTACCGTCTTCCACGACACTAACCGCTCGCCCGGGTGGCACAGTCCCGGTCGGGGCGCTTTTCGCTCTCAGCGCAGCCCCTCGCAGACGTACCCGGAAAAGGGTTTCGGCCGCCGTCCACCGGTCCCGGTGGACGGCGGCCTCAGCCGACGATCAGTGCTCGTGGTCGTGGTCGTGGGTCTCGTCGCTCTCCGCGCGGATCGCGTCGAGGCTGACCTCGTTGCCCGCCGAATCCTTGATCTTGATGCGCTCCATCACCGAGGCGAGCGCCTTGCCCCGCCGCACGTCGCCGAAGACGGCGGCCGCCGCGCCGGAGCGGACGAGCTGGTCGTAGTACTGCTGCGGGGCCATCCCGGCGCGCTGGGCGCGGTGGACGATCTCGTGGCCGAACTCGTCGTCGGAGACCTGAACGTCCTCGGCGTCGGCCAGGATGTCCAGCAGCAGCTGGATCTTGACCCCGTCGGTCGCCGCCTCGTTCAGCTCGGCGTCGATCTGCTCCTCGGTCTTCTCCTCGGCGGCGAGGTACTCCTCCAGCGAGGCGCCGATCCGCTCCAGCTGGTCGACCATGGCCTGCTTGCGGCTCTCGACCTCCTCGCGGACCACGCCCTCCGGCGCCGGCACCTCGGCGGCCTCGACGAGCTGCTCGAGGGCCTTGTCCCGGGCGGCGTAGATCTGCTCGACCCGCTTGCCCCGGGTGACCTTCTCACGCAGGTCGCCGCGCAGCTCCTCGATCGTGTCGAACTCGCTCGCCAGCTGCGCGAAGTCGTCGTCGAGCTCGGGCAGCTCCTTCTCCTTGACCGTACGCACGGTCACCGCCACCTCGGCGTCCCGGCCGGCGAAGTCGCCGCCGACGAGCTGGGTGGTGAAGGTGGTGCTCTCGCCGGCGGCGAGGCCGACGACCGCCTCGTCCAGCCCCGGCAGGAGCTGCTTGCTGCCGACCTCGTGGGAGAGGTTGGTCGCCTGCCCACCGGGGACGTCCTCGCCGTCGACCGTGGCGTTCAGGTCGATCTGGACGAAGTCGCCCTCGGCGGCGGCCCGCTCGACGGTCTTCAGGGTGGCGAACCGGTCGCGCAGGCTCTTCACCTGCTCGTCGATCTCGCTGTCGTCGATCTGGAGCTCGTCGACGGTGACCTCGATGCTGTCCAGGTCCGGCAGGGTGATCTCGGGCCGGACATCGACCTCGGCGGTGAAGTTCAGCGAGTCACCGTCGTTGAACTCGGTGATCTCGACCTCGGGGCGGCCGAGGGTCTTCAGGTCGTGCTCGCGGACCGCGGCGAGGATGTTCTGCGGGATGGCCTCCTGCACCGCCTCGTTGAGGACGGTGCCCCGACCCACCCGCTGGTCGATCACGGCGGTTGGCACCTTGCCCCGGCGGAAGCCGGGCACCTGCACCTGCGACCCGATCTCCCGATACGCCTTCTTGAGGCTCGGCTCGAGCTCGACGAACGGCACCTCGATGGCGAGCCGTACGCGCGTCGGGCTCAGAGTCTCGACGGTGCTCTTCACAGGCGTACTCCTTGACGGATCTCAGTTGAGTCTGGGCGAAATTCGGCCCATCGAGTGTAGGTGAGCCGGCGCGGCTCTCCGGCAGCGCCCGGGGACCGCGCGGAAACGACGGCTCCCGGGACGCCCCGGCCGCGGACGACAGTCGGGGTGGCGGGATTTGAACCCACGGCCCCTCGCTCCCAAAGCGAGTGCGCTACCAAGCTGCGCCACACCCCGTGGCGACGAGAAGTGTATGCCTTGGCCGCCTGCCGGGAGTGCCGGGGCGTCGCCCGACACCCCGGAACCACCCCGACGGGAACACCGGACCCCATTCGGCGCACGCCCCGCACCCGCCCAACGGCGGCACCCCGACTGGCCGGCGGCAGTCCATCCGGCGTCCCGCAGGCCGCCCGTGGGCTGCGCCCCAGGCCCGGCGCCGGGCCTGGGGCGCAGCCAGGCGCTCGGTCCCGCCCCCGCCGGCCCGCCCTCGCCCGCTCGGCCCCGCCCGCCCGGGCCCGGCCTCGGCCTCGGCGTGGACAACTTCAGGGAAAGTGTGGCCATGCCGCGCTGGGAGGCCATACATTCCCTGAATCTGTGCGGATCTTGGTACGGGAGAGGCCAGGCGGGCGGGGCCGAGCGGGGTAGGGAGATACGGATGCGCGGTCGGGCCCGGGCACCGGGTAGGCTGTCGGCGCGCCCTGTGCTGCGGGGCGCACGCGGGCGTAGCTCAATGGTAGAGCTTCAGTCTTCCAAACTGACGGTGCGGGTTCGATTCCCGTCGCCCGCTCCATAAATACATGCAGGTCAGCGGCATGATCAGCGATCATGCCGCTGACCTATCAACGACGGCCGCTTTTCCACGGTTGTGTCACATGAGGTTGTTGATCATGCGGGCCCCGGCTGCCCGAGCGAGCGCCTCGCTCAAGCCGGAGTTGATACCCCCATCGCTCTCCCCTGCCGCCCAACGTGGCTCGATCTCACAGCCCTGCAGCCCAGCAGGCGACAGCGTGATGAAGATGGACCGCTCTCGGTTTCGCCCTGCGGCAGGCACCGGCTGCTCGACGGCCCGCCCACGTGCGTTCCGCAGGGCCTTGAGCACGTCCTCGGTCATTGCCAGGACATCACGGGGCTGGCCGCACACCGGGGCCTCAGGCGTCGGGCTCACAGGTGCGCCCTCGTTCTGCTGCTCGCCTCGTGTCTCGACGCGCTCAGCCTCGGCCAGCCACGAGGCGCTGTCGAACCCCTCCGACCATGCGCGCTGGCCCTCGGTCCCTGTCGCCTCCTCCGGGGGCGTCTGAGCCTGGACCGAGGCCATCAGGGCAGTCAGGTCCGACGTGTACTGGTGCAGCCGGCGCAGCTTGTCGGTGATCTCGTCGCTCATCTACCCGTCACCGCGTGACGGACCGCACGGGAGGCCTGCCTCGCGGGCCACGACACAACGGCTGCCAGCAGCGCCGTCACGAACGCGACCGCGAGCGCCGCCTGCGTATCCGGGGAACCGAACGCTGCATCAGCGGCAACCTCCGGAAAAGAGGTGACGGCCATAGCTGTCACCGGCAGCCCGAAGGCTGGACCGAGCGCCCAAAGCACGATCAATGTTGATGTCTCGCGTCTGCGGCCAGCCGTCGAAGTCGAACCCACCGTCTCCCCCGTACGCCCGACCGCAAGGGCACCCGTCACCCCTGCGCGATCGATCAGTAGCTGTCGGTGGCCAGCCACCTTGCCGCACCACCTGACCGGGGTGCAACCCCGTCGGTCGGAGCCGAGTCCCCGCACCATGCGGCTCATCTTGCCCCGATTCAGGACCTCTTCGCCGACCGTCGAATCGAAGTTGTCCACAATGCGCGTTTCGGCTAGCGTGCGCGCCTGTGAAGCGTTTTCGGGTTACCTCCACTCTCTTGATCTGTGCCTCCCTGATGGCTCTCACCGCCTGCGGTGGGGAGGAGACCACGACCACGGCCGGGTCCACGCCGTCCGCCTCCACGGCGCCCACCTCGGCGGCCGCCTCCGCCTCCTCGGCGCCCTCCCCGTCAGCCGCGGCGGGTGCCACGGACGGCACGAGCGACAAGAAGCTCTGCGAGTCGGCGAAGAAGGCCGGCGACGACATGAAGGCACAGCTCGTCGCTGCCCTGCAGTCCGGCGAACCGTCGCCGGCCGTGTTCAAGAAGATCCTCACCGATCTGGAAGGGAAGATGACCACGTTGGCCTCCACCGGGGGCGACAGCAAGGTGGCCACCGCCCTGAAGCAGTTCGGGGTGGAGGCATCCAAGGCGGCAGCGGAAGCGGACCCGGCGAACGCCGCCGACAACCCCGCCTTCGAGAAGGCCGGCGCGGACATCACGGCCGCATGCAAGGCTGCCGGAGTCAGCGTCAACTTCTGACGACGCCGCCGCCCCTCAGCGGCTGATTCGCCACCATCGCGGCTGTGTCGCGGGCCACACGACCGGCCCGCGACACAGCCGCACTCGGTTCACGGTCCCCAGACACAGCGGGGGACACCGTTTTCTTCTCGCCGGCGCGGCGGCTCGTGCTGTACGAGCCATGTGGTGCAAACCATGGCCGCCGGGAACGGTCCCGAGACGGGCGGTGGGGGTACGACTCCTGTCGTCCGCTCCATACTCGACTCACCCGGTTGGCGGTCAGAACGGGCACCGACGGGACGGGAGTCGTAGATCGGTCACTCGGCCCGGATCTCCCACGGCCTTCGGAACTGCCCCCGTTGGTCGGCCTCGGCTAGCCTGGATCACACGCGGTCGAAACCGGGAGGCGCAATGGAACTGTGGCTCAGAATCGACAACGATCCGGCGGGGACCGAGGCGACGACGCTCTACCGTTGGCTCGCCCGCGACCGGCAACTCGCCCGGCACGCGCGGCTCTCGCCGGCCGCCGCAGCGCCGACCGACGGGGAAATGAGCGGCGGCTCGCTGGAAACGATCAATGTCATTCTCTCCAACAGCATCGCGCTGGCCAGCCTGATCACCTCGATCGTGGCGTTCCGGAAGGCCCAGAAGCAGCAGCGGGGCGGGCCCGGGGATCCGATCGTCGTGCTGCTGGAACAGCCGGGCAGGTCCATCGCCATCGACGACGACTCCACGGCCGAGGGCGTGGTCGAACTGCTCGACGCGGCGGATCCCGCCCCCCGGTCGAGGTGACCTCCGATGGCAACGCTCGCTGACCCGACCGCCTCCCGAGCGGTACTGGTGGGAGTGCCGGAGTACAGGTCGCTGCCGCCCCTGCCGGCGGTGCGCGAGAACGTCGGCGCGCTACGCCGGCTGTTCGCCGACCCGGCGGTGTGGGGATTGCCCACCGAGAGCATCCTCGTGCCGGACCTGTCCGGCCCGGACCCGCTCGACGCCGTGATGGGGGCGCTGCGCTCGGCCGCCCGGGAGGCCACCGACACCCTGCTCGTCTACTACGCCGGTCACGGCCTGACGAACATCCTGACCGGGGATCTGACCCTCGCTCTGCCCGGCGTCGAGGATCTCGACCAGTGGTGGCGGGCGCTGTCCTTCAACCACATCCGTCGCGCACTCACGGACCCCGCCCTGGCCGCCACCCGCCGGGTGGTCGTCCTGGACTGCTGCTACTCCGCGCTGGCGCTGGACGGTGACATGGGCCCGGCACCGGCGAGCATCGACGTGGCCGCGCTCACCGAGGTCAACGGGGCCTTCGTGCTGACCGCCTGCGCCGAGTCGGAGACGGCGAAGGCGCCGCCCGGCGCGCGGTACACCGCCTTCACCGGTGAACTGATCACCGCCTTGGAGGAAGGTGTCGCCGACGGTCCGGAACTGCTCGACCTGAACACGCTCTACCGCCACCTGGCCGCAGCCCTGGCCGAGAAGCGCTGGCCGGTCCCTCAGCAGCGCAGCCGCAACTCGATCGGGGACCTGGCCCTGGCCCGCAACCGGGCCTGGTCGGCGCCCGTCGCCGCCGCAGGCGGCAGCGGCGACGCGGGGCGGGGAGGACCCGTCCTCCGGCGTGTCGCCGTGCCGGCTACCGAGCGCGCCCGACTGCTGCAGCGCGTGGGCAACTTCCCGGGTGCGGCGGCGGCGCTGCGCGAGGCAGCGGTCGACCAGGAGCCCGAGGCGCTACGCCAACGCATCAGGCAACTGCGTCGCGCGAATCGGCACTCGGAGGCCGCCGCGCTGTGGCGGCTCGCCGAAGGCGTGTAGGACGCCGAACCCACACAGGCCGCTGAACACACACAGGACGCCGAGCACACGCAGGGCATCGAGGGTCCGACGTCCTCGCCGCCCGGAGAACCCGGCCGGGTCAGGCCGGCAGTAGCCCGTCGAGGCTGCGTTCGGCCCGGCGGCGCAGGTCCGCGTCCAGCGGGCTGCCGCGATCGGCGGCCTGCCGGGCCTGCGCAACCGCTTCCGAACGTTCCTTCCAGGTGGCCGGGTCACCGCCGAGGTGGGACTCGAACAGTTTCCAGTTCAGTAGCACGAGGTCGATGACTTCGGCGGTGTCCAGGCGGTCGAGCGGGTCGAGCCGGTCAGCCGGGACGAGCGGGACGCCCTCCGGCCCGCCGTACCAGCGCCCGGCGGCGGCCGCCGCGCCACCGACCCGCCGGCTCACCTCCGCACCCCAGCCCTCGCCCCACGAGCGGGTCAGCCGCTCGCGGACGTGGGCGCGCAGCGCCAGGTCCCGGTCGATCCACCAGCCGTGCAGCGCATTGGTCAGCACCGTGCGGCGTACCTGCTGAGCGAACTCCGGGGACAGCAGCGCCACCGTGGCCCCGTCGGGGCGGATGAGGCCCAACCGGCGCAGCAGCGCGATGTCCTGCGAGTCGATCGTCAGGTAGGTCCGGGTGAGAACCTGGTACAGCAGATCTCCCCCGCGCTCGCCGGTGTCCGCGTTGAGGTTCGCGATCGAACGGGTGAACTGGTCACGGAACTGCGATTCCACCTGCTCCCAGGCCAGCTCCGCGTCCAGCCGGTCGGTCAGGTGCGTCTCCACGAGTTCGTGGCAGAACAACTCGATCAGGTAGGGGTGGTTCCCGGCCCGCCGGACGATCTCGGGCCGCAGGTCGGTGAGGTCGACGCCCGCATCGTCGGCCCGGGCCAGCATGGCGGCGACCTCGTCGTCCCGGAAGGGGCCCACCGGCCGTCTCATCCCCATCACCCCGTCGAGCGTCGAGTGGGCCACGGCGGCCAGCTCGATCGACTTGATCGACCGACGGGACAGGGTCACCAGCCCGGCGGAGTAGTTCTTCTCGCTGACCAGGTCCCGTAGGAGCTGGAACTCGACGCGCCGGAAGACCTCCGCCTGGTCGAACTCGTCGAGGATGACGCCGACGCCGACGCCGACGCGGTGCAGGGCGGTGAAGAACGCCTCGAAGCACTCCTTCAGGTCCAGCCACTCGGTGCTGCCGTGCACCGACAGCTCGATGTCGTTGAGGCCGGCGAGCCAGTCGGGCGGCCCGCCGTCCCCCGGCTGGTTGAGCCGCTCGGCAGCCTGACGCACCCGGGCGACGACGGCCCGGAACACGTCGGCGCCGGTCTCGTACCCGGCGACGCTGAGGTAGACCACGAGCAGGTCGGGGCGGTCGACCGCGAACAGTTCCTGAGCCCGGCGTACGACGCTGGTCTTGCCCATCCGGTGGTTGCCCTGGAGGCTCAGGTTGGCCGGGCGCGGGCCCCGCCAGGAGTTCTCCAGCAGGCGCAGCAGGTCGCGCCGGCCCACGAATCGTTCGGCGGTGGCCACCTGCCCGACGCCGAGGTACGGATTGACCGTCATGGCAGCCGACCCTAGCGCCCCAGTTCGATGGACGCCCCGACGTGGTGCATCAGCAGCCAGTCCTGGTAGAGGCGGACGACGATCCGGTACGCACCCCCCTCCTTACGGACGACGTCCCGGATCACCAGGTCGTTCAGCAGCTCGGTGAGGTCACCCCTGCCGAGGTAGACGGCCTGCACCCGTTCGATGGTGGCCAGGCCCTGCCGGGAGGCGACCGCCACCGCCAGCAGGACGGGGCGGAAGTGCTCGGCGGTGGGGGCGTCAGGTTCGGTGTAACCGGCGGTCTCCAGGTTGTCGAAGTCCTCCTCGCCGAGCGAGTCCAGCAGTTGTTCCCGGACGAGTTCCACGTCGGCCTCGGTGACCAGCGGGGCCCGGTTGAGGTTCATCTGCTCGACCAGGGAGAAACAGAACTTCTGGATGTAGAAGGCGCTGCCGCCGGTCAGCTCGACGATCCGGTCCACGGCGTGCTGCCGGTACCGGCTGTGCCCGTCCCGGCCCCCGATGAGGATGGGCAGCTCGATCAGCTTCCGGGCGTTGATGTCGTCGAGGTAGGTGACCCGTTCCCGGGCGAACACCACGAAGACGTTGGCGTGCTCGCGGATCACCCGTTCCAGCGCGTCCTGGCCCACCACCACGAGGTGGAAGACGCGCCGCTCGATGATCGCCTTCAGCGCCTGCATGAACGACTGCGGCAGCAGGCGATTGCGGATCCACTCGTCGAAGTACTGGAACTCGTCGATCAGGACGACGACGTGTGGTGGCCGGTCGAGCGTGGCGAAGTAGTCCTCGATGATGGAGATGAAGTCCACCACCGGCTGCGGGCTGGCAGCGAACTGTTCCCGGGTGACGTGCGCGGCCAGGCGGGGCCGACCGGCGCCGGCCGGGTCTTCGAGTAGTTTGCGGCCCGTCCGGTTGAGGATCTCCCAGAGCAGCTCGCCGAGCAGGGCGTGCGGGCCGCGGCCGACGAGGCCACCCTCGGGGCTGAAACTGCCGATGTTGCCGAGGTCGACCACGATCAGGTTGTTGGACGCCCGCCGCTCGCTGAGCCGGTCGATCAGCCGGAACCGGATGGAGGACTTGCCGGCCCGCTTCTGGCCGAAGATCGCCACACCGGTGCCCGGCACCGGGGCGAGCCGGAGCCGGCGTTCGATGTTGTCGAGCAGTTCCTCCCGGCCGAAGAACATCTCCGGGTCCTGCACCGGGGCGCCCGTGGAGCCCTGGAAGAACGGGTTGTCGATCTCCTCGAACTTCGACGGGTCGGCGAGCTGGACGGCCAGGCTCGCCTCCACCTGGTCGTACTCGTCGTCGGAGCGGGACCGGTACAGCAGGGTCACCGGCAGCGAGAAGGCGCCGGCCCGGACCCCGCTGTCGCTGACCCGCAGCTTCACCACCAGCACCCGGTGCTGCCCGCCGCTCACCGCGCTGGTCAGCCGCAGCACCTCGTCCTGGGGGATGAACAGGTCCGGCTCGCTGCGGATCCGCAGTTCCCCGGACTCCAGCGGGGCCATGCCCTCCTTGTTGCGAATCTCGATCTGCACCGTCACCAGCCCGTGCTGGTCGCGGTTGCTCTCGGCCAGCGCGAGCGCCAGGTCCGGCTTGGGGCGGCGCTCGGCCAGCAGGTGGTCCTGTGCCTGCTCCACCAGCGAGGCGATGCGGACGGCGATCGGCTCGACGCCCTCGACCGCGAAGCTGGTGGGCGCCTTCGCCACCTCGCTGCGTACCCCCTTCATGGTGTCCGTCACCCGGCGCAGGGAGGCGTCGCGTTCCTCGAAGGACTGGGCGTAGATGAACTGGAGCAGCTCGCGCAGGGCGTCATCGACCCGGCTGAGGCTCTCGCTGTCCGAGTCGACCTCCGGGCGCACCTCGGAGAGCCGGACCAGCGCGGTCTTGATGACGTCCTCGGCGATCGTCAGCTCGTGCAGGGGCGCCAGGGCCGCGACCTTTCGTCGCTGCTCCCGCCCCCAGGCCGCGCCGTACCGCTGCCACGCCTCACGCATCACCTCGAAGGGCGGCCGACCCGACGGGTGCTCGTCGGGCCAGTCGTCGAGCAGGTCGCCGTCGAGGTAGCCGCGGTCGGCGAGGTACCTGGCGGCGGCGGTACGCAGCTCCGGGTCCTCCTGGATGACCGCGGTGACCCGCTCGGCCGCCACGTCCGTCTGGGCGACGAGCTGCGCCACCAGCGGGAAGATGGCGAAGCCGTGCTGGTCGAGCTGTTTGCGCAGGATCGGCGCGACAACCTCGTCGATGGGCGCGCCGTCGGGGGTGGAGTCGCGCCGCCAGCTCAGTGCCGGCCGCCCGTCCAGGGAGAGGAAGAACCGGCCGATGGCCAGCCGGGCGTCGCCGCCCCGGGCGGGGTTGCGCAGCCGCTCGGAGGCGGCCAGCGCCTCGCAGTACAGGTCCCGGGCGGCCTCGCTGGCCTGCCGGTCCAGCACCAGGTCGGCCAGCGCCGTGAGGCCGCTGCACAGCCAGCCGTGCAGCTGGTCCTCGTCGTCGTCGCGCCCGTTGGCGCCGTACTCCCGCAGGATGGCCGCGGCGGAGATGTAGCCGTCGGCGCTGTTCTCCCGCTGGTACCCCCGCGAGTGCCCGGCGTTGTCGGCGAGCCGCAGCGCGTCGCGGAAGATGGGCTGCTTGTTCTCCCGCTTGCGCTGGTCCTTGATCCCGGCGGCCTGCTCGGAGTACCGGTCCATCACGTAGGCCACCAGGGCCGAGGTGAACAGGCGGTCGATGAACTTGGGCGTGCTGAGGGACAGCTCGTTGCCCTGCCGGATCGCGACGACCTGGCGGCGGATGTCGTCCGCCCGGTCGGTGCTGTCGTCGCGGATCAGGTTCTCGGCCTCGTCCAGGCTCGCCGACGTCCGCTGCTGCACGTACGCCATGGCCAGGCCGCGCCGGACGGCGGGATTCGCCGGGGTGGCGTCGAGCAGTGTCCTCCACTCGGGGATCGAGTCCTGCCCGGCCGAGAACTTCACGAACGCGATCTGGTGGAGCAGGTGCCGCCCCTTGGAGCTGGACGGGTCCCGGGAGGCGAGCTGCCGGTGCAACGCCTCCAGCGCGTCGCGGTACCTTCCGGCGGCGATGTAGAAGTCGATCAGGATGTTGTCCAGGGAGTCGCCGGGCGGCACCACCCCGGGGAACTCGACCTCCAGGACCCGCAGCGCGGCCTCCGCGCCGTCGAGCCGTTTGATCAGCCAGGCGAGGTCCTTCACCGCGCTCTCGCGCTTCGGCCCGCCCGAACGGATCTCCTCCCGGTACGCGGCCTTCGCCCCCTCGAAGTCGCGCTTCTTCTTGTTCAGGTGGTCGGCGCGGGCGAAGTGGTCGCTGGCCGCCCGCGCGGGTGCGGCGGGCGGCCGGGGCGCGGGATCGGGCGGCTTCCCCACGGTGCGACGCGGGGTGGGCAGGAGCCGGCCGGGTGTGCCGGGGCGGCCCGGCGTACCCGGCCGGACGGCCGGCGGGAAGCCCGCGGCCCGGAACCGGATCGGACGCGGCTGTGCCCCCTCGGGGCGGGCGCGGGGCTCCGGCGTCACGCCGCCGGGGCAGGCCTCCTCCACCGCCCGCCGGGTGATGGGCGGCAGGTTGGGGGCGAGGAGCAGGTCGCCCAGGGGCGCCCGGGAGCCGGCCGCGTCCAGCACGCCCAGCAACGCGTGCCAGGCCGCCGAGTCGATCATGGGGGTGATGTTGCGGAAGTACCGGAGCAGGGCGTACACCACGGCGTCGCTGTCCGCGTTCTTCGCCGCGGCGACGGCCAGCAGCCGCCAGCTCTCCGGGTCGGCGGTGAGGTCCGCCGCGGTGGCGAAGTACTGCTGGGCGGTCGCCGGCGCGGCGTTGAGCAGCTCGATGACCCCGATCAGGTGGTAGAGGTCGCCGTTGACCGGGTCTGCGGTGAGGATCCGGCGCAGGCCCGTGGCGATCTGACCCAGCCGGCCGAACTTGGGTGCCAGCTCGTTGATGTTCGCGGCGTTGCGGTACCGCTGGTACTCGGAGTGCAGGCCGCTGTACTGGTCCTGCGGGACGTCGATGTCGAAGGACACCTCCACCGGCATCGAGGCCACGGCGCGCAGGGCCAGGTCCGAGGTGACCGCGGTGGAGGCGGCGGCCACCTCGACCGGCGCGAACGGCGGGCCGCCCTCGGTCACGGGCATCGCCTGCCGCAGGGGTTGCTCGACGGCGGCCGGCGGAACGGGGTCGTCCGCAGCCGGTGCCGGTCGCGGGTCGGGCGCCGCCGCCGGGATGGGCTCGGCCGTCGGGGTGGACACCGCCACCGCCGCCGCCGACGCGGGCTCCGCCGTCGGGGTGGGCTCGGCGGCCGACACCGCCGCCGGGCCGGGCCCGTCCGGCTGCGTCGGCGGGACGGGCCCGGTCGGCGGCGCCACCGGGGCCGGCTCGGCCGGGGGCATCCCCACCAGGGTCCGCAGCCCGAGGATGCCCGCGAGGGCCAGGACGCTCCGCCCGCCGTCCGGCTGCTGGAGCACGAGCCGGTTGAGCGTCAGCTCCACGAGTTGTCCGACGAACGGGTCGCCGGAGATGAGACGGACCTCGACGTGGTCGCCGACCCGCGCGACCGACTGGACAAAGTCAGCGTCCATCACACTCCACAGTCGAACGTTGGCCGGACAGATGATCCGCCTACCAGCTAGCCCGGCCCATGGCAGCAGTGTCAAGCACAAAGCCGACAGTAATCACCGACACCGGGCTCCTCCGGGCGGCGCGGGAGGCCACCTCCCCGGCTCGTCGGACCGGCCCCGGCTCCCGTCGTGCCTGGCCGCCCCGCAGGCGCTGGCCGGACGGGTGTTCCGCCTGCGTACGATGCGGGGCCGGACATCCCCTCGTCCCCGGCGGAGGTAGCGGCACATGGCAGGCCAGCACGAGGGCTTCGCCCTCGGCGTCGACCTCGGCACGTCCAACACCGTGGCCGTGCTCCGCTGGCCGGACGGGCGGACCCGGCCGCTGCTCGTCGACGGGCAGCCGGTCGTCCCCTCCGGGGTGTACGCCGACGCCGACGGACGCCTGCACGTCGGCCGGGACGCGCAGCGGCTGGCGCAGGCCGACCCGGGCCGCTACGAGCCGAACCCGAAACGCCTGATCGACTCCCCCACCGTGCCGCTCGGCGACCGCGAGTACGCCCCAGCCGACCTGCTGGCCGCGATCCTGCACACGGTGGGCCAGACGGCGGTCGCCACGGTCGGTTTCCTCCCCCCGGCGGTGCTGACCTGCCCCGCGTCCTGGAACGACGCCCGGCGTCAGGTCCTCGCCGACGCGCTGCTGCGGGCGGGCTGGCCGCAGGCTGCCGAGCACACCCTCTCCGGCCCCACCCCGCTCGGCACCCGGCTGCTGCGCGAGCCCGTGGCCGCCGCCCGCTACTACGCCCAGGTGCTGCGCCGGCCGGTGCCGGTCGGCGGCTCCATCGCCGTGTTCGACCTGGGCGGCGGCACCCTGGACGTGGCGGTGCTGCGCAACGAGGGCGCCGACCCGTGGGGCGACTCCGGCTTCGCCGTGACCGCCACCGGGGGCGTGCCCGACCTCGGCGGGCTCGACCTGGACGCCGCCCTGACGAGCCGGCTCGGCGAGCTGGTGTCCGCGACCGACCCGGCGCGGTGGGCCGCGCTGACCCAGCCGGCCGACGCCGGGCAGCGGCGGGACCTGCACCGGCTCCGGGAGGGCGTCCGCGAGGCGCGGGAGATGCTGTCCAGGGCCCCGGTCGCACCGGTGGTCGTGCCGGGATCGCAGGAGGTCGTCCAGCTCACCAGGGAAGACCTGGAGCGGGTGGCCACCCCGCTGCTGGCCCGGGCCGTGGCCGAAACCGGGCGGGTGATCGCCGCCGCCGGCCTCACCCCCGACCGGCTCGTCGGCCTGTTCCTGGTGGGCGGCCCGACCCGGATGCCGCTGGTGGCCCGGATGCTGCACGCCGAGTTGGGCGTCGCGCCGACCGTGCTGGAGCAGCCGGAACTGCCGGTGGCCGAGGGGGCGCTGACGGACCTGCCGGCCCCCCGCCCGCCACGGCAGGCGGCGCCGGCCGCGCCGGCGGGTGGCGCCGGGGGCGTACCGGCGACCGCGCCTGCGGTGGCCGGGGCCGGCGGCCTGCCACCCACCTGGGTCGACGGCGGGCCGGGGCTGCCGCCGACCGTAGCCGCCGGGCCCGGGCAGGCGCCGACCACGCCCGCCGGGCCTGGGATACCACCGACCGCGCCCGCCGGGCCGCCCGGGATGCATGGAACGCCGGAAGCCCCGTGGGGCGTGCCCGTCTCCGGTACGCCGACGCCGCCGGCCGCCCCCCGGCGGCGGGCGCTGTGGATCACGGTCGCGGCGGTGCTCGCCCTCGCCGGGGTGGCCGGCGGCGTCGCGCTGTGGTACACCCGGGACCGCTACCCGGGCCTGGAGTTCCAGAAGACCCTGACCGAGGTCAAGCGCGTCCCCGCCGGGACGGACCGGCCGGCGGAGACCTTCACCGCGCTGCTCGGCGACACCGGCTACGCGGCGTACCCGCTGCCGGACGACCGGCTGGAGATCGTGGCGGTCGACGCGGAGACCGGCGCGCAGCGGTGGCGCAAGCAGACTACGCAGACGTCAGAGCGGTGGCAGTCGCTCGTCGCCGTGCCCGGGGCGGTGGCGGCCTTCTCCGACGCGTCCGGCGTCGGCGCCTCCCGCACGCTGGTGGTGCACAAGGCCGCCTCCGGCGAGCAGCGGTGGTCCCGGACGATCCAGGACGACGACCGGGTGTTCTTCGGCGAGGATGTGGCGGTACTCGTCGACCGGGACGGCAACCGGCTCGTCGGCCTGCGGATGAGCGACGGCACGGAGGCATGGAAGCTGGACAACCCGCGCGACGGGTCGGGCGACGCCCGCAGCACCGTGCTGCGCGTCGAGACCGCCGAGGGGGCCGGCGGGCCGGCGTACGCCGACGGGACGCCCCGCGACCCGTGGCGCGGGAAGGCCGACCGGCTCGTGCAGATCGGCGCGGACCGCTCGGCCCGGCTGATCGACCTGGACACCGGCTCGGTGCTGCGCACCTGGTCCGGGGTCGCGGACCGCGACGACCTCCTGGTCGCCCGGGACGACCGGCTGTACGTGGTCGACGATTCCACCGTCGGCCGGTACCGGCTGCTCGGCTACGACCTGACCCGGGTGGCCCAGCCGACGATCCTGCACAGCGCCACCGAGGACGGGCGGCGGGCGGAGGCGCTGGTGGCCTGCGGCGAACACCGGGCGTGCGTGCTGGAGGTGCCGTCCGGCGACGCGGACCGCGCCGAGGTGGTGGCGGCCACCGAGGGCGCGGGCCCCCGGCGCTGGTCGACGCCGGGGGCGAAGGACCTGGTGCCGGTGGGCGAGCATCTGCTCGTGCGGCGTCAGTACCCGGAGTCGACGTCGACCCTGTTCGACCCGGAGGGCAAGGCGGTGCTGCGGGACCGGGACGGGGTGGCGGTCCGGCTGGACGCCGGCAACATCCTGGTCTTCGCCGACAGGCTGAGCGGCAGCGAGGCGGACCCCAGCATCGCCGGGATGACGGTCGACTCCCCCGACCCCGCCGAGCTGGGCCGGGCCAAGGACGTGCGCGGCGAGTCCTGCTCGTGGAACACCAGCGTGCTGTTCTGCGGCGCGGCGAAGGACTTCGTGCTGTACCGCTTCGCCCCCAGCCCCTGACCGGCCACTCCCTGACCGGCCCGGGCACCTGCCCCAGCCCCAAGGCCGGCGAGCGCCGCCCGGCCCCGACCCTCGGTGCGGTGCGATCGGGGCCGAGGGGGCCTCAGTCGGCGGCGGCCAGGTTGCGGAAGAAGCCGAGCGTGGCCGGGTCGTCGATGGTGGCCGGGACCGGCTCGTCGCGCCCCTCCACCAGGCCCCGCATCGTCCGGCGCAGGATCTTGCCGGAGCGGGTCTTCGGCAGGGCCGGCACGACGGTGACCCGGCGGAACGCGGCGACCGGGCCGATCCGCTCCCGCATCCGGGCGACCAACTCGGCGGCGAGGACGCCCGGGTCCACCTCGACGCCGGCCTTGAGCACCACGTACCCGCTGGGCACCTGGCCCTTGAGCTGGTCCGCCACGCCGATGACGGCGCACTCGGCCACCGCCGGGTGGCCGGCCAGCACCTCCTCCATCGCCCCGGTGGAGAGCCGGTGCCCGGCCACGTTGATCACGTCGTCGGTGCGGCCCATCACGTACAGGTAGCCGTCGTCGTCGAACCGGCCGCCGTCGCCGGTCAGGTAGTAGCCGGGGAAGGTGCTCAGGTACGAACGGACGTATCGCTCGTCGTCGCCCCAGAGGGTGGGCAGGCAGCCCGGGGGCAGCGGCAGCCTGATCACGATCGAGCCGTCGACGCCCGCCGGCACCTGCGCGCCCCGCGGGTCCACCACCCGCACGTCGTACCCGGGGACGGGCACCGACGGCGAGCCGGCCTTGATCGGCAGCGGCTCCAGCCCACGCGGGTTCGCCGCCACCGGCCAGCCGGTCTCGGTCTGCCACCAGTTGTCCACCACGGGCACACCCAGCCGCGCGCCGGCCCAGGCGAAGGTGTCCGGGTCGAGGCGCTCGCCGGCCAGGAACAGCGCCCGGAGGCTGGACAGGTCGTACCGGCCGATCCGCGTGCCGTCCGGATCCTGCCGGCGGATCGCCCGGATCGCGGTGGGGGCGGTGAACAGGGCGGCGACCCGGTGCTGCGACACGACCCGCCAGAACGCGCCCGCGTCCGGGGTGCCGACCGGCTTGCCCTCGTAGAGCACCGTCGTCGCCCCGGCGAGCAGCGGGCCGTACACGATGTAGGAGTGGCCGACCACCCAGCCGACGTCGGAGGCGGCCCAGAACACGTCGCCGGGCCCGATGTCGAAGACGTTGGCCATCGACCAGCGCAGCGCCACCGCGTGGCCGCCGTTGTCCCGGACCACGCCCTTCGGCCGGCCCGTCGTGCCGGACGTGTAGAGGACGTAGAGCGGGTCGGTGGCGGCGACCGGGACGCAGTCGGCCGGCTCGGCGCCGTCGAGGGCCTCGTCCCAGGTCAGGTCCCGGCCGGGCGTGAGCGGCGCGGGGTGCTGGGGGCGCTGCACGATGACGCAGGCCTCGGGGGCGTGCTCGGCCTCCGCCAGCGCCGCGTCGAGGATCGGGTGGTAGGGCACGATCCGGTCCACCTCGATCCCGCACGAGGTGGCGACCACCACCTTCGGCCGGGCGTCGTCGACGCGGGCCGCCAGCTCGTGGGCAGCGAAGCCGCCGAACACCACGGAGTGCACCGCGCCGATCCGGGCGCAGGCCAGCATGGCGACCACCGCCTCGGGGACCATCGCCAGGTAGAGCAGCACCCGGTCCCCCCGGCCGACCCCCAGCCGGCGCAGGGCCCCGGCGAACCGGGCGGTCGCGTCGCACAGCTCGGCGTACGTGTACGTGCGGGTCGTGCCGGTGACCGGACTGTCGTGGATCAGCGCGGGCTGGTCGCCGCGTCCCGCCGCCACGTGCCGGTCCAGTGCGTTGTGGCAGGTGTTCAGCTCCCCGTCGGGGAACCAGCGGTACAGCGGGGCCCGGCTGTCGTCGAGGATCCGCTCCGGCGGCCGGTGCCAGTCGATGTCCGCCGCCGCGTCCCGCCAGAAGGCGGCCGGGTCGGCGATGCTCCGCTCGTACGCTGCTCGATACGCACCCATCCCGCCATCGTGGGGCGTGCCACCCGGCCGGCACGACGGCCGGCCCGCTCCGGTGCGCCGGACGCACCTGCCGGGTCGCCGAACGGCGGACCGGACGGCCGACCCGCGGTGTCAGCCGTCGGTGCCCACCGCGGATGAAGGCGCGTGGGGCGGGTAAGCAGCGCCGCCTGGTGAGGAACGGCCGGCGTCGCGGCGGACCGCGACTCCGGTGCCCGGGCGGGCGGCCCCGCGCCGGCCCGCCCGGGCGCAGGACCACCGCACCGGCGCCGCCCCGGCCCGGCCGGGGTCAGTTGCCGGTGACCCAGTTCCAGGCGGAGACCACCCACTCGGTCTGCTGGAGGTAGGCGACCCCCAGGCCGACCAGGAAGACCGCCGTCACGATGTGGGCGCCCCGCGCGCTGCGCCGGACCCGCCCGAGCTGCCGCTCCCAGATCACCCGGCCGAGCAGTCGGGACAGCCCGAACAGGCCGGCCGCGACCAGCAGGCTCAGCAGGAAGGTGAGCAGCGGCGCGCCGAGGTCGCCCCGCCCGGAGATGGCCCAGATGCCCCAGCAGACGAAGGCGAAGAGGCCCCCTGCGGCGCTCCACTCGCCGCCGACCCGCAACCGGGCCAGGTGCCAGCTCAACGGGCGGCGCGGCGCCGGCACGTCGCCGGACCAGAGCCCGTCGTGCCCGTCGTGGCCGCCGTGCCCGCCGTGCCCGACCGTGGGGAAGGGTTCGGTACGTGCAGGGCGCGGCTGCCCCACGGAGGCCACCCCCCGGCGGAAGACGTCGCGCTGTGGCGGCACCCCGACACCCGGTTGCGGCGACACCTCGACGGTCCGCTCCGCCCACGGCTGTGTCTGGTCTGCCATCTCGTGTCCTCCCCTGACGTCGGTGCCGGCACCGGCCGGCCCCACCTCCGAGGGTAACGAGCCGGCAAATCGGTCGCCTGCCCCGTGGGGTGTCCGATAGACACGGGCGATGACGAACCCTTCACCACCGATCCGGGTCGGCCGGCCCGACGACTTCGACGACCTGGCCCGCATGATCGAGATCACGTTCCACACCACCCTCGGCGAGGAGACCCGCGAGGCCGAACGGGGCATCTGGGAGCCGCACCGGAGCCTGCTGGTCCGGGACGACGGCGCGGAACTCGTGGCGCACGTCTCGGCGTTCACCCGGGAGCTGACCGTCCCGGGCGCCACGCTGCCGGCGGCCCACGTGACCATGGTCGGGGTACTGCCGACCCACCGCCGCCGTGGCCTGCTCACCCGCCTCGTGCGCCGGCAGTTGCGCGACATCCGGGACGCCGGCCGGGAGCCGGTGGCCGTGCTCTGGGCCAGCGAGGGCCGGATCTACCCCCGGTTCGGTTACGGCCTCGCCGCCCAGGAACTCTCCGTCGAGTGCTCCACCACCGAACTGCGGCTGCCCGCCCCGGCCGCCGCCGAGGGCCGGCTGCGCCTGGACCGGCCGGTGGCGCAGCAGGCCGACCTGGCCCGGCTGTACGACCGGCTGCGCGCCGACCGCCCCGGCTGGTCCGACCGGGACGACCGGTGGTGGCGGTACGTGTTGACGGACCCGGCCGACGAGCGCGCGGGCGCGACCGAGCGCCGGGTGATGCTGCACGAGGGCCCGGACGGTGAGGTCGACGGGTACGCGTTGTGGCGCTCGCGCCGGGACTCCGACGCCGCCGGCCCACGCGGCGTGACGATCGTGGAGGAGATGGTGGCCGCGAACCCGGCGGCCCGGCTGGCGCTGTGGCGGCTGCTGCTCTCGCTCGACCTGACCCGCCGGCTCTCCTACCGGGGGCCGGTGGACGACCCGTTGTTGCGCCTGGTCGACGAGCCGCGCCGGTTGGTGGCCCGGCTCTCCGACGCGCTCTGGGTGCGGGTGGTGGACGTGCCGACCGCGCTGGCCGCCCGCCGGTACGCCGCCGACGTGGACGTCGTCGTCGAGGTCACCGACGAGTTGCTTCCGGAGAACTCGGGGCGCTGGCGGCTGACCGGCGGGCCGGACGACGCCCGGTGCGGGCCCACCGACCGGCCGGCCGACCTCGCCTGCGACGTGCGGGAGCTCGGCGAGCTGTACCTGGGCGGGACGGGGCTGGCGACGCTGGCCGACGCCGGGCGGATCCACGAGCGGCGCCCCGGCGCGCTGGCCGCCGCCGGGCCCGCCTTCGCCTGGCACCGGGCCCCGGCGGGAATGGGCATCTTCTGACCGCCACCGCCACCGCCCCGCCGGCCGGGCCCCCACGTAGGGGGGCGCGGCGGCGGCGCGGGCGGTACGGTCGGCTGATGGGTGATGGGGATCGACGGCGACGCCGGCTGAGGCACCACTCCGACGGCGAGGTTCCCACGGCGCCCACTGCCGGGGTGCAGGACGTGGTCGAGCCGCCCCGCCGCCGGGGCGGCCCGGCCGGCGAGGAACGCGACGGCGAGCGGGGCCTGCGCAGCCTGGTCGGGCCCGGCGCCTCCCAGGTGGGGCCCCTGGCGGCGCTGCGGGCCCGGGACGCGGCCCGACCGACCGAGGAGGACCTGGCCGAGGCGGAGGCCCGGCTGGTCGTCGTCCGGCGCAACTGGATGCCCCGCGAGGACCTGCCCCGCCCCGGGCCGCTGACCCGGCCGGGGCGCTGACGGGTCAGGGCAGGTCGGGCAGCTCCCGGCTCCGCTCGTACGCGGCGACCTGGTCGATCCGGCGGGCGTGCCGGGGGTTGCCGGAGAACGAGGTGGTGAGGAACGCCTCGACGATGGCGGTGGCCTCGTCCAGGGTGTGCTGGCGGGCGCCGACGGCCACCACGTTGGCGTCGTTGTGCTCCCGGCCGAGCTGGGCGGTGTCGATGTTCCAGGCCAGCGCCGCCCGAACGCCCGCGACCTTGTTGGCGGCGATCTGCTCGCCGTTGCCCGAGCCGCCGATGACCACGCCGAGACTGCCGGGGTCGGCGACCACCCGGGCGCCGGTGTGCAGGCAGAACGCCGGGTAGTCGTCGTCCGGGTCGAAAGCGTGCGGGCCGACGTCGACCAGCTCGTACCCCTGCTTGGCGAGGTGGCCGGCCAGGTGCACCTTCAGCTCGAAACCGGCGTGGTCGGATCCCAGATAGACGCGCATACCGCGCAGTCTGTCAGGCCGTCGTCCGCGCCGCCGAGCGGGCGGCGGCGCGGAGCCGGCTTCGTCACAGAAAGGCTGGTCACCCGGGTCGTCGGCCGGCGTATCGCGCGCTCAGCGGGACAGTTCGGCCACCACCAGGCCGCCGCGGGCCTTCGGGGTGAACCAGGTGCTCTTGCGTGGCATCTTCTCCCGGGCCAGGTTGACCGCGACGAAGTCGTCCACGGTCACCGGGGCGATCAGCACCGCCAGCTCGGCCCGGCCCGCCTCGACCTCGCCGGTCAGCCAGCTCGCCGGGTAGTCCCCGCCGACGTAGGTGATCCGCTTGTCGCCCGGGTCGAGGCCGAGCGCGTCGCGCATCAGCACCCGCTCCACCAGCGCGTGGTCGAGGTTCTCCAGCCGGCCGCCGTCGACGTGCGGCAGTCGCACCGCGTACCCCTGGTCGGCCAGCCGGAGCGCGACGGTGCCGCCGGCCGTCGGGACCTCGACCGGACCGTCGATTCCGGTGACCTCGGCGCCCGCCGCGCGGAGCCGGTCGACCAGCTCCGCCGGGGTGACGGTCAGCTCGCTGACCAGCCGGTTGTACGGCTGGATCGCGACCGACGCGGGGGTGGTCACCACGGCCAGGAAGCGGGGCAGGCCGCCGGTCTGGGCGGCGAGGCTGCGGTGGTTCCCGTCGGCGACCACCAGCTCGCCGCCGCCGGCCAGGGCAGCCAGCGCGTCCTGCTCGGGGCCGGGGCCGAGCAGCCACACGGCGTGCGTGCGCCCGGACTGGTCGGTGTCGGTCGCGGCGGGCGCCCCGGCCGACTCGGTCGCCGCCGCGAGCGCGGCGTGCAACTCGTCGCCACGGCCGGTCTGGAGCAGCAGCACGGGCGAGAGCAGGTGCCCGAGCGCCTCGGCGAGGGCGACGCGCTCGCGGACCTTGGCGATGAAGACGTCCTCGTTGCGGATCACCAGGCCCGGCTCGTCGGCGCTGGTGGAGATCTGGTCGGTGTCGACCATGGCGAACAGCCCGTACGCGGTCTCCTCCCCCGGCGCGCTGATCCGGTAGAGGACCACCACCTGCTCGGCCGGGGTGTAGCTGCCGTCGGCCTTGGCCTCGGCGAGGCGGGCCGCCGCGTCGGGAAGCGCATCGAGGAAGGACTTCCCCAGGGTTTCCGGTGCCCGGTGCGGCATCTCGATGCCGAGAGCACTGTGCGGGTTCGCCTCGATGATCGCGGTGATCTCCGCGTCGTCGGCGAACTCGTCGTAGTTCTGCGCGCCGGTGCCGCCAGTGGTGATCCAGGCCCGGGCGATCGGATGTACGACCGTCATGTCCGCTGACGCTACCGCCGGCCGGTCATGCCCCGAAGCGCGCCCCGCACCCCGTCCACCTGTTGAATGGAGACACCGGACGGGTCCGGCCGACCCGACGCGACGGCGGGCGCGGTGAGCCGCGAGGTGGCGGCCGGCCGGGCGACGCCGACCACGATCGGCGGCGCCAGCAGGTCGACCAGCTCGGCCGGCAGGTTCGGCCGGACCGCCGGCCAGCCGGCGTCGTCCACGGACCAGTACGCCGCACCGGCTTCCCCGGTGGTCGCCGCTTCCGGCGGCGCGTCATCGAACGTACGGCGGTGCTTACCCATCGGATGCCTCCACAAGCTGCCGGGGGCCCACCCCTGCGGGCCGTTACCGGGACATCCGGTGGAACGACCCCCGCACCACCCGGTGACGCCCCCACGGCGCGCCGCCCACCGCAGGCCCTCGCCCACCGCCCGGCCCGTCCAGCGCCCGGACACCGCAGGCCCCGCCCGCCGCCGCCCTGTCGGAGCCCGGGCCGACGGCGGGCGGAGCGGCGTAAGAAGCTGCCCCTGAGCCGTTAAGGGGGTGCCCTTTTCTACTCGAAGGTCGGGGCGGCCTGGCGGAAGCGCTTCAGCTCATAGAAGCCGGGCGTCCCGGCGACCAGCAGGACGCCGTCCCAGAGCCGGCCGGCGGCCTCGCCCTTGGGCCGTGGGGTGACCACCGGGCCGAAGAAGGCCACCGGGTCGCCGTCCGGGCCGGGGGCGTGGATGACCGGGGTGCCCACGTCGGTGCCGACCGGCCGCATCCCGGCCTCGTGGCTGGCCCGTAGGGCCTTGTCGTACGCGGTGCTCTCGGCCGCCGCGGCCAGCTCCGGGTCCAGCCCAGCATCGGTCAGCGCCGCCGCGAACAGCTCCCGACCCAGCTCCTCCTTGCCGAGGTGGATCCGGGTGCCCATGGCGGTGTACAGAGCACGGACGGCGTCCGGGCCGTGCTGCTGCTCGACCGCGATGCAGACCCGCACCGGACCCCAGCCGCTCTGCAACATCTGCTGGTACTGCTCGGGCACGTCGCGCCCCTCGTTGAGCACCGACAGGCTCATCACGTGGAAGCGGACGTCCACATCACGGACCTGCTCCACCTCCAGCAGCCAACGGGAGGTGATCCACGCCCACGGACACATCGGGTCGAACCACATGCCGACAGTGACTCGATCGGTCACGGTGAGGTTCCCTTCGCAACGGCAGGGCCGGGGGGCCGACCCTTTGTCCCTCGATCCTCCACCCTGGCCGGCGTTGACCGGTACCGGAATGAGAGCGTGACGTCGCCCACCGCGACGTGCCCGCCCATGGAAGACTCGGTCCCGACCGACCGTCACGAACGGGCGGTGGGCTGGCGCCGCAGCGGCGCACGGCGAGAACGGGATGGAGACGAACAGTGCCGGGAGTGCGCAACCTGACCCAGGTCGAGGCCACCGAGCGGGCCCGCCTGCTCGAGGTCACCGGGTACGACATCAGTCTGGACCTGTCGACCGCCGTCCAGGCCGCCGACGCCCGGACCTTCCGGTCGGTGACCGAGGTCCGGTTCCGCTGCGCCGAACCGGACACATCCACCTTCATCGAGGCAGCCGCCGAGTCGGTGCGCTCGGCGACGCTCAACGGCGTCCCGGTCGACGTCTCCGGCTGGTCGGCGGACAACGGGCTGACGCTGACCGGGCTGACCGGGGAGAACACCCTCGTGGTCGACGCCGACTTCGCGTACTCGAACAGCGGGCAGGGGCTGCACCGCACCGTCGACCCGGTCGACGGGGAGACCTACCTCTACAGCCAGTTCGAGACGGCGGACGCCCAAAAGGTCTTCGCCTGCTTCGACCAGCCCGACCTGAAGAGCGTCTACACCTGGCACGCCACCGTCCCGGAGCACTGGCGGGTGGTGTCCAACATGCCGGTCGAGCGCGAGGTGCCGGCCGGTGAGGGGCTCAAGACCGTCCACTTCGTTCCGTCGGCCCGGATGAGCACCTACATCACCGCGCTCTGCGCCGGCCCGTACCACGAGGTGCGGGACAGCCACGACGGCATCGACCTGGGGGTCTACTGCCGGGCCTCGATGGCGCAGTACCTCGACTCGGACGACCTGTTCCTCGTCACCAAGCAGGGCTTCGACTTCTTCCACCAGCAGTTCGGCGTGCGCTACCCGCTGCCGAAGTACGACCAGCTCTGGGTGCCCGACTTCAACGCCGGCGCGATGGAGAACTTCGGCTGCGTCACCCACGCCGAGGGGCACTACATCTTCCGCTCCCAGGTCACCGACTTCGAGTACGAGCAGCGGGCCAACACGATCCTGCACGAGCTGGCCCACATGTGGTTCGGCGACCTGGTCACCATGCGCTGGTGGAACGACCTGTGGCTGAACGAGTCGTTCGCCGAGTGGGCCAGCCACTGGTGCAACGCCAACGCCACCCGCTTCTCCGACGCCTGGACGACCTTCCTGTCCATCCGGAAGAACTGGGGTTACCGGCAGGACCAGCTCTCCTCCACCCACCCGGTCTACTGCGAGATGCCGGACCTGGAGGCGGTCGAGGTCAACTTCGACGGCATCACGTACGCCAAGGGCGCGAGCGTGGTCAAGCAGCTCGTCGCGTACGTCGGCGAGGAGCCGTTCCTGGCCGGGCTGCGGGCCTACTTCGGCAAGCACGCCTGGGGCAACGCCACCTTCGACGACCTGCTGTCGGAGCTTGAGGCGGCCTCCGGCCGGGAGCTGCGCAAGTTCGCCGCGCAGTGGCTGGAGACCGCACAGGTCAACACCCTGCGTCCCGAGGTGACGATCGACGCGGACGGCAGCTATCAGCGGGTGGTGGTGCGGCAGGAGGCG
Organism: Micromonospora sp. NPDC001898; assembly: GCF_042891255.1. Taxonomy (NCBI): domain Bacteria; kingdom Bacillati; phylum Actinomycetota; class Actinomycetes; order Micromonosporales; family Micromonosporaceae; genus Micromonospora; species Micromonospora sp. NPDC001898. The sequence goes on along the minus strand of NZ_JBIATC010000030.1, from coordinate 18,104 downwards.
CCGGCCGGGTACCCGACGCTGCGCACCCACCGCATCGGCGTGGGCCTGTACGACCTGACCGACGGCCGGCTCGTCCGCCGGAAGCGGATCGAGATCGACGTGACCGGCGAGCTGACCGAGCTGACCGCCCTGCACGGCGTGCGGGCGGCGGACGTGCTGCTGCTCAACGACGACGACCTGACGTACACGAAGCTGCGGCTGGACGAGCGGTCGATGGCCACGGTGGTGCAGCACATCGCCGGCTTCGAGTCGTCGCTGTCGCGCGCCCTGTGCTGGATGGCCGCGTGGGACATGGTCCGCGACGCCGAGCTGTCGGCCCGCGACTACGTGGCGCTGGTGCTGGCCGGGCTGCCCGCGGAGACCGACATCAACCTGGTCACCGCCACCCTCCGTCAGGCGACCTCCGCGCTGGTCTACTACGCCGATCCGGCCTGGGCGCCGACCGGCTGGGCCGAGCTGCACCGGACGGCGAAGGCCACGCTGTCCGCCGCCGAGCCCGGCAGCGGGTTCCAGCTCGCCTGGGCCCGCGCCGTCGCCTCGGCGACCCGCTCCGACGAGGGCCTGGCGATGCTGCGGGGCTGGCTGGCCGGCAACGACGTGCCGGCCGGGCTGGCCGTCGACACCGAGCTGCGCTGGACGATCCTCCAGCAGCTGGTGGCCAACGGGGCCGCCGGCGCCGAGGAGATCGAGGCCGAGCTGGCCGGCGACCGGACCGCCAGCGGCGAGCGGGAGGCCGCGCAGGCGCACGCGCTGGTGCCGACGGAGAAGAACAAGGCCGCCGTCTGGGCCCAGCTCACCGGCCCCGACGCGCTGCCGAACTGGCGCAACCGGGCGCTTTTGCAGGGCTTCGCCCCGTCCGTGCAGGCGGAGCTGGTCGCCCCGTACCGGGAGAAGTACTTCGCCGTGGTGGACCAGGTCTGGGCGCAGCGGGACAGCGAGCCGGCGCAGGAGTTCGTCCAGCTGGCGTACCCGGACCAGCAGGTCTCCGAGGAGACCGTCGCGGCCACCGACGCGTGGCTGGCCACCGCCGACGGGCGGCCGGCGTCACTGCGCCGGTTGGTCGCCGAGGGCCGCGACGCCGTTGTCCGCGCGCTGAGGGCCCGCGACCGGGACGCCCGCAGCGCCTGAGGCGAGGGTCAACCGGCCCGGGGCCGGCGCGGGCGAACAGCCCCGCCGGCCCCGGGCCGCTGCGTCTCAGCCCTTGCCGGCGTGGCTGGCGAGCTGGTCGAGGCCGTTGATGATGCCGCCGGCCAGGTCGCCGCCGCCGAAGGCCGCCACCATGGAGAGGGCGGCCAGCTTGGCGTACGTGTCGGGGATGCGCTTGCGGGCCTGCCGGCCGGTGACGACCTCCAGCTTGCGCTGGTTGGGCGACACCGCGATCAGGACCGACCGGTCGGGATCGGCGAGCTGCCGGTGCAGCCGCTGGGCGTGCTCGCGGATCGGCTCGTCGAGGCCGCCGACGTAGACCGAGAAGACCAGCCCGGTCCCCTGGTCGGCCAGGCGGAGCGCCTCGTCGATGCGCAGCAGCTGCCGGGTCGAGAACGGCCCGTCGAGCACCTCGGGCGGTGTTTCCGTGCCGGCCTGGATCTCACCAACGGTCACTTGCGCCTCCGGTTCCACCGGCCGGCGCCTCGATGCCGGCCTTCTCAAGCTTGTGGCTGCTCAGCGCCGGTGCCTGCGCACCCGCGGCCAGCACGGTGCCGGCCGAGTCGGCCAGCTGCTCCGGGCGGCCCAGGAACCAGACCGGAGTGAAGTCGAAGGGCCGGCCCGGCCGGTAGCGCTTGGCGGCGGCGCCCTTGCCCGGGCCGCCGGCGAATGCCAGCGCGGCGATCACCAGCACCACGGCCGCCGGGATGCCGACGAAGATCAGCAACGTCTCGGTAACAGACAATCCCAACGCCCCCAGGCGGAAAGAGAGACCAGGAATCCCGGGTCGGGTGGACGATCATGGACACCGACCGCCCGACTCCGCTCCTGTTCACGTTAGCGGAGTCGACGGCCCGCCAGACTGCGGGGTGGCGATCCCACCCGCCACCGCACCCCGCCCATCCTGCCCGCTCCGGCCACCGGCCGCACGGCAGACACGACGGTCAGCGGTCAGCGGGCTGCGGTCAGCTCAGGGTGCCGGCCGGCGCGACCCATTCGCATCGCGGGCCACCCACGTCCCGGATCAGATCGAAGTTGCGGTCGTAGTGCAGGACGACGGCGGAGTACTCGGCGGCGACCGCCGCCACCGTGACGTCCACCGGACTCGCCGCGCGGTGGTGTCCTCGGGCCGTCAACGCCAATTGCAGATCCCGCGCCCGGGTGGCCACCGCCACCGTGATCGGTAGCTCGATCATGAGCTCGGAGCGCCGAGCTCGCACCGCCATCGCGTCCCGGAAGTCGCGAGCGCTCCGCCCGTCCTCCAAATCCAGGGGGAGACAGGTGGCGGCCAGCCGCTCCTCCAGGATCACCGAGATCCGCTTCCGCACAGTCGGCTGCCGCAGCCGTCCCCAGGCGGAGGTGTCAATCAGATATAGGCCGGGGGGAGGTCTCACGCCGCGTCCTGCCGACCCTCGGGCGTCTTGTCGTCCTCCAAGAGTCCGGTCCAGTCCCGGTCGATGGCCAGTAGCTCGCGGATGGCCTCCATCCGCTCGCTCCGCTCGGCGACCAGCCGGAGCGCGGCGTGGATCGTGTCCTTCTTGCTCTTGGTGCCCAACTCCCGCCGGGCCCGGTCGAGCAGCTCATCATCAAGATCGATAACAGTCTTCACGCGGTCGAGTATATAAACCCGATCGCCGTTTATACATGCGACCTGCCGAGGAAGCGCAGGGCGTTGGCGGAGAGCAGCTTGTCGCGCTGAACCGCGGTGAGGAACTCCGCCGCGCGGACCACCTGCCCGGCCGGGCGCTCCCCCAGCGGGTACGGGTAGTCGCTGCCGACCAGCACCCGGTCCTCGCCCATGGTGTCCACCAACAGCCGCAGCGCCGCCGGCTCGAACACCACCGAGTCCACGCAGAACCGGTCGACGTACGCGCTGGGCGGCGCGGCGGACGCTCCCCGGACCAGGTCGCCCCGGCGGTGCCAGGCGTTGTCGGCGCGGCCCAGCCAGAACGGGAAGCTCCCGCCCCCGTGCGCGAAGCAGAGCCGCAGCGACTCCGGCACCCGGTCGAACACGCCGCCGAGGATCAGCGCCAGCACCGACAGGTGCGTCTCAGCGGGCATCCCGGTCAGCCAGCGGGCCATCCACCGGTCCAGCCGGGGCCCGCCCGGCATGTCCCACGGGTGCACGAACACCGGCGCGCCGACCTGGGCGCAGTGCTGGAGGAAGGTGACCACTCCCTCGTCGTCGAGGTCCCGGTCGCCGACGTGGTTGCCGATCTCCACCCCGACGTGCCCGGCCGCGAGGCAGCGGTCCAGCTCGGCGCAGGCCGCGTCCGGGTCCTGCAACGGCACCTGACAGAACGGCACCAGCCGGTCGCCGCCGGCGGCGGTGACCTCCAGGGTGAGGTCGTTGAAGATCCGGGCCACCTTCACCGCCTGGTCGGCGGGGCGGTCGTAGCTGAAGAAGACCGGGGTCGGGGACACCACCTGGACGTCGATCCCGTCGGCGGCCATGTCGGCCAGCCGGGTCGACGCGTCCCAGCACTGCGCGCCGACCGGCCGGAACTCCGTCTCCCCCACCATGATCATGGCGGCCCGCTCGGAGTCGATCCGCAGCCAGGGCCAGCCGGACCCGCCGCACGCCGCGCCGAGGTCCGGCCACCCCTTCGGTACGACGTGGGTGTGCACGTCGACCACCGGGAGCCGCCCGGCGGGCACCCCCATCAGCCCTTGCCCGGGTGCAGCGCGCCGCACCCGCCGCAGGTGCGGGCGGCCTCGTCGGCGTAGAACGCGCCGAACACCGGGGGCAGGTCGGCGGCGATGTCGCGGACCTGCAACTCCACCTCGTGCACCTTGTGCCCGCACTCCGGGCAGTACCACTGGAACTTCTCCAGCGTGCCCTCCTCGCGGACCCGCTCGACCACCACGCCGATCGAGCCGACCTCGGGGCGCTGCGGCGAGTGCGGGGTGTCACGCGGCAGCATCCACATCTGGCCCTCGCGCACGTGCACCGTACGCGGCCCCTGCGGGGTCATCAGGTTGACGTGCATGTTGCCCTTGACCTGGTAGAAGAACTCCTCGTACGGGTCGACGTGGAAGTCGGTGCGCTGGTTCGGCCCGCCCACCACCATCACGATGAAGTCGTCGGAGCCGGGGAACATCTCCCGGTTGCCCACCGGCGGCTTCAGCAGGTGCTGGTTCTCGGCGACCCACCCGGGGAAGCTGAACGGCTCGACGATCTCACTCACGACTGACCTCCCGACGGAAGAAGCGCCACGGCTTGCATCTCGATGAGCAGGTGCGGGTGCGGAAGCTGGTGCACGGCCACGGTCGTCCGGGTCGGCCCCGTGGCGTCGAAAAACTCCGCCCACACCTCGTTGTAGCCACCGAAGTCGTTCATGTTGACCAGGTACGACGTTACCTGCACGAGATCGGGCAGGTCCGCGCCGACCGACCGCAGCAGGTCCCGGACGTTCCCGATCACGGCCCGGGTCTGCGCCCGGACGTCGAGGTCGGTCGTGCCGAACTCGTCCACCGACACGCCCGCGAAGGTGTTGTCCGGCAGCCGGGACGACGTACCGGAGACGAAGACGAACCCGCCGGCGACCTTGACGTGCGGAAACGCCCCGCGCGGCACGGCCTTTCCGGCGACCACGCGCGCCTCGCCGCTCACGACGACGCCCGCAGCGACGCGGCGCCGAGCTTCTCCACGACGGCGCGCACGTGCGCGCCGGGGCGCAGGGGCACGGCGGCGGTGGCGGCCCCGGCGAGGAAGACCCAGCCCGACCGCAGCCGCACCCCGTGCCGCCCGGCGAGGCGGAGTCCTTCGTCCAGGGTCCGGCGGGGGTCGCCGAGGATCGCGGCGGTCGAGCCGACCTGGACGACGCGTCCGTCGATTTCGAGGAGCACGCCGAGGTTGTCCAGCCCGTCCGGCACCGGTGACCAGGCTCCGATGGCGAACGCGGCGGCGGAGGCGTTGTCGGCGATGACGTCGGGCAGGGAGAAGGTGAAGTTGGCGTACCGGGAGTCGATCAGCTCGATCGCCGGGGCCACCGCGCGCACCGCGTCGGTGAACGCACCGACCGGCTCGCCCGGCTCTGGCAGCCGGTCCAGCAGGAACGCCACCTCCGGCTCGACCCGGGGGTGGATGAACGTGGCCGGGTCGACCGTGCCGCCGTCGGGCACCCGCATCACATCGGTGAGCCGGCCCCAGATCACCTCGTCCACGCCGACCTGGGCCATCTTCGCCCGGCTGGTCAGCCCCATCTTCAGCCCGACGAGGCGCTCGCCCCGGTCCAGCCGGCGCTGCACCAGCGCGGTCTGCACCGCGTACGCGCCGTCGCCGTCCAGGCCGGTCTCGGCGGCGAGCTGCGCGATCGCGGTGGCCGTGTCGGCCGCCGCCCCCAGCCTGCCGGCGATGCCCGCGGTGTCCACCCCGATCACGCGACCTCCTCCTGCCCACGCCGACCCGCGAGGTCCAACGCCACATCCACGATCATGTCCTCCTGACCACCGACCATCCGCCGCCGCCCCAGCTCCACCAGGATCGACCGCACGTCCACCCCGTACTTCGCCGAGGCGCGCTCGGCGTGCCGCAGGAAGCTGGAGTACACCCCGGCGTAGCCGAGGGACAGCGTCTCCCGGTCCACCCGCACCGGCCGGTCCTGTATCGGCCGGACCAGGTCGTCGGCGGCGTCCATCAGGGCGAACACGTCACAGCCGTGCTTCCAACCGTGCAGCTCGGCGACCGCGACGAACACCTCCAACGGGGCGTTGCCGGCCCCCGCGCCCATCCCCGCCAGCGACGCGTCCACCCGCACCGTGCGCCCGTGCGGGGCGTCCGGCCCGGCCGGAACGCCGCCGGCGACCCGGCCGTGCTCCACGGCGACCACGCTGTTGGCCACCCCGAGCGACAGGTTGTGATGCGCGTGGATGCCGATCTGCGTCTGCGCCGACAGCACCTGCCGGTACGCGTCGACCCGCTGCGCCACGTCCGACATCAACAACCGGCCGCCCGAGTCGGTGACGTAGACGCAGTGCGCCCCGTACGACTCCATCAGCGCGGCCTGCGCGGCCAACCCGGCCGGGTCGGTCATGTGCGACATCATCAGGAAGCCGGACACGTCCATGTCGTTCTCCCGCGCCCAGGAGATGTGCTGGGCGGAGATGTCCGCCTCGGTGCAGTGGGTGGCGATCCGGACGCTGGTCACCCCGAGCGCCTTCGCCGCCCTCAGGTCGGCGATGGTGCCGATCCCCGGCAGCAGCAGCGTGGTCAGCCGCGCGGTGGTCAGCACCTCGGCCGCGGCGGAGATCCAGTCGGCGTCGCTGGCCGCGCCGTGGCCGTAGTTGACGCTGGACCCGGCCAACCCGTCGCCGTGCGCCACCTCGATCGCCGCCACCCCGGCCGCGTCCAGCGCCGCCGCGATCGCGCGCACCTGGTCGACGGTGTACCGGTGGGCGACGGCGTGCATCCCGTCGCGCAACGTCACGTCCTGCACATACAGGTCGGTCATGCGGTCACCGCCTTCCGGAGGGCGATCAGCCGCTCGGCGGTACGCAGCGCGGCCGAGGTCATGATGTCCAGGTTCCCGGCGTACGCGGGCAGGTGGTGCCCGGCCCCGGACACCTCCAGGAACACCGACACCTGCAATCCGGTGAGGTGCCGCCCGAGCGCCGGCACGTAGGCGTCGACCGGGTCGAACTGCACCTCCTGCTTGAGCCGGTACCCGGGGACGTACTCCTGCACGGTCGCCACCATCTCGGCCACCGATCCGGCGATCGCGGCCCGGTCGGCGTCGGCGTCCGGGCACAGGCAGTAGACGGTGTCCCGCATCATCAGCGGCGGATCGGCCGGATTCAGCACGATGATCGCCTTACCGCGCCCCGCGCCACCGACCACCTCGATCGCCCGCGCGGTCGTCTCGGTGAACTCGTCGATGTTCGCCCGGGTCCCCGGCCCCGCCGATTTCGAGGCGATCGAGGCGACGATCTCCCCGTACGCCACCGGCGTGACCCGGCCGACGGCGGCCACGATCGGCACGGTCGCCTGCCCACCGCAGGTCACCATGTTCACGTTCGGTTCGTGCAGGTGCTCGTCCAGGTTGACCGGCGGCACCACGTACGGGCCGATCGCCGCCGGGGTCAGGTCGACCACGGTCCGGCCGAGAGCGCGGAGCACCTCGTCGTGCCGCTGGTGCGCGCCGGCCGACGTCGCGTCGAAGACCAACTCCACGTCCGCGAACTCGGGCAGCGCGACGAGCCCGTCGACGCCCTCGGCCGTGGTGGCCACGCCGAGTCGGCGGGCCCGGGCCAGCCCGTCGGAGTCCGGGTCGATGCCGGCCATCGCCACCATCCGCAGGCTCCCCGGGGAAGGCATGGAACGTGGGCCCGGCCCGTCGGGACCACCGCTGCGCCGCAGCACCTTGATCATCAGGTCGGTGCCGATGTTGCCCGACCCCAGCACCGCCACGCCGGTACTCATGAGGGTTCCCTTCCGAAACTGGTACGGACCGAGCCGAGCCCGGAGATCCGCGCCTCGTAGGCCGCCCCGGGCGTCACCGGCACCACCGGGCCGAGCGACCCGGAGAGCACCAGGTCCCCCGCCCGCAGCGGGTCACCGGCGCGCACGAGCGTGCCGACGAGCCACTCCAGGGCGTTCAGCGGGTTGCCCATGCAGGCCGCCCCGGCGCCGACCGAGACCGGCTCCCCGGCGTGTTCGAGGACCATCCCGCACAGCCGCAGGTCCACGTCGGCGAGCCGGCGGGGCGTGGTGCCCAGCACGAACAGGCCGCTGGAGGCGTTGTCGGCGACGGTGTCCACGAGGGAGATGTCCCAGCCGGCGATGCGGGAATCGACGATCTCGATCGCCGGCAGCACGTGGTCGACAGCGCGGATCAGGTCGACGGCGGTGATCCGCTCGTCGGTCAGGTCCCGGCCGAGCACGAAGGCGACCTCGGCCTCCACCTTCGGCTGGAGCAGCCGGCCGAACGGCACCTCGACGCCGTCCCCGACCGCCATCGCGTCGGTCAGCAACCCGAAGTCCGGCTGGTGCACGCCGAGGCTCTCCTGGGCCGCCCGGGAGGTCAGCCCGATCTTCGCGCCCACCCGGCGCTCGCCCCGGCCCTGCCAGGCCCGCGTCTGGAGCTGCTGCACCCGGTACGCGGACTCGACGTCCCCCTCCGGCAGCAGCCGGCCCCGCAGTGGTGGGCAGGGCTTCCCGCTGCTGCGGGCCTCGGCCAGCTCACGGTTGGCCGCCTCGATGTCGACACTCATGCCCGCTCCTCGGTGCGCTCGCTCACGACGCCGTGCATTCTGCCCGCCGCGCCGCTCATGAGAGGTCCACGCAGACGTTGGTCAGTTCGGAGTAGAAGTTCAGGGAATGCACGCCGCCCTCCCGGCCGATGCCGGACGCCTTCACCCCGCCGAACGGGGTGCGCAGGTCCCGCAGGAACCACGTGTTGACCCAGACGATCCCGGCGTCCAGCCGTGCCCCCGACCGGTGTGCCCGGCCCACGTCGCGGGTCCACACCGTCGCGGCGAGCCCGTACTCGGTGCCGTTGGCCAGCGCGTACGCCTCCTCCTCGACGTCGAACGGGGCGACGTGCACCACCGGGCCGAAGATCTCCTCCCGGTTGGTCCGGGCGTCCGGGCCGAGCCCGGTGAGCACGGTGGGCCGCACGTACGCGCCACCGTCGCGGGCGTCACCGAACGTGGGGCGGCCGCCCCCGGCGCGCACCTGCGCGCCCTCGGCACGGGCCAGGTCGTGGTAGCCGAGCACCTTCCTGCGGTGCTGCTGCGAGATCAACGGCATGTTCACCGTCGCCTCGTCCGCCGGCCACCCGTACGCCAGCGCGTCGGCCGCCTTCGCCAACCGCTCGACGAACTCGTCGAAGACCGGCCGCTGCACGTAGATCCGCTCCGTGCACAGGCACACCTGGCCGCCGTTGGTGAAACTCGACCGCACCGAGCCCGCGACCGCCGCGTCCAGGTCGGCGTCGGCGAAGACCAGGCCCGCGTTCTTGCCACCCAGCTCGAACGAGACCGCCTTCACCCCGTCCGCCGCCGCCCGCATGATCGCCCCACCGGTCGACGACTCGCCGGTGAACGTGATCGCGTCCACCCCCGGATGCCGGGTCAGGAACTCCCCCGCCGAGTCCGGGCCGAACCCGTGCACCAGGTTGAACACCCCGTCCGGCACCCCGGCGGCGGCCATCACCTCGGCCAGCACCGTCGCCGACGCCGGCGTCTCCTCACTCGGCTTCACCACCACCGCGTTGCCGCACGCCAGCGCCGGCGCGACCTTCCACGTCAGCAACAGCAACGGCAGGTTCCACGGCACCACCACCGCGACCACACCAACCGGCTTGCGGACGGCGTAGTTCAACGCCCGCCCACCGGACGGGGTGACCGTGGTGAACGACTCCGTCGGCGCGGTCGCCACGATCTCCGCGAACGCCCGGAAGTTCGCCGCCCCGCGCGGGACGTCCAGGGTCCGGGCCTGCGAGACGGACTTGCCCGTGTCGGCCACCTCGGCGGTGACCAGGTCGTCGAAGCGGCGCTCCAACTCGTCGGCGACCCGACGCAGCACCTCGGCGCGCTCCCGCTCGCCCATCCGGCCCCACGGCCCGCGCAGCGCCGCCCGAGCGGCGGCCACTGCGTCGTCCACCGTCGAACGGCCCGCCTCCACCACCTCGAACACCGGCTCCCCGGTCACCGGGCTGCGCTTGGTGAACCGCCGCCCGGCGTCGACGAACTCGCCGCCGACGAAGTGGCGCAGCAGCCCCGGCTCCCGGTTCGCCCGCCCGGCCATCAGGCCGGAATCCCAGCTCACGCTCATCGCCGCCACCCCCGGGCCAGTGCCGCGCCGATCGCGCCGACCAGCAGCGTCGCCGCCGTGGCGGCCACCGCGCCGAGCACCGCCTGCTGGCGGCGGACCCGCCGCCGCACCTGCGCGTACGGGGTGGTGGAGAAGGAGACCAGCTCGTACTGCGAGACGTACCGGCCGGGCAGGGCGCGCTCCAGCGCGTGGTCCAGCTCGCGCCGGGCCTGGAACACCGGGGAGGCCACCTTGTCTCGCATCTCCACGAAGTTGGTCAGCGCCATCTGGGCGATCGCCTCCGCGTCGTCCTGCCGCCGCGCCTGGAACAGCGGCAGCGCCGCGGCCCAGTCGTCGTCGCACTCGTCGAGGCAGCGGTCGAGCACGACCACGTCCTCGAAGGCGCAGTTCGCGCCCTGGCCGTAGAACGGCACGATGGCGTGCGCGGCGTCGCCGATCAGGCCGACCCTCCCGTTCGCCTGCCACGGGGCGCAGCGGACCGTGCCGAGCACCCCGACCGGGTTGTGCTGGTAGTCGTCGACCAGGTTGGGCGCGAGCGGGACCAGGTCCGGGTAGTGGGTGGCGAAGTGCCGTTCGATCGCCGCCGGGCTGCTCAGCGAGGCGAAACTCGCGGTCCCGTGGGTGGGCCAGAACAGCGTGCAGGTGAAGGAGCGGTCCGGGTTGGGCAGGGCGATCATCATCGAGGTGCCGCGCGGCCAGATGTGCAGCGCCGCCGGGTCGAGAGCGAACTCGCCGCCGAGCGCCGGGATGGTCAGCTCCTTGTAGCCGTAGTCGAGGAAGTCGAGGCTCTCGCTCAGCCCCCCGTACGCGAGGAGCTGCCCGCGCACCGCGGAGCCGGCCCCGTCGGCGCCGAGGACGACCGGCGCGGCGGCCGTGACCTTGCCCTGCGCCGTCTCGAAGGTCATCTCCCCCGTGACCGGGTCGAGCCCGACGAGCCGGTGGTCGAACGCGACCCGCACCCCTGGCAGCGCGGTGGCGGCGGTGAGCAGGGCGTTGTTCAGCGCGCCCCGGCTGATCGAGTTGATCGCCAGGTCCCCGGCGGCGCTGTACGACTGGAACTGCGGCTCGCCCGCGACCGGGTGGATCATCCGGCCGCGCATCGGCAGCGCGTCCGCCATGACCTGACCGTCCAGGCCGATCCGGCGCAGCGCGTCGAGCCCGCGCTCGGACAGCGCCAGGTTGATCGAGCGGCCCCGCTCGGCCCCCCCGGCGCGCGGGTCTCCCCGCCGCTCGTAGAGCGCCACCCGGTACCCGCGCCGGGCCAGGAAGCAGGCCAGCAGGCAGCCGGCGAGCCCGGCCCCGACGACGGCGATCTCGTCCCGTTCCACGTTCATGAGTGCATCTCCACCGTCGCGGCCAGCGCGTCGGCGACCCGCCAGCAGTCGTGGTACGTCGAGTACAGCGGCACCGGGGCGAACCGGACGACGTCCGGCTCCCGGGCGTCGGCGATCACGCCGTGCTCGTGCCGCAGCCGCTTGGTCAGCTCGCCCGCGCTGCCCCCGCCGATGCGCACCGAGAGCTGGCAGCCCCGGCGCTCCGGCTCGCGCGGGGTGACCACCCGCAGCGGCCGGCCGGCCGTGACCTCGTCGAGCAGCCGCTCCAGGTATCCGGTGAGCCGCACGCTGCGCTCCCGCAGCGCCGGCATGCCGACCGAGTCGAACAGCTCCAGCGAGGTCCGCACCGGGCCCATCGCGAAGATCGGCGGGTTGGAGACCTGCCACGCCTCCGCGGTGGCCGGCGGCCGGGACACCGGGGTCATCTCGAACCGGGTGGCCGCCTCGGTGCTCCACCAGCCCTCGAAGCGGATCAGGTCGGCCCGGCCGAGGTGGCGCTCGTGGACGAAGACGCCGGCCAGCGCGCCCGGGCCCGAGTTGAGGTACTTGTAGGAGCACCAGGCGGCGAAGTCGACGTCCCAGTCGTGCAGCGCCAGCGGCACGTTCCCGGCCGCGTGCGCCAGGTCCCAGCCGACCACCGCGCCGGCGGCCCGGCCTGCGGCGGTGATCGCGGGGATGTCCATCAGCTCGCCGGTGAGGTAGTTGACCCCGCCGAGCAGCACCAACGCGACCGTGTCGCCCTCGGCGGCCAGGAAGTCCAGCACGTCGGCGGTGCGCAGGGTGTCCTCGCCGTCGCGCGGGCGCAGCCGGACCACGGTGGCGTCGGGGTCGAGGCCGTGCAGGCGGGCCTGGCTGCGCACCGCGTAGCTGTCCGAGGGGAAGGCGCTGTCCTCGATGACGATCCGGGTGCGCTTCCCCGCCGGTCGGTAGAAGCCGACCATCAGCAGGTGCAGGTTGACCGTGAGGGAGTTCATCACCACGGCCTCCGCGGGCCGGGCGCCGACCAGTCGCGCGACCGGCCCGGTCAACAGCTCGTGGTACGGCAGCCAGGGCCGGTCCGCCTCCAGGTGCCCCTCGACGCCGAGCCGGCCCCACGCGTCCAGGTCGGCGAGCAACTCGTCCCGGGTGGCCCGGGGTTGCAGGCCGAGGGAGTTGCCGGCCAGGTACGCGGCCTGCGGGTAGCGCCCGCCGTCGGCCGGCGGCACGTGGAACAGGTGCCGGTGCCCGGGATCTGCCTGGTCGAGGCGGTGCGCCTCCTGCTCCGAGGGACGTGTCGCGTCCCGCTCCGGGGTGTCCATGTCGTGCTCCTCGCTCACATCGCCGTCCGGGCCGACCACAGTTCCGGGAAGACCACCCGGGCCATGCTGCGCTGCAACCAGGCGAGGCCGGCCGAGCCGCCGCTGCCGACCTTGGCGCCCATGGTCCGCTGCACCGCCTTGACATGGTTCCACCGCCAGTCGCCGAACTGCTCGGCCACCTCGGCCAGCGCCTCGCCGAGCAGCCACAGGTGGTTGTCCGGGCCGCCGTCGGCGTACACGGTCACCCAGGCGGCCTCCAGGGCCGGGTGCGGCTGGTGCTCCTCGGCGACGTCCCGCTCCAGCACCTCGGCGGGCACGTCGGAGCCGCGCCGGGCCAGCAGGGCCACCACGTCGTCCCAGAGGCTCGGGGCGGCCAACACGGCGCACAGTTCGTCGTACACCTCGGTCTGCCGGCGGAACGGCCGGATCAGGGCCGGGTCGCGCAGACCGAGCGCGAACTCCAGGTGCCGGTACATCGCCGACTGGAAGCCGGAGCCCTCGCCGAGCAGGTTGCGGAACCGGTTGAAGTCCGCCGGGGTCATCCAGCGCAGCCCCTTCCAGGCCGCGTTGAGCCCCTCCAGGTGCAGGGCCGCGCGGCGCAGCGGGGCCAGCGCGTCCCCGACCCGGTCGGCGCGCAGGCAGCGCTGCGCCTCGCGCAGCTCGTGGCAGGTCAGCCCGAAGTACAGCTCCATGATCTGGCTGACCATCAGGAAGGACATCTCGCCCGGGTCGTCGCTGAGCGGCTGCTGCAACCGGTGCAGGGTGCTGGCGTGCACGTACGCGTCGTAGGGCACCCGCTCGGCGAACTCCAGCGTGGGTTCGCCGCCGTTGCGGGCAGCCCGGGCCGCCCGCTGCTGCGGGGTCGCCGGACGGACCGCCGCGGCCAGCGCGGGGGCCCGCAGGTCCGTCTGCTTCACCTGTCGTCTCCATCCACTCGGCCGGGTAGCGTCATGGTGCCCTGGTGGAAGGGCCGAACGGAATGCCGATTCGACGGCACTATCAGCCTCTGACCTGCCACGACAAAGGCGAACGCCCCTTCGGGGTTTCGGGAAGGAAGGTCAGGCGTGGACCACATGGACTGGGCGCTGCTGCGCGAGCTCCAGGCCGACGCCCGGTTGTCGTTCAGCGAGCTGTCCCGCCGGGTGCACCTGTCACCGCCGGCGGTGGCCGAACGGGTCCGCCGGTTGGAGGAGTCGGGGGTGATCATCGGCTACCGCGCCCACGTCGACCTGGCCCGGGCCGGCCGCGCCGTGGTCGCCCTGATCCGGATGTCCTGCTACGGGTCCCGGTGCATCCTGCACGACCCGGAGGTGCCGCACTGGCCGGAGATCCTGGAGATCCACCGGATCACCGGCGACGCGTGCAGCATGCTCAAGGTCGCGACCGGGTCGATCGGCGAGTTCGAGCGGGTGATCGACCGGCTCGCCCCGTACGGCCAGCCGTCGAGCACCATGGTCCTGTCCACTCCCCTCGACTGGCACCCCGTCACCCCGCTGGACGGCGGGCCGCCCGCCTAGCGCCCCACGCACCGGAGAGCCCCTGTCGAGGCCCCCGGCCCGCCGCGCCGCCGACCGGCGGGTTTGCCCCCACGCCAGGGGGAATGCAGGGCGGACTACCCGGGGGAGGATTCCGGTGCCCGGCACCGGGAGGGGGGAATCATGCGGGGGCTCACCGCGTCACATCGCGTCCTGTCGGCCGTGCTGACCGTGTTCGGCCTGGTCGGGGCGTTCGTCCTGGCCACGGTCGCGCCGGCCCGGGCCGGGGAGAACACCTTCGTCGAGGTCACGCCGAACAGCGCGCAGGCCGGCACCCGGGTCAACATCCGGGCGAGCTGCGACAACGACAACAAACGGCAGGAGGACGTGCAGTCCGACGCGTTCGGGCGGGTCGTGCTCCGGCCCGACAACGGCTTCCTGACCGGGGCGGTCACCATCCCGGAGAACAAGCAGCCCGGCGAGTACTCCGTCGAGCTGCGCTGCAAGAACGGCGGCACCGCGACCACCACGCTCACCGTGCTGAACATGGCCCAGCCGAGCAAGGGGCCCAACACCGGTGGCGGCGGCACGGCCGGCGACGACCGGGGCACCGGCCCACTGCTGCTCGTGGGCGGCCTCGCGGCGGCAGCCGTGGCGGCCGGGTTCGGGGCGTTCGGCGCGCGTCGGCGTACCGGGACGCGTTCCTGACGAGGTCACCATGGCCCGCCGACGTACGCGAGTCGACCCGGCCCGGAACCCGCGGCGCGGCGCCGGCCGGTTCCGGACGGTGGCCCGGCTGGTGGCCCGGGGGTGCGGCCGGGTCGTCCGGGTCACCGGGCAGGTCTTCTCGGCCAGCGTCGCCACGGTCGACCCGGCCGCCCGCCCGGTGGCCGTCGCCCCGGGCCGGGGCGGGTCGGGCGCGGGCCGGTGGCGGCTGGCCCGCCGGGGCCCCGGCGGGCCGGTGCTGGTCATCGCCGCCCTGATGGTGCTGATCGTGGCCATGCTCGGCGTCGAGCGGGTGACCGGACACAGCGTGCTGCCGGACCGGTTCATCGCCGGTCTGCGGCCACCGCCGAAGAAGTTCCCGGTGCTGCCGGCCAGCCGTCCGGTCGCCATCAGCAGCGACCCGATCGACCTGGACGCCCCGGTGCACGATGTCGGAATCGCGGCGGACGGCAGCATCGGGGTGCCCGACGCGGCCCGCGCACAGGAGGCAGCCTGGTACGACCAGGGGCCGACCCCCGGCCAGTACGGGCCGGCCGTGATCGTCGGCCACGTCGACACCCGGACCGGGCCGGCGGTCTTCCACGGGCTGAAGGAGCTGCGCTCCGGCGACCGGGTCGAGATCCGCCGGGAGGACCGCTCGGTGGCGGTGTTCGAGGTCGACTCGGTGCACCGCTACGACAAGGACCAGCTGCCGGTGAGCGAGGTCTACGGCGACTTCACCCGGCCGAGGCTGCGCCTGATCACCTGCGGCGGCCGGTGGGTCGGCGGGGAGACCGGGTACGCCGACAACGTGGTGGTCTACGCGTCCCTGGTGAAGGCCCGCCACGAGTGAGGCCCCAGCCCGTTCCGGGGCCGCTCAGGCCGCCACCTCGGTCTCGGGCTCGCGCAGGTCGAGCCAGTTGGCCCAGCGCGGGTCGGGGGTGCGGTGGCCGAGCACCCGCCAGGCCGTCCCCATCGGGACGACGGGCGGCGAGTGCAGCCGCCAGCCGAGCTCCGCCGGGGTCTTGTCGCCCTTGGTGTGGTTGCACCGGGCACACGCGGCCACCACGTTCTCCCAGGCGTGCCGGCCGCCCCGGCTGCGCGGGAACACGTGGTCGATGGTCTCCGCCGGGCCCCGGCAGTACCCGCACCGCCAGCCGTCCCTGGCGAAGATCGCCCGTCGGGAGAGCCCGACGTGGGTGCGGTAGGGAACCCGGACGAACCGGGTGAGCCGGACCACCGAGGGCACCGGGAGCGCGTTGCGGGCGCTGTGCAGCACACCCTCACCGTCGGCCACGCAGATGGCCTTGGCGGAGAGGACGAGGATCGCGGCGCGACGCACCGACACGACACACAGCGGCTCGTAGGTCGCGTTGAGAACCAGCGCGCCGGAGCCCACCGCGGGTCGTATGTCAGGCATCGAAACTCACCTTCCCGGTCCAGCCGCTCCCACCGCTGGTCGCGCCGGGCACGCCCGCGCACGGCGGAACCACGCCCGACGCCGGCAGGATCACCGACGTCCGTTGCGCCAATCGTCCCTGATAAGACCCAGGATTGCACGTACTAATGTCGGAAGCCGGGTAGGCATCACCCGGAAACGGGCAGACCTGGCCCCTGAGCAGGGCCGGACCCCTCAACGCCTCTCGACGTTTTACATCTGTTTTCGATCTCAGTTGTGCCGGATCTGTACCCGATGATCATGGGTCTACATTGAAGCCTATGAACTTGATCAAGGTGATCCAAGATCACTAGAGTGCCTGGCGTGAAGCGGGAAGCCCTCTCAAACGCTGGCCCTGGGTTCTCCTGTCCCTCGTCGTCCTGGCGTGCTCAGTCGTGCTGGCCGTTCCTGCGGCATGGGCGAGAGTCCAGGTTGAGGCGGAACGGGGAGTGCAGGCCCCCGAAGCTGCGGTGGCGGTCTACCTGCTGCGGTTGAGTAACGGGGATGATGCCGGGTTACGTCGAGTGCTTGCCGCCGATCGCCGCTGGTCGGTCAGTGGCGCGCGTACCGGGCACAGATGTCAAGATCGGCCAACCCGCCCAGCAAGCTGGAATCAGGGCCGTTGCAGGTCGACCATGCTCCGGATGGTGTCGCCCTGGTCGTCACTGAGGTTCGCGTGGTCTGGTGGCAAGATCGGGTGTCGCTGGTGGGTAGTCGGCGCCCTTGGCGCTTCGAGGTCCGAAGAAACTACGGCAGGTGGCGGGTCTGGAAGGTCGAGGCTCCGGCTTGGTGCGGTGGCTACATCCGTAGTAGTCACTGCTGAGCGAACGCCAACCCCCGACCGGCCGGCGTCTGCTCAGTGAGCCTTGACGAACGTGCCCTTCCCGGGCGATCCCCCCGATCAGAGGCACCCGCGGCCGGCCACGGCAACGACCGCAGCGGCTCTACGCGGATCGTGGCTACGACTACGACTGCTACCGCCGACAGCTTCGGGCCAGGGGCATCACCCCGGTCATCGCCCGACGCGGCGTCGGACACGGTTCCGGCCTCGGCGCCCGACGGTGGGTCGTCGAGCAGACCATCGCCCTGCTGCACTGGTTCCGCCGCCTCCGCATCCGCTGGGAGATCCGCGACGACATCCACGAAGCCTTCCTCACCCTCGCCTGCGCCATCATCTGCTGGCGCCGACTCCACCGTCTAAAGAGTTAGGAGTTGTTAATGAACGTAGCGCCATGTCGCCCATCGGCCTGCACTTCGGCGTTCTGAACACCATCATGAATGCGGCTGTTACCGACAAGGCGCTTACCGACAATCCCTGCGACGGAGTGAACCTGAAGCAATTCATACGGGGAATGTCGCGGGCGCCAAAGTGGGTGCCGAACGAAGGTCAGGCACTCAAGCTTATCGAGGTGGCTCCCAGACGCTTCCGCGCGGCTATCTGGCTAGGAGCCGGTGAGGGATTGCGTTTCGGTGAGGTGTTAGGCATGGAGGATAGTGCGCGGTGCCTCGACGGTACTCGTGAAGAGCTACACGTTGTGCAGCAGTAGCGGAATTCCGCCGAGCATTTCGGCGGCTTCTACCTCGCCCCACCGAAGAGCGGATCGGCAGGTACGGTCGATCTGGACGGTGTGGTTGCCGAGGAAATAGCGGCCCACATCAAAGAGGTTGGCCCGGTCGAATTCGAGCTTCCGGACATCACTGGCGAAAGGCCGATCGCCCGACCGGCGGCGCTCTTGTTCACCACCACGCGCGGGAAGCTGATCACGGACCGGTACTGGTCTGAGCTGTGGGTGGGGTGGCGGTCTGCCGCGGGCTGGCCCAAGGAAGGGACCTTCCACTGAGGCTTTTCCATCGTGATGGTGCTGGTCACGGTGGGTGCGGGGAGCCCGTGTCGACATAGGACGAGGCTCCCGGTAAGACAGCAGTCGACCA
>NZ_JBIATC010000029.1:8116-49680 GCF_042891255.1 Micromonospora sp. NPDC001898 | reverse complement strand
AACGGAAAGATCCACTCCGGGCGAGCCGCTGAGATCACCTGCACCACCACATGATCCACCATGGACCAGGCGCCAAGTTACGAGACATCTCTTAGCCACTCCCAGGCACAGACACCGAGAAGCAGCGCTGCCGGATGACTGTCGGCCACATGCATCGAGGGTCACGACGGCGACGCCGACACCGGTGCCGCGCCAGATAGGTCACCAGATACAGATCCGCCCTGACCGTCCTCGCCACTCACGACCCCGCGCCCGGAATCCGAACACAACCCACCGACGCGAACTCCCACCTCAGGACACTGGTCCGCAGGCCGGACTACGCGGCCGAGGGATGCCCGCCGACGGTCGCCCCTTCAGCCTGGGGTGAACCACGGCTTTCGACGAAGGAGATCCTCACGGCCAACCCGTTCCAGGTGGGGTCCGGCGACTTTCTCGTGCTCCGCAACGACGAGGGCTGACACGACGAGGGCCGCAACGACGAGGGCCGCAACGACGAGGGCCGCAACGACGAGGGGGGCTTCGTCGAGCAGACCCCGGGACCGGTTTCTGACCGGCCGTCCGACTCGGTTCCGGCGATCAGCTGCTGGAGCCGAGTGCCCGCTCGATCAGACTGTCGACGTCCATGGCGTCGATGAGCTCGTCGTCGGCCGCCTGCGCCGACTCGGGGCCCTCGTCGGAGGCGGCGGCCCCGCCCGCTTCGGCGTCGGCCAGGCCGAGCAACGCTTCGAGGACACCGGCCTCCTTGAACCGTTCGAACGGCACTGAGGCCAGGATCCGCCGTACGTCCTCCTCACGGGTGTCCACGTCGTCCTCGGCCCCGAGTAGTTCCGAGCGCAGGTACTCGACCACCGCCTGCGGGGTCGGATAGTCGAAGATCAGTGTGGCCGGCAGCCTCAGCCCGGTGGCGGTGATCAGGCTGTTGCGGAAGTTGACGGCCGCCAGGGAGTCGAAACCGGCCTCCTGGAACGCCTGGGCCGGGCCGACCCCGTCGGCGCCACTGTGACCGAGGACCGTGGATGCCTGGCTCCGCACCAGCCGGAGCAGGATCCGATCCTGTTCGGCCTCCCCGGCGGCGCGCAGCGAGGTCGTCAGCGACGACGCGCTCTCCGTGGAGTCGTCGGAGGGCTGTGCCGCCTCGATCGCCGCCGCGGCCTCCGGCAGGTCGTCGAAGAGCGGGCTGGTGCGGACCGACGTGAACGGCACGATGAAGGCGCGCCAGTCCATGTCGGCGACGACCACCGATTCCGTGGCGGCCTGGATCGCCTGGTCCAGTGCGGCCATCGCCGTGTCGGGTGTCATCGGGATGACGCCGCGCCGCCGGAGCTGCGCCAGCGTCTCCTCGTCCATCCCCGCGCCGGCTGCGGTCAGCGCACCCCAGGCGATCGCCTGCGCCGGGACGCCGTCCGCTCGAAGGCGCCGCACGAGCGCGTCGAGGACCGCGTTCGCCGCGCCGGCGGCGGCCTGACCGCCACCGCCCCAGATGCCGGCGATCGAGGAGAAGACGACGAACGCGTCGAGCGGAAGTTCCGCCGTCAGCTCGCTCAGCCGGACCGCAGTGTCCACCTTGGTCCGGAAGACCTCGGTGACCTCCACCTCACCGGTTTCATCGATCGGCAGGGTCAGGGACAGGTCGGCGGCGTGGACGACCGCGGTCACCGGGCGGCCCGGAGCGCGAACGAGACCGGCGAGCGCATCCCGGTCGGCGTCCGCGCACGACTCGACGACGGTGCCGCTGGCCAGCTTCGCCAGCTCGTCGCGCAGTGACTCGACGCTCTCGCCGGGCTCGCCCTCGCTGGTCGTGACCACCAATCGCTCCGCGCCGGCCTGCGCCAGCCACAACGAGACGTACCGGCCGAGGCCCTCCGCGCCGCCGGTGACCAGGACCGTCCCCCGTGGCCGCCAACGCCGCTCGCTCCCGGTCCCGGCCGGACCGGTGGCCCGCCGCAGGCGCCGGACGTGGACGCCGGATCGCCGGATCGCCACCTGGTCCTCACCGGACGCCCCGCTCAGCACGCCGAGCAGGTGCCGGACGGCCCGGCCGTCCGGTTCGGCGGGCAGATCGATCAAGCCGCCCCAGCGGTCCAGGCGCTCGAGGGCGGCCGCCCGGCCCAGGCCCCACACCGCCGCCTGGGCCACGTGGGCCGCCCCGGCGACGGCGTCGCGGACATCGACGCTGACCGCGCCCTGGGTCAGGCACCACAGGGGCGCGGTGGCGCCTGCTGCGGCGAGCGCCTGGATCAGGGTCAGGGTGGCGGTGGTGAGCGCGACCGGATCCTGCCGGTCGCCCTCGGTCCGGTCAGGGAGTGCCAGCAGGGACAGGATCCCGGTCACCCCGTCGTCGGCCAGGACCCCGCCGAGCCGGCGGGTGAGCTCGCCGGTGGACAGGTTGGGTTCCACCGCGCAGGGCACCACGTCGAGGCCGTTGGCCCGCAACTGGTCGAGCAGACCCTCGCGCGAGACGTCCGTGGACTCCGGCGTGATGACGAGCCAGCGACCGGCGGGCACCCCCAGGGCCTCGCGCTGGGGCGGCACCCAGCCGATCGCGTACCGGAGTTTCGCCGAGACCGACCAGGTCTCGCGTGCCCTCCGCCAGCCGGCGATGGCCGGCAGCACCGCGTCCAAGGCCTCGCTCTGGTCGGCGGACAGCTCGAGCATGGCGGCCAGAGCCGCCGGATCGGCGTCCTCGATCGCGTCCCAGAAGCCGGCGTCCGTCGCCTGGCCGCCCGGTCCGTCATCGTCCGGAGCGGCCTCGGTCAGCCAGAAGTGCTGACGGTCGAAGGCATAGGTGGGCAACTCGGCCGGGTGCCGGGGCCGGTGCGCCGGCAGTGCCGAGCCCCAGTCGACCGGCACACCGCCGACGAAGAGCCGCGCGGCCGCGGCGAGGAAGGATGCCGGACCATCGGCGTCCCGGCGCAGCGTGCCGGAGACGATCGGTCGCCCGGCGCCACGGGGCCGGGCGACCGAGTCCGCGTCGTCGATGACGTCGGTCATCGGCTGCACCAGGACCGGATGCGCGCTGACCTCCAGGAAAACTCCGAAACTCTGGGTCAGCAGGCTCGCCACGGCCGGGCCGAAGCCGACCGGCTGCCGCAGGTTCTGATACCAGTAGTCCGCGCCGAGCAGGTCGTCACCGTCGATCCAGCCACCGGTCACCGTGGAGTAGAACGGAATGCGCGGAGGCTGGGTGTCGATCCCGCTCAAGGCCGTCGCGAGGACGTCCTCGATGCGCTCGACGTGGCGGGTGTGCGAGGCGTAGTCCACCGGCACCTTGCGGGTCCGTACGCCCTCCCGCGTCAGGGACTCCAGAGCCTCGGCCAGCGACTCCTCGTCGCCGGCGATGACCACCGAGGACGGGCCGTTCACCACGGCCACCTCGAGCCGGCCGGGCCAGGCGGCCAGCCGGTCGTTCGCCTCGCCCGCGCCGAGCATCACCGACGCCATGCCGCCCTGGCCGGACAGCGTGGTCGCGATCGCCTGGCTGCGCACCGCGACGACGCGGGCCGCGTCGGCCAGCGACAGGGCGCCGGCGACGCACGCCGCCGCGATCTCCCCCTGGGAGTGGCCCACCACCGCGTCGGGCCGCACGCCCACCGACTCCCAGAGCGCGGCCAGGCCGACCATCATCGCGAAGCTCGCCGGCTGGACGACGTCCACCCGATCGAGGGTCTGTTCGTCCACCTCGCCGCGCAGGACATCGGTCAGCGACCAGTCCACCCAAGGTTCGAGCGCCCGCGCGCACTCGTCGATCCGCGCCCGGAAGACCGCGGAACTGTCCAGCAGCGCGCGCCCCATGCCGGACCATTGCGATCCCTGGCCGGGGAAGACGAGAACCAGCCGGCCGGGTGCTCCGGAGCCGAGCACGCTGCCCGTGGTCAGGTGGGGTGCCACCTCGCCGCGGGCGAGCGCGGCGAGGCCGGTCAGCGCCTCGTCTCGCGACCCGGCCAGCACGACCGCCCGCTCCGGCAACGTCGCCCGGCCGTGCACCAGGGCGTCGGCCATCGCCGGCAGCGCCGGTTCGCCGGTCTGAGCGGGGCTGTCCAAAGACGTCCGCAGCCGGGTGGCCTGCGCGGCGAGTGACCGGACGCTCTTGGCGGACACCACCAGCGGCACGACGTTCGTCGCGAGCCCCTGCAACGGGTCCGAATCCTCGGACGGGGCGGTCGCGGCCTCCTCGGACGGGGCCTGCTCGAGGATCAGGTGCGCGTTGGTTCCGCTGGCGCCGAACGCGGAGACGCCGACCCGTCGGGGCCGACCGGTCTGCGGCCACTCCCGCGGCTCGGTCAGCAGGGCAAGGGTGCCGGCCGACCAGTCCACCTGTCCGGTCGGTTCCTCGACGTTGATGGTCGGCGGCAGCACTCTGTGCCGCAGCGCCTCGACCATTTTGATCACGCCGGCCACGCCGGCGGCCGCCTGGGTGTGCCCGATGTTGGATTTCAAGGACCCGAGCCACAGCGGCTGCTGCGCATCCCGGGCTTTCCCGTACGTGGCGAGCAACGCCCCCGCCTCGATCGGGTCGCCGAGTACCGTGCCGGTCCCGTGGGCTTCCACCGCGTCGACGTCGGCCGGACCCAGCCCGGCCGAGGCGAGTGCCCGCCGGATCACCCGTTGCTGCGCCATCCCGTTCGGTGCGGTCAGCCCGTTCGAGACACCGTCGGAGTTGACCGCCGACCCGCGGACCGTGGCCAGCACACGATGGCCACGCTGCCGGGCCACCGAGAGCCGCTCCAGGAGCACGACGCCGGCACCCTCCGACCAGCCGGTGCCGTCCGCGGAGGACGAGAACGCCTTGCACCGGCCGTCGGCGGAGAGCCCGCGCTGGCTGGAGAACTCGACGAACGCCTCTGGGCTGGCCATCACCGTGGCCCCGCCGGCCAGCGCCATCGTGCATTCGCCCAGCCGGAGCGCCTGCGCGGCCTGGTGGATCGCGACCAGCGAGGACGAGCACGCGGTGTCCAGGGTCACCGCAGGCCCCTCGAAGCCGAAGACGTACGCGATCCGGCCCGAGGCGACGCTCGGCGACGTGCCGGTCATGACGTATCCCCGGACCTCCTCGGGAATCCGGTTCAGCCGGGTCGCGTAGTCGTGGTGCACGATCCCGGTGAACACACCGACCTCTTCGCCCCGGGCGGACAGCGGGTCGATGCCGGCCCGCTCCATGGCCTCCCAGGAGGCCTCCAGGAGCAGCCGTTGCTGCGGGTCCATGGCCAGCGCCTCGCGCGGGGAGATCCCGAACAGCCCGGGGTCGAACTGGGCGGCGTCGTAGAGGAAGCCACCCGACCGGGTGTAGGTGGTCCCCGGGTGCGCGGGATCCGGATGGTAGAGCCCGTCGGTGTCCCAACCCCGGTCGGCGGGGAAGCCGGAGACCGCGTCGCGTCGCTCGATGACCAGCCGCCACAGGTCGTCCGGGCTCTCCACGCCGCCGGGCAGCCGTACGGCCATGCCGATGATCGCGATGGGCTCGTCGGGGTCGGACACGGGCGCCGGAGCCCGGTCGGTCACCTCGGCGACCTCGCCGGACAGCTCGCCTGCCAGGTGCGCCGCCAGGACCCGCGGCGTCGGATGGTCGAAGACGGCCGTCACCGGCAGATCGACGCCCGTGAGGTCACGCAGCCGGTTGCGCAGCCGGACGCCGCCCAGCGAATCGAAGCCCAGGCTCTTGAACGACTGGTCGTCGTCCATCGCGTCGAGATCGGCCCGCTGGTAGCCCACCACGACCGCCACCGACTCCCGGATCACCTCGAGCGCGATCCGTTCGCGTTCGTCCCGGGATCGGTCCGCCAACCGGGCGGCGATGCTCTTCTGAGCGTCCTCCTGGCCGCCGGCGGGCCCGGCCGTGACCGCGGGGACCGCATCGCCGAGCGGTGCCTGGTCGAGCCAGTACCGCCGGCTCTGGAACGGGTAGGTCGGCAGCTCGGTGGCCAGGGCCGAGGCGGATCCGGCCGGACGGCCGACGACTGCGGGCCAGTCCAGGGCCACGCCGCGGACGTGCAGTTCGCCCAGGGCCGCCACCGCATCGGCGACTTCCGCGCCGTCCGGACGCAGCGTCGCGACGCAGGACACCGCCGACGAGTCCAGGCTCTCCGACGCCATCGTGGTCAGCACGCCCCCCGGCCCGAGCTCCAGGAAGGTCGTCACGCCCTGATCGCGCAGCGAGGTGACCGCGTCCCCGAACCGGACCGTGGCCCGCACCTGCTCGACCCAGTAGTCGGCGGTGGCGAACCGCTGTCCGGCGTCCGGCCGGCCGGTGACCGTGGACACGACGGGCACCCGGCCCGGCCGGTAGGTCAGCGACTCGGCGACCTCCCGGAACCCGGCGAGCATCGGCCGCATCAGCGGCGAGTGGAAGGCATGGCTCACCGGCAGTCGGCGGGTCTTGTGGCCGAGCTGGGCGAGATCGCTCGCCACCCACAGCACGGCCACCTCGTCTCCGGACAGCACCAGCGACCGGGCGCTGTTGACCGCCGCGACGCCGACGACGCCGGGTGCCTCCACCAGCGACGGGGTCACCTCGGCCTCGCTCGCCTGGACGGCGACCATGGCTCCGCCGGTAGGCAGCGCCTGCATCAGCCGGGCCCGCGCGGCGACCAGCTTCCCCGCGTCGGCCAGGTCGAGCACTCCGCCGACGTGCGCGGCGGTGATCTCCCCGATGGAGTGGCCAGCGATCAGGTCCGGGCGCAGTCCCCACGACTCGTAGAGCCGGTACAGGGCGGTTTCCAGGGCGAACAGGCCGGCCTGGGTGTAGATCGTCTGATCGATCAGCCGGCCGTCCTCCGCGCCTGCGGCGGCGAAGACGACATCGGACAGCGGCGCCGTGGCGTGACCGGCCCAGTGCTTCTCGACAGCCCGGCAGGCGTCGGCGAACGCCTCGGCGAAGACCGGGAAGGCGACCGCGAGGTCCCGGCCCATGCCGGGCCACTGACTGCCCTGCCCGGTGAACAGGACGGCCAGCTTGCCGTCGACCGGGGCTCCACCGATGGCCGGCGCGGAACCCTCGGCCAGACCGCGCAGATCGCCGACCAGCTCGTCGCGATGCCGGACCACCAGCACCGCCCGCCGGTCGAGCTGTGCCCGGCCGGTGGCCAGCGCGAGGGCGATGTCGGCGGGCTCCAGCTCCGGCCGCGACGCCACGAAGTCCGCCAGCCGGCCGGCTTGGGCCCGCAGCGCGGCGGGGGTGCGACCGGAGACCGGAACCGGCACGCAGAGGTCGGTCGAGGGCCGTTCCAGGGCCGGGTCCTCGGTCCACTCGCCGGCGTCGTGCCTGGCGGTCTCCTCGCCGGCCTCCTCCAGGATGACGTGAGCGTTGGTCCCGCCGATGCCGAACGACGACACACCGGCCCGGCGCGGCCGTCCGGCAAGGGGCCAGTCGCGGCGTTCGGTGAGCAGCCGGACCGCGCCCGCCGACCAGTCCACGTGCGTCGACGGCCGGTCGACGTGCAGCGTCCTCGGCAGGACGCCGTGCCGCATCGCCAGCACCATCTTGATCACGCCCGCGACGCCGGCTGCGGCCTGGGTGTGGCCGATGTTCGACTTCACCGACCCGAGCCAGAGCGGGCGGTCGTCCGGCCGGTCCCGGCCGTAGGCCTCCAGCAGCGCCTGCGCCTCGATCGGGTCGCCGAGCGTGGTCCCGGTGCCGTGCCCCTCGACGGCGTCGACCTCGTCGCCCCGCAGTCCGGCCGCGGCGAGCGCCTTGCGGATCACGCGCTGCTGCGACGGGCCGTTCGGCGCGGTGAGGCCGTTGGAGGCGCCGTCGGAGTTCACCGCCGTCCCGCGGACCAGGGCCAGCACCCGGTGGCCCCGCGCACGGGCCTGGGACAGCGGCTCGACCAGAAGCAGCCCGACCCCCTCCGACCAGCCGGTACCGTCGGCCGCGTCGGCGAACGCCTTGCAGCGGCCGTCGGGGGCGAGCCCCCGCTGCCGCGAGAACTCGACGAAGGTCTCCACGGTGCCCATCACCATCACGCCGCCCGCCAGCGCCATCGAGCACTCGCCGTTCCGGATGGCCTGCACGGCCAGGTGCAGGGTCACCAGCGAGGACGAGCAGGCGGTGTCCACGGTGATCGCCGGGCCCTCCAGGCCCAGGTGGTAGGCCACCCGTCCGGAGACGACGCTGCCCGAGCCGCCGGTCAGGCGGAAGCCCTCCACGCCGGACGCGTGGTGCGTGCGCACGGTCCAGTCGTGGCTGTTGACCCCGACGAACACGCCGACGTCCTGGGCGGCCAGGCTGTGCGGGTCGATGCCGGCCCGTTCGAGCAGCTCCCACGAGGTCTCCATGACCAGTCTCTGCTGCGGGTCCATCGCCAGTGCCTCCTGCGGCGAGATGCCGAAGAAGGCGGCGTCGAACGCGCCGGGGTCGTCGAGGAAGGCGCCGTGGCGGACGTAGGTGGTGCCGGGGTGGTCCGGGTCGGGATCGAACAGCCGGTCGGTGTCCCAGCCGCGGTCGGTGGGGAACTCGGTGACCACGTCGGTCTCCGCGGCGAGGATCCGCCACAGGTCCTCGGGGCTGCGTACGCCGCCGGGGAACCGGCAGGCCATCGCGACGATGGCGATCGGCTCCTTCGTCGTCGCCCTCGGCTCCGCGGTGGCCGGCCGGGTCTGGGCCTGCGCGTCGTCGAGAAGCTTGGCCTGCAGGTGGGCCGCCAGCGACCGGGGCCTCGGGTAGTCGAAGATCATCGCGGGGGACAGGGTCAGCCCGGTCGCGGCAGCGAGCCGGTTACGCAGTTCGAGCGCGGTGAGCGAGTCGAAGCCCGAGTCCTTGAACGTCCGGTCGAGCCGGATCGCGTCGGTGCTCGCATGGCCGAGGACGAGGGAGCACTGCCGGCGGATCAGGTCGACCAGGGCGTCGAGCTGCTCCGCCGGGGGCAGCGCGCTGATCCCGGCGGACGAGGAGGCCGACGCCGCCGGAGCCGGCCGCACGGTCGCACCGGCCGGGGTGACCGGCCGCCCGGCCGGTACCAGACCGCGCAGCACGGACGGCACCCGCGAGCCGTCGGCCGCCTGGAGCGCGGCCGGGTCGAACCCGGCCGCGACCACGGCCGCGCCGGCGTCGTCGCCGGCCCGCAGGGCCTGGTCGAACAACGCCATCCCGTCGCCGTCGGACAGGCCGATCATGCCGACGTCCCGGTTCCGCCGGTGGTCGGCGTGGCTGAGGTGGCGGGTCAGGCCGCTGGCCCGATCCCAGTAACCCCAGGCGATCGAGACCGCCGCCAGGCCGGCGTGCCGCCGTTCCCGCGCCACGGCGTCCAGCGCCGCGTTGGCCGCGGCGTAGTTGCCCTGCCCCGGGTTGCCGAGCACACCAGCGGCCGAGGAGTAGAGGACGAAGGCGGCGAGGTCGAGGTCGCGGGTGAGGTCGTCCAGGTGACGGGCCGCGTCGACCTTCGCCCCGAACACGGCGTCGACGCGGTGCGGGTCGAGCTCGGTGATCACCGCGTCGTCCAGCACCCCGGCGGTGTGCACGACCGCGGTCAGCGGGTGTTCCGCTCCGACCGTGGCCAGCAGCGCCGCCACCTGCTCGCGGTCCGCCACATCGGCGGCCACGAGCCGGACGGTCGCGCCGAGCCCGGTCAGTTCGTCGTGCAGCGCCGCGGCGCCGGCGGCCTCGGGGCCGCGACGGCCGGCCAGGATCAGCCGGCGGACACCGTGCTCGGCGACGAGGTGCCGCGCGGTCACCGCCGCGAGCGTTCCGGTACCACCGGTGATCAGCACAGTGCCGCCCGGGTCGAGCGGCCGGGACGCGGGTGAAGGCGCGACCGGCCGCAGCCGCGCCAACCGGGGCACGAGCACCCGGCTGTCCCGGAGCCTCAGCTGTGGTTCACCGCTCTGCACGGCCGCGATGACGGAGGCGGTCGCCCGGGCCGCCCGGTCGGCGGCGACCAGCACGAGCCGGCCCGGGTGCTCCGACTGGGCGGACCGGACCAGCCCCCAGACGGCGCTGGTGGCGATCCCGTCGTCGTCCTGCGTGACGATCACGAGCCGGGCGCCGTCCTCGCCCGGCCGGGCGAGGAACGCCTGGATCAGCTCGAGCACCTCGACGACCGCCGCGCGCGGGTCGCCGTCCGAGCCGTCGGCCTCGTGGATCAGCAGGGTCGCCGGCGCGGCGGCGACCGCGGCGGCATCGGTCACGTAGTGGGCGGCGAGGCCGGGCGCCGAGGTGTCCCGGGGCATCGGATGGTCGACCCAGTCCAGGCGGAAGAGGTCCGCGGTGGACGCGCGCTGCCCGGCGACCAGCTCGGCCACCGCCAGCACCGGCTGCCCGGCCGGATCGGCCAGCTCGACGCGGAAGGCCAGTCCGTCCCCGGCGGACGTGGACCGGACGCCGACAGTGTCGGCCCCGGACGCCAGGAGCCGGACGCCGCGCCAGGTCTTCGGCCGCTGGTCGGGGGAGAGGACGGTCCGGACCGCCGCGTCGAGCAGTGCCGGGTGGATGCCGTAGCGCTGCGCGTCCGGCCGCTCGGCGTCGTCGAGAGCGACCTCGGCGCCGGGGACACCGGCGACCTCGACGGTGGAACGGGCCGCCGGTGCCACGGTGCCGGTGGCGTGCGGCGTCCACTCCTCGGCGGCGCCCGCGCCGGACGGACCCGAGTAGACCGTCAGCGAGCGCCGGTGGGCGGCGTCCGGCTGCCCCACGAGGATCCGTACGTCGAGGCTGCCGTGGCGGGGCAGCACGACGGCCCAGTCGATGGTCAGCTCCTCGACGACCGGGGCGCCGGACAGGTCACCCGCCCACAGCGCCAGCTCGACGAGGGCTGCCTCGGGTACCTCGACCGCGCTCTCGTCGCCGTCCGACCAGGGCAGGAGCGACGCGGACCACCGCCCGGTCGCGATCAGGCCACCGGAATCGGGCAGCCGGACGAGCGCGCCGAGCAGCGGGTGCCCGGCGTCGTCCAGGCCCAGGCCGGACGCACCGGCGGCCGCCACCGGACGTCGCCAGAACCGCCGCCGCTCGAAGGGGTAGGTCGGCAGGTCGATCCACGCGGCCAGGCCGGCCGCCGGGAGCAGGCCGCGCCAGTCCACCGCGACGCCGCGGACGAACAGCTCGGCCATCGAGCGCACCAGGCGGCCGATCCCGCCGTCGTCCCGGCGCAGCGAACCGGCGACGACCGCTTCCGAGCCCGCCTCGTGGACGGCCTCGGCGACCGGTTGGACGAGCACCGGGTGGGGGCTGACCTCGACGAACGCGCCGAAGCCCTGCTTCAGGAGGCGGTCGACCGTCGGACCGAACCGGACCTGGTGCCGCAGGTTGCGGTACCAGTAGTCGCCGTCCAGCGCACCGTCGGCCCGGCCCCCGGTCACGGTCGAGTGGAAGGGCACCGCGGGCTCGGCGGGCGACAGGCCGGCCAGCGCCACCGCCAGGCGTTCCCGGACGGCCTCGACCTGGTCGCTGTGCGACGCGTAGTCGACTGCCACCCGCCGTACGTCGACACCGGACTCGGCCAGTTCGCGCAATGCCTCGGTCAGGGCCTGCGGGTCACCGGAGAGCACCACCGAGGACGGGCCGTTGACCGCGGCGACCTGCACCCGGCCGTCCCACTTCGCCAGCCGCGCCGCCGCGTCGGAGGCGTCGAGGCGTACCGAGGCCATGCCGCCCCGGCCGGACAGGGTCTCGGCGATCATCTGGCTCCGGACCACGACGACCCGCATGGCGTCAGGTAGCGACAGCGCCCCGGCGACGTAGGCCGCGGCGATCTCGCCTTGCGAGTGGCCCACCACCGCGTCGGGCCGCACCCCGGCCGACGCCCACAGCGCGGCCAGTCCGACCATCATCGCGAAGCTCGCCACCTGGATGACGTCGACGCGTTCCAGCAGTTCCTGGTCGGCCTCGCCGCGCAGCACGTCGATCAGCGACCAGTCTGCCCACTCGGTCAGCAGCCGAGCGCACTCCTGGACGACCTCGGCGAACGCGGGGGAGGTGTCGAGCAGCTCACGGCCCATCCCGGCCCACTGCGCGCCCTGCCCAGGGAAGATCAGCACGACGCCGGAGGACGCGTCGGAGGTGGCGCTGTCGCGCACGACGAGGGGACTGACCTCGTCACGGGCCAGTGCGCGCAGGCCCGCCAGCGCCTCGTCCCGGGAGCCGGCCAGCACGACCGCACGCTCGTCCATGGTCGTCCGCCGGGAGGCCAGCGCCACGGCGACGTCGACCCACGACGACTCGTCGGCGGTCTGGATCAGCGAGACCAGCCGGTCCGCCAGCCGGTTGAGCGCCCGCGCTCCGCGGGCGGACAGGATCAGGGGCACGATCCGGGGCGCCGGCGGCACCGGCTGCCGGACGGCCGGCTGCCGGGGTGCTTCCTCCAGGATCACGTGGGCGTTCGTTCCGCTCAGCCCGAAGCTGGAGATTCCCGCGCGACGAGGACGACCACGGTGCGGCCAGGGCCGGCTTTCCGTCAGCAGCGCGACCGCGCCGGACGACCAGTCGACGCGCGATGTCGGCTCGTCCACGTTGAGCGTCGCCGGCAGCACACCGTACCGAAGCGCCTGGACCATTTTGATCATGCCGGCGACGCCGGCTGCGGCCTGGGTGTGGCCGATGTTCGACTTGAGTGAGCCGAGCCACAGGGGCTGGTCGGCGTCCCGGTCCCGGCCGTAGGTGGCCAGCAACGCCTCGGCCTCGATCGGGTCGCCCAGAACGGTCCCGGTCCCGTGTCCCTCCACCGCGTCCACGTCCGCAGGACCCAGACCGGCCGATGTCAGTGCCTGCCGGATGACCCGTTGCTGCGCCTCACCACTCGGTGCGGTGAGGCCGTTCGACGCGCCGTCGGAGTTCACCGAGGAGCCGCGCAGCACGGCCAGGATCCGGTGCCCGTTGCGGCGAGCATCGCCGAGGCGTTCCAGGACCAGCACCCCGGCGCCCTCCGCCCACGCGGTGCCGTCGGCGGCCGAGGCGTAGGACTTGCATCGGCCGTCAGCGGCCAGCGCCCGCTGCCGCGAGAACTCAACGAACGACTGAGGGGTGGCCATCACCGTGGCCCCACCCGCCAAGGCCAGCGAGCACTCGCCCCGGCGCAGCGCGTGGGCAGCCAGGTGCAGCGCGACCAGCGACGACGAGCAGGCCGTGTCCACGGTGATTGCCGGTCCCTGCAAGCCGAGCAGGTAGGAGATCCGGCCCGACGCGACGCTGCCCGAGGTTCCGGTCGTCTGGAAGGCTTCGAGCTCTTCGGGCACCGGACCGCTGGTGCCGTAGCCCTGTTCCATCAGGCCGGCGAAGACCCCGGCGTCGGTGCCCCGCAACGACGAGACGTCGATGCCCGCATGCTCCAGCGCCTCCCACGAGGTCTCCAGCAGCACCCGCTGCTGCGGGTCCATGGCGATCGCCTCGCGCGGGGAGATGCCGAAGAAGTCGGCGTCGAACTCCGCCGCGCCGTCGAGGAACCCGCCGCGGTCGACATACGAGGTCCGGGCGCGGCCCGGGTCGGCGTCGAACAGCCGCTCGAGGTCCCAGCCACGGTCGGCCGGGAAGGGACCGGACGCCCCCCGACCCTCGCTGACCAGATCCCACACGTCGTCGGGTCCGTTGATTCCACCCGGCAGTCGGCAGGCCATCCCGATGATCGCGATCGGTTCGTCAGTCCCGGACGCCGTGCCGGCGGCGGTGTCGGTGGCCGTGTCGGTGTCGGTGGCGGTGCCGGCGGCGGTGGCCGGGTCGTCGACCAGTGCGGTGTGCAGGAACGCGGCCAGCGCACGCGGCGTCGGATGGTCGAACGCCGCTCCGGTCGGCAGCTTCAGACCGGTCCTGGCCATCAGTCGCGTACGCAGTTCGACGATCGCGGCCGAGGTGCATCCGAGATCCCGGAAGGTCTGGTCGGCCGGGACGCCGGCGGTGCCGGGCCGGTTGAGCGTCGCCGCCGTCTCGTCGCGGACCAGGGCCTGAAGCAGCGCGCGTTGCGCGTGCCGGTCCAGGCGGCTCAGTTCTGCCCGGAGGGCGGTCGTCGTGTCGTCGAGTCCGTCATGGACGAGCGGCTCCGGGAAGATGTCACGCAGCAGGGCGGGCACGCCCGCCCCCGACTCCGGCCGGCGCGGACGCAGGGCGAACAGCGGCGCCGGATCCGAGGTGGTGAGGAGCGTGTCGACCGCGAACAGCCCGTCCCGCACCGATGGCGAACCCGGAGTGTCCCCGGCCGGTTCGCACCAGGTCAGCACCGCGCCGGCCAGCCCGCGCCGGCGGCGGTCGTGGACGACGGCGTCCACCATGGCCACCGACACCGCCCGGCCGGGGTCCGCCGTCCTGGTGACCTCGTACGGGTCGGTGATCGCGATGAACGAGGTCCGATCGGAGTCCGCGGCGGTGCTCAGCTTCCGGGCCAGCTCCGAGTCGCCGTCGGCGAGGATCACCGCGGCGGCGGGGCCCGGTGCGATCGTGGACTCCCACTCGGTAGCGGCGGCGTCTCCGCTGGCGATCAGCAGCAGTCGCTCGTTCGGGTGGACGGAGGCCAGGTGGCGTGCCACCGCGGCGCCGCGTACGGTGTCCGCGCCCGTCAGCACTACGACACCGTCGGCGCCTGACCACGAATCTCGCATCGCGCGGTCCGGGACCGCCTGGCGGGTCAGCCGGGCCACCAGGAGCGCGCCGGACCGCAGCACCCAGCGCGGTTCGTCACGCAGGATCGCGTACGGCACGGCGTCGATCGGCGATTCGTCGTCCAGGTCGACCAGGATTGCTCGGCTCCCCAGGACCCGGCCCGTCGCGGCCGCCAACATGGCCTGAGCCGGATCGGCCGGCTCGTCCTCGGCCGACACCGACACCGCCTGTCGGGTCAGGAGGACCAGCTGGCCCGATCCGACCCGAGCGGCCCACGCCGCCACCTCTTCGACCAGCTGCCGGGTCTCGGCGCATCGCTCCGCCCAGGTGTCCGACGTCTCGGGCGCGAGCAGCACGGTCATCTCGGCCGCGTCGGCCGTGGCCAGATCGGCGTAACAGGAGGACGATCCCTCCGCAGTGAGGCCTGCCGCGGCCGAGCCCACGAACGCCCAGGTCGTCGGCGCAGGGCTGGCGGTGCCGGGCGACGGCGCGGGCACCCATTCCAGGCGCAGGACTCCGTCGTGCAACCCGCTTGCCGTGTACCGCAGCACGGCGGGCTGATCGGCCAGCCGGCGGCGCTGGATCTTGCCCGACGCGGTCCGCGGAACGCTGACCACCTCATAGACCTCTTCGGGAACCTTGAACGTGGACAGCTCCCGGCGGCACCGTTCGATCACGGCACTCATTTCGACGCCCGACGGATCCGTGACCACGTAGGCGACGGGCACCTCGCCCAGCACCTCGTGCGGCCGGCCGGCCACGCCGACGTCGGCAATTCCCGGAGCGGCGCGAAGGACCGCCTCGATCTCCTCCGGGTGGACGTTCTCGCCGCCCCTGATGATCAGATCGCTGATCCGGCCGCAGATGGTGAAATAGCCGGCGGTGTCCCGGCGGGCGAGGTCACCCGTGCGATACCAGCCGTCCCGGAACGCCGCTGCGGTCGCCTCCGGTTTGTTGTGGTAGCCGGACGTCACGTTCGGCCCGCGCACCCATACCTCACCCTCGACGCCGACCGGCACGTCGTGGCCGGTCTCCGGGTCGACGATCCGGACGTCCACACCGGGCACCGGAAGCCCGCACGACCCGTCGACGCGGACGCCTCCCGGCGGGTTCATGGTGATCGCGCCGCACGTCTCGGTGCTGCCGTACGCGTCGACCAGCGGCACCCCGAATTCCTCGCGGAACGACCGGCATAGCTCGGGACCGGCGACCGCGCCCCCGACCAGCCCGATCCGTAGCTCCGGCAGGGCGATCCGGCGCTGCCGCCGCGCCTCAAGAATGTAGTGATAGGTGGCCGGCACACCCGCCACAAAGGTGGCCCGGGTTTCCCGGGCGGCTTCCAGGAACTCGTCCCCGGACGGGCTGTCCATGATCCGGGCGGTCGCGCCGACCACGGTCACCGCCAGCACGCACGCGATATGGGAGAGGCTGTGGAACAAAGGCAGCGGCCACAGCACGCGATCGTCCGCCGACAGCCCCGGGATCGGAACGTAGCTCGCCGCGACCGAGTACAAGCAGTTGCGCTGGCTGGAGAGCACCCCCTTCGGCTCTTTGGTGGTACCGGAGGTGTAGAAGATCCACGCCGTCTCACCCAGGCCCAGGTCGTCTGGGGCGGCTACCGCCGGTTCGCTCGCGGCGAGCTTCTGGTAGGCGTGGACCGACGTGTGCGCGGGTGCGTCGCCGGTCACCAACAGGAGCGCGTCGGGGGCCAGGGCCGGCGAACGCAGGAAGCCAGCCACGTGCACGGGGTCGGTGATGACGACGGCCGCCGCGCTGTCGGCCAGGAAATAGTCCAGTTCGGAGTCGGTGGACGCGGGGTTGACCGGTACTCCGACCGCGCCCGCACGAAGGGTGGCGAGGTAGCTCTCGAGCGTCTCCACGCTGTTGCGTAGGCAGATCATCACCCGGTCGCCACGTCGCACACCGAGGCCCACCAGATGTCCGGCCAGCCGGCGGGTCCGCGCCTCCAGATCGCCGTACGTGACCGCCCGCTTGTCGTCCTGGAAGGCCACCTTCTCGCCGAAGCTGTCCGCGTGCTCCCGCAACACCTGGGGGAGGGCTCTGATCAGTTCGGCGCGCACGGATCACACGTCCTCTCGTAGAGCGGACCCGGTCGGGCGCCGGATGGGCGAAACCGTCGGCCCGCATTCGGAGGCTAGAAGCGGCCGTGCTGACCGGGCATCCCTCAGCCTGGTAAACGCCTCACCGGAGAAGCCATGGGCGGTGAGGCGACAGTTCCGGCTGTCACCTCACCGTCCACGTCCTGCCAGCGCTGCGGCCGTCAGGAGGTGAAGAAGGCCTGGAGCGGAGCCGTGGCATGCGCGCCGGCGCCGGCTCGCACCGCGCGGTGGGCAGCGCCTTCAGTTGAACTGTGGCGGGGTGCAGGGCGAGCGGGTCGGCACGTGTGCGTGGCAGTCGTGCCGCACCCGGCTGAGGTCGCTCGGCTGATGAACGACTCCTTACGAAGGGCCCGGAGCGCTATTCAAAAGCCCTTTCGTGAAGGGTGTGGCTTCCCTGAGGGGCTCTACACCCAGGCGGTTACGCGCGACGACGCCTGGTCTGGTAACGTTCTGCCTCGGCCGTGACAGACCCTTGAGGAGGTGAGACCCGTGAATGCTGGTTCGATGATGTGGGTGCTCCCCCTACCGGTCACGGCAGGCGATTGACGGAGACGTCGCAGGAGCGCCCCAAAGGCACTCCTGAAAGGCGACAGCTATTTACGTCACTACGCATCCCATCCCAGACCCCGTGATCACGAGGGTCGCGGCAGATCAGTGGCACGCCATCGAAGACGACGTGGTGGTCGGCTGCGGCGACACTATGCGCAGGCCCGACGGGCGAATGTTCATCAGCATCGACGCGTGGCACGACGCGGTCTTCAACCGGCTGGCCACCGCCATGCTGGCGGAACTGCCAGCGCCGCTGTACACGATGGTCGACGCCGAAGACCCGGATACGACCTCGAACTGGCGGCGGGCCGGCTTCGCCGACCAGCGACGTGAGCGGCAGTACCTGGTGGTCGGCGGAGCGCAGACCACCGCGCGGCCCCCGACCGGGGTGACTTTCACTGGCAGCGAGGGTGTGTTCCAGGCCGAAGTCGAGGGCGTCGAGGTTGGTGCGGTCCGGATCCTGCCGCTGACGCGGGAGGACGGGACGCCGCGGATAGCGCGGATCGTCTCCATCGAGGTCCGCGCCGACCAGCGGCGCCGTGGCATCGGCCGGGCGCTGCTGGTCCACGCGCTGGGCGCTCTGCACGCTCGCGGGTTCGATATTGCGTCGGCCGACGTCGACGAAACCGACATTGCAACGATTTTGCTGTTGGAAGGCGTCGGCGCCCGCCGCGCGAGCAACAGCCTGGAGTTGATATGGCAAAAGTGAACCGAGGCATCGAAGTCAACGGCATCGTCGTTGAGTGCCTGAAAGACGCCCGTTTCAGGGTGCAGCTCGACAACGGGCACAAGGTGCTTGTGCACATCAGCGGGAAGCTCCGCAAGAACTTCATCAAGATCATGCTGGAGGACAGGGTGCTGGTGGAGCTGAGCCCCTATGACCTGACCCGCGGCCGGATCACCTACCGGTACCGGATGTAGCAGCCGGCAGAACATGCCGGGACGGGAGCGGTGCGGATCCTCCCAGGGGATCCGCACCCTTCGAGGAGCAGCTACGTCAGCCAGTTCACGGTGTCGCGTCGCTGGGACCTCGTCGGCGGCGCCGTGCTGGCCGCATTCCGAGGTCCGTGCCTGGTGCACCGCCAACCAGGTCGATCTGGTGTTTGTGCCGACGTATGCGTCCTGGCTGAACTGGATCGAAGCCGAGTTCGTCGCCGTCCGCAGAGTCCCTTACCGCCGTGGTCGGACTACATTCGCATTTATGGCCGCGACAATCTGATGATTCTGTTGTCGCACTCTATGCGCCCTGGCCGGAAGTCTGCGGTGCGCCTCATCAGTCAGGTTGACAGTATTTCCGGCGACGCCCGGACTTCCTTGCCTGGCCTATCTTCGGCTGCCTAGCGTAGCAGCCGTGACGATGCATACGGTTCAGTCCACACTGGCCACGGTCCGGCCGGGAATCCTCGATTCCGGCGCTGCGCCGGCCGCCAAGATCGAACCCGGCGACGAGGTTCTCTATCCGGACACCTGGTCGAACTGGCAGAACCAGCTGCGGTACGGCATGTCGTCGGCCGACCGTGCGCGGCTGCGCAAGGAGTACCCGGGCTGCCCGTTCCAGATCATCGGCCCGGTCGAGGTGACCGGTGCCGAGCCGGGCGACGTCGTCGAGTGCCGGCTGACGGAGTTGCGGCTGAGCGACTGGGGCGGGAACGCCTTCCCGACCCGGGCCGGCGCGTTGCCGTACGACTTCGACGAGCCGTACTTCCACGACTTCCGGTTCGACCAGACCCGGACCCGAGCCGACTACGTCCACGGGATCTCGCTGCCGCTCGACCCGTTCGCCGGCATCATCGCGGTCGAACCGCCAGGCGAGGGGCAGGTGAGCGCGCTGGTCGGCGGCGCACACGGCGGCAACCTGGCACTTCCCGAGCTCACCGTGGGTTCGTCGCTGTTTCTTCCCGTGGCCAAGCCGGGGGCCCGGATCTGGGTCGGTGACGTGCACGCCTTGCAGGGCGACGGGCTGGTCGACCAGACCGGCCTGAAGTCGACGGCCGAGCGTCTGAGGATGCGGTACGACCTCCACAAGAACGTCGGCTTGACCCGGCCCCTGGCCGAGACCGACACGCACTGGGTCGGCATCGGACTGGCCGACAGCCTGGAGGCCGCGCTGGTCGACTGCCTGCGCGCAATGATCAGCTGGTTCAGCGCGGCATCCGGCGTCACCCGCGCCGAGGCCCACGCACTGTGCAGCATGGCGGCGAGCTTCCGGATCACCCAGTACGCGGACCAGAGCGAGATCCACCACGTGGATGTCCCCCTGCCGCCCAAGGGCGTGCACGCCCTGCTGCGCAAAGACGTCTTTCCGGCCGCCCTGCGTACCCGCGTCGACCGTTGGCTGCGCCCTGCGGCCTGATGCGACTCCACCTTCCGGGAAATGTCCGGCCGCCCCATTCGCGGTGACCACGTGCAGTCAGTGTGAGGGATGGTTGCGGCGGCACTCGCCGGTTAGTCTGCGATTTATCTCGCTCGGCCACTGATCATCGCATTTTTCCCCGGACAGGAAGGCGAAACCGGGTGATGAGTACGACGCATGTGCATTATGTTCAGCAGTTGCTGACCCGTTTCGATGCCGAGCCGGATCGCGTTGCGTTGGTCAGCAGGGGTGTCCTCCTCACCGCAGGGGAACTGGCCGATGCCACCCGGCGGGCTGCGGCCGTGATGGGCCACCACGGCATCACCCGCGGCGACGTCGTCTGCATTCTGACCGAGCCGAACACCGCCGCCACGCTGATCCTGCGGTGGGCGGCGAACGTGGTGGGGGCGACCGCCGCGCACGTGCGCGGGATGAACGCGGTGGTGCCCGATGACGAGTTGCGGGTGGAGTTGCAGCGCGCGGTCGTCGCGGATCTCGGCGCACGGATGCTGGCGGTCGATCCGGCCAACGAGGAACGGGCCCGGGATCTGGTGGTGAACGCGGCCGATCGGCCGGTTCTCGCCGTGCTGGGCGCCGGGCAGCCGGACATTGTGGACCTTACCGCCGGTTCCGGAGACGGTGTGGGTCCGCGTGCGGACATCGTGGACGGTGACCTCGCGTTGATCACGCAGACCAGTGGGTCGAGCGGCCTGCCGAAGGGTGTCTGCTGGACCTTCGGGGTCAAGAACGAGATGGCCACGTCGGCCGTCGGCCGCAGCGTCCGGACGAACCTCCTGATCACCGCACCGCTCACCCATTCCAGCGGATTCGGCGCGGACGACACGCTCGTCACCGGTGGCATGGTCGTGCTGCACAACGGCTTCGACGCGGGGGCCGTGCTGCGCGCGGTCGCCGAGTACCGCATCGGCCGGCTCATTCTCGGCACTCCGCAGGTGTACGCGCTCGCCGAGCATCCGGACCGGGCGGGCACCGACCTGTCCAGCTTGACCGAGCTGATCTACACCGGCAGCCACGGGGCGCCGCTCCGGCTGCGCGAGGCCCGGGAGATCTTCGGTCCGGTGCTGATCCAGGTGTACGGCACGACCGAGACCGGCGTGCTCACCATGCTCTTCCCGGACGATCACGGCGACCTGCGCGCGTGCGGCACCGTCGGCCGGCCGTTGTCCCCCGAAGCGCTGAGCATCCGGGACCCGGCGACCGGCGCGGCGCTGCCCGCCGGCGAGGTCGGCGAGGTCTGCGCGATTCCGCGCTGGCCGATAGCCGGCTACTGGCACGAGCCGAAGCTGACCGCGGCGCTCGTCCGGGACGGCTGGGCGCGCACCGGCGACCTCGGGCACCTCGACGCCGACGGTTACCTGCACCTGAGCGGCCGGATCGCGGACATGATGAAGGTCAAGGGTCTCCGCATCCACCCCGAGGCCGTCGAGAGGGTGCTCAGCCAGGCGCCCGGCGTTTCCCAGGTCGCGGTGTGTGGCGTGGAGGACCCCGACCGCGTGGAGCGGATTTACGCCGCTGTCGTGCCGAAGCCCGGTGCGGACCTGGACCTTCAGGAGTTGCGCCGTCATGTCGCCGAGGCCCTGTCCGACAACCACGTCCCCAGCTTGATCGAAATCCGCCAGGAACTGCCGGTGACCGGCCCGGGCAAACCCGATCGGGTCCAACTGCGGACCGATGCCCGCGCGGCACTGACCCGGCCCGGCTCCCGGGTCTAGGGGCGATTCGGCCTTCCCAGGAAACGTCGGGCCGCCTCATTCGCGGTGACCACGTGCAGTCAATGTGAGGGATGGTTACCGCTGCACTCGCCGGTTAGTCTGCGATTTATCTCGCTCGGCCACCGGTCATCGCATTTTTCCCGGACAGGAAGGCAAAACCGGGTGATGAGTACGACGCATGTGCATTATGTTCAGCAGTTGCTGACCCGTTTCGATGCCGAGCCGGATCGCGTTGCGTTGGTCAGTGATGGTGTCCTCCTCACTGCGGGGGAACTGGCCGATGCCACCCGCCGGGCCGCAGCAGTGATGGGCCGTCACGGCATCACCCGCGGCGACGTCGTCTGCATTCTGACCGAGCCGAACACGGCCGCCACGCTGATTCTGCAGTGGGCGGCCAACCTGGTGGGGGCAACCGCCGCGCATATGCGGTGGGTGAACCCGGGCGGGCCCGACGACGAGTTGCGGTTGGAGTTGCGGCGCGCCCTCGGCGCGGATGTCGGTGTGCGGATGCTGGCGGTCGATCCGGCCAACGCGGAACGGGCGCGGGACCTGGTGGTGAACGCGGCCGGTCGGCTGATTCTCGGGGTGCTGGGCGCCGGGCAGCCGGACACCGTGGACTTGACCTCGGGTTCCGGTGACGGTGTGGATCCGTGTGCGGACATCGTCGACGGCGACATCGCGGTGATCACCCAGATCAGGCTGTCGAGCGGCCGGAACGGCGTCTGTTGGACCTTCGGGGTCAGGAACGCCATGGTCTCGGCGGCACTGGGCCCGCCACCCGTGGCCGGCGCGAGCGCCGCCGACCGCAGCGGCCGGACAAATCTCCTGATCACCACACCGCTCATCCATTCCGACGTGTTCGCCGCGGACGACACGCTCGTCAGCGGTGGCATGGTCGTGCTGCACAACGGCTTCGACGCGGGGGCCGTGCTGCGTGCGATCGCCCAGTACCGGATCAGCCGGCTCGCGGTCGGCACTCCTCAGGTGTACGCCCTTGCCGAGCACCCGGACCGGGCGGCCACCGATCTGTCCAGCCTGACCGAGCTGTTCCACACGGGAAGTCCGGCGGCGCCGCAGCGGCTGCGTGCGGCCCGGGAGACTCTCGGTCCGGTGCTGATCCAGGTGTACGGCACGACCGAGACCGGGGTGCTCACCAGGCTCACCCCCGACGATCTCGGCGACCTGGACGCCTGTGGGTCGGTCGGTCGGCCGGTGAATCCCGAGGGGCTGAGCATCCGGGATCCGGAGACCGGCGCGGCGCTGCCCGTCGGCGAGGTCGGCGAGGTCTGCGCGAAGCCGCGCTGGCCGATAGCCGGCTACTGGCATGAGCCGAAGCTGACTGCGGCGCTCGTCCGTGATGGCTGGGTGCGTACCGGCGACCTCGGGCACCTCGACGCCGACGGTTACCTGCACGTGGGTGGCCGGAGCGCGGACGTGATGAAGGTCAAGGGTCTCCGCATCTACCCCGAGGCGGTGGAGACGGTGCTCATCCGGGCCCGGGGCGTGTCCCAGGCCGCGGTGTGTGGGGTCGAAGACGCCAATCGGGTGGAGCACATCTACGCCGCCGTCGTGCCGGAGCCCGGCGTCGTCGTGGACCTTCAGGAGTTGCGTCGTCATGTCGCCGAGGCCCTGTCCGACGACCACGTCCCCAGCTTGATCGAGATTCGCCGGGGACTCTCGAAGACCGGCTGGGGCAAAACCGATCGGGTCCAGCTGCAGGCCGCTGCCCGCGCGGCCCTGACCCGCCCCGTCTCCCCGGTCTAGGGGACCGGATGGATCTCCGTCAGGCACAGAAGGGGAGGGTCTCGTGAACCGCACCTCTACCCGGTACACCGACCACGTGTCCGCCGACCAGCGCCGGGCCTGGGCCGCCGCGGGCCACTACCCGGGCCAGGACTTGTACTCCCTGTTCCGTGGCCACGTCCAGCGCACGCCTCAGGCGCCGGCCGTGCTGGACGCCGAGGGGACGGTCAGCTACGGCGAACTGGACCGGACAGCCCGACGCCTGGCCTCGGGGCTGGCACAGCTCGGCATCGGCCCCGGCGACGTCGTGGCGGTCCAGTTGCCCAACGCCCGTCTCGCGTGTGCCGTCGACCTCGCCGTCGCGGCGGTGGGCGCCATCGTGCTGCCGTTTCCGCTCGGCCGGGGCGACCGCGACGCGGTGAGCCTGTTGCGCCGCTCCGAGGCGGTCGCGGTGATCACCGTCGCCGATCATCACGGCTATCCCTGCGCCGAGCGCATCCGGAAACACGCCGACGCCCTGCCGATGCTGCGTGCCGTCATCGTCGCCGGGGACGGCGCCGCCGAGACGCCGGGCTGCGTGCCGATCGAGTCCCTGTTCGCCGCCACCGCGGACGAGTTCGTGCCGCGGGAATTCGACCCCGACGGGCCGGCGCGGATCCTGGTCACCTCCGGGTCCGAGGCGGAACCGAAGATGGTCCTGTACTCGCACAACGCGCTGACCGGTGGGCGGGGTGCCATGATGGCCGGCCTGCACCGAGGGTCTCCGGCCACGATGCGCAACTTGTTCCTCGTCCCGTTGGCGTCGGCCTTCGGCTCCAGCGGGACGCCGGTCACCCTCGCGACCCTGGGCGGGACCCTCGTGCTGAGGCCGACCTTCGACGCTGCCGCGACGCTGCGGACCATCGCCGACACCCGGCCCACCCACCTGCTGGGCGTGCCGACGATGCTGCGCATGCTGCTGGACTGCCCGGAGATCCAGGACACCGACCTCAGCCCTCTGCAAGCCGCCGTACTCGGTGGGTCCGCGCTCGACCCGGACACCGCGCGGCGCGCCGAGGAGCTCCTGGGCTGCACGGTCGTCTCGCTGTACGGCTCGGCCGACGGGGTCTCGTGCAACAGCGGTCTCGGCCGTTACGACGGTACGGTCGGCCGTCCCGACCCCGCCGTCGCGGACATTCGCATCGTCGGCCCGGACGGGCTCGAGCCGCCGGCCGGAGCGACCGGCGAGGTCGTCGCGCGCGGCCCGATGTCGCCGATGTGCTACATCAATTCCCCCGAGCTGGACCGCACGCTGCGCACCCCGGACGGGTGGACCCGTACCGGAGACCTCGGGTCGATCGACGACCAGGGCCGCCTCCGGATCGTCGGACGCCGCAAGGACGTGGTCATCCGCGGCGGCCTCAACATCAGCCCGGCGGAGGTCGAGTCGGTGCTGATCACGCATCCCGCGATCCGCGACGTCGCCTGCGTGGCGGTGCCGGACCCGCTGTACGGCGAACGCGTCTGCGCCTGCGTCGCCACCTCGGCCGACCTGAGTCTGGCCGAGGTCACCGCCCACCTCGCCACGGCCGGGATGGAGCCACGGAAGTTCCCGGAACGTCTGTTGCTCCTGGCCGCCCTGCCGCTGAGCCCCGCGGGAAAGGTGGACCGGCAAGCGCTACGGGTGCAGGCCGCAAACCAGGGATCCGACGCGACCCGGTGAAACCCGGTCCAGAACAGAGGATGTCACCGCATGACTGAGGGAATCTCGGAACCGATCTCGTACCTCCAGCACTGGGATCGCACCGAACCGTTCGATCCGCCAGCGGTGCTCGGTGAGCTGGTCCGGACGCGGCCACTGACCCGGATGGTGTATCCCGACGGTCACATCGGCTGGCTGGCCACCAGCCACGACCTCGCCCGTGAGGTGCTCAGCAACCAGGCGTTCAGTCACCGGTTCCACACCACCCACGCCCCCGTGACGAAGAAGGGCGAGATCTTCCCGTCCGTGCCCATCGTGCCGGGCGGGTTCATCCACATGGATCCACCGGAGCACACCCGCTACCGGAACCTGCTCAGCAGCGAGTTCAGTGCCCGCGCCACGAGCGCGTACGCCCCGCGGGTGGCCGAGCTGGCCACCGCGCAGCTCGCACAGGTGCGGGAGCACGGCTCGCCGGTCGACCTCCTGCCGACCTACGTCCGGCCGCTCTCGCTTCGGGTGTTGTGTGAGGTGCTGGGGGTCCCGTTCGCCGGCAGCCCGGTCCTGTCCGCCCTGAGCGACAGCGCCACCGATGACGGGGTCAGCCTCGAGGCGGAACGGGAGGCCGGGACACGGGCGTACCACCACCTTCTCGACCTCGTGGGCAAGGCACGGGTCGAGCCGGGCGCGAACGTCATCGGGCGGCTGGCCGCCGAGCCCGGGCTGACCGACCGCGAGATCACCAACATGCTGCTGATCGTCTTCGCGGCGGGCCTCGCCAGCTGCGAGGGCGCGCTCGCCTCGTCGCTGCTGGCGCTGCTGCATCATGGCGACCAACTCGACACGCTGCGTTCGGCCGCCCGGGTCGGCGGCGCGAGCGGCATCGAGGGAATGGTCGAGGAGCTACTGCGGTACACGTCGGTCAACCAGTTCCAGATCTTCCGGACCGCGCTGTCCGATGTGAAGCTCGGCGGGGAGCTGATCCGCGAGGGGGAGACGGTGACGGTCGCCTTGCCGGCGGCCAACCGTGATCCGGCCAAGTTCGGTTGTCCCGACCGGTTCGACCTGGGCCAGGACGCGTCCGCTCACCTGGCCTTCGGGTACGGCGTGCACGCCTGCGTCGGGCAGCGGCTGGCCCGGCTCGTCCTGGCCGAGGCGCTGACCTCGCTGGTGCTCGGCCTGCCCGGACTCGCCTTGGACGTGCCGCTGGAGCAGGTTCCGGTGCGTCTGAAGACCCCGGTGCTGGGCGTGCTGCGCCTGCCCGTTCGCTTTTGAT
Source organism: Micromonospora sp. NPDC001898 (assembly GCF_042891255.1). Taxonomy (NCBI): domain Bacteria; kingdom Bacillati; phylum Actinomycetota; class Actinomycetes; order Micromonosporales; family Micromonosporaceae; genus Micromonospora; species Micromonospora sp. NPDC001898. Next base: position 23,713 of record NZ_JBIATC010000029.1, on the reverse strand, counting down.
CTCGACCTGTTCGCGGGCGGCCGGACGCCATCCGGCCGCCCGCATGCTTCATCGCCGCGAACGCGGCGCCCGGTCGGCGCACGCCAGCAGCGAGTCGCGGATGTGGTCGTGGATCGAGTCCATCTGTTCGGTCGTGAAGCACTGCGTGCTGTACGGCATTTCGATGCTGAACCGGCCGTAGATCGTCGCCGGCGACGCGAGCAACGGGCCCGCACCGCGCGCTGGGTCCCACCGGCTGGACAGCGGAAACTTGGTCATGTCGACGATCTCCAGTCCCTTCGGGGATGGCGGCCCGTCGATCCGTCCGACGTTGGTGAGCACCAGGCTGGTCGGCCAGAGCTGAGGGTGGGGGAGCAGCCGGTCCAGTGCCTGCATCTCCAGCGCCGCGTCACCCCGCTCGATGCCGGCGCGCAACTCGGTGGTGAAACGGTGGCCGAGCTTGACCAGATCAACGCCGGCGGGCACCTCGAGCAGATCGCGGTACCAGGAGACCATCGGCACCATCGCCTCGTGGCTGAGGCCCGGCGCAAACTGGTCACGCAGGTCGACCGTGCAGAAACTGGACAGCCGATGACCGTCCAGCTCCGCGGGCAGGCCGGCGCGTACGGCCGCCAGCAATGCCGCGGCGACCAGCCCGTTCACCGACACCCCGGCGTCCTTGGCGAAGGCCAGCAGACCGGTGGTCTCCGATTCGGTCAGCCGGAGCCGGCGCGAGGTCATCAGACTCTCCGCCGGCACCGCCGGGGCGGACCCGGCCGCCCGGAACGGCAGAGACGCCACCGGCGCGCCCTCGGCCCGCTTGAGCCGCTCCTGGACGTAGGCGTCCAGCTCGGCCTCGCTGCGCGAGGGCAGCCAGTCGTCGAGCGGCGCCGGCCACTCCTGCGGCTGCGGCTCCAGCGCCGAGTAGCTGCCGGATTGGATGTCGATGTAGCGCTGCCAGATCCGGCGGCAGAACGCGGTCGCGCTGCGGCCGTCGCAGATCGCATGGTCGACGCCGAACATCACGACGTCCTCGTCGGCGCCGGTCAGCAGGACGGCACGCGCGAGCGGGCCACCGAGGTACAACGGCTTGTTGTACTCCTGAAGCTGCGCACCGGGCTCGTTGCGCCGGACGTGCAGGCGCGGCAGCTCGCCCGGCTCGAGCAGGCGGAGGTAGTAGTCGTCGCCGTCCTTCTCCAGACGGCTGCGCAGACCCGGCGCCTCCGCGAGGACAGCGGTGAACGCCGCGTCCAGGAGCTGCGCGTCGACGCCGCCGCGCACCACGCAGATCTGTAGCGCCTGCGTCCTGATCTCGCTGACGTACATCCGTTCCGACCGGGCAATTCGTCGGCGCATGCCTTCCTCCTCGTTGTCGGGGTCAGCCGACGTCGCCGGCCAGGATCGCGCTGCGGTGCGCATGCCAGTCACCGTCGTCGGTGACGGTGCGGGTCTTCTCGATGCCGGCCCGGACGGTCAGATAACGACGGCCCTTCAACACCACCTGGCCGTCGGAGACCGCTCGGCTGTAGAGCTCGGCCCCGTCGCCGCCGGTCGCGAGCGCGGCGTTGATCGCCTCTTCCGCCGGCGCCCAGTCCGACCGGTCGCGGACCGTCGCGGTGAACACGTAGACCGTGCTCCACTGGCCGAGCCGGGGGCGGCGCTGCAGCGACACACCGTCTCCGCCATGGGTGAGCCGGTACCGGCAGCCGTACTGCCGCTGGTCGCCGGCGGCGTCGAGGCGCAGGGGCTCGACGAACGACGGTCCGGCGTACCCGATGTCGACCAGCCAGGACCCGCCGTCCACGCGGGCCAGGATGAGCATGTGCTCGACCTCGACGCCGTAGGACCGGCGGCCCTCCGCCGTCGTGCCGGCGATCAGGTCGGCATCGAACCCGAGGTCGCGCAGCAGCCGCAGGAACAGCCGGGTCATCTGGACGCAGCCGCCGCCGTGGCCCGCCGCGACCACCGAGTCGAACGTCGCGTCCTCGTCGAAGTCGACCAGATCGACCAGCCGTCCGCTCGACGCCGGCACGGCCAGCGAGCCCGCACTGTTGAACGGGATGCTCTCCATGTGCCGCTTGTGCAGTGCGACGAGGGTCGCCAGATCCGCGGCCGGCTGGCTGGTGGCGGAGTCGTACCCCAACCGCCGCAGGTACGTGTCGATGTCGTACATCGTCTGTCTCTCTCCGGGCATCCCTCACGCCGACAGCCGGCAGGCCGGAAAGGCTGCCGGCTGTCGAATCCGACCGTGGACCGCTATTTGTCGTTGTCGTCGAACGAGGACACCAGCGGTCGCAGCGGAGTGAAGTCGTGCCAGGGGTTCTGGAGGATCTGACGCCACGTCGCGTCGTGCCCGCGGACCTTGAGCCGGAAGTAGACCGTGCGCCGGACGGAGTCGGACGTGTTGCTGCCGACGTTGTGGCCGACCATGTAGTGCTTCAGCAGCATGTCTCCCGCACGGGCGCGCACCTGCTCCCGTTCGGGCAGCTTGATGTCCGGGTAGGAGGTGAAGGCGTCGGGCCCGTGCTCACGGAAGTACCGTGCGTGGGTGCGGTGCGTTCCCGGCCAGACGTAGAGGTTCCCGGTATCGTCGCCGTCCTGGTCGGTGAGGAAGAAGCCGGCGAGCATGGTGAAGGTCCGCGGGGGCTCATCGGCCTTCCGGCGCATGCCGCCGTCGATGTGCGGCATTCCCCGGTCGTCGACGTAGGGCGGGAAGGTCATCGCGATCTGCGTCTGCCACGGATATTCCATGGCGCCGTCGCCGGTGAGTTCCTCGGCGAGCTCGAAGGCCTGGGTGTCACGCAGAAGCGCCGCGAGGTCCGGCTCCTCCTCCCACTTCGGGAACATGAAGTGCGGTCCGGCGTGCCCTTCCTCGGGCGAATGCGCGCGCAGCTGCTTGTCCACCGCCGCGTTGGCCGCGGCCAGGATGTCCGGAGGCACGACGTCCGGGATCACGATGAAGCCGCGTTCGGCGAACTCCAGCAGCTGTTCAGGAGTCAGATTCCGCCGCACACTCAACGTCCGCGAGTCGATGCTGCTCGGCATGGCCTCGGTGGGTGCGGCGGGGGCGGCGCGCCTGGCTGCTTCCAGGATCGCCCGTTCGATCGCCGTCGTGGCGGACGCGCCACCGCGGGTCAGGGCGGCAAGTGCCTGCTCGATCCGGTCGTCAACCCGAATGGTGATCGTGTCGTCTTCAGCCACGAACTCTCCACCCTTCCTGTCGCATTCGATGTTCAGGACGTGCTGCCGATGCTAGGTCGGATGTGGAGGGATCCCTATCCCTCGGTCTGACAGCACCTGGCCGGGGGACTCCCGTCAGCCGGAAATCACCGCTCCCGCAGATATGACACGGCGTCGTTCTTTTCGGAGCCGGGGGCGTGGAAGTGGGAGAAGGAGTAGTCGAAGGGGTGAAGGCGCTCATTGTCTCGGCCTGCGGGGCTCAGGTGCGGGTGATCGTGACGAGCCGGGCGGGTACCCGTCGGCATATTTGTCGTCCTCCGGCGTTGCGGGTTCGATCGAGTCGACCCGCCACCCGGTGGCGGAGGTGGCCCGGAATTTCGTCCTGGCTCAATCGTCGTGGTCCGTTGTCGGGTGCTCGCCGGTGCCGGTGCCGCAGCCGAATCCGAGGACCCGGCCGCGGAGGGCGCCTGCCCCGGCGAGGTGGCGCATGGCCGGTTGCGGGCGGCTGGTGTCCCAGGGCGGCGTCTCTGCGGTGTACCAGTCGAAGAGTTCCGGCGATAGTGTCCCGGCCAGCCGGCGTGCCAGTTTCTCCAGCGTCCCGACCAGTTCCCTGGCCTGGTGGGGGTCCTGGATCCCGGCCGCTGCGACGAGCCGCTCGTCGATGCGCGCGGCGGCGTTGTGCTGGAGGATCGGCCGGACCACGGTCCGTTCGGGGGCGTTCGGTCGGCGGCGGTGGTCACGGCGTCGAGGTTGCTCAGGGTGGTGACGGACGACTCCACGTGGCATGCCGGGAAGCCGGTGCGCTTGGCGATCTCGGCGATCGAGGTGTCCGGGTGTTCGAACACGTCGGTCATGACGTGGCGCACGCCGGGGGATAGCCGCTGCAGGCCGGTGGGGTCCGGGATGGCGTCCTCGCCGATCTGCATCAGCTTGCGCGCGAGGTCGTACAGCTCGAAGCCGTCCATGCCGGAAGCGTGATCGACGCGGGGCGAGGCACGCCATCCCACAGGTTGACAGTGCGTTCGGCGGTTCACCCGCGCCGACTGGGACGGCCGGTGTCGCGTGTCTGAGGTCTTTTGCCGGGTGGCTCTGGTCAGGATCTGATCGGCGGTCTGGGACCAGCCGAACGACTCGTAGCGTTCGTTGTCGGCGTCGATGAACGTGCGGAGCGCGTGGACGAGTCCGGGACGCCGGTCGCCGACGCACCCGACGACGGCGTTGGCGGGCGGGTCGAGATACAGGCCGACGACGTCGCGGATCTTCGCCTCGAGCCGCGGGTCGGGGGAGAACGTTGCGCCTGCCCCGCCGGAGCCGACGACGACCTCGTCAGCTCCCGAAGTCGAGCACCATCCCCGGACGAAGAACCAACGCGGCAGCAACAGACACGAGAAGCGGTCTCCCGCACCGTCAAATCAATTTCAGACAGGCAAGCACTAGCAGCGTGAGGGATGCCAGGGCCCTGCGGTCTGGATCTACCGTGTCCGGTGAGCATCGCGCTAGCGGGCCGTATGAAAGAAGTGAGCTTTCATGGGTGTGACCAGTCCGAACGGACACTGTCCATTTTTTTCGCAAGTCTCGACGGGTTGTGAGCGCGGGTAGAGGCGCATTTTGACGAGAAGATCCAGGCGTGGCACATCTTATCCACGTATTCCGCGCGAGGCATACGCCGTTTATCAGGAATGCAGGGCGCATATTCCGGTCCACCCTGGCGAATGCGGCACGAACTTCCGGCACGGACCGTGGCAACAGGTCGTCCACAGCGGCCTGCGGCAGGATCTTCGGCCGGCCGTCGAAAAGTCTTCATCGACCACGGCACGTTGAACACACACGACACCAACCGGTGGTCGCAGAACGGTACGCGTACCTCGATGCCGACGGCCATGCTCATCCGGTCGATCGATTTCGATCGACGGCCCCAAGGATCGCCAGCATCACAGCTCGCGTAGAAGGGATCGCAATGCCGTTCACGGCAGGGAAAGTCGCCTACCTGCGGTCGCAGTCCCTGGGACGGCCGGCCACCATCGGTGGTGCCGGCTTTCCGCATTGCGCCCCGGTGAAGTTCACCTACAACGCCGGCCTGGGCACGATCGACATCACCGGTCGCGAGCCGACCGGCAGCAGCAAGTATCGCGACACTCAAGCGAACGGCCGGGTGACACTCATCGTCGACGACATCCCGCCCTGCTCCCCGTTCGCGTTGCGGGGGCTGGAGATCCGGGCCGAGGCCGACGCGCTGTCGCCTGCCGACGGCCCCGGCGGCGCCGAGCTGATCCGGATCCACCCGGTCAGGATCGTCGCCCGGGGCATCGACGCGGGATGGGGAGCGAGGGCGGTTGGCCGCACAGTCGGCGCAACGCTCGCCCACGAGGGAGGGCAACGGTGACGATCCGGGTTTGGGACTACCTGTCGGAGTACCACGACGAACGCGAGGAGGTGCTCGCCGCGGTGGCGAAGGTGTTCGAGTCCGGCCAGCTGATCCTGGGTCCGAGCGTGGCCGGGTTCGAGGCGGAGTTCGCGGCGTACCACGGCGTCGCCCACTGCGCCGGCGTGGACAACGGCACCAACGCGATCAAGCTGGGGTTGCAGGCGCTCGGCGTGGGCCCGGGCGACGAGGTGATCACGGTCGCCAACACCGCCGCGCCGACCGTGGTGGCCATCGACGGGACGGGCGCCAAGCCGGTCTTCGTGGATGTGCGCGAGGACGACTTCCTCATGGACACCGACCAGGTTGCGGCCGCGATCGGCCCGCGTACCCGGGCGCTGGTCCCCGTGCACCTCTACGGCCAGTGCGTCGACATGGCCCCGCTACGCCGGTTGGCCGCCCGGCACGGCCTGGCCGTCCTGGAAGACTGCGCCCAAGCGCACGGCGCGCGCCACCACGGCCAGCTGGCCGGTGCGATGGGCGACGCCGCCGCCTTCTCGTTCTATCCCACGAAGGTTCTCGGCGCATACGGCGACGGCGGCGCCGTGATCACCGGCGACGAGCACACCGACGAGAGCATCCGGCGCCTGCGCTACTACGGCATGGAGGACCGCTACTACGTGGAGCGGACCCCCGGGCACAACAGCCGCCTCGACGAGGTGCAGGCCGAGATCCTGCGGGGCAAGCTGCGCCGGCTCGACGCGTACATCGCGGGGCGCCGCGCAGTCGCGCGGCGCTACGCCGAGGCGCTGGGCGACCTCGCCGAGCCGGGCGGGCTCGTGCTGCCGACGGTGTCGCCCGGGAATGAGCACGTGTACTACCTGTACGCGGTTCGGCACCCCAGGCGGGACGACATCATCGAGCGGCTGCGCGCGTACGACATCACGCTGAACATCAGCTACCCCTGGCCGGTGCACACGATGGCCGGATTCGCGCACCTCGGATACGCCAAGGGCTCGTTGCCGGTCACCGAGAAACTGGCCGGCGAGGTGTTCTCGCTGCCGATGTACCCGTCGCTGCCGCTCGACCGGCAGCAGGCGGTGATCCGGGCCCTTCGCGAGGTGCTGGCCGGTTTCTGAGACAACCCATCTGGTACGGAGGGAACACCATGCCGGGAGAACTGGCGACCGCCACCTGCAGAGTGTGCGACGGGAATGTCCATGAGTTCCTCGACCTCGGCCGTCAGCCGCTGTCCGACGCGTTCCGGGAGCCGGACAGCGACGCCGCGGAATTCTTCTTCCGGCTCGCCGTCGGGCAATGCGAGTCGTGCACGATGGTGCAGCTCACCGAGTCGGTACCGCGGGAGAAGATGTTCCACGAGGATTACCCGTACCACTCGTCCGGGTCGACGGTGATGCGTGAGCACTTCGCGAGCGTCGCACGACGCTTCCTCGCCACCGAGCTGGCCGTGCCGGACCCGTTCATCGTCGAGATGGGCTGCAACGACGGCGTCATGCTGAGCACGATCCAACAGGCCGGCGTACGCCATCTGGGCTTCGAACCCTCCGGGCGGGTGGCCGAGGTGGCCCGCGCCGCGGGCGTCCGGGTACGCACCGCGTTCTTCGAGGACTCGACGGCGGCGCAGGTCCGTGCGGCGGAAGGGCCGGCCCAGGTCATCTTCGCTGCGAACACCATGTGTCACATCCCGTACCCGGACTCGATCTTCCGGGGCGTCGACGCGCTGCTGGCGCCGGACGGCGTGTTCGTGTTCGAGGACCCGTACCTCGGTGACCTGGTGGCGAAGACGTCCTTCGACCAGATCTACGACGAGCATTTCTTCCTGTTCAGCGCGCACTCGGTGCGGGCCATGGCCGAGCACTACGGATTCGAGTTGGTCGACGTGGAACGGCTGCCGGTGCACGGCGGCGAGATCCGGTACACGCTCGCCCGGGCCGGGAGGCGCACGCCCAGCGCCGCCGTCGCCGGCCTGCTCGCCGAGGAGGACGCCCGCGGGCTGTCCGGCATGGAGACCCTGCGTGGCTTCGCCGCCGACGTGATGCGCGTGCGCGACGACCTGGTGGAACTGCTGCGGCGGCTGCGCAAGGACGGATCCCGCGTGGTCGCCTACGGCGCCACGGCGAAAAGCGCCACAGTCACCAACTTCTGCGACATCGGGCCCGAGCTCGTCTCCTACGTGTGTGACAGTACGCCCGCCAAGCAGCACCGGCTGACGCCCGGCAAGCACATCCCGGTACGCCCGCCGAGCGCCTTCCGCGATCCGTACCCGGACTACGCGCTGTTGTTCGCGTGGAACCACGCCGACGAAATCATGGCGAACGAGCAGGAATTCCGGCGCTCCGGCGGGCGATGGATCAGCTATGTGCCGAACGTCCGGGTGCTCTGAGGGATCGAGGGGGCTATGCAGGAACAGGACACCGCGTCACCGTCCCACGTCGGTGCCGCGTTGATGGAGACGGAACGGGACACGCCGCAGCCGGCGGTGCCACCCGGCGACCTGGCTACCGCGATCACCGCGCCAGGTCGGGAGTTGCTGACCGTCCTGGCTCGGCACCTGCCCCGGATACGGGCCGCGGCGGGGCCGAACGACCGGGACGGCACGTTCCCCGCCGAGACGTTCCGCAGCTTCGCGCGTGACGGCGTGCTGGGCGCGACCGTGCCCGCCGAGCTGGGCGGGATGGGTGTCAGCCGGCTCCACGACGTGGCGGTCGCGCTTCTGCGGGTCGCCGAGGCGGACGCCTCGACCGCGCTGGCCCTGCACGCCCAGTTCAGCCGGGGGATCACCCTGACGTACGAGTGGCGGTACGGCCCGCCGCCGACGCAGGAACTGGCCGAGCGGCTGCTGCGCGCGATGGCCCGCGGCGAGGCGGTGGTATGCGGCGCGGTGAAGGACCACGGGCGAGAGGTCACCCGGCTGAGCCCCGACGGCGCCGGTGGTTGGCTGCTGTCCGGCCGCAAGACTCTGGTGACGATGGCGCCGATCGCGACGCACTTCGTCGTCTCCGCCCAGGCGCCGGTCGCCGGGGGAACAACGCTGCTGCACGCCCCTATCGTGGCCCGGGACACCCCGGGACTCTCCATCGTCGACGGATGGAGCGGCCTGGGCATGCGCGCGTCCGGCACCCTCGACGTGGCGTTCGACAACTGCCCGGTGCCCGCGGGCGACGTGCTGGCGCGGGGCAGCGTCGGCGCGCACAGCGACGCGGTCCTCGCCGGGCAGACGGTCAGCTCCGTCGCCATGCTCGGCATCTACGTCGGCGTCGCCCAGGCCGCCCGCGACCTCGCGGTGGACACGGTCGCCCGGCGGTCGGCCACACCGCCCGCGGCGTCGCGCACCCTGGTCGCCGAGATCGAGGCGCGGCTGTACGCGCTGCGGGCCACCGCGTCGGCCGCGCTTGTCAACGCCGACGAACTGTCCACACGTCACGACATGGATCCGGATGAGCGCGGCCGGCGGCTGATGACCCCGTTCCAGTGCGCGAAGCTCATGGTCAACCAACTGGCCGCCGCCGTGGTCGACGACTGCCTCACCGTGGTGGGCGGTGCCACGTACGTGGCGGAGCACCCGCTGGCCCGGCTGTATCGGGACGTGCGCGCCGGCCGGTTCATGCAGCCGTACACGTACGCCGACGGGGTCGACTACCTGAGCGCGCAGGTGCTGGGCCTGGAAAGGGACAACAACTACGTGAGCGTACGGGCCACCCGGCCGGTGGACGACCGGTGACGGGCCGACGTATCGACTCGGCCGTGGCCCGGCTCACCGGTTGACGGCCGGCGTCACCGTGCTTTGCCCAGTCGGGTGCCCGACCCCGTCTCGAAGGGATCCAGGATGGTGATCGCGACGCGGCTGGCGGAGCGGGACGACAGCCGGCTGCCCGCACGGCTCGCGCGTTCCCGGCGGGCCGTCGGGACCGGCACGGGCATGCGGACCGAGGACTTCGACGCCTGGCTCGCCGGGCGCCGTCAGGCGCACCGCTTCACCGTCAAGCGGGTGCCGCTCGCGAAGATCAAGGGCTGGTCGTTCGCACCGGACAGCGGCAACCTCGTGCACCGCAGCGGGCGGTTCTTCAGCGTGGAGGGGCTGCACGTCGTGATCGACGGTCGCGAGTGGCAGCAGCCGATCATCGTGCAGCCCGAGGTGGGGATCCTCGGCATCCTGGCCAAGGAGTTCGACGGCGTACTGCACTTCCTGATGCAGGCCAAGATGGAGCCGGGCAATCCTGGCCTGTTGCAGCTCTCACCGACCGTGCAGGCCACGCACAGCAACTACACCGGCGTGCATCGGGGTGCCGACGTCCGGTACGTCGAGTACTTCACCCGGCCCGGCCGGGGCCGGGTGCTCGCCGACGTGCTCCAGTCCGAGCACGGCTCCTGGTTCCTGCGCAAGTCCAACCGCAACATGATCATCGAGACCTTTGACGACGTGCCGCCGGACGACGACTTCTGCTGGCTCACGCTGGGGCAGATCGGCAAGCTGCTGCACCGCGACAACGTCGTGAACATGGACGCACGCAGCGTCCTTGCCTGCGCCCCGACGGCGCCCGCGGAGGCGGGCGCGGTGCGCTCCGACACGGATGTGCTGTCGTGGTTCACCAGCGAGCGGGCCCGGCACGACGTGCGGGCCCGGCGCATCCCGCTCGCCGAGGTGAGCGACTGGGTGCGCACCGACGACAACATCCAGCACGTCGGGAACCGGTACTTCCGGGTCGGCGGGGTGTCCGTCGAGGCCGGGAACCGCGAGGTGACCTCGTGGATGCAGCCGCTGTTCGAGCCGGTCGGTGTGGGTCTCTGCGCGTTCCTGGTCCGCCACTTCGGCGGGGTGCCGCACCTGCTGGTCCATGCCCGGGCCGAGGGTGGTCTCCTCGACACCGTCGAACTCGGGCCGACGGTGCAGTGCACCCCGGAGAACTACGCCCACCTGCCGGAGCGGGAGCGGCCGCCGTTCCTCGACCTGGTGCGCCGTGCCGGAGCGGACCGGATCCGATACGCCGCGGTGCACTCCGACGAGGGTGGCCGTTTCCTCAACGCCGTCAGCCGCTACCTGCTCGTGGAGGCCGGCGAGGCCGAGGCGGGCGCCGAGCCCCCGCCCGGGTTCGCCTGGGTGACCCCCGGCCAGCTGAATTCGCTGGCCCGGCATGGGCACTACCTCAACATACAGGCGCGTACGCTGCTCGCGGCCATCGGCTTGCTGAACGGGCTACTGTAGGTCGGCGTTCTCGGCGAACGCGTCGACGCAACGCCGCAGCGCGGTGTGCAACGGCACCCGGGGGCGCCAGTCGGTAGCCGCTCGGAACCTCGACGAGTCGATCACGACGCTGTGCATGTCGGTGGCCGTGGCGAGATCGGGCGGCGGTACGCAGACGACGGGCACCGGTGACCGCCCCAGGCGGGCGCCGACCAGGTCGGCGATCGTCCGCAGCACGTCGCCCAGGGGCACGCCGCACCCGGTGCCGAGCAGCCAGTGCCGGCCCGCGAGCACGTCCGCGTGGTCGATCCCGGCGAGGAAGGCGTCCGCGGCGTCGTGCACATACAGCAGGTCGCGCTCGACTGTGCCGTCGTTCCACAGGGTGAGTTCCTCGCCGGCGAAGGCCTTGCGCACCATGGTGGTCACCACGCCGTGGCCGTTCAGCCGCCCCCGGGGGCTGTCCCCGTACACGGTGGGCAGCCGCAAGGACACGCCGCGGACCAGCCTGGCGGCGGTGGCCGCCTTGAGTACCTGCTCCGCCGTGTGTTTCTGCTGGTCGTAGGTGGTCGTGGGCCGGTCGGGTTCGCTGCCGTCGAGGGGCATCCGCTCCGGCAGCCCGGCCTGCGAGGTGGAGCCCGCGAACACGACCGTGGGCGGCCGCCGGATCTCCCCGAGCAGCTCGACGAGATCGCGCATCACGCCGACGTTCACCCGTTCGGCGGCCGGGTTGCCGGCGGCCTCACGCCAGCCGGCGGTGTGCATCAGCAGATGGACCACCGTGTCCGCGCCGGCCACCGCGGCTTCGAGCCCCGCGCGAGCCGTGAGGTCGGCGCACAGCACCTCGACCTCGGCCACGGCGCCGGCCGGCACCGGCTGCGGCCGGCGGCCGACTGTGCGTAGCCGGATCGGCCGCCGGGCGAGGGCTTCGACGACCGCGGCGCCGACGAAGCCCGAACCACCCAGCACCGCGATCAGCGGACGGTCTCCGCCGGCGCCGGCGGCGTTCACCGCGGCACCGGGTCGGCGCGGTACAGGGCCTGCCAGTAGTAGCTCCACGACACCGCGCGTTCCCGCGCCACGCACTGCCACCGCTCGCCGGGCCGGTACGCGGACACGAAGGCGGGCACCTTCTCCAGTACCGCCTCGCTGTCGTGGATGTCGATGACGTCGCGCAGCAGCCCGCTGTTCAGCGCCAGCTCCACAACCCCGGTGCCCTGCGAGTGGCCGTCCAGCATCTTGTCGAGGTACTTGCCGACCGGGTTGTTGACGTAGAAGTGCGCGCAGGTCGCGTCGATGAGCGCGAGGTAGTCGCGCACGGTGTCGGGGTCCATCTCGGCGAACGAGTCGACGTTCACGCACAGATCGAAGCGGGCACCGCGCACCTGCTCGTCCACCTCGTCGATGCTCACGAAACGGATCTTCGCGAACTGCTCCGGCTCCAGCACGGTCCGCAGGTACCGGTGCGACAGCGCCAGCGTGTTCGGCAGGTCGACGATCGTGTACCCGGCGACCTCGTGGTTGGACAGCAGGGTGTGGCAGGTCCGGCCGTAGCCGGCGCCGATCTCCACAATCCGGGCGCCGTCGAGGGGCAGGTTCGCCGCCATGAACTCGACCTCGTGCACCGCCTGCAAGTAGTCGAGGCATACCGGCTCGCCGTTGCAACGCACTGAATAGGGGTCGCCGACCTCGCGGTTGCGTGTGCGGCGCAGCCTCTCCCTGTTCGCGGGGCTGAGCTGCATGCCCAGGGCGAAGGTGAGCGCCTTCAGGTACCGCACGCCGTTGGGCTGCGGGTTCCACAGCGCCAGCTTGAAGTTGACCCCGTTCGACTTGAACCCGGCGAGGTCGGCCACGGCCTCCTCGGTGATGTGTGCCTCGTTGATGTGCAACCACTGCGCGCTCGGGCCGTATCGCCGGTGTACCGGCTGCACCTGCTCAGTCATGACTGCGCCTCCTTCAGCATGCCCTTCGGGCCCGCTCCTGCCGTGTCGTTGTCCGGCGCAACCGTGTGCCGCTCGGTGCAGTCGGTCATGCCACTTCCTCCGCCCGCTCCGGGCGGCGCACGGCGCCCACGAGCACGTCGTGCTGGAGTTGCCGGAGCGTATGCGACGGTTCGATGCCCAGGTTCTGGTCCAACGTGCGCTGCAGCTCGCGGTAGGCGTCCAGGGCTTCCGCACGCCGGCCCGCCTCGCTCAGGGCGATCATCAGCTGCTCGTGGAGCCACTCGTCGAACGGATTCTCCAGCGCGGCGAACCGCAGCTCGGGGATGAGCTCGTGGTGCCGGCCGAGTCGCAGGTCGGCCAGGATGCGGGTGCGGATCGTCCGGGTGCGCACCTCCTCGAGCCGCCGGATGCGCGGGGTCAGTACCGGGCCCGTGGTGATGTCGGCGAGCACCGGGCCGCGCCACAGTGCGAGCGCCTGCCTCAGGCGGCGGGCCGCCCGCTCCGCGTCGCCCGCGGCGAAGGCGGCGGTGCCTTCCGCGCTCAGTCGCTCGAAGGCGAACGCGTCGATCTCCGACTCGTCGCACCGCAACAGGTAACCCGGCGGGCGGGTCTCGATGAACTCGCCCTCGGAGAACCGCTGGTATTTCTTGCGCAGATGATAGATGTAGGTCTGCGTCGTGGTGACAGCGCTGCGCGGTGGGTTCTCCCCCCACAGCTCCTGGATGATGCAGCCCCGATCGACCACCTGGTTGGCCCGCAGCAACAGCAGGGCAAGCGTCCAGCGCACCCGGGTCGCGCTGGGTGTGCTCGGCATGCCCTGCATCGAACCCTCGAACGGACCGAGTACTCGGAATTTCATGGCTATTTCCTACACCCGCCGCGGCGGGGCCGGCAGCCGGTCGAGTGAGTAGTTGTACGTCTTCTGTTTGGCGGTCAGGTCCACGCCGGGTGGCTTCTTGTACGAGGTGAGCGGGCCGGTGCCCTGGTAGCCGCCGTCGCCGATCATGCCGGGGCGCGCTGGCCCGCCTCGAAACCCTGCCAGCACCCCATGATGAACGGCTCAAACCCGCCCACCACGAAACGATGCCGGGGCCAGGGCGCCGGCGGTGCTCGCGCGTCGCTGATGTCCGCCTGGGAAGCCGGTCGAGGGCGGTGAGTACGGCACACCGGAAGATGCGCGCCCCGTTGCGATCGATGAGAATCGCAGCAACGTCTTATTCGTACGGGGGAATCGCTGTGACAGGAAACTTCACTCGTCGTGCTGTCCTGGGCCTCACCGCCGCCTCGGCGGTCGGTGCGGTGACGGGCGTTTCCGGGCTGACCGGATCCGCCGCCGGCAGCACCGTCCGGCGCGGCGGCCGCACGATCAACTGGAACTCGCTGAGCTGTCACCTTGACGGTGACCTCATCCTGCCGTCGGATTCGCGCTACGGGCAGGCCCACGAGCAGTCGCTCGGCCAGTTCGACAACATCAATCCGATGGCCGTCGCCTACTGCGAGAGCACGAGGGACGTCCAGACCGTCATAGCGTTCGCCCAGGACAACGCGGTGCACACCGTTCCCCGCAGCGGGGGGCACAGCTTCGGTGGCTATTCGACGACAACCGGCATGATCCTGGACGTCTCCCGGCTGAACCAAGTCACCACCAACGGAACGTACGCCACGATCGGCGCGGGCACCCAGCAGGTCGATGCGCTGGCCGCCCTGACCCCGCACGGGCTGGCCCTGGCCAGTGGCCTCTGCCCCACGGTGGGTGCCGGCGGTTTCATCCAGGGCGGTGGTATCGGTCACCAGACTCGCAAGTACGGCATGGCCTGCGACCGGCTGGTCTCGGCCGAGGTGGTGCTGGCGGACCGGCGCATCGTGCGGGCTTCGGCCCAGGAGAATCCGGATCTGTACTGGGCGCTGCGCGGAAACGGCGGCGGCAACTATGGCGTCGTCACCAGCTACACGCTTGAACCGGTGCGGCGCAACACCCTGGCTGGTTACAGGCTGATGTGGTCGGCGAGTGACGTGGCAGCGCTGATCGAGAACTGGCAGCAGTGGGTGCTAGCGGCACCCAACGATCTTTCCTCGGTCCTGCTGGCCCGCACCACGAATCTGCCCTCACCCGGCACGATGGTGGTCGTCTCGGGCGCCTGGTACGGCACCATGGAGGAGCTCAACCGCCGCGTCGACGAACTGGTCGGATTGACCGGCGTGGCACCGCTCAGCCGGTCCGTCCTGGAGAAGTCGGTTCACGACCTCACGATGCAGATCTATGGCTGCGCGGATCTCACCACCGCGCAGTGCCACCGTGTCGGCACCAATCCCGAGGCGCTGAAACCTCGCTACAACTACTACCGCACCCGGTGCCGGATGTTTGGCTCAGCGGTGCCTCGCGCCGACGTCGAGGACCTCTTGGCGGTCCTGGCCGATCCGGCGCATTTCCGGAACGGGCAGGACCGCATGCTGTACTTCGAGGCCCTCGGGGGCGCCGCGAACGAGCGGGCCCGCACGGACACCGCCTATGTGCACCGGACCACCAAGATGCTGGCCGGCCTCACCGCGCAAATACTCGACCTCACCTACACCGGCGAGGACACGGCGGCGTGTGAGAGTTGGCTCGCGGACGGCTTCGCGGTGCTCGACCGGCATTCCCTGCGCGAGAGCTACCAGAACTACATGGACCCGGCGCTGGAGGACTGGCGGACCGCCTATTACGCCGAGAACTACCCCCGGCTGGTGCGCGTCAAGCGGGCCTACGATCCGCACAGGTTCTTCCGCTTCGCCCGCGGCATCGGCTGACCCCGGGGGCGAGCGGCAGGCCGGCCGGCGGGGGCCCCCCCGCCCGCCCCCCCCCGCCCCCCCCCCGCGCGGGGGGCGGGGGGGGGGGGCCCCGGGGCGCGCCGGGGCGGGGGGGGGGCGCCAGGGTGGGCACCCCATACCCGGGG
>NZ_JBIATC010000029.1:0-8107 GCF_042891255.1 Micromonospora sp. NPDC001898 | reverse complement strand
CGGGGGGGGCGCCCCCCCCCCCCCCCCCGCCCCCCCGGGGGCCGCGCGGCCCCCCCCCCCGGGGGCGCCCGGGGGGGCCCCCCCCGCGCCCGCGCCGCCCCCCCCCCCCCCCCCCCCCCCGACTCGGCCTCAGCAACGAGCGGCAGACGGTGGTTCGGAACCCGTGAGCTCGACGGTCAGGGCGCTGAGCGCATGCTTGCGAACCTCTACCAGGGCGCGGTGCAACGGCGGATCAAGGGCGCGGGCCGGCTTGAGCTCCAGGTCCGTCTTGATCTCGATGCCCCGGCTTACCGTGATCGGGCTCCGGGTGCAGACGTACGTGGCTGTGGAACCCTCGCACCGGTCCTGACTGGACGGGCCAGCCTGGACGACGAGGCTCCACGTGCCCGCAGGTACGGCGTCGAGCTCGTAACGGCCGGAGCCGTCGAGGACCGTACAACGAGCCGGGCGTCCTTGCGGAACACGCTCGGCGAAGAGGCCGACATAGATGAGCCGCGGGACGTTGTCGCGCGTCCACACCTGGCCGGAGATCCGGGCCTGCGACGGCTGCGAGGTAGCCCGGCCCGGCTCGATCGCGCCGTGCTGGGCGAGGCTCCGGAAGCGGGTGGGCGACATGCCGACCCGGCGCGAGAACCGCGAGCTGAAGGTGCCGACGCTGCTGTAGCCGACATGGGCACAGATGTGCGCGATGGTGAATTCCGTCGTGGTCAGAAGGTGCTTCGCGCGGTGCAGGCGCATTGCCGTGAGAAATCGGCTCGGCGCCACGCCGGTGACCCGCTGAAAGACCCGGGTGAAGTGGAACCGGCTGAACATCACTGAGCGCGCCAGGTCGTCCATCGTCAACGGCTCACCCAGTTGGTCGCGCATCAGCACGACGGCCCGCAGAACCGCTCGCTCGGTCGAGTCGCTCACCGGGCCCCCGTCTTCCACCGCGCTGCCGGCGCCGTTGGTGTCCTAGAGCGGAATGTTGCCATGCCGGCCGGCGCGGCGGGTGCCCGCCGGATCAGCTCGGCGGTCCGCAGCCGGGTGTCGCAGGGCCCGATGATCTCGCTCCCGGTTGGACAGCATGGACTGGGGCGGCAACGCCTTCCCCACCCGGGTCAGCCGCTGGCCGCTGCGCCCGGCGGCCCTGACGCGTTTCGGCCTTCCCGGGAGATGTCCGGCCGCCTCATTCGCGGTAACCACGTGCAGTCAATGTGAGGGATGGAGACTGCGGCACCCGCTGGTTAGCCTGAGCTTTACTGCGCTCGACCACTGTCATCATTTTTCCCCGGGAGGAAGGCAAAGCCGGGAAATGAAGATCGTTTTCTCCAGTCTTTCAGGTTACGGTCACGCCTACCCGTTGCTGCCGCTGGCCCTCGCTGCCCGGGAGGTCGGCCATGACGTCATTTATGCCACCGGCGAGAGATTCCACCCGTTGCTACTAGGGCTTGGATTCCGTACTGTGCCGGCCGGCATATCGATCCGGGAGGCCTTCGGTACTGTTCTCGCGGAGACAGACGGGAAGATCGGGGAAGGGACATGGCAGGAATGGCTCGAGCCCGCAGTTCGGGTGTTCAGCGAACTAATACCCCGCAGGTTTGCTGCCGACCTGCTGCCCGTGCTGCGGGCGGAGCGGCCCGACCTGGTGGTGTACCAAGCGGGCAACCCGGGAGCCGGGCTCGCGGCGCGCCGCCTGGGCATTCCCGCTGTATGCCACTCCCACGCCCGGGCGGAGGCGGTCGACCGAGGAGACCGGTCGCAGCAGCGAGGCATGGAGCTCCTCCGTACGGTCGCCGCCGAGATCGGTGTGGAGTTGCCCGAGGGGCAGTACCTCCTGGGTGACCGATACCTGGACATCTACCCGCCCTCGCTGCAGGAAACCTCGTTCCTGGATCATCCGGAACGGGTGTCGCTGCGCCCGGTGCCGTTCAGCGAGTCCGGCGAGTTACCAGAGATCGTCCTGGCCGAGCGGAAACGACCGCTGGTCTACCTGACGCTGGGTACCGTGGTCGGCACTGCCCCTGCCCTGCGCGCCGGTATCGATGGGTTGTCGGCATTGGACGTCGAGGTGGTGGTGGCAGCCGGGCCGAATATTTCGGTGGCCGAGTTCGGTGTGCTGCCCGCTAACGTGCACCTCGAGCGCTGGGTGCCGCAAGCGGAACTGCTGCCGCTGGTCGATCTCGCCGTGCACCACGGCGGCTCCGGGGCCACCCTCGGCGCGGCCGGTGCCGGGGTACCACAGCTGTTCCTGCCCGTCGGGTTCGACGGGTTCCTCAACGCCGGCGCGGTGTCCGCCGCCGGTGCCGGGAGGCGGCTACTGCCCGAGGGAGTCGAACGGGGGGAAGACCTTCGCCGCGCTGGTGTCGTCTCCGCCGCGGCCGTCGCCGAGGCAGCCGGCGGACTGCTGACCGATCCCGATGCCAGACAGGCGGCCAAGGGCATCGCCGAGGAGATCGCCACCATGCCGAGCCCCACGGAAGTCGCGGCCCGGCTTCCCGAGTTCTGTTGATGCGGTCCCGGGATGCGGCTTGACATGACCTCCCGTCCTTACCGGAGCTACCGCTGCCCACCGAAGGCGTCGTAATGAACTCCGAGCACTTCAAGGCCGTTGAGCGTCTGGTCGCTGTCGCAGCGGGCAATGAGGCACACGTCTCCGCCGCTGCGGAACAGATCGGTCTGGCAGATACCTCCGCCTGTCTGTTCGCCGAATCGGTAGAACGGTGCACACCCATTACCCTGCACGGAGAGATTGACCTGGGGAGCCACGCACACCGCGCCGAGATCGCCGAGCTCGTGGCCGACTCCGGGGCCGGAGTGCGCGTGCCGCTGGAGGCTGCCGACACGGCTCACCTCAGCGCCGCGGTTGCCCGGGCTCTGTCGGACACGACGATGAGGAAGTCGGCCGAGTCACTACGCCAGGAGATGCTCGCGGCCCCTTCCCCCTCCGAGGTGGTCGAAACGCTCGAAGAGTTGGTCTGAGAGGTCATGGTGAAGGCTCTCGTGTTGTCCGGCGGCGCTGGCACCCGGTTGCGTCCGTTTACTCACAACAGTCCTAAACAGCTGGTGCCGGTGGCAGGCAAGCCCGTCCTCCTGCATGCCCTCGAGGCGATCACCGCGGCTGGCATCACCGATGTCGGCATCATCGTCGGCGACTCGGGCAAAGCGATAGCCGAGGCCGTCGGTAACGCGTCCTACCTGGGTATTTCGGTCGAGTACATCGTGCAGAGCGAGCCGCGCGGCTTGGCGCACTGCGTGCTCATCGCCCGGGATTTCCTCGGCGCCGACGACTTCGTGATGTACCTCGGTGACAACATCTTCGTCGGCGGCATAGGCTCCGCGGCTGCCGAATTCCGGCGGACCCGGCCGGTTGCGCACCTGGTCGTGACGAAGGTCGCGAATCCGTCGCAGTACGGTATCGCCGAGCTGGACGGCGCGGGCAGGGTCACGCGGCTGCAGGAGAAGCCGGCACACCCGAACAGCGACCTCGCGGTGACCGGAGCCTACTTCTTCACACCGGAGATCCACGAGGCGGTCCGCAGCATCGAGCCGAGCGGACGTGGCGAGCTGGAGATCACCGACGCCGTCCAGTTTCTGATCGAGCGCCGGCGCACCGTGACCGCGCAGTTGTTCTCCGGTCACTGGGCGGACACCGGCACCCTGGGCGACCTCCTGGAGTGCAATCGCGTTCTCCTGGAGGCCATCGCGCCCGCGACTCACGGGCTGGTGGACCACCGGTCGCAGATCTCCGGTCCCGTCATCGTCGAAGCGGGGGCGGTCGTGCGTCGATCGACGATCACCGGCCCGGTGATCATCGGTGCCGGTAGCGTCATCGAGGACAGCCGGGTGGGGCCGTTCACCTCCATCGGCCGAGGGTGTCAGCTACGCGCGGCGGGCGTCGAGTACTCCATTCTGCTGGACGACGCGTCCGTGTTCGATGTCAGCGCCCTCGCTGGTTCGATCATCGGCAAAGGGGGTCAGGTCCGTCGCGCACGCAAGGACGCGGTGGCCCACCGCCTGTTGATCGGCGACGACAGTCACGTCGAGGTCTCCGCCTGATCGCCGATCGACGCCGAGGAGGACGACGACGACATGCGTGTTCTTTTCACCACGACGCCGCTCACCGGGCACTTCTTCCCGCTGGTGCCGCTGGCCTGGGCGTTCCGGATCGCGGGTCATGAGGTGCTCGTCAGCACCTCGGACAACTTCGTGGACCCCGCGCTGCGCTCGGGCCTGCCGGTCGTGGCGACCGGCCCGGCCGCGGATCTCACGGAGATCGGCCGAGCCGGACGGCCCTCGGACCCGGACGCGGTGATCGACCGGCGTCACACCCACGGGCGTACGTTCGCCCGCATCGCCCGGCAGAACTTCGCGGGAACCCGGAGCCTCATCGACTTGTGGCACCCCCAACTGGTCGTCAGCGAGCGCGCCGAGTTCGCCGGTCCGCTCGCCGCCTTGGCCGCGGGCATCCCCTGGGTGCAGTACCACTGGTCGGTGTCCCAACTGCACGAATACCGGGACGCCGGCGCGGAGGAGTTCTCGGCCGAGCTGCACGACATGGGATTCGCCGGGATCCCTGCCCCGCACCAGGTTCTCAACCCGTGGCCGGTCAGCCTCCGGTTGCCGCACGCGTCCGAATACCTGGGGCTGCGTCACGTCGCCTCCAGCGGGGAGGCTCCCATACCGGGCTGGGCGTTCCGCACCCCCGACCGGCCGAGGATCTGCGTGACGCTCGGCACCATCGTGCCCCGGGCCGCAGGCAACGATGCTTCCGACTTCATGCTCACCATGCTGGACCACCTGGCGGCGCTGGATGTGGAACTCGTGGTGGCCGTCGACGACGACATCGCGGCACGCTGGCACCGGCTGCCACCCGCCGTGCTGCACGCCGGCCGCATCCCCCTCGGCAGTGTGCTGCCCTCCTGCGCGGCGATCATCCATCACGGCGGGCAGGGCACGGCCCTGAACGCCGTCGCGGCGGGGCTTCCCCAGCTGGTTCTGCCGTGGTTCGACGACCAGTTCGACAACGGCATGATGATCGCCGAGTCGGGCGCCGGTCTCATGCTGTCCCCGCCGGACACCACGCCGGAAGCCGTGGTGCAAAGCTGCGCCCGGCTCCTGTCAGACGAGAAGCACATCGACACGGCAGCCGCCCTGGCCGGGGAGATGGCCCAGCTGCCGCTCCCTTCGGCCGTCGTCGAACGCCTCACTGATCTGTGACGCGAAATGAACGCGTCAATTAGAAGCCCTTTGGACGCGCCGAGAAGAATGTGGGATGCCGACCACGGAAATCACTGTTGGTTTGAATCCAGCTGCAGCCGTGCATTGCGGGGAAGCGCGATATGGGAGAGTGCTATGTCGCGTAGTACTTTCCTGAGTCGTTGATTCGTTGCTAGATTGATGGCGTGGATGATGGTCGTGAGCCGAAGTTGGCGTTGCTGGCGCTGACCGCCGAGGAGTGGGACGTCTTGCAAGGCTGGGCTCGTCGTGGAAGAACGACGTTGGCGTTGCGTGCGCGAATCGTGTCGGCGTGCGCGGATCGCCTGTCCGACAGCGAGGTCTCACGGCAACTCGAGGCATCGCTGCCGACGGTCGGCAAGTGGCGCAAGCGGTTCATCACGCAGCGACTGGCAGGGCTGCGGGACGAGCCTCGTCCTGGCCCGCCGCAGAAGATCACCGACGCGCAGGGTCGAAGCGGTCATCGTCAAGACCCACGAAGAGACACCGTCCAGCCAGGACAGCCACTGGTCGACCCGGTCGGTGGCGGGCTGGTTCGCCGAACTGACCAACCGCAAGCTCCGCCGCTCCACGCACCGCAGCGTCAAGGCCCTCGAAGACGACGTCAACGCATTGATCTCGGCATGGAACGACACCCCAAACCCTTTGTCTGGACCAAACCGCCGACCAGATCCTCGACGACCTCGCCAACTACTGCACCCGAATCAATAAACCCTCCAACGACTCAGCACACTACCTTGAGCTTGCGATACTCCACGACGATCCCTTCGGAGCCTCGCTCGTTGCCAGAATCGCGCTCGTGATCATGCGGCGATGTGGCGAGGCCTGCATTTGTCTCGATCGACCGTCGATGCGGTGGTCCTTCCTTGACAACGGGCGCTCTGAATTTGACCTTCTGTAATCCTGCACTGGCCCTGTCGGGAAACATCTAAGGGTTGTTGTAGAACTCTCGACAGGGGAACATCGAATCCTGACACCGGGCCTTCAGTCTGCGGTCGAAGCGACATCACCGCGGCGTTTGCGGCGTCCGGCTCCTCCCCCCGGCGGGGACGACCGGTCCGGCTCACCATGGACGATTCGGGGGCTCCACGCGGAGAAAGGGACGTCAATGCAGGTTGGTCATGGAGTGCTGAGATGAGGATTCTCGTCACCGGAGGTGCGGGCTTCATCGGCTCCCACTACGTCCGTTCGCTGCTCGACGGGGCCTACGACGCCGGGTATGAGGATGCCCGGGTAACGGTCGTGGACAAGCTGACCTATGCCGGAAACCGCGACAATCTGCCGGCCCGTCACCCCCGGCTGCAGTTCGTGGAGGGTGACATCTGCGACAGCCCTCTGCTGGCAGAGCTTCTCCAGGGGCATGACGCGGTGGTCCATTTCGCCGCTGAGACACATGTCGACCGTTCGCTCGCATTCGCGTCGGAGTTCGTCCGGACCAATGTCTGTGGCACCCAGAGCGTGCTCGAGGCGTGCCGTCGCGCCGGGGTGGGCCGGGTCGTGCACGTGTCGACCGACGAGGTGTACGGCTCGATCAGCGAGGGCTCGTGGACCGAGGAGTGGCCGCTGCTGCCCAACTCTCCGTATGCCGCGTCCAAGGCGGCGTCCGACCTGATGGCTCGGGCGTACTGGCGTACGCACCGCCTTGAGGTGTGTATCACCCGATGCTCCAACAACTTCGGCCCGCGTCAGCACCCGGAGAAGCTCATCCCGCTGTTCGCCACCAGCCTGATCGAGGGCAGGCCGGTTCCGCTGTACGGGGACGGCCGTAACGTCCGGGAGTGGCTGCACGTTGACGACCATTGCCGGGCCATTCAGCTAGTGCTCACCCGGGGCCGGGCGGGTGAGATCTACAACGTCGGCGGAGGCAACGAGCAGACGAACCTGGCGATCACCGAGCGGTTGCTGGAGCTGACCGGTACCGACTGGTCGATGGTTCGCCGGGTTCCGGACCGTAAAGGGCACGATCTGCGCTACTCGGTCGACGAGACCAAGATCCGCGACGAGCTGGGCTACGCGCCGCGGGTGGAGTTCGAGCAGGGGCTGGCGGACACGGTCGACTGGTACCGGGACAATCCGGCCTGGTGGAAAGCCGTTCGGATGCGTACGGCTGGCTCGGGGCCGTCGCCGGCGGTCGAGTGACATCCGGGTCCGGCCAGCTGGCGGGCGTGGCGGAGAAGGGCTGCCCGGGCCGCTGGAAACGGTCGCTAACGCTCGCTTCAGCCGGGACGGCGACGATGGCGACGACCACCCGCGACGCGTGACGCCGACGCGCCGGGACTCAGCTGGAAGGCCTGACTGCAGCGGACCCACCTGACGCTCACGTTCGCCATGCGGGTCGATGGCGACACGAGGAGCGGCAAGGTGAAGGCGGCCATGGCAGGCAGCTTCGACGCCGCCGGGGAACGGCGCTGACCCGCAAGCCGGCGAGGCTGCCGGTGACCGACCCGGGAACCCCGCGGCTGACGACGGTACCCGGAGCCGCGTCCGCCGGGTGAGATCCGGCGACCAGCGTGCGACACCAACACCGGCGTTACTGACGCTTTGTCGTCCCGGCCGACGGTGGGTGCATGGGTTCCTCGGACATCCGCATCCCGTCGGCCGGGGCGGCTCTGGGTCGCTAATGGACAACGCGGCCCTGAGCCGCCGTTTCGGCGTGGAGCAGTTCTGGGTGCAGTGGATCGATGTCTTTCGGACCGCCGACGTCGAGGAACAGCAACGAGCGCGGACCCGCGCCAAGCGCCACGGCCCGATCGTAACGGTGTGGGCCCGCGCTCATACCCGCCGGGGTGAACCGTTTGGGTGGGGTGGGTGCGTGTTGTCAGTCGAGGTCGCGTAGGCCGGGGAGGACCTGTTCGGCGAAGGTGGTGAGGAATCGTTCCTGGTCGTGTCC
>NZ_JBIATC010000028.1:0-49885 GCF_042891255.1 Micromonospora sp. NPDC001898 | reverse complement strand
CCTTCGCCCGCAGCACCTCCCCCAACTCCTCCGCACCCACCTCACCCAACGGGGTCATCTGCGCCACCCCCGCCGCGTGCACCACCGCCCGCACCCGATCACCACACCCCGCCAGACCGTCCAGCAACCCGGCCACCGCCGCCCGGTCGGCCACGTCACACCCCACCACCGACACCCGCGCGCCCAGCCCTCGCAGTTCCTCCACCACACCGGCGACCCCCGGCGCACCGTCGCCCCGCCGGGACACCAGCACCACGTGCTCCGCACCGGCACCGACCGCCCACCGCGCCACCCGCAGCCCCAGCGCACCGGTGCCACCCGTCACCAGGACCGTCCCCGACAACCGCACCCCAGCACCGGCACCGGCACCGGCACGCGCCAGCCGCCGCACGAACACGCCCGACGGCCGCACCGCCACCTGGTCCTCACCGCCACCCGCCAACACCCCACACAGCCGGTCCCACACCCGTCCGTCCGCCGCACCCGGCACGTCCACCAGGCCACCCCAACGGCCCGGCTCCTCCAACGCCACCACCCGACCCAGGCCCCAGATGGCACTGGCCGTGGCGTCGAGGGCCGTCGCGTCGGAGCCGTCCACCGAGACCGCACCGCTGGTCAGCCACCACAGGCGACCGTCGACACCGGCATCGGTCAGCGCCTGGGCCACGGTCAGCGCCTCGGCCACCCCGGCACCGGCGAGGGACATCACGCAGAGCAGACCGGTGACGGGGTCGCCGGGCCGCACCGCGCCGGCGAGCTGCCGCGCGATCCCGTCCCGGTCCACACCGTCGATCACCACGGGTACGACCCGGGCGCCCCGGGCCACCAGCGCGGCGACGGCCGGGTGGTCCTCCTGGCCGGGCCGCATCGGCACCAGCCACGTGCCCGTGAGGGTGGTTCGATCGTCGACCGCGTGCGACCGCCACACGACGTGGTATCGCCACGAGTCGACCGTCGACCGGCGCTTCGCGTCCCGACGCCACCGGGCGAGCTTCGGCAGCACCGCGCCGAACGGCTCGTCCGCGCCCGCGCCCAGCTCGTCGCCGAGCAGAGCCGGGTCGCCCGATTCCACCGCCGCCCAGAACCGCCCGTCGAGAGCGTCGTCGCGGGTGGCGAGGTCGGTCGACGCCGACGGCTCGGCCCAGTACCAGGCGCGGTCGAAGGCGTAGCTGGGCAGGTCGACGGCCCTCGGCCGGGCCCCCGCCTGTGCGAGGTACGCGGCCCAGTCCACCGAAACCCCGGCCACGTACAACTGCCCCACCGCCGCCAACAGCGACTCCACCTCAGAACGGTCCCGACGCAACGCCGCCACCCGACGCACCCCGTCACCCCCGGCGACATCGGCCACCATCGCCGTCAACACCGCGTCCGGCCCCACCTCCAAGAACGTGTCCACCCCCGCGTCACGCAGTGCGGTGACCCCGTCGGCGAACCGCACCGGCTGCCGCACATGACGCACCCAGTACGCCGGATCAACCAACTCCAACGGATCCGCCACCACACCGGTCACGTTCGACACCACCGGCACAGCCGGAGCCCGCCACGACAACCCCGCCACCACGGAGCCGAACTCGTCGAGCATCGGCTCCATCAACGGACTGTGGAACCCATGACTCACCGCCAACCGACGGGTACGCACGCCCCGCTCCCGCCAGACCCGCTCCACCTCGTCCAACGCCCCGACCGCGCCCGACACGACGACGGCCGTGGGCCCGTTGACAGCGGCGATCCCCACCCGGTCGGCCAACCCCTCCAGGGCAGCCAACACCTCAGCCTCGGACGCGGCCACCGCCAGCATCCCCCCGCCGGCCGGCAGGGCCTGCATCAACCGACCCCGCGCCGCCACGAGAACGCACGCATCCTCCAGCGACAACATCCCCGCCGCGTACGCCGCCGTCACCTCACCGACCGAATGACCCGCGAAGAAGTCGACCCGCACCCCCCACGACCGCAACAACTCCCACAACGCCACCTCGACGGCGAACAACCCCGCCTGCGCGAACACCGTCCGGTCCAACACACCCGCCTCGGCGGAAGCCTCGAAAACCACCTCCCGCAACGGCGGGAACCCACCGTCGAACTCGCCGTCGATCAGCCCACACACCCGGTCGAAGGACACCGCGAACACCGGGAACCGGTCGTACAACTCCCGACCCATCCCCACCCGCTGCGCACCCTGACCCGTGAACAACACAGCCCGACGACCCGACGACACCACACCCGACGACACCACACCCGACACCGCATCCCCGGCCGCCACCGCGTCGAGGGCCGCCCCCAGCTCGTCCACGCCGGATCCCCACACCACCGCGCGGTGCTCCAACGCGGCCCGCGACGACACCAACGACCACGCCACATCCACCGCCGCCAGGTCGGACCGGTCCCGCGCGAAGGACGCCAACCGCGCCGCCTGACCCAGCAGGGCCCGCCCGGAGCGACCCGACACCACCCACGGCACCGGCACACCGACAACGGCCTCCAGCCCCGGGACAGACTCCGCCCCTGGGATGGACCCCGCCCCTGAATCAGGCTCCACCCCGAACTCCGGCTGTTCCAGGATCACGTGCGCGTTCGTCCCCGAGATGCCGAACGACGACACCCCCGCCCGACGCGGCCGGCCCACCTCGGGCCACCCCCGCGACTCGGTCGCCAGCTCGACGGTCCCCGCCGACCAGTCGATGTGCGAGGACGGCTCGTCCACGTGCAACGACGCCGGCACCACCCCGTACCGCATCGCCAAGACCATCTTGATGATCCCGGCGACGCCCGCCGCCGCCTGCGTATGACCGATGTTCGACTTCACCGACCCCAACAACAACGGCACATCCCGACCCTGCCCGTACGTCGCCAGCAACGCCTGCGCCTCGATCGGATCACCCAACGTCGTGCCCGTACCGTGCGCCTCCACCACGTCCACATCCACCGGCGACAACCCCGCACTGGCAAGGGCCTGCCGGATCACCCGCTGCTGCGACGGACCATTCGGCGCCGTCAACCCGTTCGACGCACCATCCTGATTCACCGCCGAACCCCGCACCACCGCCAGAACCCGACGACCCTCCCGCCGCGCATCCGACAACCGCTGCACGACGAGGACGCCGACGCCCTCGCCCCACGCGGTGCCGTCGGCGGCCTCGGCGAACGCCTTGCACCGCCCGTCGGCCGCCAGCCCGCCCTGCCGGGAGAACTCGATGAACGCGCCCGGGGTGGCCATGACGGTCACGCCCCCGGCCAGGGCCAGGTCACACTCGCCGGACCGCAGCGCCTGGGCCGCCAGATGCAGCGCGACCAGCGACGACGAACACGCCGTGTCCACCGTCACCGCCGGCCCCTCGAACCCGAACGAGTACGACACCCGACCCGACAGCACGCTGGCGGAGGCACCCGTGGCCCCGTACCCGGTCAGCGCCTCACCGGCCTGGCGCACCACGGTCCCGTAGTCCTGGCCGTTGGTGCCGGCGAACACCCCGACCCGGGCCCCGCGCAGGGCCAGCGGGTCGATCCGGGCGTCCTCGAACGCCTCCCACGACGTCTCCAGCAGCAGCCGCTGCTGCGGGTCCATGGCGAGGGCCTCGCGCGGCGAGATGCCGAAGAACTCCGCGTCGAACGCGCCCGCCTCGTGCAGGAACGCCCCCCGGCTGACGTACGACGACTCGGCGGAGTCACGCAGGGACGCCAGGTCCCAGTGCCGGTTGGTCGGGAACTGCGACATCGCGTCGACGCCGCCGACCAGCAGGTTCCACAGCTCGGCCGGGGACCCGGCGCCGGCCGGGAAGCGACAGCCCATGCCGACGATGACGATCGGGTCGTCGGCGACGACCGGGCCGCCGACCACGGTCGGTGCGGGCAGGGCCCGCCCGCCGAGCAGTTCGGCGTGGATGTGACCGGCGAGGGCGGTGGGGTTCGGGTAGTCGAACGCGAGGGTGCTGGACAGCGTGAGGCCGGTGGCCGCGTCCAGCCGGTTGCGCAGTTCCACGGCGGCCAGGGAGGTGAAGCCGAGGTCCTGGAACGCCCGGTCGGGTGCCACCCGGTCCAGGGAGTCGTGGCCGAGCACGGCGGCGACCTCGCCGCGTACCAGGTCACCCAGTGCGTGCGCCTGCTCCGCGCCGGACATCGCCGCGAGCCGGGCGAGCAGCGCGGACGTCGGCGCCGGGTCGGCGGCGGCGAGCGCGGCCGGCGCGGCCCCCGCCACCAGGTCCCGGGTGAGCGGGTCGGGGCGGGTGCCGGCAGCGGCCACCCGGGCCCAGTCGATGTCGGCCACCACGAGGTACGTCTCGTCACGCCCGAGCGCCGCGGGCAGGGCCTCGACGGCGGTCCGGGGTGCCATGGCCCCGAATCCGTCCCGGGCCAGGCGCTGTTCGAACTCACCGGCGCTCACCCCGCCGTCGGCCCAGAGGCCCCAGGCGAGCGAGGTCGCCGGGAGTCCCTCGGCGCGGCGCCGCTGGGCCAGCGCGTCGAGGAAGGCGTTGCCCGGCGCGTAGGTGGCCTGGCCGGCGCCGCCCATGATGCCGGCGAGGGAGGAGAAGAGCACGAAGGCCGACAGGTCCGTGCCCCGGGTCAGCTCGTCGAGGTTGGTGGCGGCGGTCACCTTGGCCCGGAGCGCGGCGGCCATCTGGTCGACGGTCACCGCGTCGATCACGTTGTCGTCGAGCGCGGCGGCGGTGTGTACGACGGCGGTCAGGGGAAGGCCGTCGGGGACCGACCGCAGCAGGTCGGCGAGGGCGGCGCGGTCGGCCACGTCGCAGGACGCCACGGTGACCCGGCTGCCGAGCGCGGTCAGCTCGTCGACGAGCGTCCCGACGCCCGACGCCTGCGGGCCCCGGCGGCTGACGAGCAGGAGGTGTTCGGCGCCGGCGGCGGCCAGTGCGCGGGCGACATGTCCGCCGAGGGCACCGGTGCCTCCGGTGATCAGCACGGTGCCGCGCGGCGTCCACGGGTCGCGGGGGCCGCCGTCGCCGTAGGTGGCCCGGACGAGCCGGCGGGCGTGGCAGCCGGCGGCGCGCAGGGCGACCTGGTCCTCCGCGCCGGGGCCGGCGAGCAGCGTACGAAGGGTCCGGACGGCACCCCGGTCGGGGCGTTCGGGCAGGTCCACCAGTCCGCCCCAGCGGTGCGGGTGCTCGGCGCGCAGCACGCCGCCGAAGCCCCACGTCATCGCCTGGGCGGGGTCGACGTGCCGGTCGCGGGAGCCGACGGAGACCGCGCCCCGGGTGGCGATCCAGAGCCGGGCGGCTACCCCGGCGTCGCCGAGGGCCTGGGCGAGCACGACCGTGCCGGCGAGGCCGGCGGGCACGGTCCCGGTCTCCCCGTACGGCCGGTCGTCGAGCGCGAGGAGGGACAGGACGGCGGTGCCGGCGCGGTCCCGGTCCGGCAGGGCGTCGGTCAGGTCCTGGGCGAGGCGCTTGCGGTCGCAGCCGGCCTCGACCTGAACGGTGCGGGTCCGGGCGGGGTCGAGCGCGGCCACCCAGTCGCCCACGGACGGGTCGGCGTCGGCGGGTACGACCAGCAGGAAGTCCGTGGCCTCGGGCCGGGTGGGGTCGTCCACGACCGGCTGCCAGGCCACCCGGTACCGCCAGGAGTCGAGGGTCGCCTCGGTCTCCCGGCGCCGCCGCCAGGTGGACAGCGCCGGGAGCACCTCGGCGAGCGGGGTGTCCGCGTCGACGGCCAGGCTCTCGGCGAGGGCCGCCACGTCCTCCGCCTCGATGGCGCGCCAGAAGGCGTCGTCCTCGGCGGTACGCCGGGTGCCGGCGGGGCGGTGGGATCGGGTGGCTGCGTTGAGCCAGTAACGCTGGTGGTCGAAGGCGTAGCTGGGCAGGTCCACGGCCTTCGGCCGGGCCCCCGCCTGTGCGAGGTACGCGGCCCAGTCCACCGACACCCCGGCCACGTACAACTGCCCCACCGCCGCCAACAGCGACTCCACCTCAGAACGGTCCCGACGCAACGCCGCCACCCGACGCACCCCGTCACCGGCGGCGACATCGGCCACCATCGCCGTCAACACCGCGTCCGGCCCCACCTCCAAGAACGTGTCCACCCCCGCGTCACGCAGTGCGGTGACCCCGTCGGCGAACCGCACCGGCTGCCGCACATGACGCACCCAGTACGCCGGATCAACCAACTCCAACGGGTCCGCCACCACACCGGTCACGTTCGACACCACCGGCACAGCCGGAGCCCGCCACGACAACCCCGCCACCACGGAGCCGAACTCGTCGAGCATCGGCTCCATCAACGGGCTGTGGAACCCATGACTCACCGCCAACCGACGGGTACGCACGCCCCGCTCCCGCCAGACCCGCTCCACCTCGTCCAGCGCCCCGACCGCGCCCGACACGACGACGGCCGTGGGCCCGTTGACAGCGGCGATCCCCACCCGGTCGGCCAACCCCTCCAGGGCAGCCAACACCTCAGCCTCGGACGCGGCCACCGCCAACATCCCACCGCCGGCCGGCAGGGCCTGCATCAACCGACCCCGCGCCGCCACGAGAACGCACGCATCCTCCAGCGACAACATCCCCGCCGCGTACGCCGCCGTCACCTCACCGACCGAGTGACCCGCGAAGAAGTCGACCCGCACCCCCCACGACCGCAGCAGGTCCCACAACGCCACCTCGACGGCGAACAACCCCGCCTGCGCGAACACCGTCCGGTCCAACACACCCGCCTCGGCGGAAGCCTCGAAAACCACCTCCCGCAACGGCGGGAACCCACCGTCGAACTCAGCATCGATCAGCCCACACACCCGGTCGAAGGACACCGCGAACACCGGAAACCGGTCGTACAACTCCCGACCCATCCCCACCCGCTGCGCACCCTGACCGGTGAACAGCACCGCCCGACGACCCGACGACACCACACCCGACGCCGCAGCACCACCAGCCGCCACCGCGTCCAGGCCCGCCACCAGCTCGTCCACGCCCGAGCCCCACACCACAGCACGGTGCTCCAACGCCGCCCGCGAGGACACCGACGACCACGCCACGTCGGCCACCGCCAGGTCGGACCGGCCGCGCGCGAACGACGCCAACCGCGCCGCCTGACCCAGCAGGGCCCGCCCGGAGCGACCCGACACCACCCACGGCACCGGCACACCGACAGGCGCGTCCCCGGCGGTCGCGGGGGCAGGGTCGTCGTCGCCCTGCTCCAGGACGACGTGCGCGTTGGTGCCGGAGATGCCGAACGACGACACCGCCGCCCGACGCGGCCGGCCCACCTCCGGCCACCCCCGCGGTTCGGTCACCAGGGTGACCGCGCCCGACTCCCAGTCCACGTGCGACGACGGCTCGTCCACGTGCAGGGTCGCCGGCACCACACCCGCGCGCATGGCAAGGACCATCTTGATGATCCCGGCGACACCCGCCGCCGCCTGCGTATGACCGATGTTCGACTTCACCGACCCCAACAACAACGGCACATCCCGACCCTGCCCGTACGTCGCCAGCAACGCCTGCGCCTCGATCGGATCACCCAACGTCGTACCCGTACCGTGCGCCTCCACCACATCCACATCCACCGACGACAACCCCGCACCGGCAAGGGCCTGCCGGATCACCCGCTGCTGCGACGGACCATTCGGCGCCGTCAACCCGTTCGACGCACCATCCTGATTCACCGCCGAACCCCGCACCACCGCCAGAACCCGCCGACCCTCCCGCCGCGCATCCGACAACCGCTGCACCAGGATGACGCCGACGCCCTCGGACCAACCCGTCCCGTCGGCCGCCTCGGCGAACGACTTGCACCGCCCGTCGGGGGCCATGCCGCGCTGGCGGGAGAAGTCGACGAAGGTGTCGGGGGTGGCCATCACGGTCACGCCGCCGGCCAGGGCCAGGTCACACTCGCCGGACCGCAGCGCCTGCACCGCCAGGTGCAACGCGACCAGCGACGACGAACACGCCGTGTCCACCGTCACCGCCGGCCCCTCGAACCCGAACGAGTACGACACCCGACCCGACAGCACGCTGCTGGCCGTACCGACGCCGAGGTGGCCGTCGAGGGCCTCGGGGACGTCGACCAGGCTTGCGGCATGGTGGTGGTACATCATGCCGGCGAACACCCCGACCGGGCGACCGCGCAGGGCGAGCGGGTCGATCCGGGCGTCCTCGATCGCCTCCCAGGACGTCTCCAGCAGCAGCCGCTGCTGCGGGTCCATGGCGAGGGCCTCGTGCGGGGAGATCTTGAACAGGCCGGCGTCGAAGTCACCGGCGTCGACCAGGAAGCCGCCCTCCCGGGCGTAGCTGCTGCCGCGGCGGACGCCGGACGGGTCGTAGAGGTCGCCGATGTCCCAACCACGGTCGGTCGGGAAGTCGGTGATGCCGTCCCCGCCGGTGCTGAGGAGGTCCCACAGCTGTTCCGGTGAGCGCACGCCGCCGGGGAACCGGCAGCTCAGGCCGATGATGGCGATCGGGTCGTCGGGCGCGGCGGCGGCGCGGAGCGCCGGCAGCGGGTCGGCGCCGCCCCCGGTCTCGGCGTCCAGGTGGTCGGCGAGCCGGAGCGGGGTGGGGTGGTCGAACACGAGGGTCGCGGGGAGCCGCAGACCGGTCTCCGCGCCGAGCCGGTTGCGCAGCTCGACGGCGGTCAGCGAGTCGAATCCCAGTTCGGTGAACGGGCGTCCGGCCTCGACGGCGGCGGCGTCGGCGTACCCGAGGACCGCCGCGACCTGGTCCAGGACGAGCCGCAGCAGGGCGGCGGCGCGCTCGGCGCGGTCCAGCCCGGCCAGCCGCCCGGCCAGGGTGGCGGGCCCGGCGGAGCCGGACCGGGCGGCCCGCCGCCGGGGCGGGCGGACCAGGCCGCGGAGCACCACGGGCAGGGTGCCGGCCTCGGCCTGGGAGCGCAGCGCCGGGCCGTTCAACGCCACCGGGACCGCGACCGGCAGGCCGGTGCGCAGGGCGGCGTCGAAGAGGGCGAGGCCGTCGGCCGGGGCGATGGGGCGGGCGCCGGAGCGGGCGAGCCGGTCGGTCTCGACGCGGCCGAGGGCGGCGGTCATGCCGCCACCCGACTCGGCCCACGGCCCCCAGGCCAGGGAGAGTGCGGGCAGGCCGGCGGCCCGCCGGCGGTGGGCGAGGGCGTCGAGGAAGGCGTTGGCGGCGGCGTAGTTGGCCTGCCCGGGGCTGCCGGTCACCCCGGCGGCCGAGGAGTACGTGACGAACAGGGCGAGGTCGCGGCCGGCGGTCAACTCGTGCAGGTGCCGGACGGCGTCCACCTTCGGCCGCAGCACCTGCGCCAGGGTGTCGGGGGTGAGCGAGGTGAGGGTGCGGTCGGCCAGCACTCCGGCGGTGTGCACGACCCCGGTCAGCGGGTGGGCGGGGTCGATCCCGTCCAGGAGCGCGGCCAGGGCGGGGCGGTCGGCCGCGTCGCACGCCTCGACCCGGGCCGTCGCGCCCAGGTCAGCCAGGTCGGCGAGCAGGTCCGCGACGCCGTCGGCGTCGGCACCACGCCGGCCGGTGAGCAGCAGGTGCCGGGCACCGTACCGGGTGACCAGGTGGCGGGCGAGCAGCGCGCCCAGCGCGCCGGTGCCACCGGTGACGAGGACGGTGCCGGCCGGGTCGAGGGCCGGCGCGGGCGCCGCCGGTTCCGGGTCGGCGGCCACGAGGCGGGGCACCCGGACCTCCCCGGCACGCACCGCCGCCTGCGGCTCGTCGCCGGAGAGCAGGCCGGCGAGGGCGGACGCGGACCGCTCGTCGTCGTCGACGTCGACGAGCAGGAACCGGCCGGGGTGTTCGGCCTGCGCGGAGCGCACCAGGCCCCACACGGCGGCGGCGGCCGGGTCGGTGATGTCCCCGTCGTGGTCCACGGCGACGGCCCCGCTGGTCAGGACCACCAGCCGGGAGCCGTCGGTGTGCCGGTCCCCGGCCAGCCAGCCCTGGAGGACGGCGAGGGTGTCGGCGAGCAGTTCGTGCGTCCCGGCCGCGTCGGCGTCGGCGGGGCCGGTCACCGGGAGCAGGACGACGTCCGGCACCCCGGCGTCGAGGAGCGCGCCCAGGTCGGGGTGGCGGGTGGCGGCGGTGCCGGCCGGCAGCGGCGCGGGGCGGTCGCCGAGCACCGCCCAGGCGAGGCCGTCGGCGGTACCGCCGGTCTGCGGGTGCCGGGGCCAGTCGAGGCGGAACAGGGAGTTGCGCCACGGCGACCCGGCGGGGGTCAGGTCGCCGGCCGGCAGGGGCCGCAGGGCCAGCGAGCCGACCCGCGCGACGGGTGCGCCGGCGGCGTCCGCGACCAGCATGGTGACGGTGTCCGGGGCGGTCGGGGTGAGCCGGACCCGCAGGGTGTCCGCGCCGTGGGCGTACACCGTGACGTCGGACCAGGCGAACGGCAGCCGGGCCTCCCCGGCCTCGACGATTCCCAGCCCGACGGCCTGCACGGCGGCGTCGAGCAGGGCGGGGTGCAGGCCGTACGCGTCGGCCTCGCCGGCGGCCGGCTCGGGGAGCGCCACCTCGGCGTACACGTCGGCGCCGGCCTGCCAGGCGGCGCGCAGCCCCTGGAACGCCGGGCCGTAGGCGAAGCCGGCCTCGGCGGCCCGCACGGCCGGCTCGGCCACGTCCAGGGGTGTCGCGCCGGCCGGCGGCCAGTCGGCCGGTCCCTGGCCGGTCCGCGCGCCGTCGACCGGGGTGCGCAGTCCGTCGGCGGCCCCCGTGCCGTCGCCCGGGGCGAGCTGGCCGGTGGCGTGCCGGACCCACAGGTCGTCGGTGCCGGACCGGCGGCCGTGCACGGTGACCTGCCACGCGTCGCCGGAGTCGCCGGAGCGTTCGACGGCGACCTGCACGTCGACGCCGCCGGTGTCGGGGAGCGTGAGCGGGGCCTGGAGGGTCAGCTCGGTGAGCACGTCGGCGCCGACCTCAGC
Source organism: Micromonospora sp. NPDC001898 (assembly GCF_042891255.1). Taxonomy (NCBI): domain Bacteria; kingdom Bacillati; phylum Actinomycetota; class Actinomycetes; order Micromonosporales; family Micromonosporaceae; genus Micromonospora; species Micromonospora sp. NPDC001898. The sequence continues at coordinate 39,051 of NZ_JBIATC010000028.1, read as the reverse complement.
ACCGGCGCGCAGCGCCAGCTCGACGAGGCCGGTGCCGGGGAACAGCACGGTGCCGCGCACCGCGTGCTCGGCCAGCCAGGGGTTCGTCTCGACGGACAGCCGGCCGGTGAGGGTGACCTCGTCGCCGTCGGCCGAGCGGAACACCGCGCCGAGCAGCGGGTGACCGGTGGGGGTCAGCCCGGCGGCGGTCACGTCGGCGGGCTGCGGCAGCGGCAGCAGCCAGTAGCGGTCGCGCTGGAACGCGTACGTGGGCAGGTCCACCGGCGCGGCCGGGCCGGTGAACAGGGCGGTCCACCGCACCGGCACGCCACGGGTCCACAGGGTCGCGGCGGCGGCGAGGGCGGTGGCGGCCTCGTCCTGGTCGGCGCGCAGCACCGGCGCGTACGCGGCCTGGTCGTCGCCGGTGATCTCCTGGGCCAGCGCGGACAGCACGCCGCCGGGACCGACCTCCACGAACGCGCCGACGCCGTGTTCGCGCAGGGTGGCCACGGCGGCGTCGAACCGGACGGTGTCGCGGACGTTGCGCAGCCAGTACGCCGGGGAGCAGATCTCCTCCGGGGTGAGCACCGTGCCGGTGACGGTGGAGACCACCGGTATCCGGGGCGCGGCGAAGGTGAGCTGCCCGAGCACGGCGGCGAACGCGTCGCGCATCGGGTCCATCCGGGCGGAGTGGAACGCGTGGCTGACCCGCAGCCGCCGGGTGGACCGGCCCAGGGCGGCGAAGTGCCCGGCGACGGCGAGCACCGCGTCCTCGGCACCGGAGACGACGACGGAGTCGGGGCCGTTCACGGCGGCCAGTTCCGCCCCGGTCACGTCGGGCGCGGCGGCCAGGTGGGCGCGCACCTCCGCCTCGCCGGCCCGTACGGACACCATGGCGCCGCCGGAGGGCAGCGCCTGCATGAGGGCGCCCCGGGCGGCGACCAGCCGGGCGGCGTCGGGCAGGGACAGCACGCCGGCCAGGTGCGCGGCGGTGACCTCGCCGACGGAGTGTCCGGTGAGGAAGTCCGGGACGACGCCCCAGGACTCGACGAGCCGGTAGGCGGCCACCTCGACGGCGAAGAGGGCCGCCTGCGCGTACCCGGTGCGGTCGAGCAGTTCGGCGGGGCCGTCGAGGACGGCGTCGAGGGGCCGGTCAAGGTGCCGGTCCAGTTCGGTGCGCGCGGCGTCGAAGGCGGCGGCGAAGGCGGGGAACTCGGCGTACAGCCGGCGGCCCATGCCGACGCGCTGGGCGCCCTGGCCGGTGCAGAGCACGGCGAGGCGGGTGGGGCTGGCGACGCCGCGCCGCACGGTGGCGGCGGGAACGGTGTCGGCCAGCGCGGTGAGCCCGGCGAGGAGGTCGTCCGAATCGGCGCCGAGCAGCACGGCCCGGTGTTCGAGGGCGGACCGGCCGGTGGCGAGGGCCCGGCCCAGCGTGGCCGGCGGGACGTCGGGGTGCTCGGCGAGCCAGGACCGCAGCCGCCGCGCCTGGGCGGTCAGCGCGGCGGCGCTGCGGGCGGACAGGACCCAGGGCAGCGGGTCGGGGCCGGTGACTGCTCCGGCCGGCGGCGGCACCTCGTCGCCGGCCGACGGCTCCGCCACGGGCGCGGCTGCTGGCTCCGCCACGGGAGCGGCCGAGGGCTCCGCCACGGGGGCGGCCTCGACGATGACGTGGGCGTTGGTGCCGCTCACCCCGAAGGAGGAGACGCCGGCCCGCGCCGGGCGGGCGGCGGTCGGCCAGGGTTGGGCCGCACGGAGCAGGCTGACCGCGCCGGCCGTCCAGTCGACGTGCGGGGACGGCTCGTCGAGGTGCAGGCTGCGGGGCAGGACGCCGTGCCGCATCGCCATGACCATCTTGATCACGCCGGCGACCCCGGCGGCGGCCTGGGTGTGCCCGAGGTTGGACTTGATCGAGCCGAGCCACAGGGGCCGGTCGGCGGGCCGCTCGCGGCCGTACGTGGCGATGACCGCCTGCGCCTCGATCGGGTCGCCGAGCCGGGTGCCGGTGCCGTGCGCCTCGACGGCGTCCACGTCGGCGGGGGTGAGCCGGGCGTTCGCGAGGGCCTGGCGGATCACCCGCTGCTGGGAGGGGCCGTGCGGGGCGGTGAGTCCGTTGCTGGCCCCGTCCTGGTTGACGGCGGTGCCGCGGACGACGGCGAGCACGGGGTGGCCGTTACGCCGGGCCTCGGAGAGCCGTTCGAGCAGGAGCAGGCCGGCGCCCTCGCTCCAGCCGGTGCCGTCTGCGGTGGCGGAGAAGGACTTGCACCGGCCGTCCGGGGACAGGCCCCGCTGCCGGCTGAAGCCGACGAACGTGTCCGGGCTGGACATCACGGTGACGCCGCCGGCCAGAGCGAGGGTGCACTCGCCGGAGCGCAGCGCCTGCGCGGCGAGGTGCAGGGCGACCAGGGAGGACGAGCAGGCGGTGTCGACGGTGACGGCCGGGCCCTCGAAGCCGAAGGTGTAGGCGATCCGGCCGGACACGACGCTGCCGTGGTTGCCGGTGCCGACGAACGCCTCGACCTCGTCGGGCACGCCGTTGAGGCGGGAGACGTAGTCGTGGTACATGACGCCGGTGAAGACGCCGGTCCGGCTGCCCTTCAGGGACTCGGCGGCGATGCCGGCCCGCTCGACGGCCTCCCAGGCGACCTCCAGCAGCAGCCGCTGCTGCGGATCCATCGCCAGGGCCTCGCGGGGCGAGATGCCGAAGAAGCCGGCGTCGAACTCGCCCGCGTCGAGCAGGAAACCACCCTCGCGGGTGTACGACTTGCCGTGTGCCTCCGGGTCGGGGTCGTAGAGGTTCTCCACGTCCCAGCCCCGGTCGGCGGGGAACGGCGTCACCGCGTCCCCGCCGGCCTCGACCAGCCGCCACAGCGCCTCGGGGCTGTGCACCCCGCCCGGGTAGCGACAGGCCATCCCCACGATCGCGATGGGCTCGTGGTTCTGCTCGTCGGCGGCCCTCAGGCGCTCGCTGGTCTCGTGCAGGTCAGCGGTGACGCGCTTGAGGTACTCGCGGAGCTTGGCTTCGTTCGCCATCGGTAGATCACCTGTCGCTAATGGGCAAGCGGCGGATTCGTGGTCAGGAGCGCCCGAACTTCTGGTCGATGAGGTCGAACAGTTCGTCGTCCGAGGCGTCGTCGATGGCCTGGGTGACGTCGCCGGGTCCACCGGTGGCGTCGCTCCAGCGGGTGGCCAGGGCCTTGAGCCGGTTCGCGACGGCGGTGCGGGTCTCCTCGTCGGCGGCGAGCCGTTCCAGGTCGTCGGGTCCGGTGGCGGCGAACGCGGCCTCCAGCCGGTCCAGTTCGGCCAGCAGCGTCGACGCCGGGCCGGACGGCGCGACGTCGGCGAGCAGGAAGTCCGCCAGGGCCGCCGGGGTGGGGCAGTCGAAGATCAGGCTGGCGGGCAGCCGGACGCCGGTGGCGGCGGTGAGCCGGTTGCGCAGCTCGACGGCGGTGAGCGAGTCGAAGCCGAGGCCGGTGAACGTCTGCCCGGACGGGATGACGGTCGACGACGGGTAGCCGAGCACCTCGATGACCTGCCCCTTGACCAGGTCCTCGACGAGCCGCCCGCGGTCGGCGTCGGGCGTGCCGGCGAGCCGCTCGGTGAAGGACGGCCCGGTGCCGCCGGAGCCGATCGCGCCGGCCGCCCGGCGGGGGGCGCGGACCAGCCCCCGCAGCGGCGCGGGCAGGTTGCCGGTGTCGGACTGGCGGCGCAGCGCGGCGACGTCGAGCAGCGCGGGCACCAGGTGGGGTCGGCCGCCGCGCAGGCCGGCGTCGAACAGGGCGAGCGCCTGGCCGGTGCCGAGGGGGTTGAGGCCGTTGCGGCTGAGCCGCTGTCGCTGGGCGGCGTCGAGGTTCCCGGTCATCCCGCTGGCCTCGGCCCACAGCCCCCAGGCCAGGGAGGTCGCGGCGAGACCTGCGGCCCGGCGGTGGTGGGCGAGGCCGTCGAGGAACGCGTTCGCGGCGGCGTAGTTGCCCTGCCCCGGGCCGCCGAGGGTGCCGGCGACCGAGGAGAACAGCACGAACAGCGGCAGGTCCAGGTGCCGGGTCAGCTCGTGCAGGTGCCAGGCGGCGTCGGCCTTCGCGGACAGCACGGTCGCCATCCGGTCGGCGGTCAGCGCGGACACCACCGCGTCGTCGAGCACCCCGGCGGCGTGCACCACGCCGGTGAGCGGGTGCTCGGCGGGCACGGCGGCGAGCAGCGCGGCGAGGGTGTCCCGGTCGGCCACGTCGCCGGCCACCAGCCGGGCCTGCGCGCCCATCCCGGCCAGGTCGGCGAGCAGCTCCGCCGCGCCGGGCGCGGCGGGGCCCCGCCGGCCGACCAGCAGCAGGTGGCGCGCCTTGTGGGTGGCGACGAGGTGGCGGGCCAGCAGGCCGCCCAGGGCACCGGTCGCGCCGGTGACCAGGACCGTCCCGTCGGGGTGGAGTTCGGCGCCCAGCGCCGGGTCGAGCTCGGCGGGCGCGAGCCGGGGCACCAGCACCCGGTCGCCCCGCGCGGCGAGCTGGGGTTCGCCGGTGGCCACGGCGCGGGCCAGCGCGTCGACCGGGAGGTCGACGTCGACGTCGACGAGGACGAAGCGGTCGGGGTGTTCGGCCTGCGCCGAGCGGAGCAGGCCCCACACCGCCGAGCCGGCGAGGTCGGTCACCCGGCCGGGTTCGCCGGCGGGGACGGCGCCGCGGGTCAGCACGACCAGCCGCCGGTCGGCGAGGCGGTCGTCGGCGAGCCAGCCCTGCACGGTGGCCAGCACGTCGGCCAGCAGGGCCCGGGTGGCGGCCGGTACCGGGGCGGGCGCGTCGTCCCGGTACGCGGGCAGCAGCACCAGGTCCGGGTCGAGCCGGCCGTCGGCCACCGCCGCGGCCAGTTCGCCGAGGCCGTACCGGGGCAGGCCGGCGGGGCCGGTCGCGCCGACGCCGAGCAACACCGCCCGGTGCGGCGCGGCGTCGGCCGGCGGGACGTCCCGCCAGGCGAGGTCGAACAGCGCGTCGGTGGTCGGGCCGGCGGCGCGGACCTGGTCGGCGGTGACCGGGCGGGACACCAGCGAGGCGATGCGGGCGACCCGGGCGCCGGACGGGTCGGTCAGGGTCAGGGTCACCCCGCCGCCGCTGCGGCGGGCGCGGACCCGCAGGGCCGTCGCGCCGACCGCCGAGAGGGTGACGCCGGTCCAGGCGAACGGCAGCCGGACCCCGGTCGCGTCGGGGTCGTCGTCGAGCAGGCCGACGACGTGCAGCGCGGCGTCCAGCAACGCCGGGTGTACGCCGAATCCGGTGACCTCCGTGCCGTCGGGCAGCGCCACCTCGGCGTACACCTCGTCGGCGGCGCGCCGGATCGACCGGAGGCCCCGGAACAGCGGGCCGTACTCGACGCCGAGCCGGGACAGCTCGGCGTACACGGAGTCGACGGGGACGCCGGTGGCGTCGGCCGGCGGCCAGGGCGACGGGTCGTCGGACCGGTCCGGCGGCGCGGGGACGACGAAGCCGGTGGCGTGCCGGGTCCACTGCGCGTCGGGGTCCTCGGCGGCCCGGGAGTGGACGGTGACCGGCCGGCGACCCTCGTCGTCGGCGGGGCCGAGGTGCACCTGCACGGCCCGGGCGCCCTGCTCGGGCAGGACCAGCGGCGCTTCCAGGGTCAGCTCGTCCAGCGCGTCGCAGCCGGCCCGGGTGCCGGCGTGCATCGTCAGCTCGACCAGGGCGGCGCCGGGGACCACCACGGAGTCCCAGACGACGTGTTCGGTGAGCCACGGGTGGGTCCGGACGGACAGTTCCGTGCCGAAGATCCGGGCGTCGTCGGCGGCCACCGTGACGGCGGCGCCGAGCAGCGGGTGGTCCACGGCGCGTACGCCGAGGCCGGGTGCCCCGACGTCGGCGGGGTCGGTGGTGTTGAGCCAGTACCGCTGGTGGTCGAAGGCGTACGTGGGCAGCTCGGTCCGCCGGGGGCGGGCCCCCGTCCCGGTCAGGTACGCGGCCCAGTCGACGGACGCGCCCGCGACGTGCAGGTCGGCCAGCGCGGCGAGCACCGTGTCGGCCTCGGATCGCCCGACCCGCATCGTGGGGACGAACCGGACGTCGTCCGCCGCCTCGACGCAGTCCCGCGCCATCGTGGTGAGCACGGAGTCGGGGCCGATCTCCAGGAACAGCGTGACGTCCTGTTCCCGCAGGCAGCGGACCGCGTCGGCGAACCGCACCGGTTGCCGGACGTGACGCACCCAGTAGCCGGGGTCGGCGATCTCCGCCGGATCCGCCACGGCGCCAGTCAGGTTCGACACGATCGGCACGGCCGGTGGCCGCCAGGTCAGCCCGGCCAGCACGGACGCGAACTCGTCGAGCATCGGCTCCATCAGCCGGGAGTGGAACGCGTGCGACACGGCGAGGGGCTTGCTGCGCCACTCCCGGTCCCGGCAGGCCGCGGCCACCGTCTCGATCTCGTCGAGCGCGCCGGACACCACCACCGCCGCCGGGCCGTTCACCGCCGCCACGTCGACGGCCGCGCCCAGCTCGTCGATCAGCCCGCGCACCCGCTCCTCGGGCGCGCCCACCGCGAGCATGCCTCCGCCGGCCGGCAACGCCTGCATCAGCCGGCCCCGCGCCGCCACCAGGACAACCGCGTCCTCCAGCGACAGCATCCCCGCCGCGTACGCCGCCGTCACCTCACCGACCGAGTGACCGGCGAGGAAGTCGACCCGCACCCCCCACGACCGCAGCAGGTCCCACGACGCCACCTCGACCGCGAACAGCCCCGCCTGCGCGAACACCGTCCGGTCGAGCGCGGCCGACGGCCCGCCGGACCACACCACGTCCCGCAACGAGCCGGGCAGCTCGGCGTCGATCAGCCCGCACACCCGGTCGAAGGACTCCGCGAACGCCGGGAACCGGTCGTACAGCTCCCGACCCATCCCGACCCGCTGCGAGCCCTGACCGGTGAACAACACCGCCCGTCGACCCGACGACACCACACCCGACGCCACCGCATTCCCGGCCGCCACCGCTTCCAGGCCCGCCACCAACTCGTCCACGCCGGAGCCCCACACCACCGCGCGGTGCTCCAACGCCGCCCGCGACGACACCAACGACCACGCCACGTCCACCGCCGCCAGATCGGACCGGCCCCGCGCGAACGACGCCAGCCGCGCCGCCTGACCCACCAACGCACGCTCGGAGCGACCCGACACCACCCACGGCACCGGCAGCCCGGGAACCGCCCGCGCCTGCGGGACCGGCTCCTCCACGGGCTCGGGCTCGTCCTCGGGCTGTTCCAGGATCACGTGGGCATTCGTCCCCGAGATGCCGAACGACGAGACCCCCGCCCGGCGCGGCCGGTCCACCCCCGGCCACGGCCTCGCCCGCGTCGCCAGCTCCACCGCGCCCGACGACCAGTCCACGTGCGACGACGGCTCGTCCACGTGCAGGGTCGCCGGCACCACCCCGTGCCGCATGGCCATGACCATCTTGATGATGCCCGCGACGCCCGCCGCCGCCTGGGTGTGACCGATGTTCGACTTCACCGACCCCAACAACAGCGGCTCGTCCCGACCCTGCCCGTAGGTGGCCAGCAACGCCTGCGCCTCGATCGGGTCACCCAACGTGGTGCCCGTACCGTGCGCCTCCACCACGTCCACGTCCCCCGGCGACAGCCCTGCGCTGTCGAGGGCCTGCCGGATCACCCGCTGCTGCGACGGACCATTCGGCGCGGTGAGACCGTTCGACGCACCGTCCTGATTCACCGCCGTGCCCCGCACCACCGCCAGAACCCGCCGACCCTCCCGCCGCGCATCCGACAACCGCTGCACGAGCAGCACGCCGACGCCCTCGGCTAGCGCCGTGCCGTCGGCGGCCTCGGCGAAGGCCCGGCACCGGGCCACCGGGGAAAGGTTGCCCTGCCGGGAGAAGTCGACGAACACCGCCGGGGTCGGCATGACCGTCACGCCGCCGGCGAGCGCCAGGTCGCACTCCCCGGAACGCAGCGCCCGCACCGCGAGGTGCAGCGCGACGAGGGAGGACGAGCAGGCGGTGTCGAGCGTCACCGCCGGCCCTTCGAAGCCGAACGTGTACGCCACCCGGCCGGAGGCGATGCTGCCCACGTTTCCGAGGCCGAGGTAGTCCACCACTCCGGCGGGCGGCGCGTCGGGCGGCTGGGCGTACCCGCTGTGGGTCATGCCGGCGAAGACGCCGACCCGGCCGCCCTTGAGGCTGGTGGGGTCGATGCCCGCCGACTCGACGGCCTCCCAGGACGTCTCCAGCAGCAGGCGCTGCTGCGGATCCATCGCGAGGGCCTCGCGGGGTGACACCCCGAACAGCCGGGCGTCGAACTCGGCGGCGTCGGGGAGGAAGCCTCCCTCGCGGACGGAGGAGGTGCCCTGCCGGGAGCGCTCGGGGTCGTACAGCGTCCCGAGGTCCCAGCCCCGGTCGGCCGGGAACGAGGTGATCGCGTCGCCGCCCGCGGCGACGAGGTCCCAGAGCTGTTCGGCCGAGCGGACCCCGCCGGGAAACCGGCACCCGATGCCGACGATGGCGATCGGCTGCTGCGCCTCGGCCTCGACATCGCGTAGGCGTTGCCGGGTTCGCCGCAGATCGGCGGTGACTCTCTTCAGGTACTCCCGGAGCTTGTCTTCGGTGTCCATCAACCCAGCCCATCGCGATGCACGGCGGAGCCTCGACGTAGGCGACGGTACGAATGCGCAGTCGTTCTCAGGCGACACCTGTATCTGTCGTTCGGCTCGCTCGGCCGAGAGCCACGAGGATCCCCATCTGCGGGGAGAAGTTATTGGGTGCGCGTAAGGTGGGACAACCCCTAACCGTGCGTAGCGGCAGCTAGGGGTGTCCGGCCCCGGTCCGTCGCATTAGCGTCGCCTCGACCGGGTCCGCGCCGATCCCGTCAGCGATTTCACCGCCGGAAGGACCGCAGAGGATGACCTCGCCAGAAACCGACAACGGCCTGTGGGTGCGACGCTTCCACCCGGCGCCGAGCGGCACCAGGCGGCTGGTGTGCCTGCCCCACGCCGGCGGCTCGGCCAGTTTCTACTTCCCCGTGTCCCGCAGCCTCTCCCCCAGCCTGGAGGTGCTGGCGATCCAGTATCCGGGGCGGCAGGACCGGCGGCAGGAGAAGTGCATCGACGACATCCACGAGCTGGCCCGGGAGGTTCACTCCGTGCTGCGGCCGTGGCTCGACGAGCCGGTGGCCATCTTCGGGCACAGCATGGGTGCGAGCGTCGGCTTCGAGCTGGCCCGGCTGATCGAGCAGGACGGCGGGTCGGCCGCCCACCTGTTCGCCTCCGGCCGCCGCGCGCCGTCCTGCCCCCGGGACGAGACGGTGCACCTGCTCGGCGACGAGGGCCTGCTGGCGGACGTGCGCAAGCTGAGCGGCACCAACGCCGCCATCCTCGGCGACCAGGAGCTGCTGCGCGCCGCGCTGCCGGCCATCCGCAGCGACTACCGGGCCGCCGAGACGTACGCCTACCGGCCAGGGCCGCCGCTGAGCTGCCCGATCACCGCCTTCACCGGCGACAACGACCCGAAGACCACGGTCGACGAGGCCCGCGCCTGGTCGACCCACACCACCGGCCAGTTCGACCTGAAGGTCTACCCCGGCGGCCACTTCTTCCTGGCCGACCAGCAGGCCGCGGTGCTGCGGGCCATCTCGACGGCCCTGGCGGCCACTCCGGCCCACTGACCGAAGCCTCGGTGTCCGTGGATGGCCCCCGGCCAGCACACGACGTTCGGTCCAGCTGGCTACTGAGCTGCTCGACGGCGGGTACTTGCTGCGCCGCGAGCTGCCCAAGGCCGAACAGCTGAAGCGCTTCGGCCGGCTGCTCCTGGTGCAGGCTGACCCGCCCGAGGCGATACAGCGTGTTGACCAGCAGCGGCAGCGAGTCAGTCCGCCGGGCCAGGACGAGGCTCTGGGTGAGGTGCCGGCGCGCCATGTCGTGATCGTCGAGATCGTGCGCCACCCAGCCGACGAGGTCGGGTAGCTCGGCGAGAGCGCGGGTCGCGGCAGATCCGGACGGCTCAGCCTGTGGCTGCCATCGCGGCCTGTAGGTGCTTTCGGGCTTCTTCGTCGAATGCGACGAGTCGTACCCGTTGAACGTTCGTCGGTGCGGACCTGATCGTCGCTACGGCGATCCGGGCGGCCTGGTCGGGAGGGAACCCGTACACGCCGGTCGCGATCGCGGGGAAGGCCACGATCCGGGCGTCGAGTTCATCGGCGATCTGCAGGCTCCTGCGGTAGCAGGAGGCCAGAACCTCGGCTTCACCGTGGCCGCCGCCTTCCCAGACCGGCCCGACGGTGTGGATGACGTGCCGCACCGGTGGGTCGAGGTCGAACGCCGGGGTCGCCATCGCGTCACCCGGATCGCAAGGGCCGACCGCACCCCCAGCCTGGGCCAGACGAGGTCCGGCAGCGCGGTGGACCGCGCCGTCGACACCACCGCCGCCCAGAAGGGACTCATTCGCGGCGGTGACGATGACGTCGACGTTCTCCCGCGTGATGTCACCCATGACCACCTCGATCACTGCCACAGCGGAATCCTGACACATCAGACGAAGGCATGTCGGCCCACCGTCTGCAACCGGCCAGGCAACCCCGTCCGACCTGATCAACGAATGCCAACGCCCAATCGGCGGCAGATCCGGATCTTCGCGCTCGGTTGCCGCGGCCGGGCCATCCTGTTGGCCGCCGGGCCGGACCCCTGATGCTGTCTGGATGCTCGCCAGATCGTCACGCCGGTTCGACGGGCAGCCAGAGTTCACAGGTCGCGGTGCTGAAGTCGTTCGTAGGCTCAAGCACCGCGACGATTTCCGGACCTGGCCGCAAACGCCACGGGTTGGACGGGAACCACGCGGCTGCGGCCGTGGCCCAGGCCTTCTGCAGGGTCTGCGGATGCGGCCCCGTGGTCCGGATGACCACCCATCTGCCGGCCGGAACTTCGATGATGTCGAGGCCGCCGGGGACCGGCGTACCCGGGGACACGGCGACCCCGTGAAGGTAGGTCAGCTCGCTGCCCTCGGCGTAGTCGGGGTCAAGGTCGTCGCTGACCGCGAGCAGGCCGCTCGGCTCAGTGTTGCCGAGAGCCTTCAAGCGCAGGTGCTCCTCCCTCGGCAGTGCGGTGACGTGCCGCTGGATGTGCGGGTTGATGCCTTGACGGACCAGCCGAACGCGGGCCGCGTGCCCCACGAGCCGGAACTCGGGATGGTCGACGATGCGGGTGTCCACGTGTTCGCTCCCTTCGACGGTCAGACGAAGTGCCGAGATCGTCAAGCCTCCGTCCGACGTCAACCTTGGTCGCAGCGCACCGGGGGCACCCGACAGAAGCGGCGTGGAAAATGTCGGGTGATCGAGACCGGTGCCGCCGCACGATGGGGGCATGGATGACACGACCTTGGTATCCCGCTTTCTTCGCGACGGCTTCGTAAAGCTGGAGGGCACCGTCGCGCCGCGCGTGGCAGCGGACTGCGCGGGGCTGCTGTGGCGGGAGACGGGCTGCGACCCGGACGATCCAGCGACGTGGACGCAGCCCGTGCACTGGGTGCCCGGCATGGCGCAGGGGCCGTTCGCCGCCGCTCCCAACTCCCCGTTCCTCCATCACGCGTACGACCTGCTCGTCGGCGCGGGACGCTGGGAGCCGCGCTACTCGCTGGGCACGTTCCCGCTGCGCTTCCCGCACGAAGAGGAGCCGGACGACGCGGGCTGGCACATCGAGGGCAGCTATCTGCCGGAGGGCGAGAGCTGGTACTTCACCAATGTGCGCTCCCGGGGCCGGGCACTGCTGATGCTGTTCCTGTTCAGTGACGTCGGTGAGAAGGACGCCCCGACCCGGATCCGGGTCGGCTCACACCTCGACGTGCCGAAGGTGCTGGAGAAGTACGGGGAGGACGGAGCGAGCGGACTGGCCCTTGCGCCCGACCTGGTGGCGGCGTCCGAGCACCGGCCGATCGCCCTCGCCACCGGATCTCCGGGCGACGTCTTCCTGTGCCATCCATTCCTGGTACACGCGGCGCAACCGCACCACGGAGCGCGGCCTCGCTTCATGGCCCAACCGCCGCTGATGCCAGCCGCACCGTACGAACTGGAGCGGGCCGACGGCGCGTACTCGCCCGTGGAGATCGCTATCCGTCGAGGTCTCGGACAGGACGCCCTCGGTCCGGACGGGGACGGCGCCGACCGCCGCGCCGGGGCGACTTGCTCCGTCCGTTCCTGAGCGCCTGGCCGAAGGTCTTGTCGGGAACCTCGGGGAGCCAGGGTGAGGTCCAAGGCGCGGCGCCGGTGAGGTTGCCGTCGTCAGTGCGGTGCCGGAAGAAGGCGTACGTGGCGGATCCCGGCCGGCATCCAGCACAGCGCCCCGAGACCGGTGAAGTGTGGCAGGCAGGGCAGGGCAGGCAGGGCAGGGGCGGGCTACGTGCGACGGAGGCGGGGTTGGTAGTGGTTCTGCGAGTGAGTGGCCGCAATGCGCGGTTCCAGCAATGGAAAGCTCTCCTCGGCAATCGGACCAAGCGGCAGCGACGCGGCGAGTTCCTCGTGCAGGGCGTGCGTCCGATCACCATGGCCGTCGAACACGGCTGGCAGATCCGGGAGCTGCTCTACGACACCAGCGCTCAGCTGTCCGGCTGGGCATGCGAGGCCCTGGACACAGTCCGGGCCGAGAAGTTCGCCGTCTCGCGTGAACTGATGCACGAACTGGGAGGTAAGGCAGACACGGTTCCAGAGCTGCTGGCCGTGGTCGCGCTGCCGGAGGACAACCTGCGCCGTATCCCGGTCGGTCCGACCATGCTCACCGTCGTGTTCGATCGGCCCACCAGCCCCGGTAATATCGGGACCCTCGTTCGGTCGGCGGACGCCTTCGGCGCCGGCGGCGTCATCGTCACCGGCCACGCCGCCGACGTGTACGACCCGAAGGCGGTCCGGGCGAGCACCGGCTCGCTGTTCGCCTTGCCCGTGGTCCGGGTGCCCTCCCACCAGGCCGTTCTATCCTGGGTCGCTGACGTCCGCGCCAACGGTATCGGCATGAGCATCATGGGAACCGATGAGCGCGGCATCCTGGACGCCGCCGAGTACGACTTCACCCAACCCACCCTGACGTTGATCGGCAACGAGACCACCGGCCTCAGCTCCGGCTGGCGCGAGGCATGCGACCAGCTCGTCCGGATCCCCATGTTCGGGTCCGCCAGCTCCCTGAACGCGGCGACCGCCGCGACTGTCGTGCTGTACGAATCGGCACGCCAGCGGGCCGCCGCCGCCCGGCGGTAGCGCCCCGATCGCAGGCGGCCGCCCGGCGGCTGTCCGCCACCATCGCGCTACCTGACCCGCGGCGCCCGCCTGCGGACAGGCGCCGCAGCCGGACACCACACGGGCGCGGGCGGACGTCGTCCTCGCCGTGATCGTGCCCGGCGGATCCGGCGACCGCCCGAATGCCGGTCTTGGCGCCGGGCGCGTAGATCGCCGATAGCAGCCGCTCAGCCAGGACCTCCGGGCACAGCAACTGATCCGGCGGCGACGGGGGTTGTAGGAAAACCCTTGCGGCGCGGAGTCGGGCGGTGAGGCGCGGGTCGCCCGTCAGGAAGCCGGATGCTGGACAGGTCCAGGTCAGCCACGAGCCGGCCGGTGGGAGTTAGCCAGCCGGCCGCCCGGGTCAGGACGGCGAGCTTGTCGCCGAGATAGTGCAGTCCGTGCACAGGCGATCATGTCGAACGTCCGCGTTGGCGCCCAGTTGGCGACGGAGGCGCAGATCAGCTCCAGGTTCAGGGGCGGTGCCGGTACGGGATCGAAGGCGTCGACCAGGTCGACCCCGACGAGGACTGTCCGCTCGGTCAGCCCTGCCAGGCGGCCTGGATCAGCGCCCGACCGGTGCCGCAGCACAGATCCAACCAGCCGGCGGCTGCCGAAGGTTCGGCCCGGCCGGCACCGACAAGGCCGGCGGCGGCGAGAACGTCGAGAGGGTTGAACCCCAGCTCCCGGGTGTAGCTGTTGACCCCGGACATCTGCCGCTCGCGGTTCATGGTGCAGTTGGCCGCCACCGCCGACTGCTCCAAGGCGTCGTTGCCCAGCAGTTCGACACTTGCTCGCTGGTCAGCCACGGCAACGTCATTCCAGCGACAGCTCCTCAGACTGAACCCCCGACCAGCGGCATGAGCGGACGTCCGCGCACTACTCGTTGATGAGTTGCTCTCGAAGGATGTCTGCGTGCCCACAGTGCTGGGCTAGCTCGCGCAGCACGTGGAGATACACCCACCGCAGCGGAAGCGGGCCCCGCCGGTGCCCCTGAAGGATGTCGTCCAGACCCAGGGATGACGTCGCACGGCGTGATGCTTCGCAGGCTTCGCGGTGTGCGTGCTGGACGGTGGCAATTGTGTCGTCGTCATCGAGGATGAACGACTCGTCCGACGTCGCAGGGATGCCGATCTCAGCACGCGACCGGCACGTGACGGCTTCGTTGAACCAGACCTTCTCGACGAAAGTCGCGTGCTTAACAAGACCCAGCAGCGTGGTGCGGGAGGCCACCAACGGTCGGCGCACCTGTTGCTCTGTCAGCCCGTCCAAGCAGCCATTGAGCGCGCCACGGTGCTCGTCGAGGAACGCCTCGAACTGGACACGGGCTGGCTGTGCGACGACCTGGTCGGCGAAGGTAGGCGGGTAGGAAGGCATGGGCGAAGCATTCCAGACCGTCGCCCAGGAGCGACTAGCGGACATCGACACGAGCGGTCGGCTGACTTGTCGGTCTCGCAGGTGCGGCCCCTGACGCCCGCTCGGCGGCAGATCAGTATGTCGGCCGCCGTTCGGCACGGCACAATGTCGGCTTACGAGGGGTGGCAGAATGCGCCCGTGTCGCTCTCCGCGGAAGACTCTCCCAAGGCTCGCATCGTCACGGCGTTGCTGCGGGACGGCAACCGGGTACTGCTCTGTCACCGATCTCCCCAGCGCCGTTGGTATCCCGACGTCTGGGACCTGCCCGGTGGGCACGTGGAGCCCGGGGAATTGCCCGGCGCGGCACTTGCTCGAGAGCTTCGAGAGGAGCTGGGCATTGACATTTCGGCACCGTCGGGTCCGCCCGTGCAAGAAGTTCGTGCCGACACGTTCGACATGCAGATCTGGCTGATCGAAGCGTGGACGGGGTCTCCGGTCAACGTCGCGCCGGACGAACACGATGCCATCGCGTGGTTCACCGCAGATGCGCTTGGAGAACTGTCCCTGGCTCATGACAGCTACCTTGCGATGTTCAGCAAGGTTCTTGGCGAGCGTCGAGCCTGACCACAACTGGACACGAGCTTCTCGGCGTGACCGCGCAATCAGCGGCAGGTGAGTGCGCTGAGGCAACCCGCGCTGTCCGACATCAGGCGTCAGCCCCCATGCTGCCCAGTTGGGCGAGGGCCCGTCGACCGTCGACCGGTCGGCGGGCCCTCGGCCCGGTGCGGAGTCAGCGCTTGTGGGCGACCGCGATCACGTAGTCGAGGTTGGCCAGCTCGCGCTTCATCAGGTCCTGGTTCTTCCAGTGCGAGGCCATGCTCTTGCGCACGGCCGGCTTGACGGCGGCGCGGAAGTCCGGGTCGTTGGTCCGGTCGGCCATGTAGCGCCGCCAGCCCTCCCAGGTGTGGTCCTTGATGGACTGCACCTCGGGCCGGTCGAAGCCGGCGTCGGCGAGCTGCTGGGCGTACGTCTCGCGGTCGTGCCAGTTCTCCTTGGGGATGCTGAACTTGACGAAGCTCAGCGGGCCCGACTGGATGGCGGCCCGGACCACGTTCTCGCTGACCGGGATGATGTCGGCGGTGGCGAGGACGCCGCCCGGCTTGAGCACCCGCAGCGCCTCGGCGAAGAACGCGCTGCGCGGGTAGAAGTGGAACGCCGATTCCAGGGCGACGACCCGGTCGAAGGTGGCGTCGGGGAACGGCAGCTCGGTGGCGCTGCCCAGCCGGAAGTCGGTCCGGTCGGCGAGCCCTTCCTCCTGCGCCCGCCGCTGGGCCGCCTCGATGTGGTGCGGGGTGATGTTGAGCCCGACCACCTTGCCGACGCGGCCCGAGCGCAGCCAGCTGAAGTCCTGGTCGGCGTAGCCGAACCCGACGTCGAGGATGGTGTCGTCCGGCTTCAGGCCGGCGGCGTCGGCGAGCTTGCCGGCCAGCGCCTCGGCGGCGTCGTCGATGTCTGTGACACCGTCCTCCCAGTAGCCGACGTTCATGTAGTGGGTGCGGCGGGCCGCGAACTCCACGTCGGGGGCCTGGATCTCGTAGAAGCGCCGGACCCGGGTGACGGGGTCGGCGGTGAAGACGGTTCGGATGGCCCTCGCCGCGATCTTCAGGTTGTCGAGCATGGTGCTCCTTCCGGAATGGGTCGGCTGTCGATCAGCCGCGTCGGACCTGCTGACGCAGGTCGTCGACGAGAGCGGGCACGGCGGCCGGGTCGGCCGCCGTGCCGAAGACGTAGAAGTCGGGCCGGACGAGCACCGCTGCCGCGTCGTGCCGCTTCAGGTGGGACAGGTAGACGTCGTCGAGGTCCTCGACCGTCGTCCCGGCGCCGGCTGCGGGGGCGGGGGCGCCGGCGGGGACGACCCGCACCAGTCGGGCGCCGAGGGAGTCCAGGAACGCCCGGGCGTCCGCGTCGAGCAGTTCCGCGGGATCCTCGGCGCAGATCAGGGCGAAACCGGTGCCGACGACGTCGTCGAAGAGCCCGGCGCGGCCGTCGACCTCGACGTGTCCCTGCGGCATCGGCTCGCCGGCGCCGGGGCCGGGGCCGACGGAACCGTCCGGCCGGTGCAGCACGCCGCTCACCAGGGCCTCCAGCAGGGACCGGGTCCGGGCGCGGGTGGTACGGCGGCGCAGCTCGGCCAGCATGATCGAGTCCCGGCCGGCCGCGGCGGTGCGGTCCGTCTCGCAGATCACCGTTCCGGAGTCCATCGACATCTTGATGGCGTGCTGCACGTGCGCGCAGCGTTCCTGCTGGTACGTGTCGAGCAGCGCCTCGTCGGACAGCCCCCGGTGCACCAGGTCCAGCTTCCAGGCGAGGTTGAGCGCGTCGCGGAACCCGGAACTCATCCCCTGCCCCATGAACGGGGGCATCACGTGCGCCGCGTCGCCGGCGAGGAGGATCCGGCCGGAGCGCCACCGGTCGGCGGAGCACGCCTGGGTGGTGTAGACGCCGTACCGCTCCAGTGTGGCGTTGTCCGGGGTGATGTCGAAGAGCCCGAGCAGCCGCCAGACGCTGTCGACGCTCTCGAACTCCTCCCGGCTCTCGCCGGACACCCGCATGAACTCCCACCGCCGGTGCCCGGGGCCGGCGGACACGGCGGTGCGGGGCCGGGCCGGGTCGCAGACCTGGAGGTTGTTGGGCTTGAACTCGCGGGCCTCGTTCGGCACCACGTCGCAGACCAGCCAGTCGTGGGTGAAGCCGAGGTCGGTCACGGTGCTGCCGAGGTGTTCCCGGACGAAGCTGTTGGCGCCGTCGCAGCCCACCACCCAGCGGGCCGCCCGGACCTGCGGACCCTCCGGCCCGTCGATGGTGACCTCGACCCGGTCGTCGTGCTCGGTCAGCGTCGTCACCACGTACGGGCGCAGCACGGTGACCCCGGGCAGCTCCGTGCCCCGCTCGGCGAGCACCGCCTCCAGGCCGGGCTGGTAGAAGGAGACCGAGTCGGGCCAGCCCATCGGCCCGTCGCCGGCGACCTTGACGTGCAGCAGGGTCCGGCCGAAGCCGTTCTTGAAGGTGTACTCCCCCGACGACTCGACGACCGGTCCCAGGCGGTCGGCGACCCCGGCGGCGGCCAGGATCCGGCTCGCCTCGCCGTCGTAGGAGACGGCGCGCGGGAAGTTGTACGGGGTCTCCCACCGTTCGACCGCCGTGACGGTGAGACCTCGCTGCGCCAGCAGGATCGTGAGCATCTCACCCACCGGGCCGTAGCCCACGATCAGGACGTCGGTCATCAGCATCGGTATCGGTTCCTCGCGTGGGGGTCGGGTGTCGGGGCGGGGGCTCCGGCCGGTCGGCGGAACGGGCGGGGCCGCCGGCCGGTCGTCAGAGTCCGAGTTCGGAGTCGATGAGGTCGAAGATCTCGTCGTCGCTGGCGCCGTCGATGTCCAGGTCGGGGCCGAGGTCTCCCCCCGGGCCGGTGCGCATGGTCCGCCACTTGGCCATCAGCACCTCCAGCCGGGAGCCGATCTGGGCGTGCAGCTCAGCCTCCAGGGTCGCCTCGGCCAGTGACCGTTCCAGGTTCTCCAGGTCGGTGAGGACCGGCGGCAGCGCCGGGCCGCTGTCCGGGACGAGCTGGGCGAGGAGGTAGCCGGCCAGAGCGGTCGGGTCGGGATAGTCGAAGATCAGCGTGGCGGGCAGCCGCAGGCCGGTCGCCTCGCCGAGCCGGTTGCGCAGCTCGACGGCGGTCAGCGAGTCGAAGCCGATCTGGCTGAACGCCCGGTCGGGGGCGACCGCCGCCCGGCTGCCGTGCCCCAGCACGCTCGCCGCCTGCTCGCGCACCAGGTCGACGAGCAGGCCGGGGCGATCGTCGGCGGGCAGCGCCGTCAGCTCGTCGGCGAGGGTCCGGCCGCCGGCCGCCGGGGTGGCCGACCGGGCGCTGCGCCGCTCCCGCCGTACCAGCCCGCGCAGCAGGGCCGGGGGGCGGGCGACCCGCTCGGTGAGGGCGGCGACGTCGATGCGGGTCGGCACCAGCACCGGCTCGGCCGTCCGCAGCGCCGCGTCGAACAGGGCCATCCCCAGGTCCGAGGGGATGGCGAGCTGCCCGTCGCGGGCGGTGATCCGGGGGTCGGCGCGGTCCAGCTTCGCGGTCATCTCGCTGGCCTCTTCCCACAGTCCCCAGGCCAGCGACCGGCCGGGCAGTCCGGCGGCGCGCCGGGCCTGCGCGAGGGCGTCGAGGAACGCGTTGGCGGCGGCGTAGTTGCCCTGGCCGGGCACGCCGAACACCCCGGCCCCGGAGGAGAACAGCACGAACCCGGCCAGGTCGAGGTGGCGGGTGAGTTCGTGCAGGTGCCAGGCGGCGTCGAGCTTGGGCGCGAAGACGGTGTCGACGCGTTGCGGGGTGAGGGCGGTGACCACCCCGTCGTCGAGCACCCCGGCGAGGTGCACGACGGCGGTCAGCGGGTGCCGGGGCGGCACCGCGTCCAGCACCCGGGCCAGGCTGTCCCGGTCGGCCACGTCGGCGGCGGCGAGGGTGACGTCGGCGCCCAGCGCGCGCAGCTCGTCGGCCGCCTCGGCCGCACCCGGCGCGTCTGCGCCGCGCCGGCTGACCAGCAGCAGCCGCCGCGCGCCGTGGGTCTCGACGAGCCGGCGGGCGACGAGCCGGCCCAGGGTGCCGGTGCCGCCGGTGAGCAGCACGGTGCCGTCGGGGTCCCACGGGCGGGGCGTGGTGAGCACCACCTTGCCGACGTGCCGCGCCTGGCTGACGTACCGGAACGCCTCCGGCGCCTGGCGCACGTCCCAGACCTGGGTGGGCAGCGGGGTGAGCGCGCCCTGTTCGAAGAGCCCGAGCAGGTCGACGAGCATCCGCTGGAGTTCGTCGGGGTCGGACAGGGTCAGGTCGAACGCCGTGTAGTCGACGCCCGGGTGGTCGGCCGCGACCGTCTGCGGGTCGCGGATGTCGGTCTTGCCCATCTCGACGAACCGGCCGCCGCGCGGCAGCAGCCGCAGCGACGCGTCGACGAACTCGCGGGCCAGCGAGTCCAGCACCACGTCGACGCCCCGGCCGTCGGTGGCGGCGCGGAACCGGGCCTCGAAGTCGAGGGTGCGCGACGACGCCAGGTGGTCGTCGTCGAGGCCGAGCGCGCGCAGCGCGTCCCACTTGGCGGGGCTGGCGGTGGCGTACACCTCGGCGCCGAGGTGGCGGGCGAGCTGCACGGCGGCCATGCCGACCCCACCGGCGGCGGCGTGCACCAGCACGGACTCGCCGCGACGGAGCCCGGCCAGGTTCACCAGCCCGTGGTACGCGGTCAGGAACACCACCGGCACGGAGGCGCCCTGCACGTACGACCAGCCGGCCGGCATCGGGGCGAG
Source organism: Micromonospora sp. NPDC001898 (assembly GCF_042891255.1). Lineage (NCBI taxonomy): Bacteria > Bacillati > Actinomycetota > Actinomycetes > Micromonosporales > Micromonosporaceae > Micromonospora > Micromonospora sp. NPDC001898. Next base: position 19,110 of record NZ_JBIATC010000028.1, on the reverse strand, counting down.
CAGCCGGCGGTCGGTGACGGCGAGCGGCCCGAAGCAGCCGACGAACACCCCGAACACGGCGTCGCCGGGGAACAGGTCGGTGACCTCGGCGCCCACCTCGACCACCTCGCCCGCGCCCTCGCCGCCGAGCGGCCCGGCGTCACCCGGGTAGAGCCCGAGCGCGTTGAGCACGTCGCGGAAGTTCAGGCCGGCGGCGCGGACGCGGACCCGCACGTCGAGAGGGCCGAGGACGGCGTCGGCGGCGTCCGTCGGGACCAGGGTGAGGTTCTCCAGGCTGCCGCGCACCGGCGCGTCCAGCCGCCAGGCGGGCGCGGCGGGCGGGGTGAGTTCGCCCGTCGAGCCGGCGCGGGCCAGCCGGGGGACGTATCCGACGCCGCCGCGCAGCGCCGCCTGCGGCTCGCCGGCCGCGAGCACGGCGGCGAGCTGATCGGCCCCGAGCCCGTCCCGGTCGACGTCGACGATCACCAGCCGGTCGGGGTGCTCCGACTGGGCCGAGCGGACCAGGCCCCACGCCGCGGCGGCGGCCGGATCGACCAGTTCGGCGGTGCTGTGCACGGCGACCGCTCCGTTGGTGACCAGCACCAGCCGGGCCGCCGCCCAGCGCGGCTCGGTGAGCCAGCGCCGGACCAGATCGAGGGCCCGGACGGTGGCGTGTCGGGCCGCCTCGGGCGCGGGCACGGCGGGTGCCGTGCACAGCGACGCGAGGACCGCCGAGGGCAGGTCGAGGCCCGCGTCGACGGCGGCGGCGAGGGCGTCCAGCCCGGGATACCCGGCGAAGCCCTCAAGGCCGGCCCGCCCGGCGAAGCCCTCAAGGCCGGCATGACCGGCGAAGCCCCCGGTGCCGGGGGTGCCGGCGGTGAGCGCCACGGCGGTGACCGGCGGGGCGTCGTCGGCGGGCGGCAGGGGGGTCCAGTCGAGGCGGAACAGGGCGTCCCGGGTGGCCCGGTCGTCGGTGCGGGTCAGCTCGCCGGCGGCGATCGGCCGCATCGTCAGGGCGTCCACGTCGGCGACCGGAGCGCCCGTCGGGTCGGCGACGGTCAGCGCGATGGCGTACGGGGCGACCTGGGTCAGGCGGACCCGCAGCGCGGTGGCGCCGGAGGCGTGCAGGGTGACGCCGTTCCAGGCGAACGGCAGCAGCAGCTGTCCCGCACCGGCCTCGGCGAGCCCGCCGAAGTGCGCGGCGTGCAGGGCGGCGTCGAACAGGGCCGGGTGCAGGCCGTACCGGTCGGCGTCGGCGCGCTGCGCGGCGGGCAACTCCACGTCGGCGTACACCTCGTCACCGCTGGTCCACACGGCGCGCAGACCCTGGAACGCCGGCCCGTACGCGTACCCGTCGGCGGCCAGCCCGGCGTAGAAGCCGGACAGGTCGACGGGGCGGGCGTGCGGCGGCGGCCACTCGGCCAGCTCCCCCGCCGCGTCCGAACCGGCGGTCCGGTCGGCGGACAGGGTGGCGCTGGCGTGCCGGGTCCACGGCGCGTCGGCCGGCCCGCCGGCGGGCCGGGAGTGCAGGGTGGCCGGGCGGCGGCCGTCGTCGTCGGCCGGGCCGAGGGCCACCTGGACCTGGGTGGCACCGTCGGCCGGCAGGGCCAGCGGGGCCTCGATGACCAGCTCGTCGAGGACGGGACAGCCGACCTCGTCGCCGGCCCGCAGGCAGAGTTCCACCAGGCCGGTGCCGGGCACCAGCACCGCGTCCAGCACCCGGTGGTCGGCCAGCCAGGGCTGGGCGGCGGCCGAGAGCCGGCCGGTGAACAGGTACCCCTTCGCCTCGGCCAGCGCCACGGACGCGCCGAGCAGCGGGTGCCCGGCGGCGTCCAGGCCGGCCGCGCCGACATCGCCGGGGCCGGCGCTCGGCCGGGGCCAGTAGCGGCGGTGGGCGAACGCGTACGTGGGCAGGTCGACGTGCCGGCCGCCGGCCAGGGCGGGCTGCCAGTCCACGCCGACGCCGCGCACGTGGAGCTGGGCCACCGAGAGCAGGAACCTGCCCCGGTCGCCCTGGTCGCGCTGCACCGAGCCGACCACCACGGCGGTGCCGTCGCCGTCGGCGAGGGTCTCGGAGATGCCCACGGTGAGCACCGGGTGGGGGCTGCACTCGACGTACGTGTCGTGGCCCTGGGCGGCCAACTCCAGCACCGCCCGGTGCAGCTCGACCGGCTGGCGCAGGTTGCGGTACCAGTAGTCGGGGCCCATCTCCTCGCCGTCGAGCCAGCGCAGGTCGGTGGTGGAGAACAGCGGCACGGCGGCCGGGCCGGGGGCGATGCCGGCCAGCAGCTCGGCCAGCTCGTCGCGGATCCGCTCCACCTGGGCGGAGTGGGAGGCGTAGTCCACGGCGATCCGGCGGACCCGGGCCTGCTCGGCGGCCAGTTCGGCGAGGAGCCCCTCCACGGCGGCCTCCTCGCCGGAGACCACCACGGCGGCCGGGCCGTTGACGGCGGCCACCGCCACCCGGTCGCCGTACCGGGCGGCCCGCTCGCGGACCACGTCGGCGGGCAGCGCCACGGAGGCCATCGCCCCGTGCCCGGCCAGGGCCCGGATCGCGCGGCTGCGCAGCGCCACCACCCGGGCGGCGTCGGGCAGCGAGAGCACCCCGGCGACGCAGGCGGCGGCGATCTCGCCCTGCGAGTGGCCGACCACGGCGTCGGGTCGCACGCCGTACGAGCGCCACAGCTCGGCCAGCGACACCATCATCGCGAACAGGGCGGGCTGCACCACGTCGACCTGGTCGAGGCTCGGCGCGCCGGGGGCCTGGCGCAGCACGTCCAGCAGCGACCAGTTCAGGTACGGCCGCAGCGCGGCGTCGCAGGCGGCCATCCGCTCGGCGAACACGGGGGCCTGGTCGAGCAGCTCCAGCCCCATGCCGAGCCACTGGGAGCCCTGGCCGGGGAAGACGAACACGACCCTGCCGGTGGTCCCGGCCTCGCCCCGGACCAGTTCGGGGGCGGGCCGGCCGTCGGCGAGCGCGTCGAGGGCGGCGGCGATCCGGTCCGCGTCGCCGCCGACGAGCACCGCCCGGGAGTCGAACGCGGCCCGGGTGGTGGCCAGCGACCAGGCCACGTCGAGCGGGCGCTGGTCGGGCCGTCCGGCCAGGTGGTCCCGCAGCCGGCGGGCCTGCCCGGCCAGCGCCTCGGGGGTACGCGCGGACAGCAGCCACGGCAGCGCCCCGGTCGGGTCGGCGGTGGACTCCGACGCCCCGACCGGCTCCGGCGCGGGCACGGCCTCGACGACGACGTGGGCGTTGGTGCCGCTGATGCCGAACGAGGACACCCCGGCCCGGGCGGGCCGGTCGGCGCGGGGCCACGGGCGGGCCTCGGTGAGCAGCTCCACCGAGCCGGAGTCCCAGTCGACGCGGGAGGTGCGCCGCTCGGCGTGCAGGGTGCGGGGCAGCCGCCCGTGCCGCATGGCGAGGACCATCTTGAGCACCCCGGCGACGCCGGCCGCGGCCTGGGTGTGGCCGAGGTTGGACTTGACGGAGCCGAGCAGCAGCGGCGGGGCGTCGGCGGGACGCTGGCCGTACGTGGCGAGGATCGCCTCGGCCTCGATCGGGTCGCCGAGCGCGGTGCCGGTGCCGTGCGCCTCGACGGCGTCCACGTCGGCGGGGGTGAGCCCGGCGGCGCCCAGCGCGGCCCGGATCACCCGCTCCTGGGACGGCCCGTTCGGGGCGGTCAGCCCGTTGGACGCCCCGTCCTGGTTGACGGCGGTGCCGCGGACCAGCGCGAGGACGGGGTGGCCCCGGCGGCGGGCGTCGGACAGGCGCTCCACCACCAGCATCCCGACGCCCTCGGACATGCCGAACCCGTCGGCGTCCTCGGCGAACGGCTTGCACCGGCCGTCGGCGGCGAGGCCGCGCTGGCGGCTGAACCCGGTCAGCCCGGCAGGGCTGGACAGCACCGACACGCCACCGGCCAGGGCCAGGTCGCAGTCGCCCTGGCGCAGCGCCTGGGCGGCCAGGTGCAACGCCACCAGGGACGCCGAGCAGGCCGTGTCGACGGTGACCGCCGGTCCCTCCAGCCCGAGGGAGTACGCGACCCGGCCGGACAACACGCTGCCGGCGGTGCCGGTGAGCAGGTGGCCCTCGTCGGCGATGGTCTCCCCGTCGTCGGCGACGGCGCCCGGGGCGATCTGGTCGGCGTAGTCCTGGCCGTGGGTGCCGGCGAACACGCCGGTACGGCTGCCGCGCAGCGTCCCCGGGTCGATGCCGGCGCCCTCCAGCGCCTCCCAGGAGGTCTCCAGCAGCAGCCGGTGCTGCGGGTCCATGGCCAGGGCCTCGCGGGGGCTGATGCCGAAGAACGCGGCGTCGAAGTCGGCGATGCCGGTGAGGAATCCGCCGGAGCGCACGTACGTCCGCCCGGGGGTGCCGTGGACGGGGTCGTACAGGTCGGGCCAGCCCCGGTCGGTGGGCAGGTCGCCGATGACGTCGCCGCCGCCGTCGAGCAGCCGCCACAGCTCGTCGGGCGAGCCGATGCCGCCGGGGAACCGGCAGGCCATGGCGACGATCGCGACGGGTTCGTCGAGGGCGACGGTGCTCGCGTCGGCGACCTCGGTGGCGGCGGTGCCGAGCAGCCGGGCGTGCAGGTGCGCGGCGAGCAGCTCCGGGGTGGGGTGGTTGAACACGGCGTGCGGGGCGAGCCGGACGCCGGTGACGGCGGAGAGCCGGTTGCTCAGCTCCACGGCCATCAGCGAGTCGAAGCCGAGTTCCTTGAACGGGCGGCGCGGCTCGACCTGCTCCGGGCCGGCGTGCCCGACGACGGTGGCGCTGCGGGCGCGGACCAGAGCCAGCAGCAGCGCGGCCCGCTCCGGCTCGCCGAGCCCGGCCAGCCGGTCGGCGAACCCGGCGGCGGACGCGGGGGCGGGGTCGGCGTTGACGGCCCGGCGGCGGAGCGGCGGGGGCAGCAGCGCCCGCAGCAGGGCGGGCGCCTCCCCGGAGGCCCGGACGGCGGCCAGGTCCAGCCCGATCGGCACCAGCGCGGGCCGGTCGGAGTGCAGGGCGGCGTCGAACAGGGCCAGTCCGGCGGCGGTGTCCAGGGGGCGGGTGCCGCCCCGGGCGAGGCGGGCCAGGTCGGCGGGGGTGAGCCGGCCGGCCATCCCGGCCTCCTCGGCCCACAGGCCCCAGGCCAGGGCGGTGGCGGGCAGGCCGTGGGCGCGGCGGTGCCCGGCGAGCGCGTCGAGGAACGCGTTGCCGGCGGCGTAGTTGCCCTGGCCGGGGCTGCCGAAGGTGGCCGACGCCGAGGAGAACAGCACGAACGCGGCCAGGTCGAGGCCGGCGGTCAGCTCGTGCAGGTGCCACGCGCCGTGCACCTTGGACCGCAGAACCCGCTCCCAGCGTGCCGCGTCGAGGCCGGTGAGCAGGGCGTCGTCGGTGACCCCGGCGGCGTGCACGACCGCCACGAGGCGGTCGGCGAGCGGGGCGACCACCTCGGCGAGCGCGGCCCGGTCGGCGACGTCGGCGGCGACCACCCGGACGGTCACCCCGGCGTCGGTGAGCGCGGCCATCCAGTCGGCGTACCGGCCGGCGCGGCTGAGCAGCACCAGCTCGGTGACGCCGTGCGCGGTGGCGAGGTGGGTGGCGACGTGCCGGCCGACGCCGCCGGTGCCGCCGGTGACGAGCACGGTGCCGCCGGCCAGCGCCGGCAGGGGCCCGGCGGCGGGGTGCTCGACGGGGCGGAGCCGGGGCAGCAGGGCCCGGCCGTCGCGGACGGCCACCTCGGGCTCGTCGGGGCCGGCGGACAGGGCCACCCGGACGGCCGCGTCGTCGCCCGCGTCGAGGCTGAGCAGCAGGAACCGGTCGGGATGCTCGGCCTGGGCGACCCGGACCAGCCCGGCGACCGGGGCGTGCACCGGGTCGCCGTCGCGCACGGCGAGGGCGAGCCGGGTGGTCTCGGCGCGCGGGTCGTCCAGCCAGCGCCGCAGCACGGCGAGGGTGTCGAGGCCGACGGCGTGCGCCCGGTCGGGCACCGGCCGTTCCGGGTCGCCGTCGCCGACCCGCAGCACCAGCACCGGCGGCAGCGGCCCGTCCGGGGGGCTGCCGTCGGCGAGGGTCCAGGCGGGAACCGGCGTGGCCGGGGCGGCGGCGGGCAACCGGTCGACGGCGTACAGGCCGGCGGGGGCGGCCGACGGGGGCGGGCCGTCGGCGGGCGGCGGCGTCACGACGCGCAGCACCACCCGCTCGACGTCGAGCACCGACGCCCCGGAGTCGTCGACGGCGCTGAGGCTGACCGCGTCCGCCCCGGCGGGGGCGAGGCAGACCCGCAGCGCGTGGGCTCCGGTGGCGCGCAGGCGCACCCCGGTCCAGTCGACGGCCATCGGCCGCGCGGCGGGACCGGCGGCCCCCGCGCCCGCGTCGACTCCGACGTCCGCTCCGGCGGTGGCGAAGTCGGCGAGCGGGAGCAGCCGCAGGGCCGCGTCCAGCACCAGCGGGTGCACGCCGTACCGGTCGGCGTCGGAGTCCCGGGCGTCCTCGGGCAGGCGTACGTCGACGAAGAGCCGGTCGGCGGCGACCCACGCGCCCCGGGCCAGCTCGCCGGCGAGCGCCCGGTGCTCCGGGGCGTCCAGGTCCACGGGGCGGGCACCGGTTGGCGGCCACACCGGTACGGCGGTGACCGGGCCGGCGGCGGGGTCTGCCGGGGCGAGCACCGCCTCGGCGACCTCCCGCCACGGCTGGCCGTCGGCGGCCCGTACGTGGCAGCGCGCCACCCGACGCAGGTGCTCGTCCGGCCCGGCGACGATGACCTGCACGTCGACGGTCAGCTCGGCGGGCAGCGGCACCGGCTCGGGGACCCGCAGCCGCGCCACGGTGGGCAGGTCGAGGAGTTCGCCGAGGTGGGTGAGCAGGTCCAGCAGGGCGGTGGCGGGCAGCAGCGGTACGCCGTCGGCGGGCGCGGCCAGCCACGGGTGGGTGGCCGCGGCGATCCGGCCGGTGCAGACGACCTGCCCGGTGCCGGCGACCGGCAGCACCGTGCCGAGCAGCGGGTGACCTGCATCGGTCAGCCCGACGTCGGCCGGGCCGCCGGCCACCGCCGAGTAGGGCAGCCAGTAGTGCCGGCGCTGGAAGGCGTACGTGGGCAGCTCGACCCGGCGGTGCGGGCCGGGGCCGGTGAGGGCGGCCGGGTCCACGGCGGCGCCGCGCACGTGCAACCGCGCCACGGCGGCCAGCAGCGCGTCCGGCTCGTCGTCGACGGTCCGCACGGCGGGGACGAAGGCCAGCTCGTCGGCGTCGGTGGCGAGGCAGTCCTGGGCCATGGCGGTGAGCACGCCGCCGGGCCCGACCTCCAGGAACGTGCTGGTCCCCTGCCGGTGCAGGGCGCGCATCCCGTCGAGGAAGCGGACGGTGCCGCGCACGTGCGCCACCCAGTAGTCGGGCGAGCAGAGCCGGGCCGGGTCGACCGGCCCGCCGGTCAGGTTGGACACCACCGGCAGGTGCGGGGTGCGGTAGGTGAGGCCGGCGGCCACCGCGCGGAACGCGTCGAGCATCGGCTCCATGCGCGGCGAGTGGAACGCGTGCGACACCCGGAGCCGGCTGGTCCGCCGGCCGGCGGCGCGCAGGGTGGCCGCGACGGCCAGCACGGCGTCGGCGTCACCGGAGAGGACCACGCTGGTCGGCCCGTTGACGGCGGCCAGCCCGACCCGGTCGGTGAGGTGGGGGGCCACCTCGGCCTCCCCGGCCTCGACGGCGACCATCGCGCCCCCGTCGGGGAGCTGCTGCATCAGCCGGGCCCGGGCGGCGACCAGCGCCGCCGCGTCGGCGAGGGAGAACACCCCGGCCACGTGCGCGGCGGTCAGCTCGCCGACGGAGTGGCCGAGCACCGCGTCGGGGCGCACGCCCCAGGACTCCAGCAGCCGGTACAGCGCCACCTCGAACGCGAACAGGGCCGGCTGGGTGTACAGGGTCTGGTCGAGCAGGCCGGCCAGTTCCCCGCCGGTCTCGGCGAGGGTGACGTCCGCGACGGGGTGCGGGGCGTGGCCGGCGAGGGCGCGGTCGAGTTCGGCGCAGGCCGCGTCGAACGCGTCGGCGAAGACCGGGTACGCCGCGCGCAGTCCCCGGCCCATGCCGGGGCGCTGGCCGCCCTGCCCGCCGAAGAGCAGGCCGAGCTGGCCGTCGACGACCCGGCCGGTCAGCACGCCGGCGGTGTCGGGGTCCGCGTCGCCCCGGGTCAGCGCGGTCAGCCCGGACCGGGTGGCGGCCGGGTCGCCGGCCAGCACCACGGCCCGGTGCTCCAGGGCGGCACGGGTGGTGGCCAGGGCGTGCCCGACGTCGGCCGGGTCGGCGTCCGCGCCGGGGCCGTCGAGCCAGCCCAGCAGCCGGGCCGCCTGGTCGCGCAGGGCCTCGCCGGTGGCGCCGGAGAGCAGCCACGGCACCGGGCCGCAACGGTTTCCGGCGGCGTTCGGCGCGGGCTCCCCGGTCCGGTGCGCGACGGACGCGGGCTCCCCGGTCGAGCGGCCGGCGGGCGCGGGCTCCGGGTCGGCGGGGGGCGCCTCGACGATGACGTGGGCGTTGGTGCCGCTGATGCCGAACGAGGAGATGCCGGCCCGCCGGGGCCGGTCCACCGCCGGCCAGGGGCGGGCCTCGGTGAGCAGCTCGACCGCGCCGGCGGACCAGTCCACCTCGGACGTCGGGGCGTCCACGTGCAGGGTGGCCGGCAGCGTCCCGTGTCGCATGGCCAGCACCATCTTGATCACCCCGGCTGCGCCGGCGGCGGCCTGGGTGTGGCCGAGGTTGGACTTCAGCGAGCCCAGCCGCAGCGGACCGGCGTCGCCCCGGCCCGCACCGTACGTGGCGAGCAGCGCCTGCGCCTCGATCGGGTCGCCGAGCCGGGTGCCGGTGCCGTGCGCCTCGACGGCGTCCACGTCGGCGGCGGTGAGCCCGGCGGCGGCCAGCGCCCGGCGGATCACCCGCTCCTGGGCGGGCCCGTTGGGGGCGGTGAGCCCGTTGGACGCGCCGTCGGAGTTGATCGCGCTACCGCGCAGCACGGCGAGGACGGGGTGCCCGTTGCGGCGGGCGTCGGAGAGGCGTTCCAGCAGCAGCACGGCGACGCCCTCGGACCAGCCGGTGCCGTCGGCGCCCTCGGCGAACGCCTTGCACCGGCCGTCGGGGGCGAGCCCGCGCTGCCGGCTGAACTCGACGAACGCCTGCGGGGTGCCCATCACCGCCACGCCGCCGGCCACCGCGAGGGTGCAGTCCCCGGCGCGCAGGGCCTGAGCGGCCAGGTGCAGCGACACCAGCGACGACGAGCAGGCCGTGTCGACGGTGACGGCGGGGCCCTCCAGCCCGAGCGCGTACGCGACCCGGCCGGTGACCACGCTGCCGGCGGTGCCGACGCCGAGGTACCCCTCGGTGCCGGGTGGGGCCTGCCGCAGGTTGGCGGCGTAGTCGTGGTGCATGACGCCGGCGAACACGCCGGTGGCGCTGCCGCGCAGCGAGGTGGGGTCGATGCCGGCCCGCTCGAACAGCTCCCAGGAGGTCTCCAGCAGCAGCCGCTGCTGAGGGTCCATCGCCAGCGCCTCGCGGGGGCTGATCGCGAACAGGGCGGCGTCGAAGTCCGCCGCGTCGGGCAGGAACCCGCCGACCCGCACGTACGAGGTGCCGGGCTGGTCGGGGTCGTCGGAGAACAGGTGGGCGAGGTCCCAGCCCCGCTCGGCGGGGAACCCGGTGAGCCCCTCCCGGCCCTGGTCGACGAGGTCCCACAGCTCCTCGGGGGAGGCGACCCCGCCGGGCAGCCGGCAGGCCATGGCTACGACGACCACCGGGTCGTCCGACGGGGCCCCGCCGGCCGGTCCGCCCGGGGCGACGGCTGCCGGGGCGGCGCCGCGCAGCCGGGCGGCGAGGTGCCGGGCGAGGGCGTCCGGGCTCGGATGGTCGAAGGCGGCGGTGGCGGAGAGCCGTACCCCGGTGGCGCGGGCCAGCCGGTCGCGCAGCGCGACCGCGCCGACGGAGGTGAAGCCGAGTTCCTTGAAGGCCCGACCCGGGCGGACCGCGCCCGGACCGGGCAGGCCGGCGACCTCGGCGGTGGCGGCGCGGACCAGGTCGAGCAGGAGCCGGTCGCCCTCCACGGTGGTCAGCGCGGCTACCCGGCGGCGCAGCTCGGCGGCGTCCCGTTCGTCGGCCGGGTCGGTCCCGGCGGGGCCCCGCCAGGCGGGGTGCGCGGCGGCAGCCGGGTGGGCGAGCAGGACGAGGTCGTCGCCGTCGTGCGCGACGTCGAACGCGGCGAGGTCGATCCGGGCGGTGGCGCTCGCCGCGCGGTCCGGGTCGGCCGCCGTGCCGACCATCCGGGCGGGCAGGCCGGCCGCGCGGCGGCGGGCGACCAGGGTGTGCAGGGCGCCGACGGCAGCCGCCGCCCGCTCCCGGTCGGCTCCGCCGAGCAGCGGGGCCGCCGGGACGAGAACGGTGAACGCGGTGACGGCGGCGTGCCGGGCGTGGGCGTCCAGCGCCTCGGCGAGGGCGACCACCCGCGCGGCCCCGGCGGGGTCCGCGAGGTCGGCCTCGGACGGGCAGAGGAAGACCGCGCCGACCGGCTCGTCGCCGGCGGGGGCGGCGGCGTCGGCCCGGTGCCGGCCGGCGCCGGAGCGGCGCCGCATGGTGACCGCCGCGCCGGCCGCGGTCAGCTCCGCGACCAGCTCGACCAGGGCGGCGTCGTCCGGGGAGCCGGCGGGCAGCAGCACCAGCCGGCCGGCGCCGTACGCGCCGACCAGGTGCCGGGCCAGCGCCACGCCGGTCGGGGTGTCGGCCCCGGCGACCAGGGCCGGGGCTGCCGGGTCGACGACCCGCGCCGGCCGCGCGGGGGTCCGCGCGGGGGCCGGCCCGAGGACCGGGTGCCGGGCCGCGCCGGCGCGGAGGGCCACCTGCGCGGCGCCGGCGTCCACGGCGGCGGGCAGCAGGGCCAGCGAGTGGGCGTCGGCGTCGACCAGCACGACCCGGCCCGGGTACGCGGCCTGGAGGCAGCGGCCCACCGCCCAGGCGACGGCGGCGGCCGGGACGAGGTCCGGGTCGTCGGCCAGCTCCGGGGTGGACGCGTCCACTGCTCCGGTGGTCAGCAGCACCAGCCGGGCGGCGGCGGACCGGTCGTCGTCGAGCCGGTCGCGCAGCCGGTCGGCGAGGCCCACCACGGCACCGGGGTCGGCGAGGTCCACCGGGACGGCGTCGGCGAGCAGCAGCGTCACGTCCGGCACGTCCGGGTCCCGGCGCAGGGCGGCGAGGTCGGGGTACGCGTCGAACCGGTCCCCCGCCGACGCCGCGCGCAGCGGCTCGACCAGCGCCTCGCCGCCCGTGCCGACGACCGCCCAGCGGCGTGCCGGCGCGGGGCCGGCCGGGTCCACCGTCGCGGCGGGAGCGGCCGGCGGCACGGCGGTCAGGTCCAGCGGTCGCCAGGTCACGGTGCTCAGCGGGTCGTGGTGGCTGCCGTTGACGGCGCGCAGCCGGGCCGGCCGGTCCAGCAGCAGCCGCCGGGTGACCTTCCCGGAGGCGGTGCGCGGCACCTGGCCGATCTCGTACAGCTCGTCGGGCACCTTGTAGTAGGAGAGCCGCTCCCGGCAGGCCGCGTACCCGGCGGCGGGGTCGAAGCCCTCCGGCCCGGGGACGACGAACGCCACCGGCACCTCGCCGAGCACCTCGTGCGGCCGGCCGGTGACGGCCACGTCGGCGACGCCGGGCACCGAGCGCAGCGCCTCCTCCACCTCCGACGGGTGGATCTTCTCCCCGCCCCGGATGATCAGCTCCTGGTGCCGGCCGGTGACGAACAGGTTGCCGTCGACGTCCCGGCGAGCCAGGTCACCGGTGCGGTACCAGCCGTCGCGCAGCGCGTTGGCGGTCACGTCGGGCAGGCCGTGGTACCCGAGCATCACGCTCGGCCCGCGTACCCACACCTCGCCCTCGGCGTCGACCGGGACGTCCACTCCGGTCTGCGGGCTGACCAGGCGCACCTCGACGCCGGGCACGGGCTGTCCGCAGGAGCCCTCCACCCGGGGCGAGTCCGGCCGGGTGATGGCGATCGAACCGCAGGTCTCGGTGCTGCCGTACGCGTCGAGCAGCGGCGCGTCGAACACCTCGTCGAACGCCCGACGCAGCGCGCCCGTGGTGATCGCCCCGCCCACCAGGCACATCCGCAGGGCCGGGGCCCGGAAACCGGTGTCCCTGGCGGCGGCGACCAGGTGGTGGTACATGGCCGGCACCCCGGCCAGCACGGTCGCCGCGTCGGAGTCGACGGCGCGCAGCACGTCGTCGGCGGAGAAACCGTCGATGAGCCGGGCGGTGGCGCCCACGGCGGTCACGCTCAGCACGCAGCCGATGTGGGAGAGGCTGTGGAACAGCGGCAGCGGCCACACCACCCGGTCGTCGGGGGTCAGGCCGGGGATCGGCACGTAGCAGGAGGCGACCGACCACAGGCAGGTGCGCTGGGTGGACAGCACGCCCTTGGGCCGGCCGGAGGTGCCGGAGGTGTAGAGCATCCAGGCGACCTCGTCGAGGCCCAGGTCGTCCCGGGCGTCGACGGCGGGCTCGGCGTCGACCAGGTCCCGCCAGGCGGCGACGCCGTCGGGCGCCGGGGCGTCCCCGATGACCCAGACCCGCAGGTCGGGGCGGTCCGCGCGCAGCCGTACGAGCTGGTCGAGGTGCTCCGGGCCGACGACCACCAGCACCGCGCCGGAGTCGTCGAGCAGGTGGGCCAGCTCCGCGTCGGTGCTGCGCGGATTCAGCGGTACACCCACCGCGGCGGCCCGGGTGACGGCGAGCCAGGTCTCCACCGTCTCCACCCGGTTGCCGAGGCAGAAGGCCACCCGATCGCCGCGCCCGACCCCGGCCGCCGCCAGGTGCCCGGCGAGCCGACGGGTCCGTGCCTCCAGGTCGGCGTACCCGACCGCGCGGCGGTCGTCGCGGAAGGCGACCTTGTCCCCGAACCTGTCGGCGTGGGCCCTCAGCAGATCGGGCAACGGCTGGACCAGGTCGCTCCGAAGCATGTCACCACATTCCGTCCGTCGGCGAGACTCCTCGTCCGCGGCGTAGACCTCGCTCGCCGTAACGGCCCAAGTCTTCCGAGCGCCCTGCCGACGACCTACCCCTGTCGCCCCCTAAGTCGTCCCCAGTTCCAGGGCCGATGCGCTGGCGGGACGTGCCGCGGGCCGATGATGGGGCGACCCCCGCAGACCGTCGTGCCCGTGCTCCGTCAGTCGAGGTGCCGTCGTTGGAACGCTCGTGGTTGTTCACCCACCTGGCCGTGCCGGCCGACGGGTGCCCGGACGCGCGGATGTCCGAGCTGCTCGGGACGGTGGTCGCCGAACTGGTTGCCGCCGCCCGGCGGGCCGACCCGCGAGCGGACTGGTTCTTCGACCGGGTCGGCGCTCCGGCCGGGCCGCGGCTGAGCCTCGGCTTCCACACGACCGGCGCCGGGCTCGACGAGGTACGGCGGCGGCTGCCGGCGGCGGCCGACCGGGACGCCTGCCGCGCGGACCCGTACGCGGTGCGCGACGCCGCCCGGGGCGGCCCGCTCGCGCACGCGGGCAGCGACCTGGCCCTGGCCCTGCTCGGCGGGGACGCACCCTGGCTGGCCGGGGTCGAGTTGCCGCTGGCCGTGGCGCACCTGCGGCACCTGACCGGGCTGGTGCCGGCGGCCGACCGGCTGACCTTCCTGTTCCTGCACTGGCAGGACCGTGGCCGGCTGCTCACCGGCGCGCAGCGGCGGGACCTGGCCGGGCAGGCGGACGCCGGGGCGGAGAAGATCGCGCTGACGGCCGGTGACCTGCCGCTGACCGGGGAGGTGGCCGCCGCCTGGCGGCAGTACCTGGACCGGGTGACGGCCGTGGTCGACCGGGACCATCCGGTGACGCCGCCCGGTTTCCTGCTGGCGCACCACGCCCAGCTGACCCACGAGCGGTGGGGCATCGGGCCGGACGTCGACGCGCTGGCCGCGCTGGCGCTGCGGCTGTCGATGGTCCGGGAACGCCCGTTGGCCGCCACGGTTGCCGCGACGCCGCCGACGCCCGCCCCCCGCCCGCGGGCCTCTAGAGGAGACAGCAGCCGCATGCGCCCGACCCACACCGGCCGTCCCGCTTCCGACGCCGCCGCGCCGACCCGGATCGACGTTCCGCTCGGCGAACGCGCGTACCCGGTGCTGATCGGCCCCGGGGTGCGCCACCGGCTGCCGGCGGAGGTGGCGCGGATCGGCGCGCGGCGGGTCGTGGTGGTCTCGGCCCGGCCTCCACAGTGGACGCCCGACCCGGGCGTGCCGCACCGCGTGGTGCCGGCCCGCGACGGCGAGCACGACAAGACCCTGGCCACGGTGGAGCAGCTCTGCCGCGCGTTCGCCGAGTTCGGGCTGACCCGCGCCGACGCGGTGGTCTCCTGCGGCGGCGGCACCACCACGGACGTGGTCGGGCTGGCCGCCGGCCTCTACCACCGGGGGATCGCGGTGATCCACCTGCCGACCTCACTGCTCGCCCAGGTGGACGCCAGCGTCGGCGGGAAGACGGCGGTGAACCTGCCGGAGGGCAAGAACCTGGTCGGGGTGTACTGGCAGCCGCGCGCCGTGCTCTGCGACACCGAGCACCTGACGACGCTGCCGGAACGGGAACTGCGCAACGGCTACGGTGAGATAGCCCGGGCCCACTTCATCGGCGCGGGCGAGCTGCGCGACCGGCCCGTGGCCGAGCAGATCGCCGCCTGCGTGGCGCTGAAGGCCCGGGTGGTGGCCGCCGACGAGCGCGACGCCGGGCTGCGGCACATCCTCAACTACGGCCACACCCTCGGGCACGCGCTGGAGCGGGCCACCGACTTCGCGCTGCGGCACGGCGAGGCGGTCGGCGTCGGCACGGTCTTCGCGGGCCGGCTGGCCGGCGTCCTCGGCCGGATCGGGGCCGACCGGGTGGCCGAGCACCACGACGTGGTGGCCGGCTACGGCCTCGACACCGCGCTGCCGGCCGGGGTCGACCACGACGAGCTGATCGCGCTGATGCGGCGGGACAAGAAGGCCACCGACGGCCTGTCCCTCGTCCTGGACGGCCCGGCCGGCCCCGACCTGGTCGCCGACGTCCCGGAACCGGCCGTCCGCGCCGCCCTCGCCGGGATGTAGCGCACCGGCACCCGTTCTGTCGCCGCCTGCGGGTGCGTTGTTGTCGCCCGGGCAGCAACAACCACACCCGCAGGCGCACACCCCGCCGTCGCGGGCCACCGGCGCGGCCCGGGGTGGGGGGCGGTCCGTCAGCTGTTCAGCGCTCGCTGGACCTGCGCGATCAGCACGCCGCAGGCGTACCGGTCCGAGGCGCCGACCATGCCGACGATGGTCGCCGGATGCGGGCCGTTGTCCGTCTCCGCCGGGTCGTAGTGCATGAACACGACGAGCTGCCCACGATCGATGAACGGGGCGAGGATCGGCTCGGCGTCGACACCGGGCGCGAGGGAGAAGAACGTCGTGATGGCACACGGGTGCTGGCGCAGCAACGAGCTGCGGTGCAGCAGCGACGAGGTGGCTCCGCTGACCCGAAAGTTCGGGTCGATGATCCGCAGTTCGTCGTTCCGGCCGATCCCTGCGTCGAACGAGCAGTACCCCCGGTACCCGAGAGCACTGGCCTTTCGGACCCCTGTGGTCAGCGCTTCGATCAGCTCCGTCGGCGGTTGGTCGTCGTCCATCACACAACCGACCCACGTCGAGGTGGGCTGCGGCAGGTGCACGGACGCACCGAAGTATTCCACCGATCCGCTCTCGGTCACGCCGAACTGGAGCCCCCAGACTGTCCGGAAGGGAACCTCCTCCTCGACGATCCACTGGTCGCTCACCTGCTCCAGTTGGTTGAACAGTGACCGGTTGAGCCGGTCGCGCAGCCGTCTGGTGAAGATCGCGATCCCGCTGTACACCTCGGCACCGGCCGGTTTGATGACCGCCGGCCGGCGGTCCTGCTGCACGATCCGTCGCACCTCCGCGGGGGTGGCGACCTGCCGGCGGGGCAGGTACTCCGGTGCGACCAGGCTCTCCAGGACGGTCTTGTTGTTGAGTCGGGCCAGCAGGTCCGGCGAGACCCGGGCCGACGCGGCCCGCAGCTGCGGGTCGTGCGGGGGGAACTGGAACTCCAACAGCTCGCCCCGCTCGGCGGCTTCCCGGGCGAGCTGTACCGCCTGCTCGCTGTTGCGGAATTCACGCAGGTCGCTCGGCGTCTTGAGACCGCTCCGGCTGAGCAGCCGGAGCGACTTGTCCGCGCAGGCGCCGGTGCTGGCGATGGCCGCCGCCTGGTGCGGAAGGGTGAGGTGAAGGCCAGTGATCATGTCCAGCCCGTTGTCCAAGCCGGCGCCCGCGCCGGCCAGATAACGGCTGCTGGCGGTCGTCACCGGACTTGGTGGCCGGGCCAGGACCACCCCGTCGTGGGCGAACACCTGCACCTGGATAGGCGTATACATCGAATCTCCTGACATGCCGGCCCACGGAGGGCCTCGGGGATGGCACGAAGCCTGGGAGCACCGCCGCCACGATCATGCGGAGAACGTGGGCGAACAGGTGGCGTCCCGGTTCTGATGAAGGCCGCTCGGCCGCGAGAGTCGGGCGTGCCGCGTGCACCGAAAACAGCGCGGTTCCAGGCTGGATCGACCAGGTCGCGGCCGGCTTTTGGCCAGCGCTGCGTTGGCGCGGTGCTCACCAGCAGCCGGTGTGTGATTGACCAGTCATCGACCGGGTGATCGTCGAACCATGATTTGGGGTGCGCAGTCAGCTTACTTTGCACAATTTTGAGCTGAAGGGTCGCCGGCCCGACGCAGACTCCCTAGGGGGTCGACGTGTGAATCTAGGGGTGTACACCGCTCCACCGGGCTTCGTAGGGTCGGGCCCCGTCGGGTCGTCGTTGCCCTCCACCGCAACGGAGTGGGACGCACGTGGGTGCGCGGCGCCCGGGTGGAACGGGAGGTGCCGCACCGCCGACACGGCGGGGCCCGCCGCGAAGAGGCCCCGATCGGCCACCCCGGCGGGTGGTGGCGGCGTTCCACGCCGCGCGGCATCCATCGCGCCACATTGTGCCGTCCGCCAAACGGAACATCGGCTGACCGGCCGCTCCGGCCACGCGCCTCCCCGGTCACCCCTTTCGATCGGAGGTTGATCATGTCTGTCGGGTCCGCTGGTGCTCAGTCCGTGGGCGCTGCGATTGACATCGGACCGGCCGGATCGGCCGAAGGCCTGGACCTGATGGGTGATCTGCGGCGGCCGTTGGTGTGGCCGGCTCGGGCGGGGTCGGTGGTGCGGGCGGTGGAGTTGTCCGGTGTGGTGGGTGCGGAGTTGCCTGGTCTGGTGGGTGCGGGGCGGGCTGGTGTGGTGGGTGTGGAATCGGCTGGTGTGGTGGTGTTGGCGGGCCTTGTCGGGGTGTTGGCCCGGTATACGGGTCAGGAGGAGGTGGCGCTGGGCCTGTCGGGTGGCGGGTTGGTGCGGGTGGGTGTGGCGGGTGATCCGGGGTTCGCCGAGTTGGTGTCCCGGGTGGGTGCGGCGTGGGCCGCGCCGGTGGCGGTTCCGGGTACGGGTGTGGTGGGTGCGGGCCTTGTGGGTCCGGTGGTGGTGGGTGTGGTGGACGGTCCGGTGGCCGAGGTCGGGCCGGCGGTGGTGGATGTTGATCTGGTGGTGAGTGTGGCTGCGGACGGGTCCGGGGTTCGGGTGGATTACGCGGCGGAAGGCTTCTCCGCGGAGTGGGTGCGGGGCCTGCTGGACCAGACCGTGACGTTGGCGTCAGCCGGTGTCCGGGAACCGGGGGTTCCGTTGTCTCGGTTGCCGTTGTTGGGTGAGGTGGAACGGGAGCGGCTGCTCGCGTGGGGTCGGGGTCCGGTGCGTCCGGTGTCGGGTGAGCCGATCCACGACCTGGTGTTGGCGTGGGCACGCCGCACGCCGGACGCCGTCGCGGGCGTCGCCGACGGCGAGGTGCTCACCTACGGGGAACTGGCCCGCCGATCGGAACTGCTGGCCCGCTACCTGCGGTCAGCCGGTGTCGGTGTCGGGGACGTGGTGTCCCTGGCGTTGGACCGCAGCCTGTGGACGTTGGTCGCCACCCTCGCCGTCCTACGGGCCGGCGCGGCATACACGCCGATGGACGTGTCATGGCCGGCCGAACGGATGCGGATGCTCCTGACCGACCACGGCGCCCAGATCGTGCTCACCATCGGTGAGGTCGCCCCCCGCATCCCCGCACCCGACGGCGTCCGAGTCGTCGCACTCGACAACGACTGGCCGACCGTGGAGGCCTGCGAACCGGTCGACCTCCCGGTGGTGGACGCTTCCGGACCGGCGTTCGTGATCTACACGTCAGGATCGACCGGCACCCCGAAAGGCGTCGTCCTGTCGCACGACAACCTGACGAACTTCCTCACCTGGATGGCCGACGAATGCGCGGTCGGCCCCGACAGCCGCATGCTGCACTGCTGCGCCCCCGTCTTCGACGTCGCACTCGGCGAGATCTACACCGCGTTGAC
The DNA here is from genome assembly GCF_042891255.1 of Micromonospora sp. NPDC001898. Lineage (NCBI taxonomy): Bacteria > Bacillati > Actinomycetota > Actinomycetes > Micromonosporales > Micromonosporaceae > Micromonospora > Micromonospora sp. NPDC001898. Next base: position 701 of record NZ_JBIATC010000028.1, on the reverse strand, counting down.
CTCCGGCGCCCGCGTCGTCATCTGCTCCCGCGACGACCTCCTCGACCCCCGCCGACTCACCGATTTGATCGCCAAAGAACACACCACCCACGCGTTCTGCCCACCCACCAACCTCGCCGCCATCGACCCCACCGACTGCCCCAGCATGTCCTGCGTCACCCTCGCCGGAGAACCCATCCCACCCCGCATGGCCCAACGCTGGATGACCGCAGGCACACGCCTCATCAACGCCTACGGCCCCGCCGAAGCCTCCATCGCCTGCACCTGGTACGACACCAAAGCCGGCTGGAACAGCACATACGTCCCCATCGGCTGGCCCATGCCCAACCGACAAATCCGCGTCGTCGACCCCCACCTCAACCTCGCCCCCATGGGCGTCCCCGGCGAAATCCTCATCACCGGAAACGGCGTCGCCCACAACTACCTCAACCGCCCCGAACTCACCACACAACGCTTCATCACCGACCCCCACAGCGGCCAAACCGCCTACCGCACCGGCGACCTCGGCCGATGGAACACCACCGGCGCACTCGAAATCCTCGCCCGCATCGACCACCAAGTCAAAATCAACGGCATCCGCATCGAACTCGGCGAAATCGAAACCATCCTCGAACAACACCCCCACGTCGACACCGCCATAGTCACCCGCCACGAAGACCAAAACACCGCACGCCTCATCGCCTACATCACCAAACGCAACA
>NZ_JBIATC010000027.1:0-50693 GCF_042891255.1 Micromonospora sp. NPDC001898 | reverse complement strand
CGCCTCGCCACCGCCAGCCGCATAGCCCCACGAGCAGGACCTCTACCCCGCGGCCAAACCCACAACGGACATGCCCTTCCGAACCACCCTCTGAGAATCCAGGTCGGACCGCAAGTCGATGCCCGCGTGCAGATCCGCGCGGCACACGGCGTGTTGACGCTGCACGGCGTTGCTGTCTCCGTCAGCCTGTGCGGGCAGACCTCTACGGCGCGAGGCGTCGATGGTTGAGCGCGGATACTACGGAGATCTCCTCGACGACTTGCCTCACCCCGAGGCTGCACAGGTGCGGGTTTGCGTGCGTACGCTGCTACGCCGCCCGATCTTGCACATCAACGGCCGTGGAGCCGAGTTGCTCCCGCTGGTTTTCCGGCATCGGGACCGACTGCGACGACTGTTTGCCAACTATCTGGGCTATCGACTGACCGTGGAAGGGCGACTCGCCCGCCTGTACAAGAGCGCGGACGCCTGTGCCGGTCGCGGCCTGCCGAACTTCACCCCACGCGCCTACGCGTACCTGGCGTTGACATTGGCCGCACTCGTCGATACGGGCCGGCAGATACTGCTGTCACAGCTGATTGCCGACATACGCGGTGCCGCGGCCGAGGCCGGGATCGCTTTACGAGACGACTTGGTGGAGTTGCGGGCTCTGACCTCGGCATTGCGCTACCTGGTGGCCCTCGGAGTCCTTGAGGAGACCGAGGGCAGTGTTTCGGCAGTGCAGCAGCGCGGCGCGGCGGAAGCGCTGATCACCATCAACACCGATTTGCTCGGCCTCATCGTGCCGCGGATGCGAGCCGGCAGAGCGTCTGAATTCGGGGAGCCCGGCACGACCCCGAGACAACCTGCGGGCATCGTTGCGCGCCGACGATTGGTCGAAGACCCGGTCGTCCTCTACGTCGATCTCCCCGATGCCGAGGCGCGATACCTACGCGACCATCAGCGGCAAGAGGCGTACTGGCTGGAACGCTACGTCGGCCTGCAGGTCGAAACCCGGGCGGAAGGCATGGTCGCCATCGACCCCGACGAGTTCCTCACCGATCTTGCGTTTCCGGCGAGCTCGACCGTGTCGCGCATTGCGCTGCTGATCCTGGAACCGCTTATGGCCGCCTCGCCACCACGCGCCGACGGCTGTCATCAGGTCACGCCAGATCAAGTCACGCGGCTATGCCAGGAACTGGCTGCGCGCTACCCGTCTGCCTGGGCCAAACGCGACGTGAGCAATATCAATACCTTGGCAGTCCGAGTCATCGATCATCTGCTGGACGCCGGCGCGGCGCGGCTTGTCCGCGACGACCTGCTGCTGGTCCCAGCGGCTCACCGATGGCAACCACATGTTGAGGAAAGGGCGGCGACCGCCGAGATGCCACCGGATCTACACGAACCGCAGGCCACGCTGTTCGATGGCGAGGAGGCTGAATTGTGAACCTCCCAATGGGCCTAGACGGCGTTCAGCCGCCCTCTCGGTGGCAGTTGCATCGTAGCGGCATTCTCAACGTCTGGGAGTACGGCGTCCGCGAGTTTGACCTGTCGGGCGGACGGGCGGTCCTGCAGGGCAGCAACGGATCGGGCAAGTCACGAACCCTGGAACTCGCGCTGCCGTTCTGCCTGGACGGCGACCTGCGAAATCTGGGCGCAAAAGGCTACGACTCCGTGAGCGTGCGGCGGCTGATGCTCGATCATTACAACGGCGGCCCCAACCGTATCGGCTACAGCTGGATGGAACTGCGCCGAGTTCGCGATGACGGTGCCGAAGAATTCCTCAGTTGCGGGATCGGGATCAAGGCATCGAAGGCGACCGACGACATTGCCAACTCGTGGCGGTTTATCACCGAAGCTCGGGTCGGCATCGACTTCCGGCTTGCTACCGCTGAGAACACGCCGCTGGACATCGGGGAACTGAAGGACGCTATCGGCGCCCAAGCGGTGGTCACCGACCCAGACGCGTTCCGGTCCCGGGTCGCTGCCGCCGTCTACGGCATCGACGACCTACAGCGCTACGACGACCTCCTCCACCTGCAACGTACGTTGCGCAACCCCGACGTCGGGGTCAAGGCGGTCGCCGGGCAACTCGAGGAGTACCTCGGTGAAGCGCTGCCGCCGCTGGAGCCGGACATCCTCAACAGACTCGCGAACCAGTTCCAGGATCTCGAGGCCATCCGGGAGAACATCGAACGTCTTGGACAAGCGGACGAATCCCTATCGCGCTTCCTGGTCGACTACCGTGACTATCTGCAGTCAGCGCTGCGCGAGCGAGACACAAACCTCACCCAGGCACAGGAAGCCCTTGATGCCCATCGGACAGCGGCGTCACAACGTCAAGACGAACTCGGCATCCAGCAACGCAAGGCCGGCAAGGCGCAACGCAACATCGATGAGTTGGAACGTGCCGAACGGGAGCTGAAGGCACAGATCGATGAGCTCAAGGGCAGCGACGAATACAAGGACCATCGTGACCTAGCGGACAAACGCGCCACGGTCGCCGCCTTAAAACGTAACGCCAGCACCAGCTTGTCCAATGCCGCGGGTCATCGCAGCTCAGAGGAGCGCGCCTGTTCGACCGTCCTCGACGTCCTCAACGCGGCTCAACGTGCAGGCACCCAGGCTGCCGAAGAAGCCCACGCCGCGGCTGACCTGTTTGCTGACGTAGGGCTTGATCGACCTGTCATTCCAACCGTGCCCTCGGTACCCGAGCCCAGCACAGTAACCAGCACGGAGTACGTCCAAATCGCCGCGGAGCCCGATGGCGTACCCCAGTCTGTGCAGCGCTTGGCACCTCCAGCGTTCGATCTCGATGCACTGCGCAACGCCGTCGTGGAAGCACTCGCCCAGGCCGAGCGTGCCCGCGTCGTCGCTGAGCGTCGGAGCGCCGTCGCCGCCTCGCTGCTGCAGACAGCGGAGCGGCTCGACGGAGAGCTAGGCGAAATCGATAAACTTAAGGCGACGGCCGAGGAGGCTGCGGAGGCAGCCAGAGAGGCATCCGAGCGTCACGAACAGTGCCTTCGCACGCTCACAGCTGAAGCCGCAGCCTGGCTGAGGGGGCTTACTGCCTGGGCGGACAGTTGCCCTTCGACCGCGGCGCCATTGGCCGGCCGGCCGGCTGCTCCCACCACAGCCGAGCTCATCGACGAGCCGACTACGGTAACCCGCGGTGCACGCCTGCTGCACCTCGCCTGGATCGCGCCGGCGGTCGTTCAAGCTCGTTACGACGCGAGCGATGCCCGGACGCACTACGCGAGCCTGGAGGCCGAACAGGGCCGCCTCGACACCGAACTACAGGCGCTGCGGGCCGGCGGTGACGTTCTGCCGCCGCACCCGGAGCACCCTCGTGCCAGCCGGGCACGCCGGCCGGGAGCGCCGTTCTACCAGCTCGTCGACTTCCGTGCAGCACTATCACAAGACGAGCGCGGCGGCCTAGAAGGTGCGCTCCAAGCTAGTGGGTTGCTCGACGCTTGGGTGAACCCCGACGGCGGCCTCAGCGACCCCGACCTCAATGATCTGGTCGCGGTGGCGCTGACCGGCCCCCACCCGGCCGGCCATCTGCCGAACACGCTCACATCGGCGCTTGTCGCGGCTCCGCCAGCCCAATGCCAGGTCCCCATCGACGTTGTCGACAGATTGCTGGCCGCGGTCCTGCTCGACGACGGTCAGACCACAACGGACCAAATGGATGTGGCGGTATCCACGAGCGGTCGCTGGCGAGCCGGGAACCTGACAGGCGCCTGGCACAAGCTGTGCGCTGAGTACGTCGGCCCCAGCACCCGTGAAGCCACCCGCCAGCGGATGATCGCCGAACTCTCCGCGCAATACGCGGAGGTCACTCGCGAACTCTCAGCCGAACAAGTTCGGTGCGACAACCTCGCCGCAGCGGTTGCGACATGGGAACGCCACAGCGAACACTTTCCTGAGCCGGTCACGCTCGTCACGGCGCACGCCGAGGCTCGCATGGCCGAGGAAATACGAGATACAGCAGAGGAGCAGACCAAGGCGAAGATCAAAGTTCATGCCGAGGCATTCGCCCGCTGGCAAGCCGAGCGGGCCGTGCTGAGCCGAAACGCGGCGGAGTCCAACCTGCCCGCCGACACAAGCGCACTCGGGGCCAGGTGCATCGCGATCGGCCGTGCCATCGAGGCGTGTAAGCGACTGCACGGCGCTCTCGGTCAGTTGCAACCGGCCATCGTTGACATCGCTCGAGCCACTGCCAAATTCGAGGAGGCGGCAGCGAGTCGGGCGGAAGCAGAGCAGCAGGCAGGCGCGGCTCATGGCACGTACGCCGAGGCCACCAAGGCGCTTCAGATACTCGCGGAGAACGTGGGCGTCGCGGGCGACCAGCTCGAACGGACCCTCACCGGACTTGCCACCAAGCTTCAGAAGGCCCAGGCTGCCCTGCCCCTTCAGCGAACCGACCGACAACGTGCGGATCGCCAGATTGTGACACTGGAGACACTCATCGGGTTGGACCAGACTGCCGAGCAGGAGAAGCAAGGGGCAGTCACGGCAGCTGAGAAAGACTTCGATCGGGTAGCCATAGCGCCCGGCGTCTGGCTGGCCGCAACCGGGGAGTCTGATCGGCCGCCTGCGTCGCGGGAAGATGCGTTGCGCGTCGTGCACGGGTACGCCACAACAGCCGTCAATGAAGGCAACCTCGTCAACTCGCTGCAGCGCCTACAGGCCGCCCTACCGAACGGCCACGAAGCCCATGTCGACGCCGAGGTCGCTCCGCTGATCGTGCACGTGAGCGACGGTGAGCAGCATCGCCCGGTTGCCGATGCCGCCCGCCACACACACGAGCGGTTGCACGAGGACCAGCAGAAGCTCGACGACCGCTATCAGAAGATCTTTGAACGATTCTTGTTGCGTGACCTCGCCGAGCACCTACGCCGTCACATCGACGCCGCCGACGACCTCTGTCGCCGGATGAACACCATCCTGGCCGGCGCCCAGTCGAGCCAGGGCGTTCACGTCCAGCTCAGCTGGGCTCCCTCGCCCGCCCTGGATGACGCCACACGTCAAGCATTGGAGCTGGTCGGCAAGTCACTCGCGGTCCGAAACGAGGACCAGGACAACACGCTCCGCAAGGCGCTTCAGGACCGCATCGAAGCCGAACGGGACAAGCGTGACGTGCACTACGCCCAGGTGCTCGCATATGCCTTGGACTACCGAAGCTGGTACACCTTCACGGTGCGCGTGCAAGACTTCGGACCGGACGGCCGGTCTCGCAACCGCAGGCTGCGGCAACTTTCCTCAGGCGAAACCCGGCTGGTGTCCTACATGACCCTATTTGCAGCAGCGGCAGCCTTCTATGACGCCCTGACCACACCAGGCACACGACCATTACGCCTGGTCCTCCTCGACGAGGCATTCGAAAGACTAGACGACCCCACGATCACCCGGCTGCTTGAACTCCTCGCCGGAGAACTCGATATGGACTGGATCATCACCTGGCCCGGCGGCTCTGCCTTCTCACCGAAGATCAGTCGCATGCACATCTACGACGTCTTCAGGCCCAAGGGCGCGCCCGGCATCGCCTTCGTCCACACCACCTGGGATGGCGCGACCGCCGCGCGTCAGCAGCCGTGACGCCCCCGCTGCCGGAAGCCGTTCGGCATGCACTCGATCGGCCCGAACTCGCACTCTTGTGGCAGAGGATACGCAAGCAGCTCGAGCGCACCGACGCACAGCCCCGCGGGACCGTGAGGATTCCGATACCCGATCACCGCACCGCCTCCGAACTAGGGGCGATCCTCGGCCGACGACTCACCGGTCACATCGGCAAGAACACCCAGGTCGACCTGGGAAAGCTGGACCAAATCCTGCGAGCTGGACCGGCCCAGCTCAGCCTACCTGACGTCATCGTTGCGCTCACCGGAGAACAGCTCCTGCAAAAGCAGGTCCAACGGGCCACTCGCACCGCTGACAACCAGCAGGTCTGGCAGGAACTGCTCGACCTCATGGACGGCGTTCCGCAAATGGCCAGCGAACGGGCGCTGCTGGCAAAAAGTCCGGTCGGTCCAGTGCAACATCCACCGGACGACACGGCGGCAAGCACGACGTCATGGCAAGTGTACGAGCCGGCAATACGCGCGGCCTGCATCTGGTGGAGAGCCCACAATAACGGACGACGCATGGCAGCCAGACAACTGGCCGGCCTGGCCTTCCGAGACACAAAGAAGTGGACCGATCAACGCCGCGTCGCATTCGCCAACCTCGCGCAGCGCCGCTTCGACCAGGCGGTGGACGAGGCCGACATCCCGATCAAACTGAGTGGACCTCTCGTCTGGAAGTTCCAGGACACGATCGCCCACGCGGCCACCGCACGACCATGGATCGGTCTCCCCGCTCAAGGAATCCGTACGCTCGGATACATCGAATGCGACGCCAAAGGAATTCTTGTTGTGGAGAACATGGAGGCGTTCGAAAAGGTATGTCTATTGGACGGGATCACCGAGCGGTGGCTTTGCGTGTGGAACCAGGGAAACCCTAGCCGACGACTGATGAGGTTCCTGGCCGACCTCAATCTCATGGTCGCCGCGTGGTGCGACCTGGACGCATACGGCATACGGATGATCGCCAACCTGGAGAAAGGGCTCGGTCGCTCAGTGACCCCGGTTGGTATGTCCCTTGCCCTGTGGCGCGCTGGAACGAAACTACTACAGACCGATCAGCAACTCGCGTGGGCGCGAGACGTAGCGGCGAACTTTTCAACAGCAGGCCCAGTTTCATTGCGTGAGCTGGCCGTAGCAATCGCTGAAACCGGCGACTGCTGCGAACAAGAGACGCTGTACGAACAGGTCCTACCCACACTTGACGCCACCCTTCGTGCGTTCGAACAGAGCGCGCATGGCCTCGGAGAATCGCCTGCTGTCGCTCATGTATAAGGCGGTAATAGGGTTGGGGAGAATCGAGTAACTGCGGTTTAACCAATGTCCTCCGATCGCTGTTGGAGCCCAGCTTGCAGCTGCTTGTAGCCATCACCCCCAGCGCAGCGGGGCGGGCTTCGGCCTTTCTTGCGGACTCGCATCGATGCGAGCACGCCACGTCCCGACTGGCCTTGGTCAACGGCCGACCGGTCCCGACTCCGAGGTGCCGAAGAGTCACCATCCATGGCTGGCGCGGCACGGACCTGCCGCCAGCAACCGGGCGGAGGCGCTCGCATCCGTGCCTCCGACGCGTGGATCATTGGTCTGCCTCGCTTGATACCAGATCTGTCGATGGACGTGAGGTCCGAGCGAGGCAGGAAATCCTTGCCTGGTCGTGGGCCTCTGGGGAACCAGGCTCGCTTAACGGCAGCGAGACCTTGCCGCCCAAGGTCTGGTGTCGATCTCACCTCCACCGACGACGGTGCGCGGGCTGGCTGCGGGGGCCTGCTCGGGGTGGTCGGTGTCGAGCGGGGCGTGGCCGAGCTGGTCGGTCAGCGGCGCGGTGGCGCCGTGGTCGCCGGTCACGGGTAGCACTCCTGGGAGCAGATGGAGCCGATGTACCCCGTCAGCTCGGGGTGGTTCTGGAACCATTCCTGATGAGTGGGCAGACGCAGGTGGTCGAAGCGCAGGTGGAGCTGGTCCTCCCGTCGCTTGCGGGCGTACTTGCTGTCTTCCGCGATGACGTGCAGCAACTCCAGGCCGTGGGGGTTGCCGCCATGGAAGGGGCGCATCCGCTCGTACGGGTCGGTAGCCTCGCCGATCTTTATGAAGGGGCCGCTGGCGATGAAGTACACGCCGGCGTAGTGGTGCGGCAGGCCGGGGTTGCCGACGTAGCCGAAGACGGTCGACTCGGCTTCGATCATGGCTTCGGTCGGGTCGCCGTAGGTGCCGTAGCTGCGGATCTTTCGTCGGTACTGGGCGGTCAGCCGTTTCAGACCCTGGTATTCGCCGTAGGTGGTCATGGGTCACCGTGTCGGCTGGTGGTGAGGCTGTCAACCTTCACGTCGACCCTGTAGAAAATCTGGGTTTGCTGTATCCGGGTCTGGCGGAGCGCACCGAGCACGCGAGTGTGGCCGCGGAGTTCGTCGCGGTACTCCGCGACGTCGCGGTCGCGGTCAGTGCCGGCGGCCAGGGCCCCGGCGACCGCTGCCGCCTGCCACACGATCGCCAACTCGACCTCCCTCGCCGTGATCCGCCGTTCTAGTTTTCAAGGCTGCTTATTGCTTGCGAATCTCCGGTGGCGCGGACCGTGGCCAGGGCGGTCTGCGCGGTGGCCAGCCCGACTGGGAATCATCGCCGCCCCCGTGCGATGCCTGCCGGACCGGCACGGCTTTGGTCTTGACCGTCGGTTTCGGCTCTGGCTTGCTGGCTTGTCGCCAATGTCCTTGGTGGGCTTGAGGACTCGTACGTCGAGCATCCGGACACCGGTCGGCCCTTGCTGTTGGTCGTAACGGCAATCTGAGCGAACACCGTGCGCAGGAGCCGGGCGTCAAGGTCGGCGATCCGGTAATGACCGAGGTGAGGGATGAGGATGTTGTCAACGTCGCGGGTGTAGTGGAAGCGGGTGGTGGGCCGGATCCTGGTGCGGTTGTCGAGCCAGTGCCGCAGCCACCGTTCCACGGTCCAGCCCTGCGCGGTGCGGTCCGCGTCAGTGGTGGTCAGCCATTCGTCACGGGCGCGGCAGGCGGCAGCCTGCGACGGGTAGCCGCCCCGGCGGGCCCTTCTGGCCGACCGAGCAGGTTAGGGGCGGAGCAGTGGAAGTACCAGGATCCGTGCCCGCCCTCGCCGAGCCGGGGGCATGACTGCTCGAGCCGTCGCCGGCTGGCGTCGCGGCACCCGCACCGCTTGAAGATCACACCATAGCTCGACCGCATGACCGCCGCCTTTCGTCGATCCGTCCTGCGGCTCAGCATGGCGGTGTTCGGAACAGCGGCTCATCACCCGAAAGAGCGACACTGACTCTGCCGCAGTGGCGGCAGAGTCGCGAGTACCAGGGCTTGGACCTGTTCGAAGCCCCGCAGGGCGCATTTCGATAGACGTCCGGTCGGCACCGGCGGCGGCGAAGTCCGGGTCGGTGGATGCCATCCACGGCCGGCGGCTCGGTAAGAATTTTGGGGTGAGTCGAGGAAGAGCCTACGGAGCGGACTACTCATCGGTGAACGCGAGCCGGGTGCGGAGGCGGTTGAAGTGGCTGTACGGGATGGTCTTGTCGTGCTGAAGGCGGCCGACGACGATGCCGGGATGGACACCGGCTTCCTTCGCTAGAGCGACGGCCTGCGCTTGGGAACGGACAGTGGCCAGGCGGCTGTCGAACGATCGAGGTAGCAGGACCCGGCCGGCGAAGTCGTCTGCTTCGAGTTCCATGGCGTTGTCGGTGCCGGGGCGGTCGATGCCGTCAACGATGGTGAACCTTCTGCGGTCATGCAGAAGGACGTGTGCTGCCTCGTGGAAGAACGTGAACCAGAAGATGTCCGCCCAGCGGTGCCGGACGCTGAGCTGGATGAGTGGTCGTTCGCTGGGAAGCCAGCGAACGGCGCCGTTGATGCGGGCGCCGACGATCTCGCGTTCGACGACGAGTGCGACGCCGGCGTCAGCGCACAGGGATTCGAGTTGCGCCAGCCAGATCTGGGGGTCCTCGATGTTGGTGAGGGCGCGTATGCGGGGGAGGTGGTCACGGAACCGGCTGCGGTCGAATGGTGGTAGGTCGGCTCGGTCGGCCCGGATCTCGCCGATGCGCAGCCACGCGGCGAGCGCGCCGTAGTCGACGTCGAAGGCGCGGGACTGCCGATAGGCGGTCGGTACCGCCCAGACCTGGTGCCACGCGTCCGGTGAGGCGACCTTGAAGAAGGCAAGGACCTCGCGCAGCCGTTCGACCGGCGACGTGTCGCTGCGGACGAAGCCTCTGCGGATGAGTTCCGCGACCGGGAGCTGGTTCAGCCAGTCGACGTGCGCCTGCAGCCGGGTGGTTTCCTCCAGCCGGGTCTGCGCCACCTGGTAGGCCGCCTCCAGCCCGGTCCACACCTGCGCGGCCACGCCGGTGACCAGTTCAAGCCTCACGGCCGTCTCGGCGCTCAGCGTCGCCGTGCCGAGCACGATCTGGTTGATGTGCTTGGTGGACAACCCGGTCCGCCGCGCCAGGTCGGCCTGGCTCATGCCGCGTTCGGTGAGGACCTCGACCAGCGTCTCGCCGGGCGGGACCGCGTAGTCGGGCCGGAACCGCCGGGTGTTACCGGTGTTTGTCATCGGCGAGTCCTTCCCGCTAGTTGATCGCTGACGGAGAGCACACGCACGGTGCCAGCGCCGTCGGACGTCCGGTCGTCGAGGGCGAACCGGATGACCGCCACGTTGCCAACGTTGATCATCCATGTTTCGTCCGTCGCGTCGCGGCGCAGGCCGCCCGGAAGTGCGCGCAGCGCCTCGACGGTCGGAGCGGCCTCGATCTGCAAGAGCCTGCGGCCGACCGCCATCCCGCCCGCCGCCCCCCAGCGCGCCGTCAGCTTGGCTGCCCGGCTGCACAACTCGGCGGTCTCGTTGTCGCCGAACCAGATGTCCATTACCCCGGACTCTAGCGTTTCATGCACGGGTCACCTCTACGCAACTGTTTCATAGACCTATCTGGTGCATGAAACGGTCTGGCCGTGAAGTATCGTGAGAGCAAGGTCGACAACAGGCTCGGCCCGAGACGGAGGCACGCAGGTGGCGGAGCGGGTACGGCCAGTGAGCGGCGATCGGTTCCAGATCCTGTCGCTGGACGGGGGCGGGCTGCGGGGGATGTTCTCGGCCGCGGTCCTGGCGGGTCTCGAGGAAGACCTCGACATCCGCATCGTCGACCACTTCGACCTGATCGCCGGAACGTCGACCGGCGGGATCATCGCGCTGGGCCTGGGGTTGGGGCTCACCCCGCGGGAGATCCTGCAGTTCTACACCGACCACGGCTCGCGGATCTTCCGCGACCGCAGCCGGCTGCGCGGCGTGCGGCACCTGCTGCGCGCCAAGTACGCCGCCGAGCCGCTGCGCACCGCGCTGACCGAGGTCCTCGGCGAGCGCACCTTCGGGCAGAGCACCAAGCGGCTGCTGATCACCTCGTACAACATCGGCGCGGACGACGTCTACCTGTTCCGCACCCCGCACCTGCCGACGCTGAAGCGGGACTGGCGTGAGCGTGCGGTCGACGTCGCGATGGCCACCGCCGCCGCGCCGACCTACCTGCCCGGCATGCCGCTGGGCGGTGCGCGGCTCGTCGACGGCGGTATCTGGGCGAACAACCCGGCGATGGTCGCGCTGACCGAAGCGGTCGGCCCGCTCGGCGTGCCGCTGGAGCAGATCCGGGTGTTCAGCCTCGGCACCACGACTGACCGGCGGCACCGCAGCCGCCGCCTCGACCGGGGCGGCCTGTTCCCCTGGGCGCGCGACGCGGTCGAAGTCCTCATGCGCGCCCAGAGCGAGAGCGCCGCCAAGCAGGTCCGCCACTTCCTGGGCAAGGACAACGTCCTGCGGCTCAACCCGACCGTGCCGACCGGCGCGCTCGCCCTGGACAAGGTCGACGCCGACGCCCTGATCGGCCTCGCTGGGCACCACAGCCGCGACGCATCACCGGCCTTCACCCGCTGCTTCGCCGACCACACCGCGCCGGCGTACGTCCCGCACTACCTGGGCCGGAAGGACTGACCCGTGCACACCGTGGAACAGATGGACACCATGGAGGAGATGCTGTCGATACTGCTCGACGGCGCCGTCGAAACCCTCGACATCTCCCCGCATCTGTACCAGCTCGCCGTCGACAAGTACGAGGAGGTCGGCACCTGGCTGGCCGAGCACGGCACCCCGGACTGGCGCATCTACCCGCAGGGCTCGTTCCGGCTCGGCACCGTCGTGCGGCCGAATACCCCGACCGGGGAGTACGACATCGACCTGGTGTGCTGGCTGCCGATCGCCAAGGAGTCCACCACCCAGGCCGAACTGAAAGAGCGCGTCGGGCGCATGCTGCACGCCTTCGTGCGGTTCAAGCACCGCCAAGGCCACGGTGACGGCCCCGCCAGCTGCGTGTCCACCCGCCGCTGCTGGACCCTGAGCTACCCCGACGACGGCTTCCACCTCGACGTCCTGCCCACCATCCCGGACGCCGACCTGCCGCCCACCGGCATCCTGCTCACCGACAAGCAACTGCGGCTGTGGCAGCACTCCAACCCGATCGGCTACGCCACCTGGTTCCAGCAGCAGTCGCAGCTCGATCGCCGTCTCGTCGAGGCGAAGCGGCACGCGAACGTCGCCGACGTGCCCGACTGGCAGGTGCGCAGCACCCTGCAGCGGGCCGTGCAGATCCTCAAGTGGCACGCCATGCTGTACTTCGCCAACGACACCGACCACCGGCCCCCGTCGATCCTCATCACCACCCTCGCCGCCCGGGCCTACCTCGGCGAGTCCGACCTCTTCACCGCCACCCGCGCCGTCATAGACCGGATGAACGCGTACGTCCAGAACCGCCACGGCCAGTTCTGGGTGTCCAACCCGGCGCACGAGGACGAGAACTTCGCCGACAAGTGGAACGAGTATCCGGAGCGGCGCAAAGCCTTCCTCCGCTGGCACAACGACCTCGCTGTGCTGCTCGACGAGCTCGTGCATCTGCAGCACAAGGGACTCCCGGCCCTCGCCGCCCGGATGTCGGAGAGCTTCACCGCCGACGCCGTGCAACGCTCCTTCCAGCGGCTTGCCGAGCGCCGAACCGCCGAGGTCAAGACCGGCAAGTTGCACATGGCCACCGGCGGCCTGCTCACCACGACCGCGTCCGGGCCGCGCGTCCCACGACACACATTCCATGGCCAGCATCCCCACCCGCGCGGTTAACCTCACCAGGCAGCTCGTCGCGATCACCACCGTGCTGCCTGACGCCGAAGGCGCCGTCCGCGGCGGCGAGCTCACCTGCACCGTCCGGCTTCAGCCGTCGCCGGCCAGCCGGACCTACACCGTGCGCCTGACCTACCGGCACGGACTCCGTCCCAAGGTCACCGTCATCTACCCTCCCGTGCTGGAGTTGCACCCAGAGGCGGAGGCGCTCCCGCACGTCTACCCCGGCGACGAGCTGTGCTTGTACTACCCGGGTGAGTGGAAACACCGCATGCTCCTGGCGACGACGATCCTGCCCTGGACCACCGAATGGCTCTTGCACTACGAGCTGTGGCTCATCATCGGGTATTGGGCGGGCGGCGGCGATACTCACGCGACCGAAGGGGCAGTGCACTACCGACCGAACCGTGGCGCCTGACCGTCGACGTGTGGACAGGCCCGCCGGGCTCGGGAGACGCAACCATAAGCCGCCTACGGATGGGTGATGTCCTTGCCGGACGCCTTGTCGGTGAAGGTTCGCTCGACGGCGATGCCGTCGAGTTGCCGGACGGTGTTCTGGTCCACTGTGCTGACCCTGACGTACCCGACCCGCATTGCCTGACCCCTTCCGCACCTCGAAATGTCAGGCTGGACTCTAAGGCCCCGCCGGACAAGCGTCATGAAATGCGGCGAGGAACCCTATCCTGACGCTGTTGACCGCTTCGGTCGGGTGTGGTGTTGGGGTGTACCTCAAGCTGACATCGGCTATGCGTTGTGGCCTCGGACGAGTTCGTCCGGGGCTCGGCCGTTCATGACGCACCTGCCACCGTGCCGACGTTGCTCAGCTAGCCCGTCACGGTAGCCCGAAGGCGTGGATGGAGCCGACTTCGACGATCATCCTGTCGAAGGGGTAGTGGGCGAAGGCTTGCGGCAAGACGTAGTGCGTCCAGAGGTGCCGTTGGTCGGCGAGGCCAATGAAGTTGAAGTCTCGCGCGAGCTGGCAGGCGCGATGGAGCCTCGCCGACGCGGAGGAAGGCGCAGGGGAGAACAGCGTGCCGATCTCCATCAGCTCGGGGGAGTTCAGCAGGATTTCGCGCGGTACGTACGCCCGCACTCCGCCGCGGCCTCGGCCGGCGTCGAAGTCGAGCTCGATCAGGTCTTTCACGGCGTACCCGAAGGTGAACGCCGCCATCTCGTCGAGGTCGAGCGGATGCGGATAGCCAGGATAATCGGTGCGCGACAGGAGACCGTTGACCTTGAAGGACAGCGCCCGGTTCAGGATCGTGCGGATCTCGGCGTCGGTGTAACGCGCGGCATGCGCGGCACGAGCCAGCCGGACCAGCTCAGGGCCAAGCCTTCCCGACCGTCCCTTTGCCATCCGGACCGGACGCAGGATCTGCTTCTTCACGTCGTCGTCCGAAATGTCGAAGGCCGAACGTCGGGCGAGTTCGGCGGTGAGCCAGTCGGTCAGCAACGGTACTTCGACGTGTACGGACTCGACGACCCCGGATAGTTCGAATGCGACGTCGTCGCCGAGCATGGGGTCCCAGTCAGCGACGAACATGTGCCCGGCGGCCTCGTCGGGCTTCGGGCGGGCGACGACGGCCGCCGTGTCGGCTGGTGGGGGCTCTGGGGCGGAGGTGTTATCGCTGGGTTCGTCTTGCGATGGCCCCGATGGCTGATCGCACGAGTGCATCAGCTGGGTGACCCGATTGGCGATCTTGTACCGATCCTCGCCACAGGCCAGCGCCAGCATTTGCGCGACCGAGAGGACGTCATCCAGGGCCGCCGGCCCACCTCGGGAGATGATCCGGTGGATCACGTCCTTCTTCGGTGAACCGTCGAGGCGGTCATCGCCGGCGATCCGCTTCTCCAGGTCCTCCAGCGCTGGCCTGCCCGCTTTTTCGCGCAGGTCGTAGAGCAGATCGCGGACATCCCGCTGCGGCCCGGCGTCGAGCTCAGGGCGGGCCAGCTCCCGCGGGCGGCGCACCGGAGCGCGCTTGGCGGCCGCCGCAGACGGGCGGTGCACTCGTCGGGACTTGTCGGCATCCATCGCCGACCGATGATGCCCCACCGCTACTGGCTATGGGACTGCGGGCTCCCCGTCGGCACTCAGGTCAACCCCTCCGGGATGGCACGAGTCTGAGAACGCAAGCCGGCGCCGGCTCCGCTCTCGTCTCTAACACCAGGGAGCATTCGATGACCCAATCCCCGCAAAATCCCGACGGCCCCCAGCCGCGCCGCACCCGGATCACCCTCGCCGTGATCACCGGCGTCCTCGCTGGCACCACCCGCGCCCTGGCCGACTGGCTCCTCGACCATCTCGCTACCGGCAACTAACCGGATGCCTGACGGGATCCCGCGCTGTACCGGCCGGATCCCGCCCCACTCACCGCGTGCAGAGGAGTACAGACATCCGTGCAGACGACTTCGGAAATCGACAACGAGGATGACCGCTCACCGCACCCAGAGCACCAACCCGAGACCGACACCCACAAGGCGCTCAAAGAGCGTAAGGCCCGCACGTGGGAGTCCGTCGGCGGCACCGTGGACGCAACCCACCACCGGTTCGGGAGTTGTCTAGCGTCGGACGAACTCGACCGTCTCGGTCTCTATCCGGACGCCGCGAGCCTTGAAGCCCGCAGCCGCGATGGCCTTCCCGAGCGAGTTGTGGGACGAGTACCAGTACGGCAGGTGCTTGCGGGCGGACGGCGCCAGCGTGTCGCCGAGGATGTCTTCGATATCGCCGAAGGTCATCGACACCGCATCGGTGTCCAGCGCCGCCAGGTACGCGGTGAGCGGCTGATACTTGCCGGTCGGTTCGGAGTCCGACTCCGAGCCGAGGGGCGCCGTCTGGCCGAGCATCTCCGCGACCTCAGACGGTATACGTATCGCATGTAACGGTCCGGGACCGTGGTACAGCGGCGTCAGCATCGGCGTCACCGACGGCGGCAGCAGCTTCGAAGACTGCAGGTCGGCAGTGATCCGTGCAGTGGGCCGGGTGATGCCGCGCAGCATCCGGTCGTCCTGGTAGCCGCACACGGCATAGATCTCGTCGCGTCCAATCGTGCCTCCCTCGGCCGCCGCGGTGGTGATCACGTCAGCGAGGTCACGTCGCCCCTCGGCGAGTAGACGCTGGAGCAGCATGTCGAGCGCTTCGGCCGTCCACAGACCGACTTCGTCGATGTCCGAACGCCTGATGTCCGCGTCCCTGGCGGACTCGGGGCTGACCTCGACGTCGAGGGCCGGGGAGCGATCGAGCAGATCGCTGGGACGCATCAGGTGCAGGCGCTGGCCGGTCCGGTCGAAAAACTCCTTCGTCATCTCCTGGCGCGGGCCGATGAGGTCCTGGCCGCGACGCCACCACCAGTCCTCCTTCTCGTCGTTGGTGACGATGATCAGGTCCATCTGGCGCGTCTTGGCCTCATGACTGGCTTGCGTGTACACAAGGAAGTCGCCAGCGGCGCCCTCCGGGTACTGATCGCCTTTCTCCGCATCCAGGTACCCAGGTGGCACGAGACCGTCCACGCGCTCCTTGCCCTCGTCGATCAACGCCTGCCAGGTCTCCTCGGCGGGACGCCGCAACACCCTGCCGGCCAGCAGGTCCGACAGCCTGCTCAGCACGGGATCTTCATCTGCGGACGTCGAGGGATGCACCCGGTCCGGTGTCGCACGATCGATTGCCTCCTGCAGGCGCTGGTACACCGCATTGACCTCGCTCTGCAGGCGCTGCACCTCGGCGTCGTCTATGGCCAGGTGCTTGGACCATGTCTCCAACGCGCGCACCGTGCCGGCGCGGCTCTTGTCGAAGGCGGCGCGGGCCTCGCCGGTCGCCTGATCGGGATTGCCGATCGCCTTGAGCCGGTTGCGGTGGAACTCGCGCATCGCTTGGTGGGGCACGACGAGGCGCTCACCAAGCTTCTCGAAGATCTTCAGAAGGTCCGCCGTCGTCCGGGCATTGTATCGGTAGAGGTTAAGCAGCACGTTGGCATCGACTGCGACCAACGCGCTCGTCAACGCCTCACGCGACTCGGCTTCGCTTACGACGCGGTAGCCCTCGAACCCGTCGAACAACCCCGTCATCGGGAGCCTCCTCATCATGGGGGCTCCATTATGGCGGAGGCGTCCGCAATAGAGCTCACGGCCCCGAGCATCTGCCTTCATCCCGGCACGTCCATCGGCGAGTCGCGCGTGCACGCCACACCTGTCGCATTAGTCGGGTGTACGCGGTGCGGTTCGGCTACCTGGCGAAGCGCGAGCTTCCGGACCAGAAACAACTCCAGCGCTGGTCAAAGAGACCTACCAGGCAAGCTCGATCTCTAACAGCACGCCGCTGCGCCCCTCGCCGGATCCGACTTCCCAGCATGGAGAAGGGCGGCCGTCGCACCCCGCCCGGGGTGATCGGGGTGCTCCGTGGGTGCTCGGGCGTCGGGGAACTGGCCCAGACGGACTGGACTGAGCCGGATTCTCGACTCTACTTCTGAGTTGAATGCATATTGATGAACGCCGCACTAATACCGCACCTGCAATAACGCATTCGGATCGGGGCGGACGGGGCTAGACTTGACTGGATAATTTGGTTTACACATTGGAGCATGTGACTACGGATCAGAAGGTTAGGGGTTCGAGTCCCTTCGGGCGCACAAGATCAAAAGGGGTCTGACCTGCCGAAATGGCGGTCGGGCCCCTTTGCTTTTCCGTCCCTTGTGGATGGTTGGGTGCTCGGTGGGTGCTCGTGCGACGAGCATCCTTCGCGTCCGGCCCTGTCCCTCCGGCGGCTGTCCTGTCCGAGTGAGTTCTGATTCGACCGCTAGCGAGTCGAGGGACCGAGAGCTCAGGACCACCAGGCCGTTGTGCAACGAACCCATACCGCCCAGCAGCGGATCAAGGGGGCGGCCAGCGGTGGAGGTGCTCGCCCTGCTCGCCGGCTTCGTCGACCAGCGAGCGGGACGGACGATCGCTGGGGCCGGCCGGGCCCCGCGCAGATTGCCACGGCCATCAACCTGTATCTGCCGACCGTCGCGGGGCTTCAACCGCGGCGCGGCTGACCTCGATGAGCACCCTGGCCCTCACGCGCCACCTCTCGGCGCCGCCGCCCGGTGAACGCGGTCTGCAAGCGTGCCCCGGCGATTCCCCGCACGGTCGGCGTTGACCGGGCCAACGCCGGAGCGCGCCGGTCCATCCCCCTCCATCCCGTCGTTCGGCTGGCGTCTCACCCCGAGGCCGGTTTGTTCATGGAGCATACAATCATTGGCGCTCCGTCCCTGCTGCCGTCGCGGCCCCCGACGGAGCGTCGGTGCCGAACAAGCCCGCTTGAACAGTGCAAACATTAGGTGAACGTGCTCTTGACCACTCGCTGGGAGTGCGCTAAAAATGTACGACTGTTGACCAAACCTCGGTGCATGGGAAGGCTTGACGATGAGAATTAGGACCGCAGCTGTGGCAGCCTTCGCCGCCGCCGCTGTACTTCTCGCCGGATGTCAGAGCAGCAACCCGGCCACGGAGGTCAGCGGGAGCGCGTACCCGGGTGATCTGACCAACGGCAAGCGGCTCACCATCTACGTGGCCGGGTTGGCCGACCCGAGCAGCGGCTTCTTCCGCGTCCTCAACAACGGTGCCCAGCAGGCCGGCAAGGACCTCGGCGTCGACGTCAAGTACGTGTACCCGGCGAGTGTCGACCTTGCCTCCTACACACAGAAGATCCAGGAGGCGCTCGCCACGAAGCCGGACGGCATCCTCTTCCTGGGCATTGGCGACCTCGACGCGGTCGCCAAGCAGGCAACGGCGCAGGGCGTCGCGGTGGCGTTCAACCCAGCCCCTCCGGTCAAGGATTAGCCCTTGCGGGCAGCGGACGACGTCTACGTCTCGCGGGTCGGCGCGGACGAGTACGCTGCGGGCTCCGCAGCCGCACAACGCTTTGTCGACAAGGGTGCCAAGTCCGTCATCTGCGTTCAGGAGACCGTCGGCGACGGCACCCAGACCCAGCGTTGTCAGGGCGTCTCCGACGTGGCCCGCCAGGCCGGTATCGCCTACGCCCATGTGGCCGGCGAGCCGGACCCGGGCAAGACCGCCACCATCACCGAGGCTTACCTACGCGCTCACCCGAACGTGGACGCGATGGTGGCCACCGGACAGCCGGCCACCGCAGGCATCGTGGCGGCGAAGACCGCCGTCGGCCGGCCGGTGCAGACCGCGGGCTTCGACGTCAGTCCCGACATCGTCAGCATGATCCAGAAGGGCGACCTCGACTTCACGATGGACCAGCAGGGCTGGTGGCGCGGCTACATGTCGGTGCTGGAGCTGGTGCACTACGTCCGGTATCGACTCGTGCAGTCGAACTACTTCCTCACCGGCCCGGCGATCGTGGACAAGACCAACGCCGACTCGGTGGCCGGTCTCGTCAGCGCCGGCGTCCGCTGAGGCAGGGAGCCGACCGTGGTAACCAAATCTGAGAGCCGGTCACCGCTCACCGCAGGTACCTCGACCGTCAGGCGAGACGCCCACCGGCGGGTGCCGCTGCTGAACCGCATCTTGCAGCGTCCCGAACTCGCCTCACTGGGCGGCCTCCTGGGGGCCTTCGTCTGCTTCGCGCTGATCGTGCCCGACCTGTTCCTGTCGCATTCCAACGGCGTGAACGTGACCAGCCTCGCGGCGCAGTACGGAATTGTCGCGATCGGGGTGACCATCCTCATGATCGGCGGTCACTTCGACCTCTCCGTCGGCACCATCGTGGGGCTCACCGGCTGGGCGATGTACTTCTTCGGCAACGAGTTGGGCCTCCCGCCAATCCTGACCATCGTCTGTGCGCTCGCCTTCGGGGCGGCGCTCGGCGCCCTGAACGGGGTCATCCAGGTGACCACCGGCCTACCCTCGTTCATTGTGACGCTCGCCACCGCGCTGGTGTTCCGGGGCGTACTCACCATGCAGACGAGTGGCTTCCCGGTGGTGGTCCGGTTTCCCGAGACGTACGCCAACGTGCTCGCCGGCCCGAATCTGTTCGGCTTCCGCATGTCGCTGCTGTGGTTCCTCGTGCTGGCGGTGCTGGCGACGGTGTTCCTTCTGCGCACCAGGGCGGGAAACTGGACGTTCGCGATCGGGCAGAACAGCACCAGTGCACGGAATCTGGGCGTGCCGGTCGCCCGAACCACGATCGGACTCTTCTCCATCTCCGGCTTCACCGCAGCGGTCGCCGGGGTCATCATGGCGGTGCAGTACTTCTCCATCGACGCTAACCGGGGCGTGGGCTGGGAGCTCATCACGATCGCCGTCGCCGTCATCGGAGGGACCCTGCTCACCGGCGGCTACGGCAGCGTTCTCGGGACCGTCCTCGGCGCGTTCATGTACGCCATGGTCAGTGCCGGGCTGCTCCTGGTCGGGCTCCAGGGCTACTGGGTGAACATCTTCGTCGGCATCGTGGTGCTGGCCGCCGTGCTGCTCAACCGGCTCTTCCTGAAGCGTTTCGTGATGACCCCGAACCGGCAGTCTGCCGGGAAGGAACCAGGGGAGGAGGGGGCCCGATGACAACTCCGCCGGTCATGGCACTAAGCAACGTCACCATGCAGTTCCAGACGGTTGTTGCGTTGCGCGACGTGAACCTCTCGGCGCACGCCGGGCAGGTACTGGCCCTGCTGGGCGACAACGGCGCGGGCAAGAGCACCCTCATCAAGGTGCTTTCCGGCGTGCACCGGCCCACCTCAGGCACCGTCGAGGTGGACGGGAATCCGGTGGTGCTGCGAAGCGCCCATGACGCCCGTGCCCGCGGCATCTCCACAGTGTTCCAGGATCTCGCCGTCTGCGATCTGATGTCGATCTCCCGCAACATGGTGCTCGGTAACGAACCGACCAAGGGGTTCGGGCCGTTCCGGGTCTTCGACAGCCGTCGCGCGGACCAGATCACCGCAGAGGCCCTGGCCACGCTCGGCGTCGACATCCGGCGCCGGCTCAGCGACCCGGCGGCTACCTTGTCGGGCGGCCAGAAGCAGGCCGTGGCCATCGCCCGCGCCATCGCGTACGGATCCCGTTGCCTGATCCTGGACGAGCCGACCGCAGCGCTGGCGGTCCGGCAGACCGAACAAGTGCTCGACCAGGTCCGGGCGGCTCGGGACGCCGGCCAAGCGGTCATTCTGATCATGCACAACCTGCAACAGGCCCTCTCCGTCGCGGACCGGGTTCTGGTGCTGGCCCGCGGTCGGGTGATGGGGGAGTTCGATAGGGGGACGGCCGACATTGACGAGATTACGTCCCTGGTAGCGAAGGGCTGACGGGTGACATGGTGAGCGAGCTCATTCATCTCGCGGCCGGCGAATGCACCGCTGTCCTCGACCCGGACCAGGGCGGCCGGCTCGCCTCGTTCAGCATCGCCGGGCACGAACTGCTGGTGCCACACGGTGCGGACATCTTCCACTGGGGAAGCTTCGTGCTTGCCCCGTGGGCCGGCCGGCTCCGCGACGGGCTACTGACCTTCGATGGCGAGCAGCACAAACTTCCCGCCAACGAAGCTCCGCACGCGTTGCACGGGCTGGTCACCGATCGCGCCTGGCGGGTCGAGGACGATGGGCGGCTGAGCCTTGACCTTGCCCCACCGTGGCCCTGGCAAGGTCGCGTCAGCCAGACCGCGACCTTGCACCCGGACCGGTTTGAGTTTGCCATCGAAGTTCACTCCGAGCAGCGGATGCCCGTTGACGTCGGTTGGCACCCGTGGTTCAACCGCTACCTGGTGGGGCCCGACGGGAGCCGGTCAGCGGAGGTGGAGTTGGATGTCGCGCCGGCGCTGATGTACGCCGACGCGGCGGACCGGGTGCCCGACGGCCGGTTGGTGCCCCCGGTACCCCGCCCGTGGGACTACTGCTTCGTGGACCTGGCCGCGCCGCCCGTACTGCGCTGGCCCGACCTGCTGGAGCTGGAAGTGCGATCAGAGTGTCCATACTGGGTGCTCTACGACATGGAGGAGGAGGGTGTGTGCGTCGAGCCGTGGACCGGTCCGCCCAACTCGCTGAACCTGCCGAACCCCACCACCGTCGGTCCCGGGCGGCCGCTGCGCGCGACGATGTCCTGGGCTTGGCGATGGCTGTCCTGATGACACTGGAGGAGGCGGGGGCCCGATGACACCGGCGGAGGCGGGGGCGAACCGGCCGGTGCCAACCCTGGTGTCACCCGCGATGGCGGTTGAGGCCAACCGTGCCCGCGTATTGCAGGCGCTCTACGACATCGGGCCGCTGTCCCGGGCCGATCTGGCCCGGCTCACCGGTGCCACCCGGGCCACCATTGGCACCATCGTGTTGCCGCTGCTTGAGCGGGGGCTACTGGTCGAGCGGGAGCCCGCCCCGGTCGCCGCCGGCGGCGGCAAGCCGGCCCGGCCGCTGTTCTTCTCCCCGACCAGTTGGCCGATCGGGGCGGTGCACCTACGTCCCGGACGTATCGACACGGCGCTGGTCAGTGCGGGCGGCAATGTCCTGGCCACGGCACAGGAGCAGTTCCCGGCCCGGACGCGGGACGCCGGTAGCGTGGTGGACGCTGTGGTCCGGGCGCTGGACGCGGTGCTGCCGCAGGAGCGCGGCGATCTGGTCGGCGTGGGTATTGCGGTCGGCGGCATGGTCGACAGCGACGCGGGAAGCATAGTCGCCATCAACCTCGCCCCCGGGTTGGCCGGGCTGCCGCTGGGCCCGCTGGTGTCGGACCGGATCGGGCTGCCGGTCTTCCTGGACCTGCATCCTCGGGCCCAGGCGCTGGGGGACCGCTGGTTTGGCCAGGGGCGTGGCGTCGCCTCGTTCGCGTCGATCTACACGGGCGAGGCGATCGGCGTCGGCATGGTGCTGGACGGTGCCATTCACCGTGGACCGAAGGGCTCCGGCGGCGAGATCGGGCACACCATCGTGCATGCCGGCGGGCAGCAGTGCCGGTGCGGCCGACGCGGGTGCTGGGAGACCATCGCCACCCACCGGTGGCTGCGCAGCGAGGCAGGGCAGCTCGGACTGCCAGCGGCCCGGACCATGACCACCGGCCCGCTGGCTCGTCTCGCTGCGAAGGGGCACCCCGGGGCAGACGAGCTGTTCGAAAGATACGCGTACAACCTCGCCATCGGCATCGCGAACCTGCAACAGATCCTCGCACCGGGCCTGTTCATACTGCACGGTGACGCGGTTTTCGGGGGCGAGGCGTTCCGAAGCGCCATCGAGCGCAACGTCCGCGCCGCACTGCCGCCGCATCCCGGCGGGGAGCCGCGCATCGCCTTTTCCGAACTTCAGGACCGCGCGACCCTGCTCGGCGGGGCCGGCCTGGTTCTTTCCCACTCGCTGCAACTGGCCGTCTGACTACACGAGGAGATACCCATGGGCGTCCTGGACACGTTCCGGCTCGACAACAAGGTGGCGCTGGTGACCGGGGGCAGCCGGGGCATCGGTGCTGCGCTCGCCGTCGCGCTCGCCGAGGCCGGGGCGGACGTCGCGATCACCGCCCGGGAGCCCGGCCGGGCCGAGCGGGCGCTGGCCCACCTGACTTCCCTCGGCGTACGGGCGATGGCGCTCGACACGGACGTCACCAAACCGGAGCAGGTGACCGCGGCGGTGGACCGGATCACCGACCAACTCGGCCCGATCGACGTGCTGGTCAACAACGCCGGAATCAGCTTCGGTGCGACCGCAGTCGAGATGACCGGCGAGCAGTGGCAGGCCGTACTCGATGTGAACCTGAACGGCGTGTGGCACGTTGCGCAGTCCGTCGGCCGGCAGATGGTCGCCCGTGGCTCCGGCACGATCGTCAACGTCGGTTCGATGTCCGCGATGATCGTCAACCGGCCTCGCTGGCAGGCCCCCTATCTCGCGTCCAAGGCGGCGGTGCACCAACTCACCAAGGCGCTTGCCGCCGAGTGGGCGCCGCACGGGGTGCGGGTGAACGCGCTCGCGCCCGGCTACATCCTTACGGAGGCGTCTCCGGTCGACCAACCAGAATACCAGCCCTGGTGCGTGGATCCGGCGGCGATGAAGCGGTACGGGCTGCCCGAGGAACTCGGCCCTGCGGTCGTCTTCCTGGCGAGCAACGCGTCCAGCTTCATGACCGGTTCAATCGTGGTCATCGACGGCGGCTACACCCTCTTCTGACGGCGGCCCAGCCTCGTTCTTGGCGGTTTGGAAGCACTCCCCGATCGCCCACCGGGTGCCGGCGACGTCGCCGCACCTGCGGCGCTTCCACGCCGGCGCCGGCGTGGGCGACCACCTCCCGGCCGAGCATGCCGGCCCAGAACCGCGCGAGGCGAGCCGTGTCGTGCGCATCGAAGGTGACCGCCAGCAGCCACTAGACCATCGCCCCACCGTAGACACGGCGCAGTGGGGCGACAAGGCGATCTGCCGGGCCCGGACGCGTCACGTGGGTGGCGCGGCGCGGCTGTGCCTGACCAGCGCGACAGGCAGGAGTGAGTGAAAGGCGGGTGCCCCAGGGAGGCACCCGCCTTCACATCAGCCCTGACCCTGCTGGATCAGGAGCGCTCCCCGGTCAGCAGGGGCCCTGCGGGTCCCAGGGGCCCCACTGCCCGCTGTTGGCCGGGTTGTCGCCCTGCGTCCACCACTTGGCCCGGTAGCGGTGTCCCTCGTGCGAGACCTGCTGGCCGCCGGTGTAGACGGTCGTCGGGTTCCACGCCGGGGCGGAGCAGGCGCCGGAGGTGGGGGACGTCGATACCGTGGGCGACGCGGATGCCGTGGGCGACGGAGTGACCGCGCCGCGGGCGTGGTCGGCCGTCAGGGCGTAGGTCTGGCCGCCGAAGCTGAGCGTGAAGTTCGACGGGCCGGCGATCGGCAGGCTGTAGTTGAGGGTGACCTCGGCGAACGAGCCTGGTGCGATGGCCGACGGCACGTTGAGCCGTACCCGGTGGAAGTCGCCCTTCAGTCCGCCGACGTTGCTGCCGGTGTGGCCGGTGGACACCACGGACAGCGCCCACCCGGACTGCTGCCCGAGCGTGCCGGGTGCGGAGGTGGGGTAGTCGAACTCGAGCTGGGCGCCGGCGGGGATGGTGGTACCCGAGTTGTTGGTCAGGCGCAGTTCGGGGTTGATCGGGTAGTTGTTGTCGCCGAGCGCGAAGCCGCCCATTGTCGCCGCGACGTTCAGCGTCTGGGTCGGCATGGCGATCTTCGCCTTCCGCTCCCCGTACGGGCTGGCGGTCTGGAACTTGTCGTAGACCAGGTTGGTCATGGTGTTGCCCATGTAGTACTCGCCGCGCTGGGCGTTCCACGCGTAGTCGCCGGCCAGCTCCCAGATCATGATGCCGCCGAGTCCCTTGGCCACGACGTAGTCCGCCTTCGAGGCGATCGACTGTTCGTCCTCCGTGGACAGGTAGACCTGCTTCTGGGAGTTCCACAGCCACGGCGCGACCAGGCTGGACGAGTAGTGGCGGGTGTAGCTGCCGGTCAGCACATCGGTCGGGTCGGTCTGCGGGGTCAGCCCGTACGCCTCCAGGTAGCTGCCGCTGCGGCCGTCCTGGAGGTTCTTCGCGTGCCACATCGGGTTGGCTCCGCCCGCCACCTCGGCGCCGTTCTCCAAGTCGTGCCAGACGTTGTCGATGCCGATCGCGCCGTTGCCGCACGGGGTGGTCGATCCGACCGACCCTCCTGTTCCGGCGGGACACTTGGTCTGGTCGGGCAGCGCGGCCCGGCCCCACAGTCCGTTGGTGCCGCCGGTCACGCCCCGCCAGCCGCGCGTGTAGTACGGCACGCCGATGTTGATCCGGCCGGACTGCATCGCGCCCCGGAAATAGTGGTACGCCCAGTCGGTGTTGAGGTATCCGATGTTCTGGTACGCCCCGTACACGCCGCCGGCGGCGAGTTCGGCGTCCTGCCCGTCGTCGTAGAGGGCGGCGTTCGGGCCGACGAAGTGGTTCCAGGCCCCGTGCAGGTCGTAGCTCATGATGTTGACGTAGTCCAGGTACTGCAACGTCTGGTACGACTCCATGCCGCGCAGCAGCCAGCCGGAGGCGGGCGCGGCGACGGTGACCATGTAGTACTTGCCGTCGGCCGCCGCGGCGGCGTCGAGCTTCTCCCGCAGGGTCCGCATGAGCACCTGGTAGGAGGCGTTCAGGCCAGCCCGCTTGGCGTCGGCCTGGGCGAAGTCCAGCGGGTGGCCGGCCTTGTTGTTCGACGTCGGGTACTCGTAGTCGATGTCCACGCCGTCGAGGCCGTACGTGCGCAGGAAGGTGACCACCGAGTCGGCGAACGTGTTGATGCCGGCGGTGTTGACGGTGTTGCTGCCGGTCGTGGTCATCCGGTAGAAGCCCCCGGAGTCGATCCGGGCGCCGTTGGCGTCGATGTAGCCGCCGGTCTCGGCCCAGCCGCCCACGCTGACCAGCGTCTTCACCTGCGGGTGCTGCTTCTTGAACTTGTTGAGCAGGTTGAAGTGGCCGGTGTAGGAGTACTCCGGATCCATCTCCGCGCCAGACACGCCGGGCCAGGTCATGTTGGTGGCCGGGTTGTTGGGCGCGGTGGGCGAGCCGATGGAGATCTTGTTCGCCGGGTCAACGTGGGCGAACGCGTAGTTGATGTGAGTGATCTTGTCCCACGGGATCTGGTTCGCCAGGTACGCCGGCGCGCCGTTCTTGCCAGTGCGCCAGCTCGTGAAGTAGCCGATGATCCGTCGCTTGTGGTCGGCGCCCATGACCTCGCGGCCATCGGTGTCGTAGACGTCGCAGTAGGGCGTGGTGACGCCGGGCGTCTGGTAGAGCCCGTCCGGTCGGCACTGCGCGTGGTCCACCGCGGCGGAACTCGCCTGACCTGCCAGTGCCACGACCGCCGGCACCATCAGCAGGCTGGCGGCGGCCGTGGCGATGAGATGCGGTAGTCGCCTCCGTCGCATGGGGATGCCCCTCCCATATTCAGTAAACAAAGTTAACAATAATGCAGACGAATATATGCCGACATCGATGCCGGCACAAGGGGTGGGTCTCTGTTGCGTCGGCCGAAAGCATGATCGATTTCAGATTGCCTGGCGTGGGCTGCGTGGCCGGTGTGGTCGTCGTCCCGTGCCCGGTCCTGCTCCCCGCCGACGTCGGCGTTCGTCGGGTTCCGGTTCCCGCCTGAGGTGATCGTGCTGGCGGTCCGTTGGTATCTGCGGTTCAACCTCTCGTACCGGGATGTGGAGGAGTCGCTGGTCGAGCGCGGTGTCGAGGTGGATCACGTCACGGTCTACCGGTGGGTGCAGCGGTTCACCCCACTGCTGGCCGATGCCGCCCGGTTCGCTCGTCACTCACGCCGCGGCTGCCGACCCGGCGCTGCTTCCCGGTCTCGGCCAGGCGATCCGCAGCCGGGTCTCGCCGGCGTTCTCCCGACGCAGCTCGCTGGCATGCCGCCGCTTGGCCCTGTCGTTCATCGGACGCCATCGTGGCAGACCATTGACGGGAGCCTCACTCTAATGAAAATATCGTGTCTCTATCCAAATAGCGGAGTCACGCAACCGCACGTTCCCCCGATGAGAAAGGCAACTCGATGAACCGTCCCGCCTGGTCTGTGTTGGGAACTCTCGTCCTCGCCGTCGGCACCCTCGGCACTGCCGGGCCCGCGTCCGCTGCGCCCGGCGAGGCCGGCTCCGTCGTGCGGCCCGCTCCGGCAGCCGATGCCGGGGCGGCGCGGCTGGCCAGCGCGCCGCTCGGCCCGTTCAAGGTGGTCAACTCGCACAGCAGCAAGTGCCTGACCATCGCCGGCGGCAGCACCATCGACAACGTGGTGGCCGTGCAGTACAACTGCGACTCGCACCTGTCCCGACAGTGGCTGCTGTCCGACGTCACCGGCACCGGCGTCTACCAGATCGTCAACGTCAACAGCGGCAAGTGCCTGACCATCGCTGGCGGCAGCACCGCCACCGACGCCTCGGCGGTGCAATACCCCTGCGACACCGACCCGTCCCGGCGCTGGACCTTCCGGGACGTGACCGGAATGGGCGATTACCACATCGTCAACGTGAACAGCGGCAAGTGTCTGACCGTCAACGGGGCGAGCACCGCCAACAACGTGACCATCCTGCAGTTCCCCTGCAACACCACCGCGCCGTACAACGAGCGGTGGTATCTCACCGCCGTCTGAGGCACCACCGCTTCCGGTCAGACCCGGGTGCCGGCGCGGGCGCCCGGGTCAGTCCTGCTGCCCGCTGATGTTGACCATCCAGCTGATCCCGTACCGGTCCACGCAGGCGCCGTGCTCGTCACCCCGGGACCGCTTCAGCCGTAGTCATGCTGGCCATCCTGATGGGCTACGCCAAGGGCGATCGCTGAACTGCGCGAGCACCTGGTGTCGGGTTCGGCTTGGAGTGCAGAGGTAGGTACGGCTGCAGATGCAGACCGTCCATGCCGATGAGCGAGAACCCGATCATGCCACCAGCGAAGTGCTTGCCCCTCACGTGGCGTCATGCCACATAGTCGGTGGCGTGGAGGAGCACCTGACCGTGGGGCGTGTTGCGGAGCTGACCGGCGTCAGCGTCCGCACGCTGCATCACTATGACGAGATCGGCCTCCTGGAGCCGTCCACGCGGACCGCGGCTGGGCACCGGGCCTACTCCGCCGGCGATGTGGAGCGGCTTCGGGAGGTGCTCGCCTACCGGCGGCTCGGCTTCGGATTGCGGGAGATCGCGGATCTGGTTGACGATCCGGCCACCGACGCAGTCGCGCACCTGTGCCGGCTGCGTGGCCTGCTGATGGACCAGCGCGACCGCGCTGCTGCCATGGTGACGGCCATAGACAGGGAGCTGGGGGCACGAGCAATGGGGGTCAGGACGACGCCCGAGGAGCAGCTGAGAGTGTTCGGCGCGCAGTTGTACGACGCAATCGGATCTGCTTACCCGGCGACGCGGCGCACCGAGCCGCGGATCGCCGCGCGCATCTGGGATGCGCTGGGGGACGCACGAACGGTGCTGAACGTCGGGGCTGGCACCGGTTCCTACGAGCCCCCCGACCGTGAGGTCACGGCGGTGGAACCGTCGGCGGTCATGCGGGCGCAGCGTCCCGTGGGCGCGGCGCCGTGCGTGGCCGCCGGTGCGGAGAGTCTGCCGTTCGAGGACCAGTCTTTTGACGCCGCGATGGCGGTCAGCACCGTCCATCACTGGCCGGACCCGGTCGCCGGGCTGCGTGAGATGCGGCGTGTGGCCCGCCGCGTGGTGGTGTTCACGTACGACGCCGAGGACACCGGCTGGCGTCAGCGGTTCTGGCTCACCCGCGACTACCTACCTGAATTCGCGGACCTTCTCGTCGGCTGGCCGTCCCTGGCCGACCTGACCCGCGCGATCGGAGGACGCGCGGAGCCGGTGCTCGTCCCCTGGGACTGCGCTGACGGCTTCTTCGAGGCGCACTGGCGCCGGCCTGAGGCATACCTGGACGAACGTGTACGCCGCGCGGTTTCGGTATGGACCAGAGTCGGACCGCAGGCCGAGCAACGGGCAGTCAGCACACTCCGCAAGGACCTTTCCTCAGGTCGGTGGACCGAGCGCAACCGTGACCTCGTCGCCCTCGACACCGCAGAGCTCGGCCTTCGCCTGCTCGTAGCCTGAACCACCGTGCGCGAGGACGCCATCAAGCAGCTGACCTACCGCGATCAGTATGTTGCCGGGGTGAACGCGGGCGATGCGGAGCACCAGGGCGCTCCGGGCGGGGTCAGGTTTCCGACTCATCGATGGCCGGCACGGACTGCCGGCCGACACGGGCCGGCGGTCGCCGTCGGTAGACACGGCTGATCCACCGCCGCCCATCGACCCCGAATCGACCAGGACCGCGCCTACCCTGCCGGAACGCGGCACACCCCGGCTCGGTCGACCGAGCGCCGATGATTTTCCCGGCCCGGGACCAATCGACGGGGCTGGTTCGACACTTCGGAAAATCAGGCGTACGTCAGTTCCTGGACAGCACGCGGGGCTTCCTGTGCGACGCCGTCACTCGCTAGGGTTCGG
Source organism: Micromonospora sp. NPDC001898 (assembly GCF_042891255.1). Taxonomy (NCBI): domain Bacteria; kingdom Bacillati; phylum Actinomycetota; class Actinomycetes; order Micromonosporales; family Micromonosporaceae; genus Micromonospora; species Micromonospora sp. NPDC001898. The sequence continues at coordinate 21,045 of NZ_JBIATC010000027.1, read as the reverse complement.
GGGCCGCGAGCGCCTACCTTTCGGTCGCGCCGTGCGGAATTCCCACGTCATCCCGCATCCCACAACCCGAATGGAGTGGTATGGGGTCGGCACTGCTTGTCCCGATTCACCTTGATGCACTGCATCTCACCGGAGATCTCGCGGTCACCGAGGGGGCGGCAGATTTCTCAAGACTGCCGTATTTCGACGGAACTCGCGACGTCAATCCCGAGGTCGCCTACCTGAGCGAATCGATTGTCGCGACGCCGTTCCATGACCAGAACCTCATTCTCAAGGCCGGTGTGCACCTGCACTGGGCGCTGCCGGACGCCTTGACGAAGGGGGGACACACGGCGGACGGCACTGCCTTCCCTGCCGTGCCAACCCGCTGGCTGGTGACTCGCAGCAGGCTTGCCGCCAGCGGAGACAGCGTGGTCGAGCGGCGATGGGTGGTGGAGAGCGACTACCTGCACCCAGCCGGTGAGGGAGCACTGTCGGGCGCCATAGCCTTCCCTGTGCCTGCCCATCTGGACGATTCCGAAATCCATCCGTTCCGGTTCCTGGGGCGGTCCATGCCGCTGGCCCAGTGGCTCGATCCGGACCGCGACGCCGGGCGGGCGCCAGAATATCTCGACAAGCTGACCGCAGCCGGATACGGGCACCCCGCCTTTGCCGCCATCTATCCGAACTGCCACAGCGTGTTCGGTTTTCACGACCCCGAACCGGGACCACTCGGCCCGGATCTGCAGTATGACGTGATCGGCTGGTACCGGGCTTCCGGTAACGACTGCGTCGGGCGACTGGTCCGCCAACTCGCCACCGAACTCGAACTGGCCTCGCCGGCTACGGTCGCGCCCGGCCCGCTGCTCGAGAGACTGGCCGAGGAATACGGCTGGACCCCCCGGGTCACCGTTACCAGGGACCAATTGCGTGCAATATCCACGGATCCCGATCCGCTCTGGCGGGAGCTGCTGGCCCGGGACTGGCTGGCACCGGTGGACGGCCGGACGGCGCTGGCCACGGTCGCCAGCTGGCGCGCGGGACGGTTGCTGAGCACGCCGTTCCAGGACGCGGCGGAGCGGGTCGGGCAACTGCTGGACGACGCCGCCGCCACCGCGCTCGGCAACACCCCGCCCGAGCGGGTCGCCTGTCACGCCCGGTTGCGGTTCGCCCCGGCCAACGCCACCGAGGCTCCCGGCCTGACCCTGGCGGTCGGCAACAGCGGCGCCGAGGCGCTCGCCGCGTACCTGGCGGACGCGGACACGGCCGGACCGGACCAGGCCGCCGCCGTCGAGCGGCAGCTCGCCGCGGTGCTGGAGCTGACCGGGGCGCAGCAGCGGATGCTGGACACCAACGCGAAGCTCGCCGAGGCGTACCACGAACGGACCTTCCGGCCGGTCGACGGCGAGTCCCGCTGGACGGTCAGCTCGCAGCTCGCGGCCGGCGCCGCCGACGCCACGGCCGAGCAGGATCTCGCCGACCTGCCGCCGGACATCTCCGCCGCACTCGCCGAGCTGAACCACCTCCAGGACGCGTACGACCGGACCCGGCAGCGGATCGACTCGACCCGCCGTCAGATCTTCTCCGACTGGTACAAGTACCTGCTGTGCAGCTACCCGCCGCACGACGAGGTGGACGACTACCCGGACGCCGACACGGTCCGGGTGCTGATCGAGTCGGACCTCGCGACGCTGGACGAGCAGGTGATCGCCGCCGCCCGGCTCGACCAGCAGCGGCACCGGGCCGCCGAACAGATCCGCCGGAGCCTGGCCGAGCGGGCCACCGGCACGGACCGGGCCGGCTACACGCTGCGCAAGGTGGCCGGCCCGCGCTACTACCAGCCCAACGAACCGGTGCTGCTGCTGGCCGGGGACGCGGTACGCCCCTCCACCCGCTACGGCCAGGACCACCGGTTGCGGCCGGACGACATGCTCGACGCCCGCCTGCTGCCCGAGGTGGACTTCGCCGAACCGGAGGCGCTCTGGCAGGCCGTCGACGCGGTGTGGCGGGAACTCGCCGGTGCGGTGTCCGCCGGGCGCGAGACGGTCGGCTTCGCGCTCTGGCGGCGGCAGCCCTGGCATCCGGTGCTGCTGGACTGGGAGGTGGAGTTCTTCCCCCGGGCCGAGCAGGTCAACCGCGACGGCGCGTACGACCCGGACTACGTCAACACCAACTACCGCCTGGACGGCGGCTCGGTCGAGCTGGCCCTGCGCGACGACCGCCAGCACCTCGCGGTCGGCGCCCGGTTCTACAGCGGCAGCAGCATCCTCACCTCGTTCGCCGCCGAGCAGATGCGCACGGTCATCGGCCGGTACCTGGTCGACCTGGTGCTGCACCGCGATCACGAGCAGTTCTTCGCCACGGTGCAGATCGCCGAGGAGGACCGGACCGCCGACTTCCTACTCCAGGACATCGACCAGGTGGTCACCTGGTACGCCCAGCGGTACCGCCCGGACGGGCCGGACGACCCGGTCGCCAACGTGGTGGCCGCGTACCGGCGGCTCGGCCCCGACTTCGCCGCGCTGTCGCAGGCGCTGAGCGGGTTCAACGAGGCGCTGCTGGCCCACCGGCAGACCATGCAGCTACCGGTCGCCGACCCGCTGGCCTTCGCCGACGACGCGGACTTCACCCGCCGGGTACGGGCGGCGGTGCAGCGCGGCAACCACAGCGCGCCGATGCCGATGGACGACTTCAACCCGATCCGGGCCGGCGCGCTACAGATCAGCCGACTGCGCCTGGTGGACAGCTTCGGGCAGGTACGCGACCTCACCTGGGACCGGCTGGTTCGGCCGGAGCCGCTGGCCGAGCCGGACAACACCACCTGGATCGGCCTGCCGCCCCGGCTGGTCCAGCCGGCCCGGCTGAACCTGCGCTGGCTGGCCGCCGACGCCGACCACGTCGAGGCCGGCGCGCACGCGGTCAGTACCCCGATCTGCGGCTGGATCCTGCCCAACCATCTCGACGACAGCCTGATGTTCTACGACCGGAGCGGCGCGGCCCTGGGGCAGGTGGACCAGTCCGCGAGCTGGGAGCCGGCGCCGGGCGCGACCGCCCCGGTGAGCTCCGCCCAGGTCCACGACCCGGCCTTCGCCGGAATGAACCCGCACCTGCGCCGGGTCGCCGCCCAGCTCACCCGGGCGCCGGGCGCGTCGGACACCGGGCAGACCGGCTTCCTGGCGAAGTTCCTGGACGTGATCGAGTCGGCGCTGGACACCGTCACGCCGGAGAACGCCGCCCAGCAACAGGGCCTCGGGCTGCTGTTCGGTCGCCCGGTCGCGGTGGTCCGGGCGAGGGTGAACCTGGAGCTGTGCGGGCTACCGGCGGTCAGCCAGAGCTGGCCCTCCTTCGACCAGGATCTGCGCCGGGGTACCCGGGACTCGCAGGGTTTCACCCGGGTCCGGTTCCCGGTCCGAATCGGAGCCCGGGACCAGTTCGACGACGGCCTGCTGGGCTTCTGGAAGGAGACCGGGGACGGGTACGCCGACAACACGTTCTACGCCGCGCTGGACGAGCCGTCCGACCACGCCCGGATCGTGCCGTACGACAGCCCGGCGGCCCTCGTCGGGCAGGCGATCGACGACCCGCCCGAGGACCTGACCCTGCTGGTCGATCCCCGGGGCAAGGTGCATGCGAGCAGCGGCGTACTGCCCACCAAGGTGATCGACATCCCGCCGGACCAGTTCACCGCCGCCCTGGCCGCGATCGAGGTCACCTTCCTGACCGCGCCGCTGATCACCCCGCGTGACCAGGTCCGGATCTCGCTCGGCGAGGAGCCGGGGTACCGCTGGTCCTGGCTGGCGCCGGAGCCGGCGCCGAACGGGCCGGTGTGGATCGAGACCGAGGCCGACGCCACCATCACCCGGACCGCCTTCCTGGCGCACTTCCCCACCGCGGCGGCGTTGTGGACCCAACTGCTCGACCCGCGGACCCGGTGGCTGGTGCCGGCCGGCGCGGGCGGTGCGACCGTGCTGGCGCCGGCGCAGCGCAAGAGCAGCACCCTGCCCGGTGACCTCGCCGGCCTGGAGCACTGGGCCGACGAGGTACTCGGCATCGACCCGGCGACCGGTGCGGCACCGGCCGCCCCGGTCACCCTGGCCCGGCTCAGCGCGGCGCTGCCGCCGGCGGCGGACGTCTGGGCCTACCTGGTCCGGCCGGAGACCGGTTGGCTGACGCCGCTGGACGGCGAACCGATCCGGGCCAGGATCGTGCCGGCCGACCAGCGACCGGGCGCGGTGGTGGACGCCCCGGACGGGGACCGGGCCACGCCGCCGGACCTGGACGGACCGTTCGCGGGGCTCGCCGCCCGGATCGGGCTGATCTTCGACCTGTACCAGTCGGGCATCGCCGCGATGCGCGCCGATGCCCTGTTCACCGGCCCCCAGGAGATCCGGGAAGGCTGGCTCACCCTCCGCCCAGCGCGGGCGCGCAGCGACGATGCGAGGACACGATGACCGCTCTGGACCGCGGGCTGGCCCTGCACCTGACCCTCACCCAGGACGACAAGCGCACGGTCGTCGACAGCTCCGGCAACGGCAACAACGGTACGGCCCGGGGCAAGTCGCAGCCGGTGGATGATCCGACCCTGGGCCGGTGCTACCTGTTCAACGGGACCACCGACTACGTGGAGATCCCGCCGTTGGGTCGTACCGACGCGGTGACCGTCCAGCTGTGGGTCCGCGCCGACGCGCTGGACCGGAACCGCACGGTGCTCGCCTGCGCCGACTGGCCGACCGGCAACCTGTTGATCGAGTTCGTCGGCACCAGGTTGAAGGTGAACCTGACCGGAGGCGAGCCGGGGGACCAGGTCTTCGGGTACGCGTTCACGACGAACCGCTGGTACCACCTGGCGGTCACCTACAGCCGCCGGGACCAGCGGATCTCCCTGTACGTCGACGGCAAGCTCACCGAGAGCCGGCAGTACGGGAAGACGGCCGAGGTGAACCTGACCGGCGCGTGGATCGGCGGCCGGAAGACCGACGCCTACTTCCAGGGCCGGATCGGTTCGCTGCGGATCTACCGGCGGGCGCTGACCGAGGACCAGATCCGCCAGCTCATGCAGATCGACCTGGCGAAACTCGTACTGCACCTGCCGCTGGACGAACTGCGCGACAACGCGGCGGTGGACGCCGCCGGCTCCACCCTCGCCGCCCGCGCGACCGGCACCCCCTCGACCGTGCTCGACGAGGTCTTCGGGCGTTCCCTGCGGTTCGACGGAACGAATGAGATGCTGACCATGCCCGACGCCGAGGCGCTGCGGCTCGGCACGTACACCGTCTCGATCTGGCTCAAGCCGGACGGCCCGCCCCCCAGGCTCTGGCAGGGGATCGTCGGCAAGCCCGGCCGCAACTTCAACATCTGGCTGAACAGCGCCGGTCACATCCACCACCGGTTCAATGCCGGCGGCAACTGGAACACCGGCGCCCCGGACACCCCGCCGGGCAGCATCGCCTGGAACGCGTGGAACCACGTCGCGATCACCAACGACGGTACGACCGCGAGCACGTACATCAACGGCGTGCTCGCCTCGACCGGACCGACCGGTGGCGCCCCGGTGGTCAACAACGCCCCGCTGCTGCTCGCCGGCGACCTCGACGGTGCGGCGTCCGGCCAGCGGTTCAAGGGCAGCCTGGCCCACCTGCGGATCTTCCGGGCGGCGCTGCCCGCCGAGGCGATCCAGCGCGGCATGGCCGTGGACCAGGCCGCCGTCACCTCCGTCCGGCGCAGCCACCCGCTCGTCTTCGACCTGCTCGACGGCGACGACGAGACGGTACTGCCGATCGACAGCGACCCGGCCGGCCACCAACTCTTCCTGGAGATCACCAACAGCGCCGACCAGCCGGTCCTGCTGGATCCGATCACCACCGCGCCGACCGCGACCAACCACCACCTCGCGCTGCGGTTCCGGGCCGGCACGCTGGCCGCGCCCTGCCTCGATCCGGCCAAGCCGCACCAACTGGTCCGGGTCGCCGCCGACGGGTGGCAGATCAGCAAGCCGGTCTCCGAGAGCCAGACCGTGGTCTTCTACCTGGCCAGCACCAAGGGCCGCACCCTGGAGCAGGGCCGGACCTGGCACCTCACCCTCGAACACGCGATCGCGGACGTGGCCGGGGGCACCCGCGCCACCCGGGTGGAGTTGCACTACCGACAGTTGCGGTACGCCGGCCAGACCACCGCGTTGGAGGGCCACCGCCGACGCATCCTGAAGGTCGTCAACCGGCTCGGCAAGCCGGAGATCCCGCTGCACGCCGGCTTCACCGGTGGCAACTCCGTGCTCAACGACAGCCGCTCCGAGTCGATGCTGGTGCTGCACGTGGCCAACCTCGCCGCCGACGGGCCGATCCCGCTCGCCCCGCGCGAGACCAGCCAGAGCCCGACCCGGTTGCGCATCGCCTTCGACCACGAGCCGACCACCCGGGCCACCCTGGACCGGCCGTGGGCGCTGGGCACCGGAAGCGACCTGAAGGACGTCGACATCCCGGCGAACGCCGCGGTACGCGCGGGCTGGCAGGTGGAACGGTCCTCGGTCGAGGGCGAGGCGACCGAGCTGGTCCTGACCCCGATCAGCAAGACCAGCCTGGACCTGCGGGAGATCGTGGAGATCCCGCTGGCCCGGATCCGCTCCTCCCTGCCCTCCGGGCCGGCCAACCTCTACCTGCGCTACGAGAACGTTCCCGGCTACCAGGACGGCCAGTTCATCTGCCCGGTGGTCAAGGGCCCGCTGGTGGCCAACGGGTCGTATGTCGGCGTGGGCGCCAGCAGCCCGGCCGCCCCGCTGCACGTGCAGGAGGCGACCGGCACCGGGCACGGCCCGAACAGCGGTTCGTTGCTGATCGACCACGACAACGGCGGAGGCGCCAGCAGCATCGTGTTCCGCAGCCGGGTCAACCGGGGCAGCGACTACGGCTTCATTCAGTACCAGGACGCCGCGGCGACCGGCGGCGTCGGCGAGAGCGCCCGGCTGATCGTCGGGACCAGCAACGACCCGGACGACCACGTGATCCTGCAACCGGCCGGCAACGTCGGGGTCGGCGCCCCGAACCCGAAGGCCAAGCTGCACGTCGACGGCGACTACTACGGGCGGGGCCACCTCTACCTGTACGCCTTCGAGGGCGACGGCCGCGACGGTACGACGTTCGTGCAGGCCCGGGACGACTCGGGCCGGACGTCTCTGGGCATGCGCCTGCGCACCCAGAACCAGGGCAGGATCGTCGACGCGATCCACATGAACCCGGACGGCAACATGGCGCTCGGGCACGCCGACCCGCGTTCCCGGCTGACCGTGCACGGCTCGACGAACATCAGCGCGGACGGCGCACCGGTCGGCCTGATGACGATGCTGTTCAACGGCCGGATGAACGACGGCGAGAGCCGCACCCACCAGCTCTACAACCTGACCAACCACTGCACGTCGTGGCTGGAGCTGACCGTGCTGATACACGACACCAACTCGAACACCCACCGGCTGCTGACCCGGGTCGAGTACGTCGCGTACCGGGAGTGGACCGAGGCTCCGAAGGTCGAGGTGCTGGCCCAGCCGTACCGCAAGACCGGCGCGCGGAGCATCTACAACGCCGGCGTCGCCGTCGTCGGCAACGACATCCAGGCCCAGGTCAGCCAGAGCGGCTTCGCCACCAACAGCGTCTACAAGGTGCTCGCCCGCTACCTGATCGGCAAGTCGTGAGCCGCGTGGGACACCGGAGGGGGTGGCACCGATGACCTGGAGCCTGGAGATCCACCACATCGATCTGGTCGGATCGGGCGACTCGACCCTGATCGTCGCCCGCAACGACGGTGCCGGCGGGCACGCCGCGCAGATCCGGACCATGCTGATCGACGGCGGCCGGCTCGGCCACGCCACGCGGATAGACGCCTACCTGACCGCCGCCGTGCCCGAGTTCGCGGCCGGCACCGATGATCTCGACGTGATGGTGGTGACCCACTACGACGCGGACCACATGGGCGGTGTCAGGGGGCTGCTGGCGCGGCGCAACACGCAGCTCTACGACAACGTGCTCATCTTCGACCAGGGCGAGCCGGCCAACGCCGACGAGGATCCCTACCTGTTGTATGTCAACGCGATCGCGAGGCAGGCGGGCCGTACCCGGGTGACCCGCAACGTGGCCAGCGACACGACACCGGTGCACAAGCAGCGTGCGGCGCAGTGGTTGTTCGCCGGGCCGGTGCCCGGCGTGCGGACCCCACCGGTCATGTTCGGCGGGGGCGTGCCGGTCCCGTTGGGGGGGAACGCGGCGATCGCGCCGCCACCAGCCCTGGTCGCGCCGGGCGGAGCCGTGATCGCTCCGTTCACCCTCGCGAACTGGTGGCACCCGTACTGGCTGGTCGGCCGGGAGATCCTCTGGACCGATGCGGCCGGCGAGCCGCTCAACTCGCCCACGCCGGCCGCGCCGCCACCGACCATCACCTGCCTCGCGGCGAACCGGTTCGTCCGCAACGGCGCGGCGACCGCCACCTACCGCAGCGGCGGCATGCTCACCCCGCCCGAGCAGGCCAAGAACGAGAAGAGCCTCGCCTTCGAGGTGCGGTTCGGCAACTTCCGGTACTACATCGGCGGGGACATCGAGTCGATGCAGGAGCAGAACGTCTCGGCGTACCTCAACCCGGCGGACTCGGTTGCCCAGCGGGTGCACATCGTCAAGGCCAGCCATCACGGGGCCAACACCGCGACCAGCCGCGCCTTCGTGGACCGGATGCGACCGGAGGTCGTGATGATCTCCTGCGGCACCAGGAACCAGTTCTCCCACCCGGCCGACCGGACCGTCGGCATCCTGGAGGGGTACGCCGGGGCCACCCCGGCGCCGCCGGCACCTGCGCCGCCCGGGCGGGCGGTGCCGAGCTACCTGACCGGCTACCAGGTCCCGGGCACGCTCCTGGTGCCGCCGCAGTCACGCGGCGGGCCGACCTCGCACACCGCAGGCAGACCGGTCCCGCCAGTCCGGGGCAACCTCCGGGTCGACGTCTCCCAGGCGCAGGCCGACCGGGATGCCCGAGGGCTGTGGGCCGTCACGTTGGCGGAAACGATCCTCGCCACGGCGAACGCGACCGGGCTCGCTGTGCCTGCGCCGCTGGTGCCCAACGCGATACACCGGCTGGTCGCCACCGGCCCGCGCGCAGCCCTGGTCACCACCGTCATCACCGGCGTGCTCGGTGGTCTCGGCGCCGCGGGGGCCGCCGCCCCGGCCGTGGCCGCCGGTACCGCCGTCGCCACGCTGGCCGGCGGCATGGCCGCGGTCCTTCCGGCGGTCTACGCCGCGGCCACCGGTGCCGGCGCCGCCGCGGCCTCCGCCGCGGTCGCCGCCGCGGCCGGCGGGCTCGTCTGTGACCTGGCGTTGGCCGCCGCGGCGATGGCACCGGCCCTGGCCCAGACCGCCACCCAGGCGGCGGCGACCCTGGCCGGCGTCGCGGGCGGGCCCGCCGCCGCCGCCGGTGCCGCCGCCAACGCGGCGGTGGTCGCGGCGGCGCCAGGCGGTGGCCGATTCACGGTCACCTTCTACGACCGCAATGCGATGGGCGGGCCCGGCCAACGAGTCATCACCCACCACTGAGGGGCTACAGATGGACATCACCAGCCTTTCGCTGGCCGAGCTGAAGACCCGGCTCGAATCCCAGGTCGACCAGGGCAAGCTGGCCCTCGCGCCGGACCTGTTGGGTGATCCGACACTGGCCGGCTTCCTGGCCGGCCTGCCCGGTGGGCGGGCCGTGCTCACCGGGCCACGGTTCGACCTGGCGGACACGGCCTGGCCGCAGCGCCTGACCGTCACCGGCCAGGTCGGAACCGCCTGGCCGGTGAGCGCCTTCGCCGCAGACGCCTTCCAGGTCGGCCCGTTCGTGCTGACCGTCACCCGGGCCGCCGCCGGCCGCCCGGCGCAGGTCGGCGTCACCGTCGACGCCACCCTGCGGGTCGGCGCGCTGGCGCTGCCGGTCACCGGCTCGCTCACCCCGGACGGCGCGCTCGCCAGTACGCTCCGAGCCGGCGACCACCCGCCGCAGGATCTCGCCGACCTGCTCACCCTGGTCAGCGGGTCGGCCGGCACCACCGGCCTGCCATCGGGCACCCCGTTCGCCACCGGCCTCACGATCAACGACCTCGCACTGCGCACCCGGCTCGGCGAGGCCCCGCTGACCTCGCTCGTGCTGACCCTGGACAGCGCGGTCGACTGGCCGGTGGTCGCCAACCGGTTCGTGTTGCGGTCCATCGGCGTGACCCTGGTCGCCACCCACACCGCCGTCCCGAACAGCTTCTCCCAGGTCGGGTTCGGCGCATCGCTGCACGCCACCCTGCTCATCGGCCGCGAGTTCACGGTCAGCCTGGGCTTCGGCTCCGGCGGCCCGTGGGAACTCGACATCGTCCCGGCCGACGGCGTCCTGCCGAGCCTGGCCGACCTCGCCGGGCTGATCGGCGGGCAGAGCCTGCAGGACTCGGTGCGCACCGGCCTGGCCGCCGTCGGTCTCGGCGAGATCGGCATCGACGGGGTTCAGATCGGCTTCGACCCGCACGCCGGGGCCCTGCGGCACATCGCGGTCGCCGGTCACCTCGTGCTGGCCGGGGTCCGGTTCGACCTGACCGCCCGGCTACCCGGATTCCAGTTCGGCGGGCACCTCGGCGACGGCGAGACGATCGGGCTCAAGCGGCTGTTCGAGCACTTCTTCGGCACCGCCGAAGGATTCCCGGACGTGGTGGTCACCGAACTCGGCCTCACCGCGTACCCGCAGGAGGGCTCGTACGAGCTGGAGCTGACCGTGGAGGACGACGAGTTCGTCCTCGGGCCGGTCGCCTTCCAGCAGCTCAGCGCCACCATCGCCAAGGACGCCAGCGGGTACACCGGGTCGATCAGGGCCGGCCTCACGCTCGGTGGCGCGCAACTGTTGATCGAGGCTAGCCGGCCGGACAGCGGGGGTGTCTGGGTCTTCACCGGCACCACCGGGCCGGGGCAGCAGCTTCGGGTGTCGGACCTGCACGCCGATCTGGGCACCACATTCGACGCCTTCACCCTGCCCGCCGCCGTGCGGGACCTGCTGATCGACGAGCTGCTGATCCGCTTCGACACCCGGGGCAACTTCACCTTCACCTGTCACACCCGGTTCCCGGTCAGCGACACCGGCAACCTCGACCTGACCCTGGTCATCGACGTGGCCGCCCGGGACGGCGGTCCGTCGGAGATCCGGTCCCGGGCCACGGCGGTGATCGGGGATCTGCACTTCGAGGTCGACTTCGCCCGCACTGAGGGTGCGCTGTCCCTGCTGGCCGCGTACACCGCGCAGCCGAAACGGACCGCCCAGAAGATCGCCACCCTGCTCGCGCCGGTCCTCGACGCCTGTCCGGCCCTCGCCCCGCTGATACCGGACAGCCTGGAGATCGAGCTGAAGGACGCGTTCGTCTTTCTGGACCAGGCCCGCCCGGCGACCGGGGGCAGCCCCGCGCGGCCGGGCAGGGTGCTGTTCGGCCTGGACCTCGGCGCGTCGCTCGACCTCGCGCAACTGCCGCTGGTCGGCCGCGAACTGCCCGACGGCCAACGGGCCGGAGTGGACGACCTTCAGATCATCGTCGCCGCCACGGCGTTCACCGCTGCCGACGTGGCCGCGGTCAACGCCCTGCTACCGGCAGGGATCACCCGGCTGCCCGGTACCGCCGGCGACGGGTCGGCCCTGCCCGCCGGGATCACCCTCGGCGCGAAGCTCACCCTCGGCGGCGACCCGTACCCACTCGCCCTGCCGGTGTCACCGGCGCCAGGCGGCAACCCGCCGGCCGCCCCGCCCGCGCCGGTCGGCGGCCAGCCCGTGGTGACCGCCGGCAACACGCAGTGGCTCACCCTCCAGCGCACCTTCGGGCCGCTGCACCTCAACCGGGTGGGTTTCCAGTACGAACGCCAGAAGCTCTGGTTCCTGCTCGACGCGAGCATCTCCCTGGGCGGCCTGACCTTCACCCTGGACGGATTGGCGGTCGGCTCGCCGCTGAACGACTTCGCGCCCGAGTTCGACCTGCACGGGCTCGGGCTGGACTACCGCAACGGCCCGCTCGCGGTCAGCGCCGGCCTGCTCCGCGTCCCGCTCACCGGTGCCGACGGCCAGCCGTACGACGAGTACGAGGGCTCGGCCCTGCTGACCATCCGAGAGCTGACCGTCTCCGCGCTCGGCGCGTACGCCTACGTCGGCGGCTATCCCTCGCTGTTCGTGTACGCCTTCCTGGACTACCCGATCGGCGGCCCGGCCTTCTTCCAGGTCACCGGAATCGCCGCCGGATTCGGCTACAACCGCCGGCTACGCGTCCCGGCGATCGACCAGATCGCCCAGTTCCCACTGGTCAGCAAGGTGATGTCGGACAGCTCCGGCCCGGCGCCGGCTACGGACCCGATCACCGAGTTGAGCACCCTGCGCCCGTACCTCACCCCGTCCGAGGGCGACCAGTTCCTCGCGGTCGGGATCAGGTTCACCTCGTTCAAGCAGATCGACTCGTTCGCGCTGCTCACCCTCATGTTCGGCCAGCGCTTCGAGATCGACATCCTCGGCCTGTCGACCATGAAGGTGCCGGCCGCGCCGGACGTGCCGCCGATCGCCGAGATCCAGATGGCGGTCAAGGCCAGCTTCGTCCCGGACGAGGGCTTTCTCGGCGTGGCCGCCCAGCTCACCTCGGCCTCCTACCTGTTCTCCCGCGACTGCCATCTCAGCGGCGGCTTCGCCTTCTACAGCTGGTTCAGCGGCACGCACGGCGGCGACTTCGTGGTGACCGTCGGCGGCTACCGCCCCGGCTTCGTCCCACCGGCCCACTATCCGGTGGTGCCCCGGCTGGGCTTCAACTGGCAGATCGACAGTGCGGTGTCGGTCAAGGGGGACGCCTACTTCGCGCTCACCCCGTCGGTGCTGATGGCCGGCGGGCACCTGGCGGCCACCTGGAACAGCGGCAACCTCAGCGCGTGGTTCACCGCCGGGGTCGACTTCCTGATCGGCTGGCAGCCGTACCACTACGAGGCGAGCCTGTACGTCGGCATCGGGGTGCGGTACACGTACCACTTCTTCGGCACCCACACCCTCTCCGTCGACGTCGGCGCCGACCTCTCCATCTGGGGGCCGGAATTCTCCGGCCGGGCCCGGGTGCACCTGTCCGTCATCAGCTTCGAGGTCTCGTTCGGCGCCGGCGCCAACCAACGCCCGGCACCGATCGACTGGCCGGCGTTCCAGGCCGCGTTCCTGCCCGCCGACTCCGCCGAGCAGCCGATCTGCACCCTCGCGGTGCGGGACGGGCTGGTCCGCGCCGGGGACGGAGACGTCGACTGGGTGCTCAGCCCGCGCAAGTTCACCCTGGTCACCGATTCCGTGGTGCCGGCCAAGACGTACGACGTCGGGGCCGGTCGGATCGACGGCGCGGTACCGGCCGCCACCTTCGGAATCGCGCCGATGGACGTACCCGCGACCCAGTTCGGCTCGACCCACGCCGTCACCATCACCCGGGACGGCAGCACCGACGTGACGAACCTGTTCGCCTTCGAGCCCGTGTCCAAGCGGGTTCCCCGCGCGCTGTGGGGGGAGTCGGTCACCACCCGGGCCGACCCCGACCCGCTGATCGCGGACAGCCTCGCCGGCTTCGCGATCACGCCGATCGCCCCGGTGCTACCCGCCGTGGACCCGCCGCAGAGCATCCCGGACAGCCAGGCCGGATACAGCATGGAACAGATCGACCAGGCCTTCGACCTGGTGGACGAGAAGGTCTTCCGTCCCGCCACGGAACAGGGCCGGGACGCCGTCGACCGCGCACTCGGCAGCACCAAACGCGACACCCTGCTGGCCGACCTCGGCGTCGACGAGCAGATCACGGTCGGCGGCCGTACCGCCGCTGCGTTCCTCGTCGTGCCGCTGGTCGGCAAACTGATCGGGCAGTGAAGGGAAACGGCATGACCAACGAGACCCGCTTCGTCTCCACCCACCGGCCCGCGCCGCAACTGCGCGACGGCACCTACACCGTGACGGTCCGGCAGGACCTGACCATCCGTGGCAAGGCCAGAGGGGTGCGGGCCGTCAGCAGACGGTTCGTCGTCGCGGGCGACCACCGGGCCCTGGCCCCGGAGGACGTGGTGTCGGTCTTCCCACCGGAGGGCAGCCTGGGCGACCACGCGAACGTGCTGCCGCACGTGCTGCTGGGCCGGGGCACGCTGCCCTGGGAACAGACCGGCGGCGACGACACCTCCGATCTGCCCTGGCTGGCGCTGCTGCTTTTCGACGAGGACGACCAGGTCGACACGAGGGTGCTCACCCTGGCCGAGATCGCCGCGCTGCCCGGGTTCGGCGACGAACCGTCAATGGTCGGGCAGCGCGACGACGACCGTGCGGTGGTGCTCGGCGTGCCGCGCGACCGGCTGGCGGAACTGATCCCGACCGCCGCCGAACTGTCCCTGCTCACCCATGTACGGCAGAAGGTGGTGGCCGGCCGTGCCGACGGTGCCGAGTTGGCGGCGGTGCTGAGCGCCCGGTTGCCGAGGGCGGGACGGACCAGCACCGCGCATCTCGTATCGGTGGCCGGCCGCTACCGCGACGGCGCGTTCGACCCCGGCACCGGTGACGTGGTCCACCTGATCTCCTTGAAGAGCTGGCGGTTCGCCTGCGTCCAGGACGGCCCCGGCTTCGCCGGCATCGCCGAGTCGCTGGACCGCACCCCGGCCACGGTGAGCCTGCCCGCCCGTGGGCGGCCCTCCGTCGATCCGTACCTCACCCGGGGATTCGTCCCGCTCCCGCACCGCCTGCGCCAGGCCGAGCGCACCGTCTCCTGGTACCACGGGCCGCTCAGCCCGCAGCGCTCCGCCGGCCCCGGCCCGACCGACCTGCTGCCGGTCCGGGCCGCCGACGCGCTGCTGCGGGTCGACCCGGACAACGGCATGATCGACGTTTCGTACGCCTCGGCGTGGCAGCTCGGACGGCTGCTCGCGCTGCGCAGCAAGCGGTTCTCGACCGCGTACGGGAACTGGCGGCAGGCCCGGCGGCGGGCGCACCACGCCGACGGGCAGGTCACCCCGGTACCCGTGCTGCGCGCCATCGGCGCCGCCGACCCGACCCCGCCCGAGGTCGTCGGCGCCTGGCTCGCCGACCTCAACCGCCTCACCGACGTACCGTTCAACTATCTGGTACCCGATGAGCGGATGCTGCCGGCGGAGTCGTTGCGCTTCTTCCACCTCGACCCTTGGTGGATCAGGTGCCTGCTCGACGGCGCGCTCAGCCTCGGCCGGGTCACCGAGGGGGATGTCGCCTACGACCGGGAACACCTCGCCGACCTGGGCGCTCAGCGCTATCCGATGGTCAGCGGCTTTCTGATCCGCTCCGCACTGGTCTCCGGCTTCTCCGGCATGCTGATCGACGGGTACGACGTGCCGGTGCCGGAGAACGGCGACCTGACCGGCCTGACCCCGATGACCGCGTTGCCTGCCCGGCGGTTGAGCGAGAACGTGCTGCTCTGCCTGTTCGTGGGGGACGCCAGCACGCTGCACCTGCACCTGCGACCGGAGACCCTGCACTTCGGCGTCGACCACGACCCGCACGCCCCGACCGGCTGGCGCAAGCTGCTGCGCGACGACGCGGGCAAGCTGAAGAAGGGACGTGACGTCCCGGTGCGGTGGCGTCGGATCACCCGCGCCGGGACCGCCCGGCCAGTCGAGCAGGTCGTGGACGTGGCCGCGCTGGCCGGTGACATCGGTAGCCCGGTGACCCCGGCCCGGTTCGCCAAGGAGATGATCGAGGGTGTCCCGAGCGTGCTGTTCCGCCGCTCCTGAATGGCCCGGCTCCACGGCGTGGCCTGCTGACGGCGGTGGCGGTAGACGGCGGGGCGCCGGCCCCGGCGGTCGTCGGTTCTTCCGCCCGCCGGGCGGCGCTCAGGGCCGGGCCAGCAGCTCGCCGTGCAGGATCGAGAGCCAGCCGTCCGGCTCGGCGGCCCAGGCCCGCCAGCCGGCCGCGATCCGCGCCAGCGCTTCCGGGGCGACTCCCGCGGCGAGGGCCTGGTGCGCCAGCGCCGAGTCGACCACCCGCTCCGCCCACAGGTCCCCCCACCAGGCCCGGTCCTGCGGGGTCGCGAAACACCACGTGCTCGACGTCGCCGTGACATCGGTCAGCCCGGCGGCGTGCGCCCAGGAGAGCAGCCGCCGTCCGGCGTCCGGCTCGCCACCGTTGGCCCGGGCCAGCCGTTGGTAGAGCGCCAGCCACTCGTCGAGTTCGGGCCGGCGCGGATGCCAGGTGAACGCCCCGTAGTCGCTGTCGCGTACCGCGATGTGCCCGCCCGGCCGGCAGACCCGGCGCAGCTCGCCCAGCGCCCGGACCGGATCACCGACGTGCTGCAGCACCTGGTGGGCGTGCACGATGTCGAAGGAGTCGTTCGGGAAGGGGAGCGCGTGCACGTCGCCGACCGCGAAGTCGACGTTTCCCTGCCGCCGGGCCCCGATCTCGGCCCGGGCCAGCTCCAGCGCCCCGGTAGTGATCTCGACGGCGGTGACCCGCCCGGTCCCGTCCGGGGCGGCCACCAGGGCCGCCAGGTCGGCGGTGATGGTGCCCGGCCCGCAGCCGACATCCAGCACGGTCAGCCCGGGCCGCAGGACCGGCAGGAGATGGCCGGCCGAGTTGGCGGCGGTGCGCCAGCGGTGTGAGCGCAGCACCGACTCGTGGTGTCCGTGGGTGTAGACGGCGGAGGCCATGTCCCACACTTTAGTAGCAATTTCCTGACAGGTGGAAGACGCCCTCGGCTCGGGTTGCTGCTGTCGGACCGGCCGCGGACGAGCCACGCTCCGCGGTACATATCCCCGGCAACATGCGGCTCGCCCGAAACAGCCGCCCTTGCCCGGCTGGGCCGGCCCCACCCCTGACCGGACGGCATGCGCTCCGGCTGCGGCGAGTTACGCGGTCAGGTCGCGGCCGGCGACGGTCCGGCGGGACTGCCGAGGAGCTGCATGATGCCGGTCATGTCGAGGACCCGGCGGACCTGTCCGGCGGCGTTGACCAGGATGAGGTCCACGCCCCTGTCGGCCGCGTGGTGGTGCGCGCCGACCAGAGTGCTGAGCACGATGGAGTCGATGAAGGTCACCCGCTCCAGGTCCACCTCGACCGCCCTGGCCTGGGAGATCGTCTCGTGCAGCAGACCGTCGAGTCGATCGGCTCCCGACATGTCGATCTCACCGAACAGCGTCAGGACCCGGCGGCGGGTGCTGGCGTCGACGCGCCAGTGCCAGGTCTGCTCCGGGGGCGTCGTCACCGTTCCTCACCCACGGTCGATCCGGTGGGGAGCCGCGCCGTCACCGAGGCGCTGGTTCCCTGGCCGGCGGTGACGATCGTCAGTTTCCCGGTGAGCTGCTGGGCCAGCCACAGGCCCCGGTGGCCTACCTCCCCCGGCGCAGGTAGGGCGATGGCCACCTCATCCAGGCCGGGCCCGTGATCGCTGACTTCGCAGGTGAGCATGTCGTGGTGCCGCGACAGCCGCACCTCACCGCTGCCCCCGCCGTGGCGCACCGCGTTGGTGACCAACTCGTGTACCGCCAAGACGAAGTCCTCCAACCCGTGGCCCACCAGACCTGCCGAGTGAGCCGCCGCGGCCACCGCGTGTCGCAACCCGGTCACCCTTGCAGCGGTCACCGATTCCGACAACAACGTCACTTCGCCTTCGATACGAGAGGCGTCCCTTCCCGTACCGGCGTCGTCCGTCCCGCCGCTGCCCATGGTCGGACGCTACACGCGCCGCCGACCAGCCGCTTTCGGGCACGGCCGGCCGCTCGAACGGCGGTGGCTGGCCACCGGCCCTGTCTTGCGGCACCCGCGGCCCGCCGACGACTTCACGCGAGAGCGAGGCGGTCAGTCGTGTTGCCTCGTCCCACGGTGCTTTCGCGTCTCGTTCTGCCGCAGGGCTTCCTCGAGTTGGTCTTCGAGGATGATGATCCGACAGGCGGCCTCCAGGGCGGTGCCCTGATCGACCATCTCGCGGGCCCGGGCGGCCAGGCGTAGCTGGTACCGGGAGTATCGGCGGTGCCCGCCTGCGGAGCGGTGCGGGGCGATCAGTTTCGCCTCGTCCAATCGGCGCAGGAAGTCCTGTGAGGCGCCGAGCATTTCCGCGGCCCGACCAATGGTGTAGGCGGGGTAGTCCTCGTCGCCGAACATGTCATCGGGGTCTTGCCCCATGCCACCTCCACGTCGAGGGCCCCGGCGCTCACGCGCCGGGGCCCAGGGTTACGGGTCAGAACACCATCTGCCGACATGACCGTCGGCTCGTCGTATCCGCACCAGCCGCAAGTGAGGGCTTTGGGTGCGAGGATCGCATAAGCGTGACCGGAGACCACCTCTCTTCGATGGAAACTGCGGTGTCCGCCCGGCCTGGGTTGACGGCCGGCGGCGGGCGATCCAACGGTGTACGGCCCTCCCTTTCCTCTGTTCCTCTTCCCTTGCTGACGTGCGGTCCGCCGGTGTCGGAGCCCACGCGACTTCTGGCCCCGTACACGTGCGGCGAACATCAGCTGGAGCCCTGAGACTGCCTGGCCCCACCTGCGGTGCCCCGTCGCAATCACGTCAGGGCTGGCCTGCTTCTATCGCCGTTCGTGAGGAACGATGAAACCGCTCCGTTCCTCGCTGCCCGTCGTGACCCCACGGCCGGGCGGTCCGTCTGCGTCTTTGGTGACTCTCTGCTCTCGACGGGAGTAAGAGTAACCCGCGCCATCAAGAATATCTAGTTGGTTCGGCATAGGTTTTCTGCCCGGCCGTCGGCAGGCTCGGCGGGCCAGGCAGGGGCGTCGGGGAAGGCGGGCGGTCGGCGCGGTCGACGGACGGCGGGTCAGCATCTCGTGACGGAGAGTGCGCAGAATGGGGGTACCCCCACCCGCACGCTCCGCCGGGTCGCCCCGCGAGCCCGGTCCGTCGACGCGGCCAGTGCCATCGGCGATCGACCGGAACTCAACGACTCCTCTGGTCGGCCAAGGCAATTCTCGATCTGCACGGCACGGCCCGTACGAGATGCTCGCCGAGTCGAAGTACGAGGACATGTGGCAGTAGGCCCCCGGTGAGCTATGGCCTCATCACGACTCCGCGACTCGTAGGCCCCGGGAATCTGCCGGCGTTCGGCCGCCGTACCGGCTTCGCCTGGCGTCGGTGCAGCAGCAGCGGCCGGCGGACTTCGCGGATTCCGATGTGCGGATCATCCACTTCGGGTATCGCCGGCTGGGTGGTTGAGCGGCGGAGAGGGCCGGGTCAGGGACTGGGAGCGTGGCAACCGGGGCGCGGCGTCCCCGCGTGTCCGGGTGAGGCGCCCGATAGCGGTGGCGGCTGAGGTCGGGGGCCCCGGGCGCGGGGAGGGGCGGAGCCGACGGTGCCGGGCCGCCGGCCCAGGTCAGTTCCCAGAGGAACCGAGCTGTCGTGCCTCGGCGATGGCCGCCTCGACGGACTGGCGGGTGACGCCGGTGCGTTGGACGACCAGTGTCAGGACCTGCCTGATGCTCTCCAGGGCCGACAGAATCGGACCGGGTTGCCCGCCCTGGAGCACCATGGTGGCGAGTTGCCGGGTCTCGCCGAGCTGGCCGATGGTCCTGGTCGTGGTGTCGCGGACACCGTCGACGGCGTTCCGCACGGGGGTGAGCCCGGTGATCGTCTCCTCAGGGGTGGCCCGGTGGGGGACCGCCGCCGTGGTCTTCGTCGCCTCGCCCAGGGACGTGGCCAGCCCGTTCAGGACACCCTGGGTTTCCGAGACCGCGGCCTGCACCCGGCTCATGCCGGCCGCGACGGCGGCGAAGCCGGCGGCGGCGGCACGCAGGGCCACCTCCTGCGCCTGCTTGTGGGCGGCGGCGGCCAGCCCCTGTGCACGCTCGACGCCGGTGGTCAGTGCCCGCAGCTCACCGGTGATCTTTTCGACGTGCGACACGGCGGACTTCTCTCGATCGAGGCGGCGAAGAGGTCGGTGCATCGACCGTACCGATCAGCCGCCGCCCCCGCTATCCGCCGGAGGCCCCCCGGGGTGTCCGCTGCCGCATCTGTGACCATCCGTGGCGGCTGCGCGGCCCGGAGGCGGGGACACCCCAGAGCAACCAGGATGCGGCGGACCAGGTGGAGGCGGACTCGCCGACACGGCGGCCATCCTGGCCTCCACGGCGCATGGGAGCAGTTCGGCCGGACGGCGGGCGGGGGCCGGGACCCGGGCGCTGACCTGCGGCGCGGCGCATCCCGGTACCGCCGGTGCTTCCGCCGATCGCCGCTCACGCTGGCATACTCGCCAGCCATGGTGCTGTCACGTGGCTGGGCCCTCTTCCTTGTCGGGGTCGGCGTCTGGACCTGGGTGATCTGGCCCCGGTTCGCCGTTGCCATCTGGAACGACCCGCGGTCCTGGGCGGGCGGAACGCTGGGCGAGGGGGCACCGACCGGCTTCCTGTGGGTGCACGCACTGCTGATCGCGGCGTCACTGGCGATCGGCACCACTGTGGGCGTCTTGGGCGTACGGGCCTGGCGAGCGACCCGCCGCCCGTCCAACCGTCCCTGAACTGCCCGTATTCTTGATCGCAAATGGTGTGACGCGGGCCGCTGCGCGGCGATTTGACGATCAAACTCCGGACGCGTAACTTTCTCTCTGCCAGCGCGGAACGGACGAAACAGGGCGAAAGACCTGGAGGCCGGAGCGCAGGAGAGGACAAGCCGGCGCTGAGGGATCATGGTCCCCGGAGCCGGACCGGACGGGGCCAGCGATTCGCCGCGAGGCGGATTTGGAACGGCGGAACCGACCGGGTAAGGTCGAAGATCGGCAGGGAACTGGGCGGACGTGAGAGATCACGATGGCCAGCCTGCCAAATCCGATGATCACGAACAGCGGTTCGCTGCTGCGCGGGAACATCCGGTGCGATACCCGTACGAAGCACGACAGACCGGGATACACGGTTTGACACGGCAGAGACGGTGAGGTAACGTAGTAAAAGTGCCCGGCGCGAGAGCGGCGGGTGTGGGTACGGAAAAGCCCCGGACGGGGCCCTCCTGGTGGGGGTGTCGGATGGTGTGTGGTTGTTCTTTGAGAACTCAACAGGGTGCTTGATAAGCCAGTGCCAATATGATTTATACCCGGGC
>NZ_JBIATC010000026.1:43871-51478 GCF_042891255.1 Micromonospora sp. NPDC001898 | reverse complement strand
CGGGTGAACCATGTACAACGCCCCCGACCCCCCACCGATTCCACCCCCACGGTGACCCCGACCACCGGACACCCCACCCCAAACCAGACACCACCGCACCCCGTCGATCAAGAGGTTCACGTCAACGGGGCGGCGAAACCCGACAAACCACTTGATCAACGGGGTGAGGCCGGGGCGTGGTCCGTACGGCGGCTGCCTTCTGCTCGGCTCGCCGGGTCGATGGCAGGCAGGATGGCCGACCGCCACCACCGACGAAGCTGGCTGCTGCAGACGGGTTCCGGCCATCCTCAAGCCGGAGTGCCCCCGGTAAGCCGGAGTGCCCCCGGTAAGCCGGAGTGCCCCCGGTCCCTTTGCTCTGCTGCCGTCACCGCAACACCGGCACCGCGCATCCGCTCCAGGCCGCGGGCCAACACGGGCGGACAGCAGGAGGCCCCGGCCACGCTCCGTGAGCGTTGCACGGAGGGCAGCAGAGCAAAGGGGGCCGAACAGGTATCACCCGCCGGCCGACGATGACGGATGCTGCCTTACCTCCGGCCCCCGTCAAAGCGGGGGCATCCCGACACAAACCTCTTGACCAACACGACCTGGTGGGTGTTGGAACGGATGTCCGGGGCCGGAAGTGCCCGGCGAAACCTCGCGGCCGGGGTGGGCGCGTACCCCGAGGGGTGATTGGCCTGAGGCGGTGGTGGAGAGCACCGTTGGGAAACCGGCCGAGGGGTCGGAGGGCTCAGGCCGAGGTGTCGGGGCCGGTGCCGGGGGTGCTGGCCTCCGCGTGCCGGTCGCGCAGCCGGGCCCGGATCTCCTCCGGGGTGTACGCCCGCCGCCGCCGTTCCGCCCGGGCGACGACCACCCCGGTCGCGGCGACACCAGCGATACCAGCCAGCCCGAGCACCTTCCACCACCGCATCCGTTGCCGCATCCGCTTAGGGTAGACCCCCATGAGCGAGCAGAGCACCGACGGCGCCGGGGTGAGGGCATGAGCATCAGCCTGGACGAGGCCGTGGAGTTGACCCGAACCGGCGACGTGTGGGTGTTCCGGGGTCGTAGCGCGCCCGACCGCGCCATCCAGTTCACCACCAACAGCCCGGTCAACCACGTCGGCATGGCGGTGGTGCTGGACGACATGCCGCCGCTGATGTGGCACGCCGAGCTGGGCCGCTCGCTGCCGGACATGTGGACCGGCACCCACCAGCGCGGGGTGCAGCTGCACGACCTGCGGAACGCGGTCTGCGTCTGGGCCAACCGGTACGGCCAGCGGGCCTGGCTCCGGCAGCTCGAACCGTCCGCCGACGCGGAGATGGAGAAGGCGGTGCTGCGTACCATCGCCCGCCTCGACGGCACCCCGTTTCCCTCCACCGCCCAACTCGCCTGGCGCTGGGCGCGGGGCCGGATGCCACGGGTGCGGCTGCCCCTGCCGGCCCGACGGGACACCCCCGGCGACCTCGCGGTACGCGACCGGGCGCTGGAGACGGCGTACTGCGCCGAGGTGGTCGCGGTGACCTACGAGGCGATGGGCCTGCTGCCGGCGGGCCGCCGGCCGAACTGGTACGACCCGGGCCGGTTCTGGAGCGGCGACGACCTCGGCCTGGCCGCCGGGGCCCAGCTCGGCGCCGAGATCGAGGTACACATTCCGCAAGGCTGAGCGACGGCGGCGACGGCGTCGGGCGGCGGTGAAAGCCCGCGCGGGAGGGCCGGCGCAGGAGCGTCCACCCGTGAGTCGGCGCTTGCAAGATGTCTGCCTTGTTGCGCTCTCATTTGCAAGGTATTGCAGAACGTTTCGGCAAGGGCTAGCGTGCGGGCGAATCACGACCAGAGGAAGGCCGTCGATGAAACGCTCGCCGATGTCCCGTAAGGCGTTGCTCGCCTTGGTCTCCACCCTCACCCTCGCCCTCGTCGGCACCCCCGTCGCCGCGCACCAGCTCGCCGCCGAGGCCGCCCCGAGCCCGACCGGCACCGACCCTCTCGCCGGCGCCGGCGCGGTGCAGTGGCGATCCGAACCCTCCGTCGAGGCCCTGCTGAAGGCAGGCTCCGGTGACGCCCGCGCCGAGCAGTTCTACTTCGTCCTGCCGGACCGGTTCGCCAACGGCGACCCGCGCAACGACTCCGGTGGGCTCGCCGGGGACCGGCTGAAGACCGGCCTCGACCCCAAGGACAAGGGCTTCTACCACGGCGGCGACCTCAGGGGGGTGCTGGACAAGCTCGACTACATCCAGGGGCTCGGGACCACGGCGATCTGGCTCGCCCCGATCTTCAAGAACCGGCCCGTGCAGGGCGTCGGCGCGGACGTGTCGGCCGGCTACCACGGCTACTGGATCACCGACTTCACCCAGGTCGACCCGCACTTCGGCACCAATGAGGAGCTGAAGAGGCTGGTCAAGCTCTCGCACCAGCGGGGCATCAAGGTGTACCTCGACGTCATCGTCAACCACACCGCCGACGTCATCAAGTACGCCGAGGGCAAGTACGCGTACATCGACAAGAAGACCGCGCCGTACGCCGACGCGCGGGGGCGGGCCTTCGAGGACCGCAACTACGCCGACGGCAGCCGGGACTTCCCGACGGTGAACGCCGGGTCCTTCCCGTACACCCCGGCCTTCGACACCCCGGCCGACGCGAAGGCCAAGGTCCCGGCGTGGCTCAACGACGCCACCATGTATCACAACCGGGGCGACTCGACCTTCTCCGGCGAGAACAGCGAGTACGGCGACTTCTACGGCCTGGACGACCTGTGGACCGAGCGCCCCGAGGTGGTGCGCGGCCTGACCAAGGTCTATGGCGACTGGATCGGCGGCACCGGCGTCGACGGGTTCCGGCTGGACACCGTCAAGCACACCAACCTGGAGTTCTGGCCGCAGTTCAGCCGGGGCATCCAGCGGGCCGCCGAAGCCGCCGGGAAGAAGGACTTCTTCATGTTCGGCGAGGTCTACAGTGCCGACCCGGAGATCACCTCCACGTACGTGCGGCGCGGCGGCCTGCCGGCCACCCTCGACTTCGCGTTCCAGGAGGCGGCCCGGGGCTACACCGCCGCCGACGGCTCCGCGAAGGCGCTCGCCGACGTGTACGCCCGCGACGACCTCTACGCCTCCCGGGACACCGACGCCAACCGGCTGACCACCTTCCTCGGCAACCACGACATGGGCCGGATCGGCTCGTTCATCGCGGCCTCCGGCGGCGGCGACGCCGCGCAGCTACGCCGCGACCAGCTCGCCCACCAGCTCATGTTCCTCACCCGGGGCCAGCCGGTGGTGTACTCCGGCGACGAGCAGGGCTTCACCGGCCCGGGCGGCGACAAGGACGCCCGGCAGGACATGTTCGCGTCGAAGGTGCCCGACTACCTCGACGACGACCTGATCGGCACCGACCGCACCCACGCCGGCGACCAGTTCGACCCGACGCACCCGCTCTACCGCACCATCGCCGAGCTGGGCCGGCTCCGGCAGGCCCACCCGGCGCTGCGCGACGGCATCCAGGTCACCCGGTACGCCGCCGACGGCCCCGGCGTCTTCGCCTTCTCCCGGATCGACCCGAAGCACCGCACCGAGTACGTCGTCGCCGTGAACAACGCCGGCACCGCGCAGACCGTCACCGTCGACACCTGGTCGGCCGGGGCGGCCTTCGCCGGGATCTACGGCGGCGCGGCGACGGCGACCGCCGGGGCCGACGGCAGGCTGGCCGTGACCGTGCCGGCGCTGTCCGCCGTGGCGTACCGGGCGGGCCGGGCGATCCCGCAGGCCGACTCGAAGCCGTCGATCGGCATCACCGCCCCCGCCCCGGACGCCCCGGTGGCCACCCGTGCCGCCGTCACCGCCCAGGTCACCGGCGATCCGCTGGCCACTGTCACCGTCGCCGCCCGGGTCGCCGGCGGCAGGTGGACGCTGCTGGGCAGCGCCCACCGGGCCCCGTACACCGTGCACCACGACCTGACCGGCCTGGCCGGCGGCACGCGGATCGAGTACAAGGCCGTCGTCCGCGACGGCAGGGGGCGCACCGCGAGCACCCGCTCCACCGCCACCGTCGGCACCCCGGCGCAGGGCGCGTCGCGGGACTGGGCGGTGGTGCACTACCAGCGCCCGGCCGGCGGGTACGACGACTGGGGCCTGTACGCGTGGGGCGACATCGACCCCGCGTACGTCACCGAGTGGCCGAAGGGGCAGCCGTTCGCCGGCGAGGACTCGTTCGGCCGGTTCGCCTGGGTGAAGCTGAAGCCGGGCGCGAAGTCGGTCGGCTTCCTGGTCGTCGACTCCGCCGGGAACAAGGACGTCGCCAACGACCGGACCATCGACGTCACGCGGACCGGCGAGGTGTGGGTGAAACAGGGCGACGCCGCGCTCTACCCGACCCGGCAGGCGGCCACCGGCGAGCCGGATCCGCCCGTCGACGAGGGCACCGCGCTGATCCACTACCGCCGCGCCGACAACAACTACGACGGCTGGGGCCTGCACCTGTGGGACGGCGCGGCCGACCCGACCGAGTGGTCCGCCCCGCTCAAGCCGGAGCGGACCGACGCGTTCGGCGCGGTCTTCCGGGTGCCGCTGGCGGCCGGGGCCACCGGGCTGAGCTACATCATCCACAACGGCGACGCCAAGGACCTGCCGGACGACCAGCGGCTGGACTTCGCCGCCGCCGGCCGGGAGGTGTGGCTGCTCGCCGGCACGCCGGGCCGGTTGCTGCCGTCGACCTCGTCCGGGGTGTCCAGGGATCTGGACATCACCCAGCAGAAGGCGCACTGGATCGACCGGTCCACCGTGGCCTGGCAGGCCGGGCCCACCGACGGCCGGACGTACGCCCTGGTGGCCGCCCCGGCCGGCGGGCTGAGCGTCGTCGACGGGGAGCTGTCCGGTACGTACACCACGTTGCCGCTGCGGGCGCAGCGCAACGGGCTCACCGAGGCCCAGCGCGCGAAGCACCCGCACCTGTGGGCGTACCAGGCGTTCAGCCTGGACCGGGGCGACCTGGCGAAGGTGCCGGCGGCGCTGCGCGGGCAGCTCGTGGTGACCGAGCGGGACGCGCGGGGCGCGCTGCTCGGCGCGACCGGGGTGCAGGTCCCGGGCGTGCTCGACGACGTCTACGCCGCCGCCACCGACGCGAGGCTCGGGGCGACCTTCGCCGGCGGGGTGCCCACCCTCGCGGTGTGGGCGCCCACCGCGCGGACGGTGGCGCTGGAACTGTTCGACTCGCCGACCGCCGCGCCGCGCACCGTGTCGATGCGCCGCGACGACCGCACCGGCGTCTGGTCGGCGCGCGGCGATCGGGGCTGGACCGGGAAGTACTACCGGTACCGGGTCGAGGCGTGGCAGCCGGCGGCGCAGAAGGTGGTCACCGCCTCGGTGACCGACCCGTACTCGGTGGCGCTCGCGCCGGACTCCACGCACAGCCAGGTCGTCGACCTGGCCGACCCGGCGCTGGCCCCGGAGGGGTGGTCGAAGCTGCGCAAGCCGGCGGCGCCGCCGGCCGCGAAGGCGCAGATCCAGGAGGTCTCCGTCCGGGACTTCTCCATCGCCGACAGCACCGTGCCGGCCGAGCGGCGGGGCACCTACCTCGCCTTCACCGACCCGGACACGGCCGGGATGAGGCACCTGAGGGTGCTCGGCGGCGCCGGGGTCGACTACCTGCACCTGCTGCCGGCGTTCGACTTCGCCACCATCCCCGAGCGCCGGGCCGACCAGCGGCAGCCGGCCTGTGACCTGGCGAAGCTGCCCCCGGACTCCGACGAGCAGCAGAAGTGCGTGGCTGCGGTGGCGGAGTCCGACGGCTACAACTGGGGGTACGACCCGCTGCACTACACCGTGCCGGAGGGCGGCTACGCCGTCGACCCGGCCGGGGCGAAGCGGACCACCGAGTTCCGCCAGATGGTCGCCGGGGTCAACGGCGCCGGCCTGCGGGTGGTCATGGACGTGGTCTACAACCACACGTCGGCATCGGGCACCGACGGCAAGTCGGTGCTCGACCAGGTGGTGCCGGGCTACTACCACCGGCTGCTGTCCGACGGCACGGTCGCCAACTCGACCTGCTGCGCGAACACCGCCCCGGAGCACGCCATGATGGGCAAGCTGGTGGTCGACTCCCTGGTCACCTGGGCGAAGCAGTACAAGGTGGACGGGTTCCGGTTCGACCTGATGGGCCACCACCCGAAGGCGAACATCCTGGCCGTGCGGGCCGCCCTGGACAGGCTCACCGTCGCCCGCGACGGCGTGGACGGGCAGAAGATCCTGCTGTACGGCGAGGGCTGGAACTTCGGCGAGGTGGCCGACGACGCCCGGTTCGTGCAGGCCACCCAGGCCAACATGGCGGGGACCGGGATCGGCACGTTCAACGACCGGCTCCGTGACGCGGTGCGCGGCGGCGGACCGTTCGACCCGAACCCGCGGGTGCAGGGCTTCGCGTCGGGCCTGTTCACCGACCCCAACGGCGACCCGGTGAACGGGTCGGCCGCCGAGCAGAAGGCCCGGCTGCTGCACGCCCACGACCTGATCAAGGTCGGGCTGACGGGCAACCTGCGTGGCTACCGGTTCACCGATTCGGCCGGCCGGCGGGTCACCGGTGGACAGGTCGACTACAACGGCTCTCCCGCCGGCTACACCGCCGCGCCGGGGGAGGCGGTCACCTACGTCGACGCGCACGACAACGAGATCCTGTACGACGCGTTGGCGTACAAGCTGCCGCAGGCCACCTCGGCGGCGGACCGGGCCCGGATGCAGGTGCTCGCCCTCTCCACGGTGGTGATGGGCCAGGGGACCGGGTTCGTGACGGCCGGCTCGGAGCGGCTGCGCTCGAAGTCGCTGGACCGCAACTCGTACAACTCCGGTGACTGGTTCAACCAGATCCGCTGGGACTGTGCCCAGGGCAACGGCTTCGGCGCCGGCCTCCCACCGGTGGCGGACAACCAGGACAAGTGGCCGTACGCGAAGCCGCTGCTGGCCGATCCGTCGCTGGTGCCGGGCTGCGCGGCGATCGACCTGGCCGATGCCCGGTACGCGGAGCTGCTGCGCATCCGCGAGTCCTCGCCGGTGTTCGGGCTGGCCACCGCCGACCAGGTGCAGAAGCGGGTCGCCTTCCCGCTCTCCGGCACCGCTGAGACCCCGGGCGTGCTCACCATGACCCTCGACGGCCGCGGGCTCGACGGGAGGTGGCGGTCGGTGACCGTCGTCTTCAACGCCACCCCGGAGGCGGCGCGGCAGCGGGTCGCCGGGCTGCGCGGGGCAGACGTGGCGCTGCACCCAGTGCTGAGGGCCTCCGCCGACCCGGTGCTGCGCACGGCGTCGTTCGACCGGGGCACCGGCACCTTCACGGTGCCGGCGCGCAGCGTGGCGGTCTTCGTCCAGAAGTAGCCGTTGCCCGCCCGGCCCCCTTCCGCCCGTGGCGGAAGGGGGCCGGCTCGTGTCCGGTCCGTCCGCACCGGAGACGGCCGCCGGCCCCGCCCGGTGGGATCCGTGTGCGGATCCTTCCCGAGCGGGGCCGGTGGACTGCCCGTGGCCGGTGTCACCGTCGCCGGCTACCAGCCCTGCCTGCCGTCAGGCGAAGCAGTTGGGGATGTGGCCGGTGCAGTTGGTGGGGTCGTTGTCGATGACGATGGATTCGTCGTCGAGGCGGACTTTGCCGTCGTTGTT
>NZ_JBIATC010000026.1:0-43773 GCF_042891255.1 Micromonospora sp. NPDC001898 | reverse complement strand
CGAGGATTGCGCCGCCGTCGGCGCCGTCGTCGTAGGTGCCGGGCGAACCCTCACCCGACCCACCGGGCGCGACCGGCACCACCGGCACCACCGGCATGGCCGGCGCGACCGGCGCGACCGGCGCGGCGGCCGGCGCTGCCTCACCGGTAGCCGGGGTGTCGGTCTTCGGTGTGTCGGGTGTGGTGGGCCAGGGTTCTTGTTCCTTCTTCTTCTCGCGGGCGGCGTTGCCGTCCTTGACGGTGACGCCCTTGAGGGTGAGTTCGCCGCCTTCGCCGACGGTGAAGATGCGGAAGGCGTCGCTGGAGTCGCGCTTGATGATGGACTTGTCGCCCTTGATGGTGATCCGTTGGCGGATCGTGGGCAGGGCGGAGCCGTTCTTGCGGTCGTGGTCGCTCAGCTCGTACTTGCAGTCCCGGGCGAGCTTCAGCGTGCCGCCGAGTTCGTTGTTGGCCCGTACCACCGCTTCGACCAGCGCGTCGTCGTCGCAGGGCACCTCACGGACCCGGCCGTCCTCGTCACGCTCATCCCGGCCGTCCCGGTCCTTGCCTGACCAGTCGTCCTGGCCGGACCACTCGGCACCGCTCCGGTCGTCCTGCTTGCCGGAATCCTGGCCGCCGCTCTCCTTGCCGCGTTCCTCGTCGGCCCGGCCGGCGTCGCTGACGTTCTGCTTCGCGGTGGCCGAGTGCTGATCCGACAGTCGGTTCGCGTCGTCGGACTTGTCTTCGCGGGTGGCCAGTCCGCCGAGCGCCGCCAGACCGACGACGCCGGTCAGGCCGGCAACGCCGGTGGCGACCCAGAGAGCCCGCCGTCGTTTCGCCGGCGGGGTGTCGTGCACCCCGCCGCCGGGAGTCGTTTCGTCGTTGGACATCAGAACCTGCCGCCCTTTCCTGCTACCAGACGGGGCCGCACCGCCCGAAGGGGCGCGACCAGCTACAAATCGGTTGCAGCCTTCTGATCCCCACCGTATGAGAACGTTCTTCACGAGGAGGACGTATCCGAAAAAACCCCGCATTGTTCTCGGATCGGGCGGGAGTCCGCAGTCGGGTGATGCCGTGCACGAAGGTGCCGCAGGGGGAAACGGCGGCGGGCCCCGCCACCGGTGCGTCGACGGTCGAAACGTCGCGTACCGGCGGCGGAGCCCGCCGTGGTCGTACCTGAGGATCAGCCAGGCAGGCGCGGACCCGCCTCGCGCTGCTCGGCCAGCCACGTCTCCACCTCGTCGGCCCGGCGCGGCAGCCCGGCCGAGAGGTTGACCGCGCCGGTCGCGGTCACCAGCACGTCGTCCTCGATCCGGATGCCGATGCCGTGCAGCTCCTCGGGGACCAGTTCGTCCTCCGGCTGGAAGTACAGCCCCGGCTCGACGGTGAGCACGTAGCCCTCGCCGAGCGCGCCGTCGCGGTACGTCTCCTTGCGGGCGTTCGCGCAGTCGTGCACGTCGATGCCGAGCATGTGCCCGAAGCCGTGCAGCGTCCACCGGCGGTAGACCGTCGACTTCTCGTCCATCGCCTCGTCCACGCTCACCGGCAGCAGGCCCAGGTCGTGCAGGCCCTCGGCCAGCACCCGCATGCACGTCAGCTGGACGTCCTTGAACTGCACCCCCGGCCTGATGAGGTCGATGCCGGCCTGCTGGGAGGCGTACACGATGTCGTAGACCTGCCGCTGCAGCGGGGTGAACCGGCCGTCGACCGGGAGCACCCGGGTCACGTCGGCGGTGTAGAGGTTGCGGTTCTCCACGCCCATGTCCATGAGCAGCAGCTCGCCCGGCCGGGTGACGCCGTGGTTGTGCACCCAGTGCAGGATCGTGGCGTGCTCGCCGGCCCCGACGATCGAGCCGTAGCCGACGTCGTTGCCGTCGTGCCGGGCGCGCAGCGCGAAGATCCCCTCCAGCAGCCGCTCGGAGACCGCCCGGTCGGCCGGCAGCACCCGGGCCACGTCCTCGAAGCCCCGCACCGTGGCGTCGATCGCGTCCTGGAGCTGGGCGATCTCCCACTCGTCCTTGACCAGCTTGGCCTCGGAGATCGCGATCGCCAGCTCCCGGTCCCGGGCGGGCTGCCCCTCCTCGCGCGGCCCGTCGTACGGGCGCACGGCCGAGTCCACCCGGGCGTCGAAGCCGCGCAGCACCCGGGTACGCCCCGGCGCCAGCTCGGCCAGCGCCGCGTCCAGCTCGGTCAGGTCGGCGGTGGGCAGGCCCAGCTCGGTCGACTTCTCGGCCAGGGTGTGCCGCCGGCCCACCCACAGCTCGCCGTGCCGGCTGCGGAAGAACTCGTCGGTCTCCCGGGAGGACCGGGGCCGCGTGTACAGGGTGGCGTCGTGCCCCGAGCCGTTCGGGCGCAGCACCAGCACACCGTCCGGGTCGTGGTCACCGGTCAGGTACGCGAAGTCGCTGCCCGGCCGGAACCGGTACTCGGTGTCGTTGGCGCGTACCTTCTCCTCGCCGGTGGGGATCACCAGCGTCTCGCCCGGGAAGGCCGCGGAGAGCGCGGCCCGCCGCTTGGCGTGGTTGGGCACCTCCACCCGGGGGCCGACCGGAAGGGCCGTGTCCCGCCAGCCCTGGCGCATGAACGACAGGAACGCCTCCGGGAAATCCGGGTCGTGTGACTCGGTGCCGTCCGTAGGCTGGTCGCCCGCCCGCTTTTCGCTCATGATCCGCTCCCTCCGGCACGCCGTTGGCCCAGACGCTACCCCTCGCGCGCGGATGTGGAGTGCCTGCGGTGCCTGCGACGTCCGTCCCGGCCGCGTGGAAAGATGACCGGCATGTGCGGACTCCTGGCCTTCTTCAGCGCGAACGGCAACGCCGCCGCCCACCGCGACCACATCGCGGGGGCGTTGGAGTGCCTGCACCACCGCGGACCGGACGAGACAGGTGTCGAGGTGGTGGGCGACGCGACCGGCCAGTACGCGGACGGGGTGTTCGGGCACAAGCGGCTCGCGATCATCGACGTGGCGTCCAGCCACGAGCCGCTGCCGTACGCGGGCGGACGCTACCTGCTGACCTTCAACGGCGAGATCTACAACTACATCGAGCTGCGCGACGAGCTGGTGCGCACCTACGGGGCCCAGTTCGCCACCGCCGGCGACGGCGAGGTGATCGTCGCCGGCTACCACTTCTGGGGCGAGCAGGTGCTCACCCGGCTGCGCGGCATGTTCGCGTTCGTGATCTGGGACCGGCAGGAGCGCCGCGCGTTCGGCGCCCGCGACTACTTCGGCATCAAGCCGCTGCACTACCTGGAGACCGCCGACGGGCTCTACCTTGCCTCGGAGAAGAAGGCGCTGCTGCCGTTCGCGCAGTCCGCGTACGCCGGGGACGCCGGGATCGACCCGGCGAACCTGAGCCACTACCTGACCCTCCAGTACGTTCCGGAGCCCGGCACCCTGCACCGGGGGATCAACCGGATCGGTTCGGGGGAGTACCTGACCTGGACCCCGGGCGGCCGGATCGACGTGCGCCGGTGGTACCGGCCGGTGTTCCGGCCGGCCCCGGTCAGCGACGAGCAGCGGCTCTACCACGAGATCCGGGAGACGCTGCGCGAGAGCGTCCGGGTGCACATGCGCTCGGACGTGCCGGTCGGCTCGTTCCTGTCCAGCGGCATCGACTCCACCGCCGTGGTCGCCCTGGCCCGGGAGTTCAACCCGCACATCCTCACCTTCACCGTCGGCTACGACGTCCCCGGGTACTCGGAGATCGACGTCGCCCAGGAGTCGGCCCAGCACCTCGACGTGACCATCATGCCGACCAAGATCGGTCCGCAGGACATGATCGACGCGCTGCCGAAGATCGTCTGGCACCTGGACGACCCGGTCGCCGACCCGGCGCTGGTGCCGCTGTACTTCGTGGCGAAGAAGGCCGCCGAGCACGTCACCGTGGTCCTCTCCGGCGAGGGCGCCGACGAGTTCTTCGGCGGGTACACCATCTACCGGGAGCCGCTCTCCCTCGGCACGGTCAACGGCCTGCCCGGCGGGGTGCAGAAGGGCCTGCGCGCGGTCTCGAAGGCCATCCCGCAGGGGGTGAAGGGCAAGAGCTTCCTGGAGCGCGGCACCACCCCGATCGAGCAGCGCTACTACGGCAACGCCCGGATGTTCACCGAGGAGGAGAAGCAGCACCTGCTGCGCCGCTACGACCCCTCGGTGCGCTACACCGACGTCACCGCCCCGATCTACGCCGAGTGCACCGAGCTCGACGACGTCACCAAGATGCAGTACGTCGACCTGTACACCTGGCTGCGCGGCGACATCCTGGTCAAGGCCGACCGGATCTCGATGGCGCACTCGCTGGAGGTGCGGGTGCCGTTCCTGGACCGCGCGGTGTTCGACGTGGCAGCCACCATCCCGGTGGACCTGAAGCTCCCACCGCGCTCCGACGCCACCAAGTACGCCATGCGCCAGGCCCTCCAGGGCGTGGTGCCCCCGGCCATCGTCAACCGCAGGAAGCTCGGCTTCCCCACCCCGACGCGGGTGTGGCTGCGCGGCGAGATGTACGAGTGGGCCCGCTGGGTGATCTCCAACTCCGGCGCGGGCGAGCTGATCGACCTGTCGTACGCGATGCGGCTGCTGGAGGAGCACAAGCGGGAGGAGGCCGACCACTCCCGCAAGGTGTGGACGGTGCTGATCTTCTGCATCTGGCACGCGATCTTCGTGGCCAAGACGCTCGACCCGGGCATCCAGCGCAACCAGTCCGCGCTGCTGACCAAGCCGGTGGTCGGCTCCATGGTCCGCTGAGCCGGTGAGAAGGCCCCCTGCCGCTGCTTGCGTGGCAGGGGGCCTCCGCTCACCCGGGCGGGCTCACGCCCGGGCGCAACTCACCGTGGGCAGGGCGTTCGTCCCGGTGGTGCTGGCCACGAAGCCGAACGCGGTCGTCCCCTCCGGGGCGACCGTGCCGTTCCAGGCCGCGTTCGTCACCGTGGTGGTCGACCCGGACGTGGTGTACGAGCCGTTCCACAGGCTCTGGATGGCCTGCCCGCTCGGCCAGGTCAGCGTCGCCTTCCAGCCGGCGAACGACGTCGCGCCGTGGTTCATGATCGTCACCTCGCCCTGGAAACCGCCGGACCAGGCGCCGGTCACCTTGTAGACCGCCATGCAGTCCCCGCTGTGCGGCGGCGGGGTGGTCGGGCTCGGCGGGGGGCTGGTGGGGCTGGGCGGGGGAGTCGTCGGGCTCGGCGGCGGGGTGGTCGGGTTGGGCGAGCCGCCGTTGCCCACCCCGGTGACCTCGCCGTTGCCCCCGTCGAAGGTCACGTCGGAGCAGGCGAAGAAGTTCTCCTGGCTGTCCGAGCGGACCCAGCGCGAGTAGATGATGTGCCGGCCGCTCTTGCTGGACGGCAGGTTGCCGCTGAAGTAGTAGTGCCCCTCGTTGGTGCCCACCCCTCCGTTCTGCGGCGGGTTGGTCACCGTGAGGAAGGGCTGCTCCTCCAGGTCGCCCCAGGCCAGCGGCCGGGTCGGGCTCCAACTGTCCTTCGTCACGTAGAAGTAGAAGGTGCCCGGGTGGTGGGCCCAGTTGCTGTACTTGAAGTTGTGCCGGGCCCCGGCGGTCAGGTGGGTCAGCGGCCAGTCGGTGCGGGCCAGGTCGTACCCGGTGTAGCCGGGGTTGCCGCCGCTGCACAGCTTGCCGTCGGGGATGAAGCCGACGGTCCGGCCGCCGGCGTCGGAGCGCAGCACGCTGAACCAGTTGTACAGCGAGTTCGCCCCGCTCTGGGCGACCGCCGCCGTGCAGGCCGGGTTGATCGGCTTGATCTCGCCGGTGGGGCTGAGGCCGTCCTTCCAGCACAGGTAGGTCCGGCTGCCGGGGGTCATCGGGGTGCCGTGGGCGGCGGCCGGGTCGGGGCCGGCCACCAGGGCGACGGCGCCCGCGGCGAGGGTGGCGACCGCGGTGAGCAGCGCGGCCGTACGGGAACGGGTCACGGGGTTCTCCTGACTCGCGGGACGCGGGCGCCCCGCGGGCAACGTGCGGGGCGGCAGTGCCGCCTGCCCCGCTGCGACGCGGATACGACGGTCGCGGCGGATGCGCCCCGGCGTGGATGGCCGGCGCGTGCGCCGTCGGCGGTCCGGCTCGCGGACCGGTGCCCTCGCGTGGATGTGAACCCGGCGCCGGCGGTACGGCAGCCCCCGCACCGCCCGGCAAGCGTCATCCCACCACGGGATGCCGACGGCGCGCAATAGCCGTTGCTCGATGTGTCAGTAGCGCTCGGCGAGGTGCTCGCGGCCGGGCGGCGGCTCGTAGGGTTCCGGCCGGAACTCGGTGACCTCGCGGACGAGAGTCCCTCGCCTCCAACGCCGCCCGGTAGGCCGACACGGTGGCTTCGGTGCTCATCATGGCGCGTACTGTGCCAGCCTGGTGCGACACGAACAGTC
This sequence comes from Micromonospora sp. NPDC001898, assembly GCF_042891255.1. Lineage (NCBI taxonomy): Bacteria > Bacillati > Actinomycetota > Actinomycetes > Micromonosporales > Micromonosporaceae > Micromonospora > Micromonospora sp. NPDC001898. The sequence continues at coordinate 37,431 of NZ_JBIATC010000026.1, read as the reverse complement.
GGCGAGCGGTGCGGACGGAGGGGCCCGAGATGGGATACGCGGCGGTGCTCGGCGAGGCACTGGTCGACCTGCTCGACGCGGAGTGCGACGGCCGGCCCGTGTTCCGCCAGGCGATCGGCGGCGGGCCGCTCAACGTCGCGGTCGGGGTGGCTCGGCTCGGCGGACGCGTGCAGTTCGTCGGCTCGCTCGGCGACGACGTGCTCGCCGACCGGATCCGCGCCTTCCTGGCCGATGCCGGGGTCGGGCTCGACGGGGCGGTCACCGTGCCCGTGGCGACCGCGCTCGCGGTGGCCACCCACTCCGGCGCCGAGCCGGAATTCCGCTTCTACGGCGAGCCACCGTCGTACGGGCTGCTCACCGCCGAGGACCTGGACGTCGGCCTGGTCGAGGGTGCCGAGGTGCTCTACTGCGGGTCGATCGTGCTGCTGTGCCCGGCCGTGCTGGCCGCCGCCCGCCGGGCCTGGTCCGCCGCGGGCGGGCTGCGGGTCTTCGACCCGAACGTGCGGCCCCGGCTGCTCGACGGCCCGGCCGCGCTGGCCGGGCTGCGCGAGACGGTGGCCGAGTTCGCCGCCTCCGCCCATCTGGTCAAGCTGAGCACCGCAGACGCCGAGCTGCTCTACCCCGGTGAGCCGGTCGAGGGGGTCGCGGCGTACCTGCGCGAACTGGGGGCGGCGACCGTGGTGGTCACCCTCGGCCCGGCCGGCGCGGTGGTCGCCGCCGCAGGCGCCGATCCGGTACGCGTGCCCGCGCCCAGGGTGCGCGCGGTGGACGCCACCGGCGCCGGCGACTCGGTGATGGGCGCGCTCGTCGCCGACCTGCTGGTCGACGGCGAGCCGACCGACCCGGCCGACTGGCACCGGCGGGTCGCGTTCGCGCTGCGGGTCGCCGGCCTGGTCTGCGAGTCCCCGGGCGGCGCGGTGGCCATGCCCACCCGCGCCGAGGTGCTGCGCCGTTTCGCCGGCTGACCCGGCGTGGAAGCTGTCCGGCGCGGGCGTCAGCGGTCGGCGGACCGGGCCAGGGTGAGCACGGCGGCCAGGGAGAGCGCGGCGGCGCCGGCCAGTACCGCCGCCATCGGCACGGCGCTGCCCTCGCCGCCCAGCCCGACCAGCGGCGCGGCCAGCGCGCCGATCACCGACTGGAGCGCCCCCAACAGCGCGGCGGCCGTGCCGGCGTGGCTGGCGTGCCGGTCCAGCGCCAGCGCCGTGCTGTTGGGCATCACCATGCCGATCGTGCCGACGAAGACGAACAACGCCACGGCGAGCGGCCACAGGCCGCCGGCCGCCGCGCCGGTCAGCACGCCCACGGCGGCCACGGCGCCGACCAGCAGGGTGGCGACCAGCAGGACGCGCGGGCTGAACCGGTCGAGCAGCCGGGCGTTGGCCTGCCCGGCGGCGACCAGGGCGAGCGCGTTGAGGCCGAAGATCAGGCTGAACGTGCCGCTGGAGACGCCGAACACGTCCTGGAAGACGAACGGCGAGCCGGAGATGTACGCGAACAGGGCGGCGAAGGCAAGCCCCTGGGTCAGCACGTACCCGAGGTAGACCCGGTCGGTCAGCAGCGACCGCATGGTCCGGGCGGTGCCGGCCACGCCCCCGGTGCTGCGCCGCTCGGCGGGAAGCGTCTCGGGCAGCCGCCAGGCCGCCGCGGCGGCGAGCAGCAGGCCGATCACCGCGAGGGTGACGAAGACCGCCCGCCAGGACCCGAACCGCAGCACCAGGCTGCCGACGCCGGGCGCGGCCACCGGGGCCACCCCGAAGATCAGGGTGAGCCGGGAGAAGTACTTCGCGGCGGCCCGGCCGGCGTACAGGTCGCGGACGATCGCCCGGGCCACCACCACGCCCGTCCCGCCGGCGAAGCCCTGCACGAAGCGGGCCGCGGCGAGCGTGCCGGCGTTCGGGGCGACCGCGCAGACCAGGGCCAGCAGGGCGTACCCGACGAGGCCGACGAGCACCGGCCGGCGGCGGCCCCACCGGTCGCTGAGCGGGCCGGTGACGAGCTGGCCGAGGGCCATGCCGATCAGGCAGGTGGTGAGCGAGAGCTGGATCTGGGCCTGGCTGGCCCCCAGCTCGTCGGCCATGGCCGGGAACGCCGGCAGGTACATGTCCAGCGAGAGGGGGCCGACGGCGGTGAGCGCCCCGAGCAGCACCAGCAGCCCGATCCCGGTGCCCCGGCCGGCGGCCCCGGCCCCCGGGACCGGCGCCCCGGGCGCCGCGGTCTGCCCGCCGGGTGCCGGGACGCCGGAGCCCCGCCGACCGGTGACCGGCGTGGGACTGCCGGTCGACTGCACCACACGTGCCACGAGGCCCCCAGAAGAAGTCGGATCCGGGTAACCTTAGCTCTGTCATCAGAGATATTGCGCTGTGAAGTAGGTGACTCGTGTCCACCGACGAGACCCCCGCGCGGCTCGGCGCCGCCGTGGCGGAGCTGCACCGGCTGCTGCGCCGCTCGACCGTGCGGCGGGCCAACCGGCCGGCGCTGCCGGAGGCGCAGGTGGAGTTGCTGCTGGTGGTCCGCGCCCACCCGGACATCAGCGTCAAGGAGACGGCCCGGCGGCTGGGCACCGCGCCGAACACGGTGAGCACCCTGGTCGGCGACCTGGCCGGCGCGGGGCTGCTGCACCGCGAGCGCGACCCGGGCGACCGGCGGCTGGTCCTGCTGCGCCTCACCGACGCCGCGTGGCAGCGGATGGCCGACTACGAGCGGCACCGCGCCGAGCTGCTCGCCGACGCCCTCGCCGCCCTCGACCCGGCCGCCCGCCGGGCCCTGGCGGAGGCCCTGCCCCACCTGCCCCGCCTGGCTGCCCTCATCACCCCCGGCGACTGACCCGGTCGGGTCAGCCGGCGCCGTCGAGTTCGGCGTAGCCCCGGCGGGCCGCGAGCAGGGCGGCGCGGGCACCGAAGGGGGCCTCGGCGGCCACCCGCTCCGGCGGGGCGCCTCCGGCGTGGCCGGCCCGGATCAGCCGGGCCAGCTCGACCAGCTCGCCGTGCTGGGCCCGGACGAACTCCGGGTCGACCAGCTCGCCGTGCCCCGGCACGACGACCGTGCCCGGGGTGGTCAGCCGCAGCAGCTCGGCCACCGCGTCCGGCCACTGCAACGGGTACGACTCCTCGAACGCCGGCGGCCCGCCCTGCTCGACGAGGTCCCCGGCGACCAGCACGTCCGCGTCCGGCACGTGCACCATCAGGTCGGCGTCGGTGTGCCCGTGCCCCGGATGGCGCAGCAGCACCCGCCGGCCCCCGACGTCCAGCACCGTCTCCCGGCGAACGACATGCGTCGGGGGCAGCAGCGCCGTGCCGGCCAGCTCGGCGGCCAGCCCCGGCCGCTCGCCGCGCATCTCCTCGTACGCCGCCCGGCGCAGCTCGTCGGGGCGCTCGCGCAGCGCCGCTGCGGCGACCTCGTGCGCGTACACCGGGCGGGCCGGGTCGGCGGCGAGCGTGACGTTGCCGAAGCAGTGGTCGAAGTGGTGGTGGGTGTTCACCACCGTCCACGGGTGCGGGGTGACCGCGCGGGCTGCGGCGGCCAGCTCGGCGGCCTGCCCGGCGGTGGAGAGGGTGTCCACCACCAGCGCCCCGCCGTCGCCGACGACCAGCGTGACGTTGACGTCGAGCAGCGGCTCCCGCAGCACGTGCACCCCGTCGGCGACCTCGACGAACCGCAGCGTCACGACCCGGCCGTCGCCGCGCGGTCACCGGAGCGACCGCCGGCCGGCGCGTCGGAGGGCCCCCCGCCGGCCGGGGAGCCGGGCCGAGTCCCGCCGGCCCGCTCGACGAAGCGCTGCCGGTCGACCAGCACCCGGTCCACCAGCCCTCGGGCGACCGTCTCCGCGCCGTCGGTGACGCTCACCTCGAACCGCAGCCGTCGCCCGTCGACCGTGGCGAGCCGGGCGTGCGCCGCCACCGTGCGGCCGACCGGGGTGGGGGCCAGGTGGTCCAGCTCGACCCGGAGCCCGACGCTGGTCCGGCCCGGCGGCATCCCGTCGGCGGTGGCCGCGACCGTGGCGGCCTCGATCAGGGCCAGCACCCGGGGCGTGCCCAGCACCGGCACGTCGCCGGAGCCGAGGGCCCGCGCGGTGTCGGCGTCGGTCACGGTCAGCTCGACCCGGGCCGACAGGCCCGGCGCGAGGGATTGCTCCGACAGCTCCTGCATGCGCCCAGCCTAGGTGGTCGCCGTCGGCGGGTCGTGGTGCCGCCGTTAACCTGGACGGCGATGGCCGTCGTGACTGACCCACAGACCCCCGCCCCCGCCGGACCGCCCGCGCCGCCCGACGGCGGTCGCCGCCGGGTGATCGCCATGTCGGTCTGGGCCGTCGCCTTCGTGGTCGGCTGGCTCGGCATCGGCCTGCCCACCGACCCGGCGTACGCGTTCCTCTGGATCTGGGCGGCCACCGTCGCCTGGAACTCGCACCGCCCGTGGCGCACCCACCTGCTGTTCGCCCGCGACTGGGTGCCGGTGGTGCTGTTCCTCGCGGCCTACAACCTGTCCCGGGGGTTCGCCGACAACGGCGCCACCCCGCACGCGATGGAGCTGATCGTCGCGGATCGGTTCATGTTCGGCTGGGCGACCGGCGGCGAGGTGCCGACCGTCTGGTTGCAGGAGCACCTCTACCGGCCCGAGGTGCGCTGGTGGGACGTGGTCGCCAGCTGGGTCTACTTCTCCCACTTCGTGGTGACCCTCGCCGCCGCCGCGGTGCTCTGGATGCGGAACCGGGGCCGGTGGGCCGCGTACATGCGGCGCTTCGGGTTCCTCTGCGCGGCCGGGCTGGTCACGTACTTCCTCTACCCGGCCGCCCCGCCCTGGTGGGCGGCGCAGAACGGCCTGCTCACCGAGGTGGCCCGGATCTCCACCCGGGGCTGGAAGGCGTTCGGCATGCACGGCGCGGGCAACCTGCTCAACGCCGGGCAGATCGCCTCCAACCCGGTGGCCGCGATGCCGTCGCTGCACACCGCGTGGGCACTGTTCGTGGTGCTGTTCTTCCTGAGGGCGACCCGCCGCCGGTGGTGGCCGCTGCTGCTGGCGTACCCGCTGGCGATGACCTTCACCCTGGTCTACTCCGGCGAGCACTACGTCATCGACGTGCTGGTCGGCTGGGCGTACGTGGGGATGACCTTCCTCGTGGTCGGCCTGGCCGAGCGCTGGTGGGCGGCCCGCCGGTCGCGCCGGGCACCGGTCGCGTCGGCGCCGGCCGACGGGGGGCCGGGTGGTCCGGAGCCGGGCGACGGGGGGCCCGAGCCGGTCGGTCCCGCCGCCGATCCGCCGGCGGTCCCGGCCGCGCGCTGAGGGTCCTGCGCTGGCTGCCGCCGGGCCTGTTGCGGCCGGTGTTCCGGCCGCGCGCTGAGGGTCCTGCGCTGGCTGCCGCCGGGCCCGTTGCGGCCGGTGTTCGGCCGCGTGGTGGGCCGGCTCAGCCGGGGTTGCGGGCGGCGTGCGCCCGCGCGGTCAGCTCCGCCGCCAGCCACCACGCCTCGGCGAGGTCGCGGTCGAGGGCGGAGGCGCCCGCGCCGCCCGCGGTGTCCGCGTGCACGGTCGCCAGCCGCAGCCGCCGCTGCGCCGGGCCCTGGGTCACCCGCACGCTCTGGATCCGCGCGTACGGCACGACGGTGAGCTGCCGGGTGATCAGCCCGGACCGGGCGGCGAAGACCCGTTCGTCGAGCCCGGCGCCGACGGCCCGGCGGCTCAGCGGGCGCAGCCACCGGGCCCGGGCCGGCGGGAGGCTCGTCGCCAGCCCGCTCAGCCGCACCCCCGGGAGCACCTCCGTCACGATCCGTTCCCCGGTGTGCGCGTCGCCCACCGGCAGCAGCCGGTCGGGCCGGTTGCGGTCGTCCGGTTCGCCGGCCGCGTAACCGGCCACCTCCAGCCGCAGCCGAAGCCAGCCCTTGGCGCGCCAGAGCAGTGGCCAGGTGACCCCGACCGTCTGTACCCGGCTCAGCGGCACGGTCTGCGCCCGGGTCTCCAGCAGGCCGTTGCGGATCCGCAGGGTGCCCTCGTCTCTGGCCAGCCGGAAGTTCCAGTCGTCGAGGACGCGGCGTACCGGTTGGAGCAGCACGCCGGCCATCGCGGTGAGCGTGCTCGCCACCGCGATGAACGACCAGGAGTCCTCGGAGAGGAACTGGGCCACGACGAAGGCCACGCCGAGGGGGAGCAGGAGCGCCTGCGGGGTGAGCAGCTGGCCGACCAGCAGGTCCCGGTTCGACACGTCGTGCAGCGCCCGCCCCGGCGGGACCGGCGAGGCCGGGTGCTCCACCCCCGGTCCGTCCGTCGCTGTGGTCGCCGGCCGGGGGCCGGGGGCGGCCCCGGTACCGGCGAGCGCGAGCAGCCGCTGCCGCAGGGCGGCGGCCTCGGCCACCCCCAGGTACGCCAGCGGCGCCTCGGTCTTCCCGCCGCCGACCACCTCCAGCCGCAGCTCGGCCAGCCCGGTGAGCTGGGCGAGCAGCGGGCGGACCACCTCGACGGCCTGGAGGCGCTCCAGCGGGATGGCCCGGGTACGCCGCCAGAGCAGGCCCTCGTACACCCGCAGCTCGCGGCCGACCACGTGGTAGCCGGTGTTGTACCAGCTGACCACCGCGAGCACGGTCGCGCCGAGGGCCAGCACGGTCACCATCGCCGCGAACCAGCCGAAGCCGACCCGGGACAGGGTCGACCAGGACAGCCCGGCGACGACCACGACCAGCGACTTGGCCCCGTGCAGCGCGGGACTCAGCGGGTGCAACCGCTGCCGGGGCTCCCCGCCCCCGGCCCGCTGGTCAGGCAGTTGCTGCCCCGGCCCGCCGGGCGGGGCGACGGCCACCTCGGGCCCGTGCGGGGGGCCGGCGGTTGGCGCGGCGGGCACGGGGGCCGGGAACTGCGAGGAGTGGGGGTCGGTGTCGTGCTGGCCCTGGCTCACAGGCCCTCCGCGCGGTCCTCGCCGAGCGCGGTGAGCCGGTCGCGCAGCCGGGACGCCTCCGCCGGGCGCAGCCCCGGCACCCGGGCGTCGCTGGCCGCGGCGGCGGTGTGCAGCTGCACCGTGGCCAGGTCGAAGGCCCGCTCCAGCGGGCCGGCGCTGACGTCGACGAACTGCATCCGCGAGTACGGCACGATGGACAGCCGGCGGACCAGCAGCCCGTGTCGCACCAGGAGGTCGTTCTCGCGCTCGGCGTACCCCCAGGCGTGCACCGCGCGCACGATGGTGACGACCCGCCACGCGCCGGCCAGCACGACCGCGCCGAGGGCGGCACCGAACAGCCAGTGCCCGCTCAACGCCCAACCGACGGCGAGACCCAGCAGCAGCACCCCGAGCAGCGCCGCCAGCCGCAGCAGCTCCACCCAGATCAGTTCGCCGGACACCGGTTGCCATCGCACGGTGTCCGGCCATGGCTCCAGCGGGCCCGGCGTCGACCAGGCCGGGGCCGGCGGCGGCGCGGGGTGCGGGCCGGGTGGGACGGCCGGTGGGCCGCCGACGGGGTCGCCGGTCACCGGGAGGGTCCGCTCTGCGCGTTCACCAGTCGAGCGTAGGCGATCCGGCGAGTGGCGTGACCTCCCGAAGGAAGCCGCGTGCGTCGAGAAAGTCGCCGAGTGAGGACCGGTGGTCGGCGCAGGCGAGCCAGGTCTTGCGCCGGTCGGCGGTGTGCAGGCGGGGATTGTTCCAGCGCAGCGCACACTCGGCGGGCGCGCGACAGCCTCGGGCCGAGCAGATCGGTGCCGCGTCGGCGGGGAGGGGGAGGCTCATCCGGGCCAGTCTAGGCGCGCGGCGGGAAGTCTGAGCGCCGGGCGGCCACGGGGGGAGCCGCCCGGCGACGGGGTGAATGGTACACACGCCGGACCCCCTGGTGTAAACCCGTGACCGGCGATTCGGGACGGGGGGACGGCGTGGCGGAAAACGGCTTCTCCCCGCCTCGGCACTCAGCCGGGCATGCGAGTCTTGACACGCACCACGCCGCGACAATCGATCATGCTGTGGAGGACCGGTGGCCCAGCCGACCACGCCCGACACCCCGACGCCGAACGGCAGCGCGCCGGACACCCCCCCGACGTCGGCGCCGCCGACGACCACCCCCGCTCAGGACGCGACGCTACTGGAGCGCGCGCTGTTCGAGATCAAGCGGGTGATCGTCGGCCAGGACCGGATGGTCGAGCGGATGTTCGTGGCGCTGCTCGCCCGGGGGCACTGTCTGCTGGAGGGGGTGCCCGGGGTGGCGAAGACCCTCGCCGTGGAGACCCTCGCCAAGGTGGTCGGCGGGTCCTTCGCCCGGGTGCAGTTCACCCCGGACCTGGTTCCCGCCGACATCATGGGCACCCGGATCTACCGGCAGTCCAGCGAGAAGTTCGACGTCGAGCTGGGCCCCGTCTTCGTCAACTTCCTGCTCGCCGACGAGATCAACCGGGCCCCGGCAAAGGTGCAGTCGGCGCTGCTGGAGGTGATGGGCGAGCGGCAGGTGTCCATCGGCGGCCAGACCCACCGGGTGCCGGACCCGTTCCTCGTGATGGCCACCCAGAACCCGATCGAGCAGGAGGGCGTCTACCCGCTTCCGGAGGCGCAGCGGGACCGCTTCCTGATGAAGATCGTCGTCGGGTATCCGACCGACGCCGAGGAGCGGGAGATCGTGTACCGGATGGGGGTGACCCCGCCGCAGTCGACGCGGGTCTTCGACACCGAGGACCTGATCGCCCTGCAGCGCAAGGCCGACCAGGTCTTCGTGCACAACGCGCTGGTCGACTACGCGGTTCGGCTGGTGCTGGCCACCCGCGCCCCCGCCGAGCACGGCATGCCCGACGTCGCGCAACTGATCCAGTACGGCGCCAGCCCGCGCGCCTCGCTCGGACTGGTCCGGGCCGCCCGGGCGCTGGCGCTGCTGCGTGGCCGGGACTACGCCCTGCCGCAGGACGTGCAGGACATCGCGCCGGACATCCTGCGTCACCGGCTGGTGCTCAGCTACGACGCGCTCGCCGACGACGTGCCGGCCGACCACGTGGTGCACCGGGTGATGTCGACCATCCCGCTGCCGTCGGTGGCCCCGCGCCAGCAGGCCACCCCGAACGGCGCCCCGCCGGCCGCCGGGTGGCCCGGGCAGCGGCCGTGACCTCACCCACCCCCACCCCCACCGGGGGTACGCGGTGGTCGCCCTCACCCGCCGCCGCCCGCAGCGACGCGCTGCTGCTCCGGCTCCAGCTCATGGTCACCCGCAAGCTCGACGGCCTGCTCCAGGGCGACTACGCCGGACTGCTGCCCGGTCCGGGCAGCGAGGCGGGGGAGTCGCGCGAGTACCGCCCGGGCGACGACGTGCGCCGGATGGACTGGCCGGTGACCGCGCGCACGACGACGCCGCACGTGCGGCGCACGGTCGCCGACCGGGAGCTGGAGACCTGGCTCGCGGTGGACCTGTCCGCGAGCCTGGACTTCGGCACCGGCCAATGGCTGAAGCGGGACGTGGTGGTGGCCGCCGCCGCCGCGCTGACCCACCTGACCGTGCGCGGCGGCAACCGGATCGGGGCGGTGGTCGGCAGCGGCGCAGCTCCGGCGGCCCCGGCCGGACGCCGCCGGGGCACGCCGCCGCCCGGCCCCGGCCGGCCGGTCCGGCTGCCCGCCCGGTCCGGGCGGAAGGAGGCGCAGGGGCTGCTGCGGGCGATCGCCGGCACCGAGATCCGGCCCGGGCGCAGCGACCTGGGCGCGTTGGTCGACATGCTGAACCGGCCGCCCCGCCGGCGGGGGGTCGCGGTGGTCATCTCCGATTTCCTCGCGCCGCCGCCGCAGTGGGCGCGGCCGATGCGTAAGCTGCGGGTCCGGCACGACGTGCTGGCGATCGAGGTGGTCGACCCGCGCGAGCTGGAGCTGCCCGACGTGGGGGTGCTGCCGGTGGTCGACCCGGAGACCGGGGAGTTGCACGAGGTGCAGACCGCCGACCCGCGGCTGCGCCGCCGGTACGCCGAGGCCGCCACCGCCCAGCGCGCGGAGATCTCCGCCCAGCTCCGCGCCGCCGGAGCGGCCCACCTGCGACTGCGGACCGACACCGACTGGCTGCTCGACATGGTGCGCTTCGTCGCCGCTCAGCGGCACGCCCGCACCCGGGGGACGACACGATGATCCGTTTTCTGCAACCGTGGTGGCTGCTGGCCGTGCTGCCGGTGCTCGCCCTCGCCGCGCTGTACGTGTGGCGGCAGCTGCACCGCCGGGCGTACGCGATGCGGTTCACCAACGTGGACCTGCTGCGCACCCTGGCGCCGAAGGGGCTGGGCTGGCGCCGGCACGTACCGGCGGTGGCGTTCCTGCTCTGCCTGCTGGTGCTGTCCACCGCCCTGGCCCGGCCGGCGATCGACACCAGGGAGCCGCTGGAGCGGGCAACCGTCATGCTGGCCATCGACGTTTCGCTGTCCATGCAGGCCGACGACGTGTCGCCGAACCGGCTGGAGGCCGCCCAGGAGGCGGCCAAGCAGTTCGTCGGCGAACTGCCGGAGAGCTACAACCTCGGCCTGGTCTCGTTCGCCAAGTCGGCGAACGTGCTGGTGCCGCCCGGCAAGGACCGGGACGCGGTGACCAGCGCGATCGACGGGCTGGTGCTGGCCGAGGCGACGGCGACCGGCGAGGCGGTGTTCACCTGCCTGGAGGCGATCCGGTCGGTGCCGGCCGACGGCGCGGCGGGGATCCCGCCGGCCCGGATCGTGCTGCTCTCCGACGGCTTCCGCACCTCCGGGCGGTCGGTGGAGGAGGCCGCCGCCGCCGCGCAGGCGGCCAACGTGCCGGTCTCCACCATCGCCTTCGGCACCGACGCCGGCCAGGTCGACATCGGCGGGCAGCTCCAGCGGGTGCCGGTGGACCGACTGGCGTTGGCCGACCTGGCGGAGACCACCGACGGGTACTTCTACGAGGCGGCCTCGGTCAGCGAACTCAAGCAGGTCTACCAGGACATGGGCAGCTCGATCGGGTTCCGCACCGAGCCCCGCGAGATCACCCAGTGGTACGCCGGGATCGCGCTGCTGCTGGCCCTCTGCGCGGGCGCCACGAGTCTCCTGTGGTCCTCCCGCCTGATCTGACCGACCCCGGCCCGCGTCGACCCGTGGGGGTCGGCGTGGGCCGGGCGGTCAGTGGCCGGCGGAGGTGAGGACGAAGACGACGGCCACCCAGACGGCGGCGAGGGTGAAGCCCAGGGGGGCGACGTAACGGCTCATGGGAAGGCTCCGGTGGCGGCTCGACGGTCCGCGCTGTCGCGGGACCGCAGGGGTAGGCAGGACGCGCACACGAAGTCGTGACCGGGGGCTCCCGGCGCCGTCTCCATCGGACGACGCGGCGCGGCCCCCCTCGCCGGCGGGCGGGGGCGGACGGCGGGGAGCGGAGCTGGGTCAGCTCACCTGCTGAGTCGTGGCTCAGCGGGGCTGACGATCGGCCCGGCCACGACTGGGAGGATCGCTATCTCGCACAGCGATCACCTCCTGCGGTCGGCCTGGTCCGGAACGCTGATCATCGTACACCCGGGCACCCGCCCGCCCGCACTCGCCCGGTGGTCCCCGGGCGGTGCCAGGGGGCGGGCGACGCGCCCCGCCGTTAGCGCTTACCTGTCGGTAACGCCTAGGCTGCCCACCGACGTGGATCAGCGGAGCAGAGGGGGGACCCGTGGCCCGAACCGTGCTGGTGACCGGCGGCAACCGGGGGATCGGCCTGGCCATCGCGCAGGCCTTCGCCAAGCAGGGCGACCGGGTGGCGGTGACGCACCGTAGTGGCGACGCCCCGGAGGGGCTGTTCGGGGTGCGGTGCGACGTGACCGACTCCGCCTCCGTCGACGCGGCCTTCGGCACCATCGAGGCCGAGCTGGGCCCGGTCGAGGTGCTGGTGGCCAACGCCGGCATCACCGACGACACCCTGATCATGCGGATGTCGGAGGAGCAGTTCACCCGGGTGGTGGACACCAACCTCACCGGCGCGTTCCGCTGCGCCAAGCGCGCCTCGACGAAGATGCTCCGGGCCAGGTGGGGCCGGATGATCTTCATCTCCTCGGTCGTCGGCCTGTACGGCGGCCCCGGTCAGGTCAACTACGCGGCGAGCAAGGCCGGCATGGTCGGCGTGGCCCGCTCGATCACCCGGGAGTTGGGCGGACGCAACATCACCGCCAACGTCGTCGCGCCCGGCTTCATCGACACCGACATGACCGCCGCGCTGCCCGAGGACCGCCGGACCGAGTACCTCAAGTCCATCCCGGCCGGCCGGTTCGCCGCTCCCGACGAGGTCGCCGCGGTGGTCGCCTGGCTGGCCTCGGATGCCGCCGGCTACATCTCCGGCGCCGTGATCCCGGTCGACGGCGGCCTGGGCATGGGCCACTGACGCTGCTCATCGCACCGACTCAACGGAGGAATCCCGACATGTCCGGACTGCTGGCCGGTAAGCGGCTGCTGGTCACCGGCGTCATCACCGACGCCTCGATCGCCTTCTCCGTGGCGAAGCTCGCCCAGGAGAACGGCGCGCAGGTCGTGCTCACCGGCTACGGCCGGCTCTCCCTGGTCGAGCGGATCGCCAGGCGGCTGCCCGAGCCGGCCCCGGTGATCGAGCTGGACGTGGCCAACGCCGAGCACCTCGCCGGCCTGGCCGACAAGGTCCGGGAGCACGTCGACGGCCTCGACGGGGTGGTGCACTCGATCGGCTTCGCCCCGCAGAGCTGCCTCGGCGGCGGGTTCCTCGACGCGCCGTGGGAGGACGTGGCCACCGCGCTGCACGTCTCGACGTACTCCTACAAGTCCCTGGCCATGGCGGCGCTGCCGCTGATGCAGCCGGGCGGCGCGGTGGTCGGGCTGACCTTCGACGCCACCAAGGCGTGGCCGGTCTACGACTGGATGGGCGTGGCCAAGGCCGGGCTGGAGTCCGCCTCCCGCTACCTCGCGATGCACCTGGGCAAGCAGGGCATCCGCAGCAACCTGGTCGCCGCCGGCCCGCTGCGCACCATCGCGGCGAAGTCGATCCCCGGCTTCGAACAGTTCGAGGACGCCTGGGCCGAGCGCGCCCCGCTGGGCTGGAGCCTCACCGACCAGGATCCGGCCGCCCGGGCCTGCCTGGCGCTGCTGTCGGACTGGTTCCCGGCCACCACCGGCGAGATCGTCCACGTCGACGGCGGCTACCACGCCATCGGCGCCTGACGTCGCGGGCGGGCCCGCCGGCGCGGGGGCCCGCCCCTCCACCCCCCGGAGCAGGGGGCGTCGCCCAGCCGCCGACGGGGGCGGGGAAGAATAGGCCCATGGCGTACGACGCGTTGGTGCTGGTCTCCTTCGGCGGCCCGGAGCGGCCCGAGGACGTGCTGCCCTTCCTCCAGAACGTGACCCGGGGGCGGGGCGTGCCCCCGGAGCGGCTGGCGGAGGTCGTCGAGCACTACCAGCACTTCGGCGGGGTCTCCCCGATCAACCAGCAGTGCCGCGACCTGCTCGCCGCCATCCGGGCGGACTTCGCCGCCCACGGCGTCGACCTGCCGGTCTACTGGGGCAACCGGAACTGGGACCCGATGCTCGCCGACACCGTGGCCCGGATGCGCGACGACGGGGTCACCAACGCCCTGGCGCTCGTGACCAGCGCGTACGGCGGCTACTCCTCCTGCCGCCAGTACCAGGAGGACATCGCGAAGGCCCGCGCGGCCGTCGGCCCGGACGCCCCGGTGATCGAGAAGCTGCGCCAGTTCTGGGACCACCCGGGCTTCGTCGAGCCGCACGCCGACGCGGTCAGGGCGGCGCTGGGCCGGCTCGACCCGGCGAAGCGGGCCACCACCCGGCTGGTCTTCACCGCACACTCCGTCCCCGTCTCGGCGGCCGCGAACGCCGGCCCGCACGGCGGCCGGTACACCGCCCAACTCGTGGAGGTGGCCCGGCTGGTGCACGCCGCCGCCGCGCCCGACCTGCCGTACGACCTGGTGTGGCAGAGCCGCTCCGGCCCGCCCCAGGTGCCGTGGCTGGAGCCGGACGTCAACGACCACCTGGCCGCCCTCGCCGAGGCCGGCACCACCACCGGCGTGGTGGTCAGCCCGATCGGGTTCGTCTCCGACCACCTGGAGGTGGTGTGGGACCTCGACACCGAGGCGGCGGAGACGGCCAGGCAACTGGGGCTGGACTTCGCCCGGGCCGGCACCCCGGGCACCGACCCGCGCTTCGTGGCCATGGTGCGCGAGCTGGTCGCCGAGCGCACCGAGCCGGGCGGGGAGCGGCTGCGCCGCCGCCTCGGCGAGCTGCCGCTGTGGGACACCTGCCCGACGGTGTGCTGCGTGCCGGCCCGCCGGCCCTGACCGCCGCCCGCCACCTCCGACACCCGTGCGGGTCACCGTCCGACGGCCCCGCCCCGAGACCCCCTGGGACGACGAATGCACGAACGTAAGCCGGTGCAGAGCTGGCTGACCGACATGGACGGCGTGCTGGTGCACGAGGGTCAGCCGGTGCCCGGAGCGCCGGAGTTCGTCAACAAGCTGCGCTCCTCCGGCAAGCCGTTCCTGGTGCTGACGAACAACTCCATCTACACCCCGCGCGACCTGCGGGCCCGGCTGACCCGGATGGGCTTCGAGGTGCCCGAGCAGGCCATCTGGACGTCGGCGCTGGCCACCGCCCAGTTCCTGGCCGACCAGCGGCCGGGCGGCACGGCGTACGCGATCGGGGAGGCCGGGCTGACCACGGCGCTGCACGCGGTCGGCTACGTGCTCACCGACTTCGCCCCCGACTACGTGGTGCTGGGCGAGACCCGGACGTACAGCTTCGAGGCGATCACCAAGGCGGTCCGGCTGATCAACGAGGGGGCGCGGTTCATCTGCACCAACCCGGACGTCACCGGCCCGTCGGCCGAGGGCGCGCTGCCGGCCGCCGGCTCGGTCGCGGCGATGGTCTCGAAGGCGACCGGGGTGGCGCCGTACTTCGTCGGCAAGCCCAACCCGATGATGATGCGGTCGGCGCTGAACACCATCGACGCGCACTCCGAGACGACCGCCATGATCGGCGACCGGATGGACACCGACGTGCTGTGCGGCCTGGAGGCCGGGCTGGAGACGATCCTGGTGCTGACCGGGATCAGCACCCGGGTCGAGGCCGAGCGGTACCCGTACCGCCCGTCGCGGATCGTCAACTCGGTGGCCGACCTGATGGACGAGGTCTGACCCCGACGGCCGTCGACGCGGTGGCCGACCTGGCCAGGGGTCGGGCCAGGCGGGGGTCAGGGCGCTCCGGGAGGGCCGGCGGGGGTCAGGGGCGCAGCGGGGCGTTGCAGGCGGCGACGAGGGCCTGCCGGCAGGCGGTGGTGAGCGGGCGCAGCGCGGCGTCGCGCTGCTGGGCCTCGTAGTTGTTGATCGCGCCGCCCAGCGCGCTGTGCCCGGCCAGCGCCAGCACCCGGTCCAGCACGGCGGCGCGGGCGAACAGCCGCCGCGCCCGGGGGTCGAAGCCCGGTGGCAGGTCGGTGGTCCCGTCGGGGCGGCGCAGCGCGGCCAGCGCGCCGGCCAGCTCGGGCCGCCACTGGGCCACGTCGAGCCGGGTCAGCGCCGCGGTGGTCTCGGCGAGCGCGCTGGCCAGTTCCGCCTCCGCCTCGGCGGCGCCGGGCGAGGCCAGCGAGGCGGCCGGGGCGTCGGCGGGCAGCGGGTAGCAGCGCCAGAGCACCGTCTCGAAGGTCATCCCCGAGCCGGAGGTGTGCGTGCGCACCTGCGGGATCAGCCCGATCCCGCCGGCCAACACCGCCTCGCCGGTGACCAGCGCGGTGCCCGCGAAGTCGCCCGGCCCGGGCAGCCCCCGGGGATCGCCGGGCGCGGGCAGCACCAGCCGGATCTCGTCCGGGGAGAGCTTCGCCAGGGTGGGCAGCGCGTCCCGTAGTGGGACGTCGGTCCAGGTGCCGGGGGCGTCCGAGACGAGGTGCTCCTCGTCGCCGGCGATCTCCTCGGCGACCTCGTCGTACGGCACGAGGCCGGCGCGCCACGCGCGCACCCAGGCAACGAACCGGCTCGACCGGCGGGGCGCGAGGGTGACCGCGCCCGCTGCGGGGGTGGACATGCAAGAGAGGGTACGTGGTGCGCGCCGCCCCTGTCTCGACTGCCGCGTGCCCCGCTCCGGTTAGCGTCGATCATGGACTCGTGGTGACCGGATATTCCGTTCGTGCGCCTTTTGCGGAGGTGCTTCGACTCAATGATCGGCGCGGCTGACGCGCCCCCGGGGTGGGGCGGGGGTTAGCGTGGCGGGATGGTGGGGCGGTACGGCGAGGACGTGTTGGCGGGGGACTGGCGGCGGCGGAAGACGACCCCCGAGGTGGACGCGGAACCCGATCTCGTGGTCGAGGACGCCGACTCCGGGTTCTGCGGCGCGGTGGTCGGCTTCGAGTCCGGGGCGGTGGTGCTGGAGGACCGGCACGGCCGGCGGCGCAACTTCCCGCTGTCGCCGGCGGCGTTCCTGCTCGACGGCCGGCCGGTCACGCTGCGCCGCCCGGCCCGCGCGCCCGTGCCGGCGGGCCGCCGACGTACCGCGTCCGGCTCGATCGCGGTCGACGGCGTGCGGGCGCAGGTGGCCAAGGCCAGCCGGATCTGGGTCGAGGGCGTGCACGACGCCGCCCTCGTCGAGCGGATCTGGGGCGACGACCTGCGCGTCGAGGGCGTGGTGGTGGAGCCGCTGGACGGCATCGACGAGCTTTCCGCGCAGGTGCGCGACTTCGCCCCCGGCCCGTCCCGGCGGCTCGGCGTGCTGGTCGACCATCTGGTGCCCGGCTCGAAGGAGAGCCGGATCGTGGCCCGGGTGAACTCCCCGCACGTGCTGGTCACCGGCCACCCCTACGTCGACGTGTGGCAGGCCGTCAAGCCGGCCGCGCTGGGCATCGCGGCGTGGCCGGTGGTGCCGCCGGGGCGGCCGTGGAAGGAGGGGGTCTGCGCGGCCCTCGGGGTGGCGGAGCCGGCCGACATGTGGCGGCACATCCTGTCCCGGGTGGACAGCTTCGCCGACGTGGAGACCCCACTGATCAACGCCATGGAACGGCTGATCGACTTCGTCACCGCCCCCTCCGCCTAACCCCACCCCGCCCGCGCAGATTCACGGAAAGCGTGGCTGTTCCTCGGCGAATGGCCACGCTTTCCGTGAATCTGTCGGCACCGGCACCGGCACCGGCCGGGTCAGGGTTCTTCGGTGGGGGTGCGGGTCAGGATGAAGGTGGCCATGTCCAGGGCGATGGGGTGGGCCTCGGCGTCGCGGAGCACGGTGAGGATCTCGCCGTCCTGCGGGCCGGAGATGCCCCGCCAGCGGTCCGGGCCCTCCCGGGTGAACCGCATGACCGGGTTGCCGACCTGTCCGGCCCGCAGTTCGCCGGTCGTGACGTCGGCGCTGAACTCGACCTCCGCGCCCATCCACCACCAGCGGCCGGTCAGCTCGGCCAGTTCGGCCGGGGGCGGGGCGTCGGCCGGGCGCCACGGCTCGACCGGGTCCGGCAGCGCGTCCAGTACGGTGGTCAGCACCTCCCGGCCGAGGCCGCCGATGTGGCCGACCCGCAGGCCGTACGAGTTGGCGAAGCCCACCACGGCGGTGCGGGTGGGGCGGTGCACAGCCAGCCCGGCGACGTACCCGGGCATCGACCCGCCGTGGCCGACGTACACCCGGTCGCCGACCCGGTTCAGCTCGATGCCGAGGCCGTGCCCGCCGGTCCACGAGTCGAGGTCGCTGATCACCACCGGCGCGCACATCTCGGCGAGCGTCGCCGGGGCGAGGACGGCCGGATCGGGGTCGGCCAGGAACGCGGCCCACCGGCCGAGGTCGGTGATCGTCGACCAGAGCTGCCCGGCGGGGGCCATCGCCCCGGTGTCGGTGCGCGGCTCCTCCCGCAGCGTGTCGTGCCACGGGTGCACCACGTACCCCCGGGCGAACGGCTCGGTGGCCTGGTACGTGGTGCGGGTCATGCCCAGCGGCCCCAGGATGCGCTGCCGGAGCAGGTCGAACCAGCTCGTCCCGGTGACCGCCTCCAGCACCCCGCCGAGCAGCCCGTACGCCAGGTTGGAGTAGTGGTACGCGCGGTGCGGCGGGTAGGCGAGCTTGTGTTCGCCCACGTCGGCCAGCACGGACGCCAGGTCGCCGACCTTGACCCGTTCCCACCAGGGGCCGTCGGGTTCGCGCTGGAGGCCGCTGGCGTGGCCGAGGAGCTGGCGCAGGGTGAGCGCGCCGACCCCGGTGCCGGGCAGGTGCGCGTCGAGGGGATCGTGCAGGGCCAGCGTCCCGGCGTCGCGCTGCTGCATGACCAGCGCCGCGGTCATCGTCTTGGTGATCGAGCCGAGTCGGTACTGCCGGTCGGAATCCGGGCGGGGATGCTCCCCGGCTGCGGCGACGTGGGCCAATTCACCATCGCGCACCACGCCGAGCACGAGCGACGGGGTGCGCCCGGCGGACTGCGCCCGGGCGACTGCGGTGTCGACCCCTCGGACGGTCTCGGATGGCAGTGACACGGCTCCTCCACGGGCTCGAGGGACGGCTGTCAGCGTCCTCACAGAATGACTCGCCGCCGAGCTTACTGATCTTGTCGAGGGGTCGCGCGTGCTACGACGTGTCACTCTTGGGTGGTGGACGCGGTGTTCTGGGTCGTACTGGGTGTGGTGTTGGCGGTCGCCGAGATCTTCACGACGACGCTGTTCCTGATCATGTTCTCGGTCGGCGCGTTCGCCGCCGCCGGGGCCGCGGCCCTGGGTGCGCCGACCGCCGTGCAGGCGCTGGTGTTCGCGGTGGTCTCGGCGCTCACCGTGGCGGTGGCCCGGCCGGCGATCCGCCGGCACGCCCGCTCCGCCGAGGAGAGCGGCGAGCAGCCGTTCGGGGTGGAGGCGATCGAGGGGACCACCGCCCTGGTGCTGGAGCGGGTCGACGCCGACCAGGGCCTCGTCAAGATCGACGGGGAGCTGTGGAGCGCCCGGTCGTTCGACGCGACGCAGAGCTTCGTCCCCGGTCGGCGGGTGCGGGTGATCAAGGTCCAGGGCGCGACGGTCCTGGTATGGGATGACGACGTTTCCACCTCGGGTGAGCTGCCCGAAGCGAGAGGGTGAAAGGCATGGAATTTGTGACGGTGCTGTTGGTCGCCGTGGCGTTGATCGTCATGGTGACCCTGGTCAAGGCGGTGCGGATCGTGCCGCAGCAGCGCCAGGACGTGGTGGAGCGGCTCGGCAAGTACAAGCGCACCTTGAACCCGGGCCTGAACCTGCTGGTCCCGTTCGTCGACGCGGTCCGCACCAAGGTCGACATGCGGGAGCAGGTGGTCAGCTTCCCGCCGCAGCCGGTGATCACCTCGGACAACCTGGTGGTGTCGATCGACACGGTGCTCTACTTCAAGGTCATCGACGCGGCCCGTGCCACGTACGAGATCTCGAACTTCCTCCAGGCCATCGAGCAGCTCACCGTCACCACCCTGCGTAACGTGATCGGCTCGCTGGACCTGGAGCGGGCGCTGACCAGCCGCGAGGAGATCAACCGGCACCTCTCGGGCGTGCTGGACGAGACCACCGGCCGGTGGGGCATCAAGGTCACCCGGGTGGAGATCAAGGCGATCGAGCCGCCGGCCAGCATCCGTGACTCGATGGAGAAGCAGATGCGCGCCGAGCGGGACCGCCGGGCGGCGATCCTGACCGCCGAGGGCCACAAGCAGTCGCAGATCCTGACCGCCGAGGGCGACAAGCAGTCCGCGGTGCTGCGGGCCGACGGTGACCGGCAGGCCCGGATCCTCCAGGCCGAGGGCCAGGCGAAGGCCATCCGGACGGTCTTCGACGCGATCCACCAGTCGAACCCGAGCCAGAAGGTGCTCGCCTACCAGTACCTCCAGGCGCTGCCGCAGATCGCCAACGGCACGGCCAACAAGGTCTGGATCATCCCGGCCGAGCTGACCAAGGCCCTGGAGGGGATGGGCGGCGCGTTGGGCGGGCTGAGCCAGATGGTCGGCGACCAGCCCACGGCCGAGGCGGCCGACCACGCGAGCGCCGTCGAGCGGGAGGCCGCCGAGGCCGCCCAGGCCGCGGCCGCCGCCGCCCAGCAGATCCACGACGAGGTACGCGTCGCCGAGGCGCAGGCCACCGGCGGCCACGGTCCGCAGGGGCTGCCGGCCCCCGAGCCGGTGTCCCCGGGGAGCCTGCTGCACGACCCGGCCGACCAGCGCGAGCGGGGCTGACGACCACCCGGGCGGGGCCCGGGGCGGAATGCGAATAACGCTCATGCGGCGCTCCGGCACCTGACACGATCGGTCCGAAGGACGGGTGGTGACCAGGAGCCGGGGCGCCGCGGCGCGTTCCGCCCCGCCGACCAGCGCAGCGAGGTGACGTATGAAGGATCCCGCCGACAAGCTCTTCTCCAGCACCCCGGTGCCCGGCGCGCACGATCCGGCGGGGCCGATCGGCACCCGACGCACCGGGGGCGGGTTCGGGGTGCTGCCGTTCGTCGGCGAGCCGACGCCCGCCCGTCCCGCGACCGACGCCACCTGGGCCTGGTCGCTGCGCCGCTTCGGCCGCGCCGCCGTCTGGCTGCTGCCGGCGTACGCGGTGCTGTACGGCGTGGTCGCGATGGCCAGCGACGGCGGGGTGGGCAACGCCCCGTACCCGGCCGACGGGGGGCAGCTCTACCTGATCGGCTGGGTCGCCGCCGTCTGGCTCGGGCTGCTCGCCCTGCTGGCCCTGACCGGCCTGCTCGCGGCCACCCGCAGCCGTCGGGTGGCCGCCGCGGGGCTGCTGGTCAGCATCGCCGGCACCGTGCTCATGCTGCCCTTCGCCGGGCTGACCGGGCAGGCCCCGGTCTTCGGCACCACGGCCCGCACGCTCGTGCTGCTCGGGGCCACCTGCTACACGGTGGGCTGGTTCCTCACCGGATGGGCGGTGGCCCGTTCCGGCATGTTCAGCATCGGCGACGGCACGATGCTGATGATCGCCGCCCCGCTGGTCGGCATCGGCGGCGCGCTGATCGGGTCGCTGCAGACCTTCGGGGCGATCTTCGTGCTGATCGCCGGCATCGGCATCGGGTACCGCTCCGGCCGCCTGGTCCCCGCCGCGATCGCCCGGGACGCGGCCAGCGCCAGCGTCGCCACCGCCACCGCCCCGGGGGGCGGCGCGACACCGGGTTCCGGCGGCGGCCCGCTCGCCGCCGGCTGACCCGGTTTCCGCCGGCCGTTCGGGGGGTTCGTCCCGCTACCTGTCGACCAGGTGGGGAAGCGCCTGGCGGGACGCGGTGAATTACCTGACAATCGCCCCCGGGGCTGGCCGGATCGCGGCTTTCGTGGCAATCCTTGGCTCCATGCCGCCACCCCGGTCGCCGCTGTCGCGGCTGTTCACCGTGCTCCTCGCCGGCGTGCTCGCCGGCCTCGTCCTGGCGGTCGCGGCGCTGCCGGGCAACCTGCTGCTCGGGTACGCCGCGAAGTCGGCGATCGGGTCGTACGCCGTGCTGCCCGAGGCGCTGCGCACCCCGATCACCCCGCAGCGGTCGTACCTCTACGCCAACGACGGCAAGACGCTGATCACCACGTTCTACGACGTCAACCGCACCGACGTGCCGCTGGCCGAGATCGCGCCGGTGATGCGCCAGGCCGTCGTGGCGGCCGAGGACCGGCGGTTCTACTCGCACGGGGGCGCCGACCTGCGCGGCCTCGCCCGCGCCCTGGCCGCCAACGTCACCGGCGGCGGCACCGAGCAGGGCGGCTCCACGCTGACCATGCAGTACGTCCGCAACGTGCTCAAGACCGACCCGAACCGCACCGCCGAGGAGCGGCAGGCCGCCACCGAGCAGACCGTCGGGCGCAAGCTCCAGGAGATCCGGTACGCCACGGCGCTGGAGCAGCGGCTCAGCAAGGACGAGATTCTCAACGGCTATCTCAACATCGCGTACTTCGGCTCCGGCGCGTACGGCATCGCGGCGGCCAGCCAGCGCTACTTCGCCAAGTCCCCGGCCGAGCTGACCCTGCCCGAGGCGGCCCTGCTCGCCGGCCTGGTCCAGTCGCCGGACGCGTACAGCCCGATCGACGGCGACGCCGACGCGGCGCTGGCCCGGCGCGGGTACGTGCTCGACGCGATGGCCGGCACCGGCGCGATCACCGCCGAACAGGCCTCGGCGGCCAAGGCGGAGAAGCTGGCGCTGAGCCCGACCCGGCAGCCCAACGGCTGCACCGCCGTGGCGAAGGGCCACGACGACTGGGGCTTCTTCTGCGACTACCTGCGCCAGTGGTGGCTCACCCAGCCCGCGTTCGGCGAGACCGTCGAGGAGCGTGAGCAGGCGCTGCGCCGGGGCGGCTACACCGTGGTCACCTCCCTCGACCCGAAGATCCAGGCCACGGCGCAGCAGCAGGCCACCGCCGTCTACGGGTACGACAACAAGCGCGCCCTGCCGATCGCGGCCGTGCAGCCCGGCACCGGCCGGGTGCTCGCCATGGCGGTCAACCGGCACTACAGCCTTGAGGACAACCCGGACGGGCAGGCCAACCACCCCAACACCGTCAACCCGCTGATCTCCGGTGGCGGCGGTGTCGACGGGTACCAGGCCGGGTCGACGTTCAAGCTGTTCACCATGCTCGCCGCCCTGGAGAACGGCAAGCAGCTCGCCACCGGCTTCGACGCGCCCAGCCGGCTGCCCACCCGGTACGCCGCCGAGGGCGAGGCAAGCTGCGACGGCAAGTGGTGCCCGGCGAACGCCAACCCGCAGTGGATGGACGGCTACCGCACCATGTGGGACGGCTTCGGCCGCTCGGTGAACACGTACTTCGTCTGGCTCGCCGAACAGGTCGGCCCGGCGAAGGTGGTGGAGATGGCCCAGCGCCTCGGCATCACCTTCCGGGCCGACTCGGATGCCGCCTTCGCGGAGGACAACGCCGCCAACTGGGGGTCGTTCACCCTCGGCGTGGCCGCCACCACCCCCCTCGACCTCGCGAACGCGTACGCGACCGTGGCGGCCGAGGGCACGTACTGCGCCCCGCTGCCGGTGGTCTCGGTGACCGCCGCAAACGGCGACCGGGTGCCGGTCGGCGACCCGTCCTGCCGCAAGGTGCTCGACGCCGACGTGGCCCGGGCGGCCACCGACGCGGCGCGCTGCCCGGTCGGCCAGCAGACCACGTTCGACCAGTGCGACGGCGGCACCGCGACCTCGGTGGACCGGATCGTCGGCCGCCAGGTCGCCGGCAAGACCGGCAGCTCGGAGAAGAACGCCACCGAGACGTTCGTCGGATTCACCCCGCAGGTCGCCGTCGCCGGCATCGCCGCCAACCCCGACGACCCGGGCGACTCGGTCGGCTCGGCCGTGCAGGCGAAGGTGATCGACGCGGTGGCCCGGACCATCCGCACGGCCGTCAACGGCCAGCCGGTGCGCGACTTCACCCCGCCCAGCCGGGCGCTGGCCGGCGAGGTGCGCCGCCCGGCCCCGCAGCCGAGCCCTCCGCAGCAACAGCGCCGGCAGCAGGAACGGAATCTGCCGCCGGACGTGCTCCGCTGGCTCAACCGAGGCCGAGGCTGAGGCGCGACCGGGTCTGAACCGGGGCGGAGGCTGCTCGTCACGTGTTCAGCGGCGGCGGGGACGCCAGGTGGCGACGGCGCTGGGCAGGCCGCGCCGGATGATCCCCGCCCGGTCGGCGTCGCCGCGCAGCATCGCCGCCGCCGTGTTGCGCGCCTGTTCGCCGGTGAAGTGCGGGGGCAGCATCAGCTCCGCCGGGTCCACCACCGCGTTGATCACCGTCGGCCGGTCGGCGGTCAGGGCGCGCCGCCAGACGTCCGGCACCTGGTCGGGGGAGTCGACCAGGACGCCGTGCAGGCCGAGCACCTCCGCCCACCGGTGGTAGTCGACGTCGGGCAGGTCCTGGCTGGCCGGGTACGCCGGCGTGCCCTCGGTGGAGCGCTGCTCCCAGCTGACGAAGGCGAGGTCCCGGTTGTTCAGCACCAGCACCACGAACCGGGGATCCGACCAGCTCCGCCAGTACTTCGCCACGGTGATCAGCTCGTTGACCCCGTTCATCTGCATCGCCCCGTCGCCGAGCAGCGCCACCAGCGGCCGGTCCGGGTGGGCGAACTTCGCCGCGATCCCGTACGGCATGCCCCCGCCCATGGACAGCAGGGTGCCCGACAGGCTGGCCAGCATGCCGGGGCGGACCCGCACGTGCCGGGCGTACCAGGCGGTGCTGGTGCCGCAGTCCACCGAGAGCATCACGTCCTCCGGTAGCTGGTCGTCCAGCGCCGTGAACAGCGACTGCGGGTTCACCGGGTCCGCGGGCTGGCCGGCGATCTCCCGCTGGGCACGCCGCCAGGCGGAGGTGGCGTCGACGATCTTCTGCCGCCAGGCGGTCGGGGCCGGGCCGGGGCCCAACTCGCGTAGCAGCGCCCGCAGCGTCGCCCCGGCATCGCCGGTGAGGTTGACCTCGGTGGGGTAGCGCAGCCCCATCCGGCTGCCGTCCACGTCGATCTGCACAGCCCGGGCCTGCCCCTCGGGCGGGTAGAACTCCGAGTAGGGCATGTTGCTGCCCACGATCAGCAGCCGGTCGCAGTCGCGCATGAGCTGCCAGCTCGGCCGGGTGCCGAGCAGCCCGATCGCGCCGGTGACCCACGGCTCGCGGTGGTCGACGACGGCGAACCCGAGCAGGGCGGCGGCGACCCCGGCGCCGAGCCGGTCGGCGACCCGGCGTACCTCGCTCTCGGCGCCCAGCGCGCCCTGGCCGACCAGCATCGCCACCCGCTCGCCGCCGCGAAGCACCTCCGCGGCCCGGCGCACGTCGGCCTCCGGCGGGATCGTCGTGGCGCTGCTCGGCACGGCGCTGGTGTGGTAGTAGCCGTGCGCGTGCGGCGGGTCCGGCACCGCCGGGCGGTCCTGCACGTCCAGGGGGAGCACCACCGCGGTGACGGTACGCCGGGCCAGCGCCGTCCGGCAGGCCCGGTCCACCAGATGCCGCACCTGGGACGGGTCGTCGAGCTGGGCCAGGAACGCCGAGGCGACGTCCTTGTAGAGGGCGAGCAGGTCGATCTCCTGGTAGTAGCCGCCGCCCTGGGCGGTCAGCGCGGTGTTCCCGACCAGGGCCACCACCGGCTGGTGGTCCAGCTTCGCGTCGTACAGGCCGTTGAGCAGGTGGACCGCCCCGGGTCCGCTGGTGACCAGGGCGCAGCCGAGCGGGCCGCCGCCGTACTTCACGTGCGCCGAGGCGGCGAAACCGGCGGTCTCCTCGTGCCGCACCTGGACGAACTCCGCCCGCCCGGCGGCGCGTTGCAGCGCCGAGGTCATGCCGTTGATGCCGTCGCCGGGGAGGCCGAAGTACCGGCGTACTCCCCACCGGGACAGCCGGGCCACGATGTGGTCGGCGACGGTGGCGCCCTTCGGCAGGCCACCCTGTCCGTCCGGGGCCGGCCCGCCTGCCTGGTTCGCGCTCACCTGTCAGGTCCCTCCGGTCGCGTCCGCTGCCCTCGGGCGCGTTCCCCGTCGTACCCGTGGAAAACGCCGCGGGGCGACCGGCGCGCGGTGCCGGCGGCGCGGTCCGGCAGAATCGCCGGGTGCCCGTCCACCAGATCACCGACCCCGACGACGACCGGCTCGCCGACTACCGCGCCCTCACCGACGTGGAGCTGCGCACCCGGTGGGAGCCGCCGCACGGCCTGTTCATCGCCGAGGGGGAGCTGGTGCTGCGCCGGGCGCTGCGGGCCGGCTACCCCGCCCGGTCGTTCCTGGTCGACGCCAAGCGGGCCGACCAGCTCGCCGACCTCGACACCGGCGACGCCCCCGTGTACGCGGCCACCCCGGACGTGCTGGAACGGGCCACCGGATTCCACGTGCACCGGGGCGTGCTCGCCTCGTTCCACCGCAAGCCGTTGCCGGACGCGGCCGAGGTGCTCGCCGACGCCCGGCGGGTGGTGATCCTGGAGGACGTCAACAACCACACCAACCTGGGCGCGGTTTTCCGGGGGGCCGCCGCGCTCGGCATCGACGCGGTGCTGCTGTCGCCGTCCTGCGCCGACCCGCTCTACCGGCGCAGCGTGCGGGTCAGCATGGGGGAGGTCTTCGCGGTGCCGTACGCCAAGCTCGAGCGCTGGCCTGCGGGTGTGGACCAGGTACGGGAAGCGGGCTTCACCGTGCTTGCCATGACGCCGGCTCCGGACGCCGTACCGATCCAGCGGTTGACCCCGGTGCAGCGCGAGCGGGCAGCGCTGCTGCTGGGAGCCGAGGGGCCCGGCCTCACCGCGGCGGCCCAGTCCGCCAGCGACGTACGGGTGGTCATCCCGATGCGGCGCGGAGTGGACTCGTTGAACGTCGCCGCCGCTGCGGCGGTGGCGTTCTGGGAACTGGGTCGCGACGACCCACCGTTCGGCATCGGGTAGCCCCTGCGGGCGGCTGTCCCGCCGGGCACGTCGGTTTGCATGATGATGCGGTCTAGTGCATAGTCTTCCTCGTGTCCAAGGTTCTCACCTCCCTGCCCACCGGCGAACGCGTCGGCATCGCCTTTTCCGGCGGCCTCGACACCTCGGTCGCGGTCGCCTGGATGCGCGACAAGGGTGCCGTCCCCTGCGCCTACACCGCCGACATCGGCCAGTACGACGAGCCCGACATCGTCTCGGTGCCCGGTCGCGCGCTCAGCTACGGTGCCGAGGTCGCCCGCCTGGTCGACTGCCGCGCCGCCCTGGTCGAGGAGGGTCTGGCAGCCTTGACCTGCGGGGCCTTCCACATCCGCTCGGGCGGGCGGGCGTACTTCAACACCACCCCGCTGGGCCGGGCCGTGACGGGAACCCTGCTGGTGCGGGCGATGATCTCGGACGACGTCCAGATCTGGGGCGACGGCTCGACCTTCAAGGGCAACGACATCGAGCGGTTCTACCGGTACGGCCTGCTGGCCAACCCGCAGCTTCGCATCTACAAGCCGTGGCTCGACACCGACTTCGTCAACGAACTGGGCGGGCGAAAGGAAATGTCGGAGTGGCTGCTCGAACGCGGCCTGCCGTACCGGGACAGCGCCGAGAAGGCGTACTCCACCGACGCCAACATCTGGGGCGCCACGCACGAGGCGAAGACCCTCGAGCACCTCGACACCGGCATCGAGACGGTCAACCCGATCATGGGAGTCCGGTTCTGGGACCCGTCGGTGGAGATCCCGGCCGAGGATGTCACGATCGGCTTCGACCAGGGCCGTCCGGTGACGATCAACGGTAAGGAGTTCGGCAGCCCCGTCGATCTGGTGCTGGAGGCCAACGCCATCGGCGGCCGGCACGGCCTGGGCATGTCGGACCAGATCGAGAACCGGATCATCGAGGCCAAGAGCCGGGGCATCTACGAGGCGCCCGGCATGGCGCTGCTGCACGCCGCGTACGAACGGCTGGTCAACGCCATCCACAACGAGGACACCCTGGCGAACTACCACAGCGAGGGCCGCCGCCTCGGTCGGCTGATGTACGAGGGGCGCTGGCTGGACCCGCAGGCGCTGATGCTGCGCGAGTCGTTGCAGCGCTGGGTCGGCACGGCGGTCACCGGCGAGGTGACGTTGCGGCTGCGCCGGGGCGAGGACTACTCGATCCTGGACACCACCGGCCCGGCGTTCAGCTACCACCCTGACAAGCTGTCGATGGAGCGTACCGAGGACTCGGCGTTCGGCCCGTCGGACCGGATCGGCCAGCTCACCATGCGCAACCTGGACATCGCCGACTCGCGGGCGAAGCTGGAGCAGTACGCCACCCTCGGCCTGGTCGGCGGCGCGACCCCTGCGCGGATGGTCGGCGCGGCACAGGCGGCCTCGACCGGGCTGATCGGTGTGATGCCACAGGGCGGCGCGGAAGCCATCGCCTCCCGGGGCGTCTCCTCCGTCGACGACGAGGCACTCGACCGCGCCGCGATGGAGTTCGGCGTCGACTGAGCGACACCTCCCCGGTGTACCCGTACCCTCGCCAGATGCGACCTCTTCGGTACTCCATCAACGTCACATTGGACGGGTGCTGCGACCATCGTGCGATCCCCGCGGACGAAGAATTGCATCGTCACCACGTCGGGAACCTCAACCAGGCCGATGCGCTTCTCTTCGGCCGGGTGACTTACGAAATGATGGAGGAAGCGTGGCGGCCGTCGACGCCGACGGGAGCGAGACCTGATTGGGTGGAACCCTTCGCCCAGACGATCAACGCGGCCAAGAAGTACGTCGTGTCGAGCACCCTGAAGCGGGTCGATTGGAACGCGGAACTCGTGCGCGGGGATCTGGGCAAGGCCGTTCGGCAGCTCAAGCGGGAGCCGGGCAAGGGACTGTTCGTGGGAGGCGTGAAGCTCCCGCTGGCGTTGGCGGAGCTGGGATTGATCGATGAGTACGAGTTCGTGGTGCAGCCCAGGCTCGCGGGCCACGGGCCGACGTTGTTCGCGGGGCTGTCGAAGCAGGTAGACCTGAAGCTCGTGAGCCGGCTGGAGTTCGGCTCGGGGGCGGTGGCGATGCGGTACGAGCCGAGAAGATAGCCATCGGGCTGGCTGACCCGAGCCGGCCGCATCATGGAGCCCCGGTTCGCGGCTCTTGAACGCCCCACCGCAGCGGTTCCCACCGCAGCGAACCGGCTACCCCACCGGCCAGTCGGCCCCGGCCATGGTGGCGGCCGGCACCGCCGACCGGCCGTACGCGTCCGCCCGGCCGCCCTTTCGGTACGGGCATCCCGGCGTCAACAGCTCGTGAGGACGACGAGCTGCTGGGTCGCTCGGGTCATCGCGACATAGCGGTCGACCGCTCCTTCGATGCCGTCGCCGAACGTCTCGGGGTCGATGAGGACGACCAGGTCGAATTCGAGCCCCTTCGACAGCTCCGGGGTCAGCGACCGGACACGGGACGTCGCCCGGAAGGCGGGATCGCCGATGACGCAGGCGGTCCCGTCGGCGTGCGCGGCGAGCCAGCTGTCGAGGATCGAGCCCAGATCCGAAGCCGATCCGTGTACGACGGGGACGCCGCCGCTGCGGATGGAAGTCGGCACGTTGGCGTCCGGGAGCACGGCCCGGATGATCGGCTCGGCTTCCGTCATGATCTCTTCCGGCGTCCGGTAGTTGATGCTCAGGGTGGCCAGGTTGATCCGGTCGAGCCCGATCCGTTCGAGCCGTTCCCGCCACGACTCCGTGAACCCGTGCCTGGCCTGGGCGCGGTCCCCGACGATGGTGAAGCTCCGGGACGGGCAGCGGAGCAACAACATCTGCCACTCCGCGTCGGTCAGTTCCTGGGCCTCGTCCACGACGATG
This sequence comes from Micromonospora sp. NPDC001898, assembly GCF_042891255.1. Classification (NCBI taxonomy): domain Bacteria; kingdom Bacillati; phylum Actinomycetota; class Actinomycetes; order Micromonosporales; family Micromonosporaceae; genus Micromonospora; species Micromonospora sp. NPDC001898. The sequence continues at coordinate 8,340 of NZ_JBIATC010000026.1, read as the reverse complement.
TGCGCGAACGGGCCGGCGAGCAGGTCCGGGTCGGTGTCGGGAAGTGCGGCCTCGTCGACCAGGGCATCCTGGAGATCCAGTTGGCGCAGGCTCGACAGCACACCTTCGCCGTCGTCATAGGCGTGGGCCTCGATCAGTTCGTCGACCACCATGGCCATGCGCGCGCGTTCGGTGGCGACAGTGGCGTCATGCCGACGCTTACGCCCTGATGCCTCCCGATCGCCGAGCCGCTGCCGTGCCGCGTCCAGGAGCGGCAGGTCGGACACCGTCCATGCCTGGGGGTCGCCACGCTGTAGCTTGCGGACCTCGTCAGGGCTGAGCCAGGGAGCGCACCTGCGCAGGTAGGCGGGCACCGACCACAGGTCTCCGACAAGGTCGGCCGGGTCGAGCAGCGGCCAGGCGCGGTTGAAGGTGGTGCGTAGCTCCCTGTTCCGCAGCAGCGACCTGCGGACCAGGTCATCCGGCTCATCGCCGTGGTATTTGTCCATCAGGATCGTGAGCAGCTCCTCCCAGACCTCGTCACGCGCCTCGTTGTGCGGGGCACCGGGCCCCGGCGCCTTGAACGCCTCGGCCCAGTCGTCGGCGCTCAGCCAGATGTCGGACTCGTCGGTCGTGACCGCCATCGGTTTGGCGGGCGGCTCCTCGTAGAACCTGACGGCCGCCTCGATCGCCTCCACCAGGTCCGCGGACGACTTCAGGAGGGCCACGGTCGGGTCGGTCTCGATGGTTGCCGCGGCCCCCTCGGCGACGAGGTCCCGCAGGGTGCAGGTCTGCACCTCCTCCTCTCCGAGGCTGGGCAGGACGTCGGCGACGTAGGCCAGGTAGGGCTGGTGCGGCCCGACGAACAGCACGCCACCCTGGCGTTGACCGAGGCGAGGGTCGGAGTAGAGGAGGTAGGCGGTGCGGTGCAGGGCGACGACGGTCTTCCCCGTACCCGGGCCACCGTCCACGACGAGAGCGCCACGGGATCCCGCGCGGATGATGGCATCCTGGTCGGCCTGGATCGTGCCGAGCACGTCCCGCATCCGGTCCGACCGGCTGCCGCCCAGGCTGGCGATGAAGGCGGACTGGTCGTCGAGTGCGGCGTGCCCCTCAAGCCCGTCCGAGGCGAACACCTCATCCCAGTAGTCGCTGATCCGGCCGCGGGCCCAGCGGTACCTGCGGCGGCTCGCCAGACCCATCGGATTGGCGTGGGTCGCTCCGAAGAACGGCTCAGCCGCAGGAGAGCGCCAGTCCAGCAACAGCCGACGACCCTCGCTGTCGGTGAGGCCACGTCGCCCGACGTACACCGGCTCGGGGTTGTCCGCGCTGACCATGCGTCCGAGGCACAGGTCCACGCCGAAGCGACCCAGCGTGCGGAGGCGAGCCGTCAGCCGGCGGACCTCCGAGTCCCGGTCCACCGCCTGCCGGCCTTTGCCGCCGGGCGCCCTGCGCGCGATGTCAAGGCGGTCGGACAGGTCGGCGGACAACTGTTCGAGGCTCTCCGCGATGGCCGCGAAGTGGTGCTCGTCGCGCGCGATCAGCGTCGGATCGGCCTTGGGGGAGAGGTGGTCAGGAAGGTCGAACAGGCTGGTAGCCGGGTGGTTCACGTCATCCGCTCCGATCTGGGGTCGCTTGCGACCCATTGCGCGCAGGTTCTCTTGTTCCGGGTCCTGGCCCGACGATTCCGCGTGGTTCACGCTGACACCGGCGGCCTTTCTCGGCCGACCGCCACGAACGACACGTCGACACCGGCCAGCCGCCCCGTGAACTCCCCGTCGGTCGGCGCGCACACCAGCGCCTCCGCGCCGGCTGCCCGCAACCGCACCGCGAGTCCCGCCAGCGGCTCGACGCCCCCGCGCGAGTCATCCGTCGACAACAACACTCGCATTTCGCGGCTCCCATTTCCCCAGTTCCTGGCCTCGGCCAGCGATTCTGCGGCACGTACCGGGTCTTGCCGCAAGCCCCCCGGTGCGATATACGTTAGGAGTGGAAGGGGCTGCCGCTTTCCTTTCGGCCTCGTCGGCGACCACAGCCAGGCTTTCAGCCGCAGTGAGGAAGTCCGCTCGCGAGTCCGCCACAAACACATCGGACCGCGCGGCGGGTGCCGCCTTCGCCGCCATCCCGAAATCTGCTGTGGCGACCACCGCCGGTTTTAGCTCCTTCTCCACCGGCTCGGGGAGCAGCCTCCATCGCTCGGCGACGTCATGCCTGCCTTGAGGATTTCCCCCGCACGCGGAAGTAGGTACACGGCACCACCGGCTGCCGCATCAGCCCGGGATCACCCCCGCGTGCACGGGGAGCAGGGAGCGAGAAAACCAAGGAAGAAGAAATCCGCACGTACCGATGCGCCCGCTCTGGCGGTGCCGCAACTGCGGCGCGGAGTGGCCCTGCCAGCCGGCCCGGCTCGGCCTGCTGGTGGAGTACCGGGGCGACCGCACCGCCCTGCTGTTCTACCTGAGCGGGCTGATGGCCGAGGCCCGTGCCCAGCTCGTACAGCTCAACCCCGAACGCGTCCTCAACCTGCAGGACCGCTTCCTCAACTGGGCGCGGGCCCGGGACTGAGCGGCGCGGGCCCGGGACTGAGCGGCGGCCCGTGCGGAATCGACATCACGGACGGTAGCGTGTCGCCCGTGTTCCCCACCGTCCGTGAGGTCCTTGCGTTGGACCCGGTCCGCCATGGCGCGCCCCGCCTGGTCGCCGGGGAGGCCGGCCTGGACCGGCCGGTGCGCTGGGTGCACGTGGCCGAGGTGCCGGACATCGCCACCCTGCTGCGCGGCGGCGAACTGGTGCTCACCACCGGCATCGGGCTGCCCGCCGACGACGCCGGCCTGCGCGTGTTCATCGGTGCACTGGCCGACGTCGGCGTCTCCGGTCTGGTGGTCGAGCTGGGTCGCCGGTACGTCACCGGCGTACCCCGGGTGATGGCCGCCGCCGCCGAGCGGCGCGGCCTGCCGCTGGTGGAGTTGCGCCGGGCCACCCCGTTCGTCCGGGTGACCGAGGCCGTGCACGCGCTAATCGTCGACGCCCAGCTCACCGAGCTGCGGGCGACCGAGGAGATCCACCAGCGGTTCACCGAACTGTCGGTCGAGGGCGCTGGCCCGGCGGAGGTGGTCCGGCAGGCCGCCGAGCTGTCCGGTTGCCCGGTGGTGCTGGAGAACCTGTCCCGGCAGGTGCTCGCGTACGACCCGGCGGGGGAGAGCGCCGAGCTTCTGCTGGACGGCTGGGAACAGCACTCGCGGCGGATCAGCCCGGCCGGGCGCACCGCGTACGACTCGGACAGCGGCTGGCTGGTGACCACCGTCGGGGCCCGGGGGCAGGACTGGGGCCGGCTGCTGCTGCGCTGGCCGGGCGGCGGTGAGCTGACCACCCCCGCGCCGGTCCCCGACGGGGTGCCGGACCCGGAGACGGGCCGGGTCGGGCAGCTGCCGGGCGGACCGCCGACCCGGCTGACCATCCTCGTTGAGCGGGCCGCCTCCGCACTCGCGCTGGGCCGGCTGATCCGCCGCGACGCGGAGGGGCTGGAACGGCAGATCCACCGGACCCTGCTCACCGCCCTGCTGGACCACTCCCGCCCCGTCGACGAGGTGGCCCTGCGGGCACGGGCGCTCGGGGTGGTGCTGGAACGCCGGCACCTGGTCGGCGTGGTGGTGCGGTACCGGACCGACGAGCAGGCCGCCGAGATCGGCAGCCCGGGCGAGTCCGGCCAGGTCGACCCGGAGGCCGGGCCGGCCCGGCTGCGGGACCTGTCCGAGGCGGTCGGGCAGGCCCTGGGCGAGGCGAAGCTGACCGGGCTGAGCAGCGCCATCGACGACCAGGCCGTCGGCGTACTGCTCGCCCTGCCCGACGCGGCGGCAGAGGAGCGGGCGCTGGCCGCCTTCGCCGCCGCACTGCGCCGCAACCGGATGGACGCCGCCCCGCCCCGCCCGCCCGACGCCGTCCCCGCCCGTCCCGGCGCCTCCGCCCCGGGTGCTAACCCCGCCCGAACCGGTACGACCGCCCCGGGTGCTGCTGGGGCCGCCCGAACCGGTACGACCGCTTCGGGTGCCGGGTCCACCCGGCTGGGCGGCACCGGCCCTGCGGCACCGGCCGGGCTCACTGCGCCCCCGCACGCCCGGACCGCCGGGCCCGGCGCGCCGCCGTCGCTGCTCCGGACCACCGGGCCGGCTGCGGTGATCGTCGCCGCCGGGTCCGGGGTGGGCAGCCTCCGGGAGGCACGCCGCTCGCTGGTCGAGGCGCGGCAGGTCGCCGACGCGGCCCGCCGGGACCGCCGGGACCTGCCGATCTTCCGGCTGCCGCACGTCGGGCTGGCCGGCCTGCTGCACCTGCTACGGGACGAGCCGCGGTTGCAGACGTTCGTCGAACGCGAGCTGGGTGCACTGCTGGCGTACGACGCCCGGCACCCCCGGGAGCAGCTGCTCCGCACCCTGCGGGCGTACCTGGAGCAGGGCCGGAACAAGTCGGCCGGTGCCGCTGCGGCACACCTGTCCCGGCCCGCCTTCTACGAGCGGCTGGCCCGCATAGCCCGCATCCTCGACGTCGACCTCGACTCCGTGGAGGCGTGCATCTCCCTGCACGTCGCACTGCTCGCCCTGGACGCCGTCCGCACCCCCTGACCCCCCACCCTGACCCTCCCCGGCCCTCCCTCCCCGATCCCGTTGATCATGAAGTTATTGCTACGACACGCCGGGCCGGACGGCAATAACTTCATGATCAACAGGGCCGGGCGGGGGTGGGGCCGGGCGGGGCGGGGCGGGGGGTGGGGGTGGGTCAGGTTAGGGCGGTTAGGGCCTTGGCGTAGGGGGTGGGGATGTGGTTGGGGCCGCCAGGGGTGAAGACGTCCGAGTTGGCCGCCGCCGACCAGGCGGTTTCCGGGATCGCGTCGACCAGGGCGCGGACGATCGGGGCCTCGCGCCACTGGTCCTGCTCGGCCAGCAGGCTGAGCGCCACCACCGACTCCTCGACCTCGCCGACGCACTCGAACGGCTTGTGCCCGTCCACGCCCAGCAGTTCCCGGTACCCGGGGATCTGGGCCTCGTCGGCGAGCAGGTCGCCGCCGAAGATGTGGATGATCCGCTCGTGGGGCATGAACGGCGCCATGGCGAGGAAGACGAACCGGCACTTCGGGCAGTCGCGGCACCACCGCTCGCTCGCGTCGCGCAGCTTGAACGCGGCGTTGCAGCTCGTCACCACGTCGTCGTACCGGTCGATCGCGGCGAACAGCCGGGCGATGTGCAGCTCGGACAGGGAGCGCAGCAGCGAGAAGTACGGCTCGGTGAGCCCCGCGTGCTCGGCCAGCGCCGCCCGCAGCAGCCCCTCCGCCTCGACCCCCTTGGACCACTGGTGGTTGATCTCGTGCCCGTTCCAGACCAGGTTCGGGTCGGACGCGGACCGCTCGTTGGACATCACCACCGGGCCGAGCCCGTTGAGCACCGCCGTGGCGACCGCGATCAGCGAGTTGATCGCGGTGACCGGGATGTGGCCGTTGCGCGCGCCGGCCGCGTTGAGGTCGAACAGCACCGGGTCGAGCCGCCGCCGGGCGGCAAGGGGAGCCAGCCCGGACGCCTCGTTGACGGAGACGATGACGTGGTTCGGGTTCACCGAGAACGGCACCGGGTCGAGGCCGGCCCGGCGCAGCGCCTCCAGGCTGACGATGGAGTCCTTGCCGCCGCCGACGGCCGACAGGGGGCGCAGGTCGGAGTTGTCGTACTCGCGGGCGGGCGACACCGAGCCCGAAGGGACCTCCGGGGTCAGCTCCAGCACGTGCGGGAGCTGGTTGCGGTACGCGTACTCGGCGAGACCCCTGGTGTAGACGGCGGTGACCAGATCGGCGGCGGCCGGGCCGAGCGGCGCCGGCAGCACCAGCCTGGGCGGCGCGGCGGCCTTGTAGTAGCTGACGCCGGCGACGACGTGCAGCAACTCCAGGACCCGGCCCAGGGTGGCCACGGTGGCGTCCGAGGGCGGCCCGGCCGGCAGCGGCAGGGTGATCACCTCGGTGAACCGCTGCTCGCCGTCGGGGCCGGTCAGGGCGTAGTCGAACAACGCCTCGCCGGTGGCGAGGTCGATCGAGTAGGACGGGAAGGTGAAGGCGTCCATCCGCCGCAGCTGCTCGTTGGGCACACGCCATACTAGGCCCTGGTTCGTCCGGCCGTGCCCGGCTGCGCCGGACCGGGCCGCCGACCGTCCCCCAGCCCGAGGAGAACACCTGTGCGTCTGTCTGACCTGCGCGGACGTGCCGTCGCCGTCTGGGGGGCCGGCCGGGAGGGCCGGGCGGCGGTGACCGCGATCGCCGCGCACGGCCCGGCCGACCTGGTCGCCGTGGACGACAGCGCCAACTTCCTCGCCCTGCCGTGGGAGGGACCGCTGGCCGAGGCGGCCCCGCTGGTCACCGGGGAGGAGGGCCTCGCCCGACTGGCCGCCGCCGACGTGGTGGTCCGCTCGCCCGGGGTGCCGAACACCCACCCGTGGATGGTCGAGCTGCGCCGCCGGGGTGTCACCGTCACCCAGGGCAGCGCACTGTGGATGGCCGACCACGCCCGGCGTACGGTCGGGGTGACCGGCAGCAAGGGCAAGTCCACCACGTCCAGCCTGATCAGCCACCTGCTCACCGCGGTCGACCGGCCGAACGTCTTCGGCGGCAACATCGGGGTGCCGCTGCTGGACCTGCCCGAGGCCGACCTGTACGTGCTGGAGCTGTCCAGCTACCAGTGCACCGACCTGACCGACTCGCCCCGGGTCGCGGTGGTCACCTCACTCTTTCCCGAGCACCTGGACGCGCACGGCGGCGAACGGGAGTACTACCGGGACAAGCTCAACCTGCTGGCGTACGGGCCGGAGACCGCGGTGGTCAACGGCGCCGACCCGCGGCTCGCCGCCGAGCTGGGAGACCGGTCGGCCGTGCGCGCCGGCTCCCCGGACACCACCCACGTGGCCACCGGCCCGGACGGCGCACCCTGGTTCCACCTCGCCGACCGCCCACTGTTCCCCCGCGCCGTGCTGCCCCTGGTGGGCCGGCACAACGAGGGCAACCTGTGCGTCGCACTCGCCGTGCTCGACGCCATCGGCGTGGACGTGGTGGCCCGGAAGGACACCCTCGCCGTCGCGGTCGCCGGGTTCCAGGGGCTGGCCCACCGGCTCACCGAGATCGCCGACCCGTCCGGGTTGACCTTCGTCGACGACACCCTGGCCACCAGCCCGTACGCGGCGATGCACGCGATCGACGCGTACGAGGGGCGGCCGTTGACGGTGATCGTCGGGGGCACCGACCGGGGGCTGGACTACACGCCGCTGCGCGAGCACCTGACCGAGCGGGAGCTGACCGTGCTCGGCATCCCGGACAGCGGGGAGCGGATCGTGGGTGCCCTCGCCGGGTTGCCGAAGGTGCGTACCGAGGTGGTCGAGGACCTGGTCGCCGCCGTGCGCCGGGCCCGGGAGGTGACCCCGGCCGACGGGGTGGTGCTGCTCTCCCCGGCCGCGCCCAGCTACGGGCGGTTCCGCAACTTCGAGCACCGCTCCGAGGTCTTCGCCGAGGCGGTCCGGGACACCGCCGCCGGTTAGTCCGCCGGCTAGATTCTGTCGCGCAACCTTGGCTGTTGGGGACGGCGCGTAATAGTCGAGGGTTTCGACCGTCGCCCCTGCCTGACCAGGAAGTGATGCGGGTAGCGAGGGAGCGCCCCCGTTGGAGCGATGACCCGCGAGTTTGGCCGTCAACGCCATCTCAACCCCAATGTTCACGCCTCGTCGAAACAACATGACGGCTTCATCGAATGAGTCGGGCTCGGCGCGCCTGTCCACGGGCAATGCGACATGCCCGCCCGTACTACGGTGGGTCGGGTCCCGTCACTGTTGCGAGGAGGTCCCGGTGGGTAGCTCCGCCATGTCGTTCGATGCCGCGTGCAAGGTTCTAGGCGAGAACGACGCCGGCTGGAGCGCCCGGCTCAGCCGGCTCCTAGGTGTGGCGGCCCTAGCCAGCGGAGGGGTCGGGCTAGCGCCATCCGCTTCGGTAATCGGCGCCGCGTGGGGCTGGATCGACCAGAAGAACGAGCTGGTTTACCAGATCAGCTCCATCGTCGAGAGGGCCCAGAACCGATGCCTTGGTGCAAAAGGCCGAGACCGGCACGAGTTGATCGCGGCGGCGCACACGGCTGTTGTAACCGGCGCATTCTTTGCTGCGCTTGGCGAAATGATCGGCCCTGGGTATACGCGGTTGCGCCTGTCGGAGGCCGAAAAGCACCAGATGGTGTCCTCCGAAGAGACTGTCGGTGATCACTGAGGCTTTTCCATCGTGATGGTGCTGGTCACGGTGGGTGCGGGGAGCCCGTGTCGACATAGGACGAGGCTCCCGGTAAGACAGCAGTCGAC
>NZ_JBIATC010000025.1:0-54590 GCF_042891255.1 Micromonospora sp. NPDC001898 | reverse complement strand
ACGCCCGGTTACATTCCGAACCCGGAAGCTAAGCCCTCCAGCGCCGATGGTACTGCACTCGGGAGGGTGTGGGAGAGTAGGACACCGCCGGACATTCTTTCCAGTCGAGGGCCGCCCCCCCCGGGTCGGCCCTCGACTGCGTAGCGTCGGTTCCGGCGCAATCAGGAAGGATGTACCTGTGAGTTCAGGACCGCACGACGGCGACCGTCCTCGTCGTTCCGAAGACCGCTCCGACCGACGTGACGGGGCGCCCCGACGCGACGACCGTCCCCCGTACCGCGGCGATCGAGCCGGTGGTCAGCACGGCGGCCAGGGCGGTGGTTTCCGTGGCGGTGACCGCCGCGAGGGCGGGTTCCGGGGTGCTTCCCGTGACGACTCCCGCCCCGCTGGCGGCAGCGACCGCCGAGATGGCGACAGCCGCGGTGCACCGCGCGGTGAAGGCCGCGACTTCCGCGGCGGCGACCGTCGTGAGGGTGGTTTCCGTTCCGGCCCGCGTGAGGGCGGGTACCAGAGCGGCGGCTCCCGTGAGGGTGGCTTCCGTTCCGGTCCGCGTGAGGGTGGCTCCCGTGAGGGTGGCTTCCGGTCTGGCCCGCGTGAGGGTGGCTTCCGTGGTGGTGACCGTCGTGAGGGCGGTTTCCGTTCCGGCTCGCGTGAGGGTGGGTACCAGGGTGGTGGCTCGCGTGAGGGTGGTTTCCGGTCTGGTCCGCGTGAAGGTGGATCCGGTGGTGACCGTCGTGAGGGCGGTTTCCGTTCCGGCTCGCGTGAGGGTGGGTACCAGGGTGGTGGCTCCCGTGAGGGTGGCTTCCGGTCTGGCCCGCGTGAGGGTGGCCCGTCGCGTGAGGGTGGCTTCCGTGGTGGTGACCGTCGTGAGGGCGGGTACCAGGGTGGTGGCTCGCGTGAGGGTGGTTTCCGGTCTGGCCCGCGTGAGGGTGGCCCGTCGCGTGAGGGCGGCTTCCGCGGCGGTGACCGTCGTGAAGGTGGCTTCCGTTCCGGCCCGCGTGAGGGTGGCCCGGCGCGTGAGGGCGGCTTCCGCGGCGGTGACCGTCGTGAGGGCGGGTACCAGGGCGGTGGCTCGCGTGAGGGTGGCTTCCGGTCCGGCTCCCGCGAGGGTGGCGGTGACCGGGCCGGTCAGGGCGAGCGTCCGCGCCGCGACGACCGCCGTGCTCCCGAGGACCGGCGACGGGAAGGCGGTTACACCGCCGGCCCCGCCCGCGACGACCGGCGGGACCGCGCCGGATCGGCGGAGGGCGACCGTACGACGGACGCGCCCGCGCTGCCGGACGAGATCGTCGCGACCGACCTGGACTCGACGGTCCGCGCCGAGCTGCTCTCGCTGGCCAAGCCGGTGGCGGACACCGTCGCCCGGCACCTGGTCGCGACCGGCCAGCTGATCGACGAGGCTCCGGTCGAGGCGCTGGCACACGCGATGGCCGCCCGGCGGCTCGCGTCGCGGATCTCGGCGGTCCGGGAGGCGGTCGGGTTGGCCGCGTACCACACGGGGGAGTGGCAGACGGCCATCGCCGAGCTGCGCACGTACCACCGGATGACCGGCTTGCAGAGCCACCTGGCGGTGCTCGCCGACTGCGAGCGGGCGCTCGGGCGGCCGGAACGGGCGATCGACCTGTTCCGGGGCGCCGACCAGGAGAAGCTGGACCAGGCCGTTGCGATCGAGCTGCTGATCGTGGCCGCCGGCGCCCGTGGTGACCTCGGCCAGAAGGACGCCGCGGTGGCGATGCTCCAGGTTCGTGAGCTGACGAGCGAGGCGACCGACCCGTGGGCTGCCCGGCTCCGGTACGCGTACGCCGACGCGCTGCTCGCGGTCGGGCGGCGCGAGGAGGCCCGGGAGTGGTTCTCCCGGGCGTCCGAGGTCGACACCGACGGCGAGACCGACGCGGCCGAGCGGCTGCTCGAACTCGACGGGGTGCAGATCGAGGGCGACGACGAGGACGACGAGCCGGCCGAGGAGATCGCTGCCGGGCCGGGAAGCCCGGGCGCGGTGCCGGCTGAGCCGGTCGCCGGCGGGGCGGACGACGAGGACGCCCTCGGTGCCGAGGACCGGGACGAGGACCTCGACTCTTCGGACGCCGCCGCCGCCGACCGCGACGAAGACGACGAGGACGAGGACGACGAGGACGAGGACGAGGGTGTCGACGGGCGGCGCGCCGACGACCCGGCCGGGGACGAGCTGACCGACGACGAGGCCGGCACCGTTGCCGCCCCGCCCGGGTCGGCGCGTGGCGAAAAGCCAGCCGGCGACCGCGAATCGGGTACGGACCAGCGGTGACCACGGACGCCGGGGGTCGGCTGGCCGACGGGTACTCGCTGGTCGTCTTCGACCTGGACGGGGTGATCTACCTGATCGACCGGCCGATCCCCGGCGCCGTCGCGGCGGTGGGTCGGCTGCGCGCGGAGGGACGGGCGGTCGCGTACGCCACGAACAACGCGTCCCGTCGTTCCAGCGAGGTCGCCGACCTGCTCACCGGGATGGGCGTGCCCGCCACCCCGGAGGAGGTGCTGACCTCGGCAGCCGCCTCTGCCGAACTGCTGGCGGAGCGGCTGCCCGCCGGCGCGGCTGTCCTGGTGGTGGGGGCGGAGGCGCTGCGCGCCGAGGTCGGCGCGGTCGGGCTGCGCCCGGTCTCCCACGCCGACGACGCCCCGGCCGCGGTGGTGCAGGGGTACGGCCCACAGGTCGGCTGGGCGGACCTGGCCGAGGCGTCGCTGGCAGTGCGGGCGGGCGCGATCTGGATCGCCACGAACACCGACCGCACCCTGCCGAGCGGGCGTGGCCCGCTGCCGGGCAACGGATCGCTGGTGGCCGTGCTGCGCACCGCGCTCGACCGGGAACCGGACGTGGTGGTGGGCAAGCCCGAGCCGGCGCTGTTCGCCACCGCCGCCCGCCGGGCCGGTGAGGGGCGCGCCCTGGTGGTGGGCGACCGGCTGGACACCGACATCGAGGGTGCGCGCCGGGCCGGGCTGGACAGCCTGCTGGTGCTCACCGGCGTCAGCGATGTGCCCGAGCTGCTGGCCGCAGCCCCGGCGCGTCGCCCGACGTACGTCTCGGTCGATCTGGCCGGGCTGTTCGACCCGGCGGCGGTGGTCCGGGTTCCCGGCGACCCGGAGACCGGTGGCTGGTCGGCGACCGTGGCCGACGACGGCGTGCTGGAACTGACCGGGGCGGGACGGCCGCTGGACGCCCTGGCCGCCCTCTGCGCCGTCGCGTGGGCGGCGGACGCCGGCCCGGCGGTCCGGGCGGGGTCGCCGGAGGCCATCGAGGCGTTGGCCGACCTCGGCCTGACGGACTGATCCGGGGACCGGCGTCCCGGCCGGTCAGAGCAGCTTGCGGAGCTTCAGCAGGTCGAACGGGTTCGCCTTGATCGAGACCTGCTTGGACGCCACCGCCCGGGTGACGTCGAGCTCGCCGCGGACGAGGGCGAGCAGATTGTCGCTGCTGGTGCTCAGCGCGATCTTCGCCTTCGGGTCGTCGCCGTCGGTCAGGTCGAGCAGCCGCCCGTCGGCGAGTCGGCCGTGGAAGGCCGCACCCAGATCGGTCACCCGGCAGGCCAGAGTGCGGTCCAGGTCGATCCGCCCCCGCACGGTCTCGGCGTTGCGGTCCAGCCGGGCGGCCAGATTTTGCAACGCCTGCCGGCACTCGTCCACGCTGGCCACATCGTCTCCTCACACCTCGCCACGCCCGTTTCCCGGCACCGTACCGCAATGGGCGTCGCGCGGCGCCCGGTAGCGTGACACCTGAAACCCCACCCCCGTGGAAGGACTCAGGCATGCAGGACGCGTGGCGCGCCTACCTCGGACTGGCCATGGGCCTGACGGAGGCCCCCCGGAAGAAGGCCCAGGACGTCGTACGCCGGCTGGTCGGCTCCGGTGAGGCGACGGCCACCCAGCTCCAGGCCCTCGCCGAGGAGCTGGTCTCGACCGGTGTGGCCAACCGGGAGGCGCTGACCAAACTGGTGCGCTTCGAGGTGGACCGCGCGCTCGGCGCGGTGGGACTGGCGGCCGCCGACGAGGTGGCCGAGCTGACCCGCCGGGTGCACGAGTTGGAGCGTCAGCTCCGGGAGGCCAAGGCGGGCCCGGCCGCACCCGTCGGGTCCGCACTGCCGGCCGGCGCGGCGGAGCCGGCCCCCCTGCCCTCCGCCGCCGTGGAGCCGACGGGCCCCGCCGCCCCGGACGCGGTGGCGACGCAGGCCGTGACGAAGAAGACGGTGGCCAAGAAGGCCGTCGCGAAGAAGACCATCGCCCGCAAGCCGCAGGCCACGGTGAGCCGTACCGGTACCGACGAGGGTGGCGCGGAGCCGGCCCGGCCGGTGAAGGCGGTGCCGCGCAAGCAGCAGCCCGGCGGCGCGAAGTGAACGTACCCGCGACGGGCCGAGGCGAGCGGTGAGCGCGCCGTTCCGGCCGGGCCCGCCGCCCGGTCCCCGGCCGGGTCCGTCGCCGCGCCCGGTCGGCGTCGACGACGACGGGGCGGTCCGGCACCCGGCGGTGGACGCCGCCGTCCAGGCGATGGCGAACGCCGCGGCGCTCTCGCCGGCAGACCAGATCCCGCAGTACGAGGCGGCGTACCAGACGCTGCGCGAGACGCTCGCCACCATCGACCAGGCCTGACCGACCGGAGAACCTTCCCATGGCACGTCGCACCCGGCTCGACGCCGAACTCGTCCGCCGCGGGCTGGCCCGCTCCCGGGAGCAGGCCGCCGCGCTCGTGGAGGCCGGGCGGGTCCGGCTTCGCGGGGTGCCGGCCCGCAAGGCCGCCGCGATGGTCGACCCCGCCGACCCGCTGCTGGTCACCGGTGCCGACCCCGTCTCGGAGTACGTCTCCCGGGGCGGGCACAAGCTGGCCGGCGCGCTTGCCGCGTTCACCCCGGGCGGGCTGCGGGTGGCCGGCCGCCGCTGCCTCGACGCCGGCGCGTCGACCGGCGGCTTCACCGACGTCCTGCTGCGCGCCGACGCGGCCGAGGTGGTCGCCGTGGACGTCGGGTACGGCCAGCTCGCCTGGTCGCTGCGCACCGACGACCGGGTACGCGTCCTCGAACGCACCAACGTCCGCACCCTGACCCCGGAGGTGATCGGCGGGCAGGTCGACCTGACGGTGGCCGACCTGTCGTTCATCTCGCTGCGGCTGGTGCTGCCGGCGCTGGCCGCCTGCACCCGGCCCGACGGCGACCTGGCGCTGATGGTCAAGCCCCAGTTCGAGGTGGGCAGGGACCGGGTCGGCGCCGGCGGGGTGGTGCGCGACGAGGCGTTGCGCGCCGAGGCCGTCCTCGATGTGGCGGCGGCGGCGGCCACGCTCGGCCTGGGTCTGGCGGACGTTACCGCGAGCCCACTGCCGGGGCCCAGCGGCAACGTCGAGTTCTTCGTATGGTTACGCCGGGGCGCGTCGACGGCCGACCCGCAGCGGGTGCGGGCCGTCGTGGCGGCCGGCCCGCAGGGCCCGCCCCCGTCCGGCAGCACGCCGGACGCGGCCCCGCAGGAGCCGGAAACGGCCCCGGAGGAGGTGGCAGGGTGAGCGCGAGGGATCCGGTGAGTCGTACCGCGCTGCTCGTGACGCACACGGGCCGGCGCCGCAGCACCGAGCACGCCAGGGCGGTCGCAGCGGACCTGATCGCCGCGGGCTTCGAGGTGCGGGTGGTGGCCGAGGAGGCCGAGGACCTGGACCTGCCCGGCGTGGTGCCGGTGACCGGCCCCGAGGCCGCACAGGGCGCGGAGATCGTCTTCGCCCTCGGCGGGGACGGCACGTTCCTGCGGGCAGCCGAGCTGGCCCGCCCGACGAAGGTGCCGCTGCTCGGTATCAACCTCGGCAAGGTCGGCTTCCTCGCCGAGGCGGAGATCGACGACCTCGACGTGGCGGTGCGCGACGTGGTCGAGCGCAACTACACGGTGGACGAACGGCTCACCCTGGACGTGACCGCGGAGTTCGACGGCGGCCCGACGATCGAGTCCTGGGCGCTCAACGAGATCAGCGTCGAGAAGGGCGAGCGGGCCCAGATGCTGGAGCTCCTCGTCGACGTGGACGGCCGGCCGCTGTCGCGGTACGGCTGCGACGGCGTGGTGTGCGCGACACCGACCGGCTCCACCGCGTACGCGTTCTCCGGTGGCGGGCCGGTGGTCTGGCCGGAGGTGGAGGCGCTGCTGTTGGTGCCGATCAGCGCGCACGCGCTGTTCAGCCGGCCCCTGGTCACTTCGCCGACGTCGACGTTCTCGATCACGGTGGACCCGTTCACCACCCTGGCGGTGCTCTGCTGCGACGGCCGGCGCGTGTACGACCTGCCGCCGGGTGCCAGGGTCACGGTGCGTCGTGGCGCGTTGCCGGTGTGTGTGGTGCGGCTGCAGGCCCGGTCGTTCACCGACCGGTTGGTGGCGAAGTTCGGGCTGCCGGTGCACGGCTGGCGGGGCAACCGTAGGTGAGCGAGGTCTCCCCGGCGTCCCGCCGACGGTGACCAGCAGGCTGGACGGCGGGCCGGGGGCGGCGCCGGGGCGGGTGTTCGCCCGGGTCGGCGCCGCGTCCCGGCCGCGCCGGCTGGTCAACTGTCGGGGACCGCGTCTACTGTCGGGTGCTGTGCTGGAAGAGCTGCGCATCACCGGACTGGGCGTCATCGAGGACACCACGCTGCCGTTGGCCGGTGGGATGAACGTCATCACCGGCGAGACCGGTGCCGGCAAGACGATGGTGGTGACCGGTCTCGGCCTGCTCTTCGGTGGCCGGGCCGACGCCGGCCGGGTGCGCGCCCAGCCGGGCCGTGCGGTGGTCGAGGGGCGGCTGCGCCTCGTCGGTCGGGTCGCGGCGGCCGTGCACGCCCGGGTCATCGACGCCGGCGGCGAGCCCGACGACGACGGCGCGCTGCTGCTGAGCCGGACGGTCACCCTGGAGGGGCGCTCCCGGGCGCACCTGGGCGGGCGCAGCATGCCGGTGGCGATGCTCGGCGAGGTCGGCGAGCAGGTGGTGGCGGTGCACGGCCAGTCCGACCAACTGCGCCTGCTGCGACCGACCGAGCAGCGGGCCGCGCTGGACCGGTTCGCCGGGCCGGAGCACGAGAAGCTGACAGACGCGCTGCGCGAGACGTACACCCGGTGGCGGACGGTGGTCGAGGACCTGGCCGACCGGCGGCGCAACGCCCGGGCCCGCAGCCAGGAGGCCGACCTGCTCCGGCTGGGGCTGGACGAGATCAGCCGGGTCGACCCGCAGCCGGGTGAGGACAACGAGCTGAAGGCGGAGGCGCAGCGCCTGGAGCACGCCGAGGGGCTGCGCACGGCGGCGCAGACGGCGCACCAGTGCGTGGCCGGCGGTGCCGAGTCGACTGACGAGACGCCGGACGCCACGGCGCTGCTCGGGCTGGCCCGGCGCACGCTGGAGGCGCAGGCCGGCACCGACGCGGCCCTGGGCGACCTGGCGGCCCGGCTGGAGGAAGCGGCGACTCTGGTCGCCGACGTCTCCGCCGAGCTGTCGGCGTACCTGGCGGCGCTGGACGCCGACCCGGCGCGGTTGCAGACCATCTACGAGCGGCGGGCGGCGCTGCGGGGGCTGACCCGCAAGTACGCCGACGACGTCGACGGGGTGGTCGCCTGGGCGGAGCGGGCCCGCGTCCGGCTTTCCGACCTGGGCACCTCCGACGAGTTCCTCGACGAACTGGGCCGGGAGGCGTCCCGGCTGGCCGGTGAGGTGGCCGAGCTGGCCGGGCGGGTGTCGACATCCCGACAGGAGGCGGCGACCCGGTTCGCCGAGCAGGTCACCGTCGAGCTGGCCGGGCTGGCCATGCCGCACGCCCGGATCGAGGTGGCGGTGCTGCCCCGATCGGTGGGGAAGTCGGAGCCGAGCCTGCCGGTCAATGGCGTCGAGGTCGGAGTGGGTCCGGACGGCGGTGACGAGGTGGAGCTGCGGCTGCTGGCCCATCCGGGCGCACCGTCGCTGCCGTTGCAGCGCGGCGCGTCCGGCGGTGAGCTGTCCCGGGTGATGCTCGCCATCGAGGTGGTCTTCGCCGGTTCCGGTGGCCCGCCCACCCTGGTCTTCGACGAGGTCGACGCGGGTGTCGGTGGCCAGGCGGCGGTGGAGATCGGCCGTCGGCTGGCCCGGCTGGCCCGCAGTCACCAGGTGCTGGTGGTCACCCACCTGCCGCAGGTGGCCGCGTTCGCGGACCGGCACCTGGTGGTGGCGAAGGACACCGGGGGCGCGGTCACCACCAGCGGGGTGCGGGTGGTGGAGGACACCGCGCGGGCCCGCGAGCTGGCCCGGATGCTGGCGGGTTTGCCGGACTCGGATCTGGGTATCGCCCACGCGGAGGAGCTGTTGGCCGTCGCGGCTCGGGAAAGGCGGCCCTGACCGCGGCCGATTGTGAGCGCAGGCACACCAGTGTGCGCTGCGGTGTGCTTCCCTGGGTAGGCGGCCCTGCCCAGGCATGTCGCGACAGAATTGCCTGCCTCACATGCCAGGATGGTCACGATGCGTCTACCCACGTTGCGCCGGAACCGGAGCGCGGAACCGGACACAGTCCTCGGCACCGCGCGCCTCGATCGCCGGACGAAACGCCTGGTCGGCCGGCTGCGCCCGGGCGACATCGCGATCATCGACCACGTCGACCTGGACCGGGTGGCGGCCGATTCGTTGGTCGCCGTCGGGGTCGCCGCCGTGCTCAACGCCAAACCATCGGTCTCCGGCCGGTATCCGAATCTCGGCCCCGAGGTGCTGGTCGCCGGCGGCATCCCGCTCCTGGACGACCTCGGTGAGGGGATCTTCGAGCAGGTCCGGGAGGGCGACACCGTCCGGATCGAGGGCAACACCGTCTACGTCGGCGGCGAGCCGGTCGCGCACGGCGCCCTCCAGGACACCGAGACGGTGGCCAAGGCGATGGCCGACGCCCGGGAGGGGCTGTCGGTGCAGTTGGAGGCGTTCGCCGCCAACACCATGGACTACCTCCGGCAGGAACGCGACCTGCTCCTCGACGGCGTCGGCGTGCCGGAGATCCAGACCCAGATCCAGGGCCGGCACTGTCTGATCGTGGTGCGCGGCTACGACTACAAGGACGACCTGGACGTGCTGCGCCCGTACATCCGGGAGTTCAAGCCGGTGCTGATCGGCGTGGACGGCGGGGCGGACGCGCTGGTGGAGGCGGGCTACACCCCCGACATGATCATCGGGGACATGGACTCGGTCACCGACGACGTGCTGCGCTGCGGCGCCGAGGTGGTCGTGCACGCGTACCCGGACGGGCGGGCGCCGGGGCTGCCCCGGGTCAACGGGCTGGGCGTCCCGGCGATCACCTTCCCGGCGGCGGCGACCAGCGAGGACCTGGCGATGCTGCTGGCCGACGAGAAGGGCGCCTCGCTGCTGGTGGCGGTCGGCACGCACGCCACCCTGGTCGAGTTCCTCGACAAGGGCCGGGGCGGGATGGCCTCGACGTTCCTCACCCGGCTCAAGGTCGGCGGGAAGCTGGTGGACGCCAAGGGCGTCAGCCGGCTCTACCGGCAGAGCATCTCCGGCTCCTCCCTGCTGCTGCTGGTGCTCGCGGCGGTGGCGGCGATGGCCTCCGCCGTGGCGGTCTCCACCGTCGGCAAGGCATATCTGGGCGTGGTCAGCGAATGGTGGAACAATTTCGTGTTCCAGCTCGGCCAGCTCTTCTAGCTCCCGACCGATCAAGAGGCTGCAAGCGTGATCAACTTTCGCTACCACGTGGTGTCCCTGACCGCGGTCTTCCTGGCGTTGGCCATCGGCCTGGTGGTCGGCACGGCCGCCCTCAACGGCCCGGTGGCCGACTCGCTCAAGGAGCGCGTGAACGAGCTGAGCAAGGACAACCAGCAGAGGCGCCAGATGGTCAACAGCATGCAGAAGGAACTGGAGATGGAGGAGCAGTTCGCCGCCGAGATCGCCCCGATCGTGCTGTCGGGCAAGCTCGCCGGCCGCCGGGTGCTGGTGCTCGACCTGCCCAGCGGGCGGGAGCACGCCGAGGGCGTGCTGAAGATGCTCCGGACCGCCGGGGCCACCGTCACCGGTCGGGTCGACCTCCAGGACAAGTTCATCGACCCGGACAACAACAGCAACCTGATGGAACTGGCTGTCACCGCCGCCCGGCCCAGCGCCCCCGCCTCCGGCCTGCCCGGCAACGGCCATGGCGTCGAGACCTCCAGCGCCCTGCTGGCCAGCGTCCTGCTGGACCGGGCCGGCGGCACCCCCGCCACCGAGGCCGACCGTAGGGCGGTGCTGGCGTCGTACACCAACACCGGTTACCTGACGACCGACGAGAAGGTGACCGGGCCGGCCGAGGCGGTGGTGCTGGTCAGCGGGCAGCCGTACGTGGACAAGGACTCGGCGAAGAAGGACGAGTCGGTGGTCAAGGTCGCCGAGCAGTTCGACCGGGCCGGCGCGATCGTGGTGGCCGGCACCGGCTCGGAGGGCGGGAACGTGGTATCGGTGGTCCGGGGCGACCCGGTGCTGTCGCAGACCATCTCCACCGTCGACGACGCCAACACCACGCAGGGGCAACTGGTCACCAGCCTGGCGCTGGTGCAGCAGGTCGTCGAGAAGAAGGCCGGCCAGTACGGCGTAGGCGACAATGCCACCGCACTGGTGCCTAGACTGCCCCAGTGAGCGAACGACGTACCCGGCTGTCCGATCCCGCCCGCCACGTCGGCGGCGTCCTGAACGGGGTGATTGCGTGAGCCTGTTGGGCCGCCTGCTGATTGCCGGGGCCGGCGCCGCCGCCGCCCGGTACGCGCTGCGCGAGGTGCGCACCTCGCCGGTCGCCCCGGCCCTGGAACGCACCAACTTCCGGGGCCGCACCCTCACCCTGGCCGCCGGCCCGGCGCTCGCCGCCGGCGCCGCCGCGGCCGGCGCGCTCGGCGCGCCCAGCGGGCCCGCAGGCGCCGCCGCGCTGGTGGCCGGCGTGGGCGGGGGAGCGGTCGGCGTCTACGACGACATGGTCGGCGCCCGGCCGGAGCAGAAGGCCGCCAAGGGCTTCGCCGGGCACCTCGCCGCGCTGCGGGAGGGGCGGGTCACCGCCGGCCTCGTCAAGATCGTCGGAGTGGGCGCAGCCGGTCTCGGCGCCGCCGCGCTGCTCGCCGCCGACCCCACCGTCGCCGCCCATCCCCGCCGGCAGCGCCACGGCGCGGTCGGCCGCACCGTCGACGTGCTGCTCGGCGCCGGGGTGATCGCCGGCACGGCCAACCTGCTCAACCTGCTCGACCTGCGGCCGGGGCGGGCCCTGAAGTCCGGCCTGCTGCTCGGCGCGCCCCTGGCGCGCGGGCCGCACGGCGGGATCGCCGCCGGTGCGGTGG
The DNA here is from genome assembly GCF_042891255.1 of Micromonospora sp. NPDC001898. Classification (NCBI taxonomy): domain Bacteria; kingdom Bacillati; phylum Actinomycetota; class Actinomycetes; order Micromonosporales; family Micromonosporaceae; genus Micromonospora; species Micromonospora sp. NPDC001898. Next base: position 43,316 of record NZ_JBIATC010000025.1, on the reverse strand, counting down.
GCGCCGCCGCCGGCCTGCTCAGCGACGACCTCGACGAGCAGGTGATGATCGGCGACGGCGGGGCCAACGCGCTCGGCGCGCTGCTCGGGGTGGCCCTCGCGGCCCGCACCGGGCCGCTCGGCCGGGCCGGCGCGCTCGCCGTGCTCGCCGGGCTCACCGCGGTCAGCGAGAAGGTCAGTTTCACCCAGGTCATCCAGGCCACCCCGGGCCTGCGCGAGCTGGACGCACTGGGCCGGCGCACCGACTGACGTGAAGACTCCGGCACCCCTCGCCGGCGCCGGCCGGGTGGCCGGAGCGGCCGCGTTGATCGCCGTGCTCACGGTGGTCAGTCGGCTCGCCGGCTTCGGCCGCACGGCCGCGTTCACCTTGGTGATGGAGCGCAGCGATCTCGGCGGCATGTACGTGATCGCGAACACCGTGCCGAACATCATCTTCGAGATCGTGGCCGGTGGGGCGCTGGCCAGTCTGGTCGTACCGCTGCTGGCCGGCCCGGTCGCGGCGGGGGACCGGCGGGCGGTGGGCGCGACAACCGGGGCCCTGCTGACCTGGACGGTGACCCTGCTGGTGCCGCTGGCCGTGGCGGTCGCGTTGCTGGCCGGCCCGATCGTCGAGGCGATCAGCTCCGGGCGCAGCCCGACGGAGCTGGCCGCAGGCGCCCGGATGCTGCGGGTCTTCGCCCCCCAGTTGCCGCTCTACGGCATCGGCATCGTGCTGACCGGGGTGCTCCAGGCGCACCGCCGGTTCGCCTGGCCGGTCATCGCCCCGCTGCTGTCCAGCCTCACCGTGATCGTGGTGTACCTGGCCTTCGGGGGCACCGAGGGACGGGGGGCCACCATCGCCGGGGTGAGCCGGGCCGGTGAGCTGGCGCTGTCCGCCGGCACCACCCTCGGCGTGGTGGTGCTGTCGTTGTCGCTGCTGATCCCACTGCGCCGGTTGGGCCTGCGGCTGCGCCCCGGGTACGCGTTCGACGCCGACACCCGGGCCCGGGTCGGCGGCCTAGCGGTGGCCGGGGCGGTAACCGTCACCGCCCAGCAACTCGCCCTCGCGGTGATCATCAAGAGCGTCTCGGGCGGCCCCACCGGCTCGCCACAGGTGTTCAACCTGGCCCAGACGATGTACCTGCTGCCCTGGGCGGTGCTGGCCGTGCCCCTCGCGGTCGCCGCGTACCCGACCCTGGCGGCGGCGTCGGCGGCCGGCGACGAGGAGGCGTACCGGCGCACCCTCGCCTCGACCACCCGTGGTGTGTTCCTGTTCAGCTGCCTCGGCGCGGCGGCGCTGGCCGGCACCGCAGCGCCGGTCGCCGCGTTCTTCTACCCGGACGACCCCGCCCCGGTCGCCGCCGGGATCGCCGGCTTCGCCCCGGGCCTGCTCGGCTACGGGCTGTTCGCGGTGCTCTCCCGGGCCCTGTACGCCCGGGGCGACACCCGGCCGGCCACCGCCGCGATCAGCGTCGGCTGGCTCGCCGTGCCATTGGCCGTCGCCCCGCTCGCGGCGCTGCTGCCCCGCGCCGACCGGGTGCTCGCGGTGACCCTGGCCAACTCGGCCGGGATGCTGCTGCTCGGCGCCCTGCTGCTGGTCGCGGTGCGCCGCGCGGCCGGTCACGTCGCGCTGGCCGGCGGGGCCCGCGCCGGGGTGGCCGGGCTGCTCGGCGGGGCGCTCGGCGCGCTCGCCGGGGCGGGCGTCGCCCGGGTGCTGGCCGGGGCCGGCGACGGCACCCCGACGGCACCAGCGGCACTCGTGCAGGGCATGCTGTCCGCAGCCGTGGTCGGCATCGTGTTCCTCGCCGTCGTGTACCTGACCGACCGGCGGGACGTCCGGCCGCTGCTGGCCGCCGCGCGCCGCCGGCTGGGCGGGGCGGGCCGGGGAGCCGGGCGCGCCGTTGGGCCTCGGCAGGAGGGCGTGGTCCCCCCGGAACGGGGCGACGGAAAGGAGACGGTGTCCGGGTGAGCGCGACGACGTGCGGCGGGCCGACGGCGGCGGTGGTCCGGGGGTGGTCGCGGTGACGGACGCGACGCCGAACGTCCGCCGAAACGGCACCGTGGCACTGCTGCTCGCCTCCAGCACCGGCGGCGTCGGCCAGCACGTCCGCTCCGTCGCCCGCGGGCTAGCCGAGGCGGGCGCTCCGGTGCTGGTCTGCGGTCCGGCCGCCACCGAGGAGCAGTTCGACTTCACCGGCGTGGGCGCCCGGTTCCGGCCGGTGGAGATCCCGGCCAGCCCCACCCCCGCCGACGCCCGGGCGGTCGCCGCGCTGCGCCGCGCGCTGGCCGCCGAGCCCGCCGCTGAGCCCGTCGCGGTGCTGCACGCGCACGGGCTGCGCGCCGGGCTGGTCGCCGTCCTCTCCAGGCCGGCGGCCCCACTGGTGGTCACCTGGCACAACGCGGTCCTCGCCCGGGGGTTGCGCGGCGCCCTGTCCCGTCTCGCCGAGCGGATCGTCGCCCGGGGCGTCCGGGTCGCGCTCGGCGCCTCCACCGACCTGGTCGAGCGGGCCGCCGCGCTCGGCGCCGCCGACGCCCGGCTCGCCCCGGTCGCCGCGCCGACGCTGCCCGCGCCGCGCCGCCGCCGGGCCGCTGTCCGCGCCGAGTTCGGGGTGGCCGCCGACCAGCCGCTGATCGTCTCGGTCGGCCGGCTGCACCCCCAGAAGCGGTACGACGTCCTCATCGACGTCGCTGCCCGGTTGCGCGGCCGGACCCCGCCGCCGGTCGTGGTGATCGCCGGCAGCGGGCCGGCGTACCTGCCGCTGGCCGCCCGGGTCTCCGCAGCCCGCGCCCCGGTCACCCTGCTCGGGCACCGCACCGACGTGGCCGACCTGCTGGCCGGCGCCGACCTGGCCGTGGTGACCAGCGACTGGGAGGCTCGCCAACTCTTCGCCCAGGAGGCGCTGCACGCCGGCGTACCCCTGGTGGCGACCGCCGTCGGCGGCCTGCCGGAGCTGGTCGGCGACGCGGCCGTGCTGGTGCCCCCCGGCGACGTGGACGCTGTCGACGCCGCCGTGCGGGGGCTGCTCGACGACGCCGACCGCCGGGCCGAACTGGGCCGGGCCGGCGTGGCACGGGCCGGGACCTGGCCGACCGAGGCGGACACCGTCGCCGAGCTGGCCGCGCTCTACGCGGAGCTGGCCTCCGAAGCGGCCGGCCCGGCCACCCCCGACACCCCGTCGACGGGACACCGTTGATGCTGCGCAGAGTAACGCCGGCGCTGCTGACCCTGATGGTCGTGGTCCTCGGCGTCGCCGCCCTCGCCGCGCGGCCGACCGGGGAGGCCCCCAAGCGCACCGCCGACTTCGTGGTGCTGGCCGGGGTGGCGGGCCTGCGCTGGGACGACGTGGACCCGCAGGCCACCCCGACGCTGTGGCGGATGGCGCAGGAGGGCTCGATCGGCTCCCTGTCGGTGCGCTCCGCGCACCGGCCCACCTGTCCCGTCGACGGTTGGCTCACCCTCGGCGCCGGCAACTTCGCCGCCTGGAACGGCAGCCGCGGCACGGGTGCCTGCCCGTCCGCCGGAGTGACCGTGGAACAGCCCGACGGCATCGGCGCGAACCTGCCCGACCAGGGGCGCGTCGTGCAGTACAACCAGCAGCGCCGGTCCTGGGGCGCGGTGCCCGGCGCGCTGTCCGAGTCGGTGCGCTGCTCGGTCGCGGTCGGCCCCGGCGCGGCGGTGGCCGCCGCCCGCCCGTTCGGCCGGGTCGACCGGTACGCCGCGCGGCTGCCCGACGACCCAGCCCCGCTGCTCGGCTCCTGCGTGCTGAGCATCGTCGACCTCGGTGCCGTCTCCGGCGAGGACCCGGCAGCCCGGGCCGATCAGGCCCGCCGGGCGGACGCCGACCTGGCCCGGGTGCTCGCCGCCCGGCCCCCGCGCTCCCTGGTGCTGGTCGCCGGGGTTTCCGACACCGGCCTGCCGTCCCGGCTGCACGTCGCCGTCGCCGACGGCCCCGGCTGGGAGCGGGGTTGGCTGACCTCGCCCACCACCGGGCGGGAGGGCTACCTGCAACTGGTCGACCTGGCGCCGACCGCCCTCGCCGCGCTCGGCCGGCCGATGCCGGAGCGGCTGTTCCTCGGCCGGCCCGCGGTCACCGTCGGCGGCCGGCCGGCGGACCTGCCGGCCGCGCTCGCCGCACCGGCCGACGCCGACCGGGAGTCCGCCGCCCAGCGGTGGGTTGCCGGCTGGTTCTTCGCCCTGCTCACCGGCGCGCAGGTGTTGCTGGCCCTCGCGGTGCTTCCGCTGCTGCGCCGCGCCCGCCGGCACGCCGGGCCGGTCGGCCCGAAGCCGGTGCCCCGGCGGGTGGTGGCGACCGTGGAGCTGCTGCTCGTCGCCGTCGCACTGGCCGTGCCGGCGGCCCTGCTCGCCGACGTCGTGCCGTGGTGGCGCGGCGACCACGCCGGCTGGTGGTTCGCCATTGTGACGGCGCTGCTGGTGGTCGGGGGGACCGCCGCCGTCCGGTTCGCCCCCGGGCACGCCTCGACGCTCGGCCCACTCGGCGCGGTCGCCGGCCTGGCCACCCTCGTCGTCGCCACCGACGTGCTCACCGGGGCCCGGTTGCAGCTCAACGGGGTGGTCGGCTACTCGGCCCTGCAGGGCGGCCGGTTCGCCGGCCTGGGCACCGTCGGGCTCGGCGTGTTCATCGCCGGGTCGCTGCTCTGCGCCGGTTGGCTGGCCCAGAGGGTCCGCCGCCAGTGGCGGCCCATGGTGGTGGTCGCCGTCGGCGGGCTCGCCGTGGTGGTGGTCGGCAGCCCGTACCTGGGGACGGACTCGATCGGCGCGATCGCGCTGACCGCCGGGGTGAGCGTGGCCGCGGCGATCAGCACCGGCGGCTGGCTGACGGTCAGCCGGCTGGTCTGGGCCACCATGGCCGGGCTGGCCCTCACCATCGGTTACGCGGTGATCGACCTACGCCGGCCGGCCACCGAGCGGGGCAGCCTCGGCCGGTTCCTGGCCGCCGTCGGCGACGGCACCGGCGGGCTGACCGTGCACCGGTCCGGCGGCGCCAATTTCGAGACGCTGGTCAACAGCCCGCTGACCGTGCTGGCCCTGGCCGGCGCCCTGCTGGTCTGGTTCGCGTTGCTCCAGCCGTGGGGTGGGCTGATGCGGCTGTTCGGCATCTACCCGGCGATGCGGGCCGCGATGGCCGGCACGGCGGTGGCCGCCGTCATCGGTGGGGTGCTCAGCGGCTCCGCCCTCGACGTCGCCGGGGCCGCCGGGGCGCTGGCGGTGCCGATGGCGGCCCTCGCGGCGCTGCGGGTGCTCGACCACTCCACCGACCGGACCCAGCCAGCCGACGGCGGCCCGGCCAATGGCCGTCCCGGCGGGTCCGCGCGAACCCCGGATCGCGGCGACCTGGACGCGGCGGCGGCCCAGGCGGGCGGCCCGGCACCGGCCGGTTCGGCACCGGCCGGTCCGGCCGGCGAGGCCGGCGGCGCTGACCCGGCCCGATACACGCCGGATCGGGGCCCCCGCGCGTCAACCGAGGTTGCGACGGCCTGACCCCCCCGGGGCTGCCCTGGCGGGGGACCTCGGGTGCGGCCTGCGGGTCCGGCCCGGGGAGGTGTTAGCGTGGAATCCCGTGGATCGCGTGATCACTTTGCTGATCGGCACGGCGGTCTGCACGACCGCGACGGACGACACGGGAGCAGGCCTTGGCCCCTTCAGCACGGACGACCAGGCACATTTTCGTCACCGGGGGAGTCGCCTCCTCGCTGGGTAAGGGCCTCACCGCCTCCAGCCTCGGCAGTCTGCTGAGCGCACGCGGGCTACGCGTGGTGATGCAGAAGCTCGACCCCTACCTCAACGTCGACCCGGGGACGATGAACCCGTTCCAGCACGGCGAGGTGTTCGTCACCGAGGACGGCGCCGAGACCGACCTGGACGTCGGGCACTACGAGCGTTTCCTGGACCGGAACCTGTCCGGCAAGGCGAACGTCACCACCGGCCAGATCTACTCCGAGGTGATCGCCAAGGAGCGGCGCGGCGAGTACCTGGGCGACACCGTCCAGGTCATCCCGCACATCACCAACGAGATCAAGGCGCGGATCCTCGGCATGGCCGACCCGGACGGCGACGGCCAGGCTCCGGACGTGGTCATCACCGAGGTCGGCGGCACCGTCGGCGACATCGAGTCGCTGCCGTTCCTCGAGGCGATCCGGCAGGTCCGCCACGACCTGGGCCGGGACAACTGCTTCTACCTGCACGTCTCCCTGGTGCCGTACCTGGCCCCGTCGGGGGAGCTGAAGACCAAGCCGACCCAGCACTCGGTGGCCCAGCTGCGCAACATCGGCATCCAGCCGGACGCGATCGTGCTGCGCTGCGACCGGGAGATCCCGGACAAGCTCAAGGAGAAGCTCTCGCTCTACTGCGACGTGGACCGGGAGGCGGTCGTCGCCGCCCCGGACGCGCCGAGCATCTACGACATCCCGAAGGTGCTGCACCGGGAGGGCCTGGACGCGTACGTGGTGCGCCGGCTCGGCCTGTCGTTCCGCGACGTCGACTGGGCCAGCTGGGACGACCTGCTGGACCGCGTGCACCAGCCGCACCACACGGTGACGGTGGCGGTGGTCGGCAAGTACGTCGACCTGCCCGACGCGTACCTGTCGGTCAGCGAGGCGATCCGGGCGGCCGGCTTCGGCCACCGGGCCCGGGTGCAGCTGCGCTGGGTGCCCAGCGACGACTGCGTCACCCCGGCCGGCGCGGCGGCGGCCCTGGCCGGCGTGGACGGCATCGTCATCCCCGGCGGCTTCGGCGTGCGCGGCATCGAGGGCAAGATCGGCACCGCCCGGTACGCCCGGGAGAACGGCGTGCCCCTGCTCGGCCTGTGCCTCGGCCTGCAGTGCATGACCATCGAGGTGGCCCGCCACCTCGCCGGCCTGGACGGGGCGAACTCGCTGGAGTTCGACGAGGAGGCCGCGCACCCGGTCATCGCCACGATGGCCGACCAGGAGGACATCGTCGCCGGCCGGGGCGACCTGGGCGGCACCATGCGGCTCGGTGCGTACCCGGCGACGCTCGCCGAGGGGTCGCTGGTCGCCGAGGCGTACGGCAGCACCGAGGTCAGTGAGCGGCACCGGCACCGGTACGAGGTGAACAACGCCTACCGTGACCAGCTCACCAAGGCCGGGCTGGCCATCTCCGGCACGTCCCCGGACGGCCGGCTGGTCGAGTTCGTCGAGCTGGACCGCGCCCTGCACCCGTTCTTCGTGGCGACCCAGGCGCACCCCGAGCTGAAGAGCCGGCCGACCCGGCCGCACCCGCTGTTCGCGGCGTTCGTGAAGGCCGCCGTGACGTACTCCGAGGCCGACCAGCTACCGGTCAATCTGGACGCCGCCCCGGCGGCGGAGGAAGCGGCCCGCCGGGCGGACCGCAACGGCGGAGCGGCCGTCGAGAAGAACCCGGCGTCGGCGTCGTGAGCGCCGTGGAGCACCGTTACGAGGTGACCGGGCGGCGGCAGGTCTGGGCCGGGCGGATCTTCTCCGTGGTCACCGACGAGGTCACCATGCCCGGCGGCGGCACCTCCGCCCGCGACTACGTCAGGCACGTCGGCGCGGTGGCCGTCGTGGCGGTGGACGATGCCGGCCAGGTGGTGCTGATCCGGCAGTACCGCCACCCCGTCGGCCGGCACCTGTGGGAGCTGCCGGCCGGCCTGACGGACGTCTCGGGGGAGGACCTGGCCGCCGCGGCGGCCCGCGAGCTGGCCGAGGAGGTGGACCTCACCGCCGGCACGGTCGACGTGCTGGTCGACCTGCACAGCTCGCCCGGCTTCACCGACGAGGTGGTCCGGGTCTTCCTGGCCCGGGACCTGGCCGACGTGCCCGCCGAGCGGCGCCACCGGCGCAGCGAGGAGGAGGCGGACCTCCAGGTCATCCGGGTCGACCTGGACGAGGCGGTGCGGATGGTGCTGGCCGGGGAGATCACCAACGCGTCCGCCGTGGCCGGGCTGCTGGCCGCCGTCCGCGCCCGGGACACCGGCTGGTCGGTGCTGCGCCGCCCGGACGCGCCGCCACCGCGCTGAGCGGCCGGGCCGGCCGGCGGCCCGTGACCAGGGGCTTTCCACCAGGGCCGGGACCGGGGCCGGTGGAACCGGGCCCCGGCCGGCGGGTACGACGAGGAGAGGGGCCCTGCGGCGAACCGCAGGGCCCCTCTCCGTCGCTGTCGGACGTCAGTCGCGCAGGGGGCGGCCCTGCCCGTCGACGCCGCCGTTGACCAGGATCAGGATGCCGTCGATGAGGCCCCAGATGCCGCCGGCGCCGCAGGTCACCAGGCTCACCACGAGCTGGATCACGCCGGTCTTGGTGTCGCCCATGTAGAAACGCCCGGCGCCGAAGGTGCCGAGGAAGATGCCGAGGAGGCCCGCGACGAGCTTGCTCTTGTCGGAGACACCCTGCGGGTACTGCTGATAAGGAGTGGTCATGGGGCGACACCCTAGTGATCCACTCACGTCCTGTCCGTACCGCCGTCCGTCCCTTGGGACGATCGGGGTCGAATGTGTCCTGATGGCTGAGATGTCCTCCACGAATTGGTTCTGTCTATGCCTGACACATCGTCAGCACCGGCGGGGACCGGATGCCACAGTGTCGGCGCTGCACGGCGGGCGGCGCGCCTAGACTGCCGCCGACGGGACCGGTGGACCGCGGCGGCAACGGAGCCGCCGCGCACCGTGCGGTCGGGGTGGGACGCCCCGAAGAGAGGTGTCTGCATCGTGAAGGTCGGAATCCCCCGCGAGATCAAGAACCACGAGTACCGGGTGGCGATCACGCCCGCGGGCGTCAACGAGTTCACCCGCGGCGGTCATCAGGTCTTCGTCGAGTCCGGCGCCGGCGTCGGGTCCAGCATCACCGACGAGGAGTTCGCCGCGGCCGGGGCGAAGATCCTGGCCACCGCCGACGAGGTGTGGGAGACCGCCGAGCTGGTGCTCAAGGTCAAGGAGCCGATCGCCGAGGAGTACCACCGGATGCGCGAGGGGCAGGTGCTGTTCACCTACCTGCACCTGGCCGCGTCCAAGGCGTGCACCGACGCGCTGATCGACCGGAAGGTCACCGGCATCGCGTACGAGACCGTCGAGCTTCCCGACCGGTCGCTGCCGCTGCTCGCCCCGATGTCCGAGGTGGCCGGTCGGCTCGCCCCGCAGGTCGGCGCGTACCACCTCCAGCGGCAGGGCGGCGGGCGCGGCATCCTGATGGGCGGCGTCTCCGGCGTGTACGCGGCGAAGACCGTGGTCATCGGCGCCGGCGTGTCCGGGATGAACGCCGCCGCGATCGCGCTCGGCCTGCAGGCCGAGGTGCTGCTGCTGGACAAGAACGTCGCCCGGTTGCGCCAGGCGGACGCCATCTACCGGGGCCACCTGCAGACGGTCGCCTCCAACGCGTACGAGATCGAACGGGCCGTGCTCGACGCGGACCTGGTCATCGGCGCGGTGCTGGTGCCCGGCGCGAAGGCCCCGACGCTGATCTCCAACGAGCTGGTCTCCCGGATGAAGCCGGGCAGCGTGCTGGTCGACATCTCCATCGACCAGGGCGGCTGCTTCGAGGACTCCCGCCCCACCACGCACGCCGATCCGACGTACCAGGTGCACGAGTCGATCTTCTACTGTGTGGCGAACATGCCCGGCGCGGTGCCGCACACGAGCACCTACGCGCTGACCAACGTCACCCTGCCGTACGCGCTGGAGCTGGCCAACCGGGACTGGCGCGACGCGCTGCGCCGCGACCCGGCCCTGGCGCTGGGCCTGAACACCCACGACGGGCGGGTCGTCTACGGCCCGGTCGCCGAGGCGCACGGCCTGCCGGCCCTGCCGCTGGACGAGGTGCTGGCCTGACCGACGACGCGCGGGGCGCGACGACCGACGGGGCCGGTCCGGGCGAGGAGCCCGCGCCGGCCCTGCGTCGCGCCGTGCGCGGCTACCTCGACCACCTCGCCGTCGAACGTGGCCTGTCCGCGAACACGCTGTCGTCGTACCGTCGGGATCTGGAGCGCTACCTCGCGACGCTCGCCGCGGCCGGCGTCGCCGATCTGGCCGCCGTGGACGCCGGCCAGGTCGAGGCGCACCTGGCCCGGCTGCGCGCCGGCGACGACGGCCACCCGCCGCTCGCCGTCTCCTCGGCGGCCCGGGCGGCCAGCGCCGTGCGCGGCCTGCACCGCTTCGCGCTGCGCGAGGGGCTGACCGACGTGGACCCGAGCCGTGACGTCCGGCCACCGGCCCCGCCGCGCCGGCTGCCCCGGGCGCTCGCCGTCGACCAGGTGGTCCGGCTGCTGGAGACCGCCGGGTCGGTGGCCGCCACCGGCGAGGGCGCCGCGCTCGCGTTGCGCGACCGGGCGCTGCTGGAGTTCCTGTACGGCACCGGGGCGCGCATCTCCGAGGCCGTCGGCGCCGCCGTGGACGACCTGGACGCCGCCGAGGGGACGGTGCTGCTGCGCGGCAAGGGCGGCCGGACCCGCCTCGTTCCGGTCGGCGGGTACGCCGTCGAGGCGCTGCGCGCCTGGCTGGTGCGGGCCCGCCCCGGGCTGGTCGCCGCCGGCCGGGGCACCCCGGCGGTCTTCGTCAACGCGCGCGGGGCGGCGTTGACCCGGCAGGGCGCGTGGACCATCCTGCGCCGGGCGGCCGAGCGGGCGGGCCTGCCGGTGACCGGCTCCGGCGCGGTCTCCCCGCACACCCTGCGTCACTCGTACGCCACCCATCTGCTCGACGGGGGCGCCGACGTACGGGTGGTGCAGGAGTTGCTCGGCCACGCCTCGGTGACCACCACCCAGGTGTACACGTTGGTCACCGTGGAGCGGCTGCGCGAGGTGTACGCGACCGCCCACCCCCGGGCCCGGGGCTGACCCCGTTCCCTCCCCGCGGCCGGGCACGGCCCCGACCGGTACGGCGTACCTGCCGACACGCCGTACCGGTGCCGATCGCCCTGCTGGCCGGTGGCGTACAGTCGGCGTGGCGCGGACCTTGCGGGGTGGATGACCGGGGTGCGCCGCGGCGCCGCGAGGGACGTCGGACGGCTCCGACACCGGGTGGTCGTCGGGAGGGGGCAACGAGGACATGGCTGGCAACGGTGACCGTGCCGAGACCTGGACGTCGGAGCTCCGCGAGCAGCAGGCCTCGCTCGGTGCGGGGCTCGGCCCGGCGGACCCGGCGGCCTACACGATGCGTAAGCCGATTCCCGAGCCGATGCCCACCGACCGGCACGGGCCGGCCCGGATCATCGCGATGGCCAACCAGAAGGGTGGCGTCGGCAAGACCACCACCACCATCAACCTGGGCGCCGCTCTGGCCGAGTACGGCCGCAAGGTGTTGCTGGTCGACTTCGACCCGCAGGGCGCCCTCTCGGTGGGGCTCGGGGTCAACCCGCACAACCTCGACCTGTCGGTCTACAACCTGCTGATGCAGGACGACGTCACCGCCGAGGACGTCCTGATCAAGACGGACGTGGCCGGCCTGCACCTGCTGCCGGCCAACATCGACCTGTCCGCCGCCGAGATACAGCTCGTCAACGAGGTCGCCCGGGAGATGGCCCTGGCCCGGGTGCTCAGGTCGATCCGCAAGGAGTACGACTACGTCCTGATCGACTGCCAGCCCTCGCTGGGCCTGTTGGCGATCAACGCGCTGACCGTCGCGCACGGCGTGCTCATCCCCCTCGAATGCGAGTTCTTCAGCCTCCGGGGTGTGGCCCTGCTGCTCGACACGATCGACAAGGTGCGCGAGCGGCTCAACTTCGACCTGGAGTTGGAGGGCATCCTCGCCACCATGTACGACAGCCGCACCACCCACTGCCGTCAGGTGCTCCAGCGGGTGGTCGAGGCCTTCGGCGACAAGGTCTACCAGACGGTCATCACCAAGACGGTGAAGTTCCCGGAGTCCACGGTGGCCGGTGCCCCCATCACCACCCTCGACCCGGCCTCGTCCGGCGCCCGCAACTACCGCCAGCTCGCCCGCGAGGTGATCGCCCAGCAGGCGGAGCGGTAGCCCCGTGCGCCGTCGTCCCAGCGTGCGCCCTCGATCAGGGGCGTGCCTTCCCGCCGGGGACCGGGGAGCGTGGACTACGGTCGTCCGGTGACCGCCCCGCCCCTCGACCCGCCCGCCACGCTCCCGCCCGCCGGGGCGGCCGTCGAGGTCGACGCCGGCGCGGCGACCGGGTTCACCGTCCGGCTGGACAACTTCACCGGCCCGTTCGACCTGCTGCTGCAACTGATCGGCAAGCACAAGCTCGACGTCACCGAGGTGGCCCTGCACCGGGTCACCGACGAGTTCATCGCCTACATCCGGGCCATGGGCGACCAGTGGGACCTGGACGAGGCCAGCGAGTTCCTGCTGATCGCGGCCACCCTGCTCGACCTGAAGGCGGCCCGGCTGCTGCCCGCCGCCGAGGTGGAGAACGAGGAGGACCTCGCCCTGCTGGAGGCGCGGGACCTGCTCTTCGCCCGGCTGTTGCAGTACAAGGCGTACAAGGAGGCGGCTGCGCACATCGCCGCGCTGGAGGCGGTCGGCGGCCGGCGGTATCCCCGGGCGGTGACCCTGGAGGCCCGGTACGCCGAGGCGCTGCCCGACCTGGTCCTCGGCATCGGACCGGAGCGGCTGCTCCGGATCGCCGTCAGGGCGATGACCCCGAAGCTGGCGCCCGAGGTGTCCATCGCACACGTGCACATGGTCCGGGTCAGCGTCCGTGAGCACGCCGCGATCCTCGCCGAGCGGCTGCGCCGGGCCGGCACCGCGACATTCTCGCTGCTCTGCGCCGACTGCGAGGCCACCCTGGAGGTGGTGGCCAGGTTCCTGGCCCTGCTGGAGCTGTACCGGGAGGGCCTGGTCTCCTTCATGCAGGAGCAGGCCCTGGAGGAGCTGACGGTCCGCTGGACCGGCCCCGCCGACGGAGCCGCCGACCTGCACGTCGACGAGTACGCCGGCACCCCGCCCGACCCGGTCGCGGTGCCGCCTGGGCCGGTCGCGGTGCCGCCTGGGCCGGTCGCGGTGCCGCCTGGGCCGGTCGCGGTGCCGCCCGGGCCGGTCGCGGTGCCGCCCGACGGAGCTGGCACGGCGCAGGACGGGCCACGGGATGAGGCGGAGCCCGAGGCGACGACGGAGGAGCGACCGGAATGAGCGAAGAGGAACGCCGCGACTCCCTGGCCGACCAGGCCGCCGCCTGGATCCCACCCTGGGACCGCCCCGCCCAGCCCCGCCCGGAACCCCCCACACCTGTCGACCCCGACCAGACCTCGGAAGATCTTGGAAGCAGACGGCCCCCCGAGGGGCCGAATCCCTCCAAGATCTCCGACGGGGTCGCTGCGGCAGCGGACCCTGGCGCGGATCGGCACCTTCAGGAGGCGGAACCGCCGAGGGTCGCCGACGCGGGCGCACCGGGGGACGACACGGGCACACCGGGGGAGGACGTGGCCGTCCCCGAGGCTCTCGCCGCAGGCGGAGCGGGGGGCGGGTCGGGTGGCGGTGGCGGTGGCGGGGTCAGCGGCGCTGCCGAGGGGGGCGCGTCGAGGCGGGGCCGGCGGAGGGCACCCGAGCCGCCCCCGGCCGTGGTGCTCGACGACGCGGAACTGCGCGGCGCGCTGGAGGCGATCCTGCTGGTGGTGGACGAGCCGGTCGGCGAGCTGACCCTCGCCCAGGTGCTGGAGCAGTCCCCCGAGCGGATCGGCCCGGTGCTCGACGACATCGCGGCCGGCTACACCGCCGCCGGGCACGGCTTCGAGCTGCGCCGGGCGGCTGGCGGCTGGCGGCTGTACACCCGGCCGGAATACGCTACGTACGTCGAGCGGTTCGTGCTGGACGGGCAGTCGGTCCGGCTGACCCAGGCGGCGCTGGAGACACTGGCCGTGGTGGCGTACAAGCAGCCGGTGACCCGGTCGCGGATCTCGGCCATCCGGGGTGTCAACTGCGACGGGGTGATCCGTACGCTGGTCTCCCGCGGCCTGATCGAGGAGTGCGGCACCGAACCGGACAGCGGGGCGTTCCTCTACCGGACCACCACGATGTTCCTGGAAAAGCTGGGGCTGAACTCCGTCGACGAGTTGCCGCCGCTCGCCCCGTTCCTCCCCGACGACGTAGAAGAGCTTGCCGATGCCACGCGATGACCGTGCCCCCAAAACCGACGCGCCCGTCTTCGAGGGGGCCGAACGCCTCCAGAAGGTGCTGGCCGCCGCCGGCGTGGGCTCCCGGCGTGCCTGTGAAGACCTGATCTTCCGCCGCCGGGTCACGGTGAACGGCCGGGTGGCCCAACTCGGCGACCGGGCCGACCCGACCCGCGACGTCATCCACGTCGACGGCGAGCGTCTCCAGGCCGACACCCGCTTGGTGTACCTGGCGATGAACAAGCCGCGCGGGGTGGTTTCCACCATGGCGGACGAGAAGGGACGTGCCGCGCTGTCGGACTTCATCAGCAACCGGGTGGAGCAGCGGGTCTACCACGTCGGGCGGCTCGACGCGGACAGCGAGGGCCTGCTGCTGCTCACCAACGACGGCACCCTCGCCCACCGGCTCATGCACCCGTCGTACGGGGTGTCGAAGACGTACCTGTGTGAGGTGGCCGGGCCGATCCCGCGCAGCCTCGGCAGGCGGCTGGCGGCCGGGATCGAGTTGGAGGACGGCCCTGTGACGGTGGACTCCTTCAAGCTGGTGGACACCCTGGGCAAGACCGCCCAGGTGGAGCTGACCCTGCACGAGGGGCGCAAGCACATCGTCCGGCGCCTGCTGGACGAGGTCGGGCACCCGGTGGCCCGGCTGGTGCGTACCGCGATCGGGCCGATCCGCCTCGGCGACCTGCGCGCCGGGCGGACCCGCAGGCTCACCAACGCGGAGGTCGCCGCGCTGTTCAAAGCCGTGGGTGACTGACCGCGCGGTGCGGGGTACCACAACCGGTAGGCTTCCGTGGCGCCCCGGGTGGGGCGCACGGTGGCGTGGGTCGCCACCGGCGGCGTCGCGCGCGGCCGGAATGCCGGCCGTGGGCATGATTGACGACGACGACAACCGCTTGCGACGGGCCGCCGGGCCCCGCGAGACACGGGCTGAGGAGGATCACGGTGGAGGAAAACGTACGGGCCGGGCGCTGCGTGGTAGCTGTGGACGGGCCGTCCGGTTCGGGTAAGTCCACCGTTTCCCGGCGGCTCGCCACCGGGCTCGACGCCCGCTATCTGGACACCGGCGCGATGTACCGGGCGATCACCTGGGCGGTGCTGCGTTCCGGGGTCGACCTGACCGACGCCGCCGCGGTGGGCAAGGTCGCCGCCGAGGTC
Organism: Micromonospora sp. NPDC001898; assembly: GCF_042891255.1. Taxonomy (NCBI): domain Bacteria; kingdom Bacillati; phylum Actinomycetota; class Actinomycetes; order Micromonosporales; family Micromonosporaceae; genus Micromonospora; species Micromonospora sp. NPDC001898. The sequence continues at coordinate 28,109 of NZ_JBIATC010000025.1, read as the reverse complement.
GACCTGCGCATCGGCACCGACCCCCAGGGGTACGGGGTGACCGCTGACGGGGTGACCGTCGACCGGGAGATCCGGGGTTCCGAGGTCACCACCGCGGTCTCCGCCGTGGCCGCGGTGCCGGCGGTACGAGCGCTGCTGGTGGCCCGGCAGCGGGAGTTGATCGCCAAGGCCGGCCGGATCGTGGTCGAGGGCCGGGACATCGGCTCGGTCGTCGCGCCGGACGCGGATCTGAAGGTCTACCTGACCGCCTCCGAGGTGGCCCGCGCCCAGCGGCGCAGCGTCGAGGACGCCGCCGACGTGGCCGCCACGGCGGCTGACCTGGCCCGCCGGGACCAACTCGACTCGACCCGCAAGGCCGACCCGTTGCAACAGGCGGCCGACGCGGTGATGCTGGACACCACCGAGCTGGGCATCGACGAGGTCGTCGCCCGGCTGCGCGCGCTGCTGACCGAACGGGGAGTGGCATGACCACCGACGAGGGCTGGGTGGAGCTGCGCGAGCCGGACCTCGACGCCGAGGAGCCGACCGGCCCCGTGCCGGTCGTGGCTGTGGTGGGCCGTCCCAACGTCGGCAAGTCCACCCTGGTGAACCGGATCATCGGTCGCCGGCAGGCGGTCGTGGAGGACGTCCCGGGGGTGACCCGGGACCGGGTTCCGTACGACGCGCAGTGGTCCGGCCGGGCGTTCACCGTGGTGGACACCGGCGGTTGGGAGCCGGACGCGAAGGACCGGGCCGCGGCGATCGCCGCACAGGCCGAGATCGCCGTCGTCACCGCCGACGTGGTGCTGTTCGTGGTCGACGCCATGGTGGGCCCCACCGACGTGGACGAGGCCGCGGTGAAGATGCTGCGGCGCAGCGCGAAGCCGGTGATCCTGGTGGCCAACAAGGCCGACAACACCTCGATCGAGATGGAGGCGACGTCGCTCTGGTCGCTCGGGCTGGGCGAGCCGTACCCGGTCTCCGCGCTGCACGGTCGGGGCTCCGGCGACCTGCTCGACAAGATCCTGCAGGCGCTGCCCGAGGCGCCGGCGATCGTGGAGAACCGCCCGCGCGGCCCGCGCCGGGTGGCGCTCGTCGGCCGGCCCAACGTCGGCAAGTCCAGCCTGCTCAACCGGTTCTCCGGCGAGGAGCGGGCGGTCGTCGACTCGGTCGCCGGCACCACCGTCGACCCGGTGGACAGCCTGGTCACCATCGGCGGGGAGACCTGGCAGCTGGTGGACACGGCCGGGCTGCGCAAGCGGGTCGGCAGGGCCAGCGGCACCGAGTACTACGCCAGCCTGCGGACTGCCGGGGCGATCGAGGCCGCCGAGGTGGCGGTGGTGCTGCTCGACTCCAGCGAGCCGATCAGCGAGCAGGACCAGCGGATCCTGGCCATGGTCACCGAGTCCGGCCGGGCGCTGGTGATCGCCTTCAACAAGTGGGACCTGGTCGACGGTGACCGCCGGTACTACCTGGACAAGGAGATCGAGCGGGAGCTGCGCCGCATCCCGTGGGCGCTGCGGCTCAACCTGTCGGCGATGACCGGCCGCGCGGTCGACAAGCTCGCCCCGTCGCTGCGCAAGGCCCTGGCGAGCTGGGAGACCCGGGTGCCGACCGCCCAGCTCAACCAGTGGCTGACCGCGCTGGTGCAGGCGACCCCGCACCCGATCCGCGGCGGCCGGGCACCGAAGATTCTCTTCGCCACCCAGGCGGGCGTCGCCCCGCCGCGGTTCGTGCTCTTCACCACCGCGCCCCTGGACGCCGGCTACCAGCGCTTCGTCGAGCGCAAGCTCCGCGAGGAGTTCGGCTTCGAGGGCAGCCCGGTGGAGATCTCGGTACGCCCGCGCAAGAAGCTCGGCCCGGGCGGCCGGGGCAAGGCGCACGGCTGACCCTCATCCGCAGGACCTGAAGCCGGGCGGGGCACGCGACCCCGCCCGGCTTCTCTGTCCTACCCACCACCCCACCCTCCTAGGACGCCTTGGGGGATGTGGGGTGGGCGGGGTCGATGCGCGGGTGGGGAAGATCGTGCGCTAAGCTGTACCGGCTGTCGCAGGGAGAAAGAACACCGCGCGGGAGCAATCGGGACGTGGCGCAGCTTGGTAGCGCACTTGACTGGGGGTCAAGGGGTCGTCGGTTCGAATCCGGCCGTCCCGACAGCAAAGCAGCAGGCCAAGACCTTGATTCACTTCGGTGAATCGAGGTCTTCTTGCTGTTCCGTCTCACAATTCATCACGTACGCTCGTACGGTTGGATTTCGGGCGGTGGGTGTCACCCGAACAGCCCTGATTCGAGGTGCTCGGCTGCCACCTTCAGGTGGCTGTTGTCCGGGTGGACGTAGACCCGCTTGGCGAGCGTGCCACCGTCTGCGTGTCCAGCCCAAGCCGCCAGCACGACGTCGGGCACCCCTGCGCCGGCGAGGTAGGTCAGGCAGGCGTGCCGCGCGTCGTAGGGTCGAACCTTGCGGACCCCAACCTTTGTCATCAGGTCATACACCCGGCGGCGGAACCAGTCGGTGCGCTGCGGCTGGCCGAGTTCGTTGACCAGGACGTAGCCGCTGTCGACGTAGGCATCGCCCGCCTTCAGTCGCTCCTTCTTCTGCAGCGTCTGGAAGGCTTCCAGGGCCTTCGTGACCGTGGTGGGCATCGGTAGGCCGCGTTTGCCGGCCGCCGACTTGGCCTCCTTCTCTTCGATCTCGCCGTCGACGAGCGTCCGCGTGTTCTCCCCGGCCGCGATCGTGCCGGCCTCGAAGTCGACATCGGACCAGCGCAGTCCACACACCTCAGCGGGTCGCAGGCCCATGAGTGACAGCAGGCAGGGGGCGTGTAAGCGTTCGCCGGTGATGCCGGCCAGGAACGCCTTCACCTCGTCCTGAGTCCAGGGCTTGCGTTCTGCCCTCGCCTCAGCGGCGGCCTTCGCCAGTGACCTGGGGATGGTTACGAACGCTGCGACGTTCCGCACCACGAGCTGGCGGCGAACCGCGACGTTCAGCGCGGTCCGGAGCCGGCCGAGAGTCAGGCGCACCGATCGGACACCCAGCCCTGTTCCCGGCTTGCCGCCACGTCGCCGGCCCTCCGTCAGCATCCAGTCGATCAGTGCCTCGATGTCGGCCTCGGTGACGTCCTGAAGCGGCTTGCCGCCGAGGCGGGCCCGGACCGGTAGGAGGGCGTCGCGGTAGTTCGCGGCGGTGGCCTTCTCGACATCGCGGGTGGCGGACGTCAACCACTCGTCGAGGAACTCGACGACGGTGATCTTGCCTGGTTTGACATATGTGCCGCGGTTGGTCTCGTGCTTGATCCGGGCGTACTCCGCCTTGGCTTCCTTCCTGGTGTCGAAGGTGTAGGTGCGTTGGTCACGACGTCCGTCCGGCTTGCGCCCGAGGTCGAGGACGAACCGGTAGCGGGTCTTGCCGCTGCGAAGCATGATCTTCTTGATCGGGTCCGAGGTACTCACGTTGGTCCTGCTCCTTCCGCAGAGGGGTGTGCTTTGGGTCGCTGCATCGGCACCTTACCGAATATGGTACCGAATATCGGTACCCTAATTCGGTACCATAGGTGGCGTATGGGGATGGGTGATGCGAAGATGTGGGACCCTCGGTCGTCATGGATCTGTTCGATCTCTGCTTGCTGAGGAGCTGAAGAATGCCGCGACGGCGTCCTGTCGGCGACAACCTGCCGCCGTTGCCTGCTCGGGAGAAGCGGGATCAGCAGGTCAAGATCAGACTGACTGGGTCTGAGATGGAGAGGCTGGTAGCTCTGAGGCCCGACCTGACGGCCTCGGGCATCCTCGCACTTCTGGTCGATGATGTTTTGGCGGGGCGGTGCCGCCCAGGATGGGCTGTGCCGCAGAGCCCCGGAGAGCCCAGATGACAAACTGCCCGTCCGCTCTGATGAGCCCTCTTGGTCGAGGCTGTACCGGTCGACGCCGACCAACCTCAGCAGGTCCGCGGTGCTTGTACGAGGCGGAAGCGCAATCCGGCAGGCCGGGTGGCAGGACCACTTCCTCGCCGACACGGTCAACGACCTTGTGCGCGATGCGATCACGCCGTTGTGGACGTCCGGTCTCAACATCTTGGGTGACGGCGTCTATCACGGGGTCGGTGGGCAGCCGGCCACCGTTCTCTCGGATTTTCTCCGCCTCGTCTTAGGCCGGGCCGAGCTCTCCCGACAGGAGGCCCGGGACCTGTACCGCGCCGCGCTCGTCTGGCTTCCGTACATCAGCGCCCAGGGACGCGCGGTGTTCTTCCGCAGCTTGACCGTCGACGCCGATGCCGACGCCGAGACAGTCGCCGATGCCCTGGAAGTCCGAGTCCTCGCCTCCGATCAGGAGCAAACGGATCACCTTGACCGGATTCGCTGTGCCGCGGCGCACCTCGACCATATCAGCGATTCGAACGCCACTTTCCGGCTTGCGATGGTCATACACAGCATGCTGCCCTCTTCGGTCGATGACTGGCCGCTGGTGGTGCTGGACGCGGTGCTCCGGTGGTCCGAGACGGAGCCGCCTCTGCCGCCACCCCGGCTCTCCGCAGAGCAGGCCCGCATGCTCGTCGACTGGTTCGGCGCGCGACGGCCGGATCTCGGGCCCCGCATCGCCGCGCTCGTCGATCCTGGCCCGCCGGACTAGCTCCATCGTCTCGGTGGGCTCCCGCATCCGGAGCGTGGAGAGGGGACCGCGTGGCCCGGAGCACCAGAGAGTTCGCGGAGTTCGCCGGGACCACGGTGAACACCATTCGGCACTACCACCGGCTGGGCTTGCTCAGCAAGCCCAGCCGCCGCTACAACGGCTACAAGCAGTACGACGTGCACAATCTCGCCCGGCTCGTGCGCATCCGCCGCATCGCCGAGTTAGGCGTGCCGCTCGCCCGGATCACCGAGGTGGAGGCCGACGGCGACGGCACCGCCGTCGCGCTGCGGCGGGCAGCGTGGTCCGCAAGAGCGGGGGGTCAGACCCGCCGCGGTCGAGCGGAGCCGACTACGTCAGCTGTGCGGGCGGCGAAGGAATGCCAGTCAGGGTCTGGGAACTCGGGGGTCAGATCCTTGCCGGTGCGGGACTGGAGAAAGACGGCGTCGGCGTGGCGAAACGCCAGGCATCGCCAACCACCCCTTTCGGCTCATATGCGGTCAGTGGCCCTTCGGGGAGCACGTCCACGGAGGCGGCAAGCATCGGCTCGATCGGCGGCCGCAGCCCGGCAAGAGCTGACAGTCCCGCATGCCGGTGTCTCGGACTCACTCCGAGCTGTGAAAGCTGGTCATCTCTCCCCCTGTGCTGATCGTGCAAGGGGAAGCGAGGGCAGCGCCGGAAGATCAGCCGGAACGAATGAACGCCCCTCGGGTGCCGCATCGCGGAGTATGCGGGACACGCCTCGGGCTCGGAGCGCAGATCACGCATCTCTTCGGGCGGGTGCCGGATGGGAGGCTGCGGGAAGGCAGGCGTTGCCCGCGGGGCGCGACGTACGGTCAGTGGGGTGGACGTGGTGTTGCGAGGCGGGCCCGGCGACGGGCAGGTCATCGACGGCGGCGGGGAGTCCGTCGTCTGGGGTGCGTGCCTGTATGAGCGGACCAACGACGTAGGTCGGTCGCACGGCCGTGACGTGCGCGTCTACCGCCACCGGGCGGACTGCTGCGAGCCGTACGGGCGGGGCTCGGAGGACCGCTGCGAGTAGCGGGCCCTGCCAGGCCGGGCGAGCGCACCCCTTAACGCGGGGAGTCGGGGTGGACCGGCTGTCGCGCCCTGTGCGCGCGGTGACGAGACGTTAGCCGTCCTTGCCGGGCCCCCGAGCAACCCCGCGTGGCGGTGAACCGTGGTGCCGGCCGGTCAGCGGTTCTTGTACGCCTGAACGACCGAGACAGGGATGCGGCCACGCGCGGAGATCTCGTGGCCCTGACTGGTAGCCCATTCTCGGATCGCGCGATTCTCTTCACGGGTCGCGCCAGCCGTAGTAGCACGGGCCGTGACGCGGGCGGCTCGTCCGCTGTCCACCACATGCCGACCGGCCCGCCTACCAGCGCTGATGAACGGGTCGAGGGCGTTGCGGAGAGCACCTGTGTGCTCGTCGGAGAGATCGATGGTGTAACCCACCCGGTCCAGGCTGAACTCGACAGTCCGATCCGCCGCCCCACCGTCGAGGTCGTCGGTCAGTACCGTGATGACTTTCCTCGCCATTCCTGACTACTCCTCGATCTGAAACAGCACCTTGTGTGCCACACGATCAAAGCGTAACAGCGCCCGCGGACGAGAGAAATTCACCGTGGCTTGCCGCAAAGAACCGCTGAAGGCCAAGCCCAGATGTCGGCAACGGGTATCGGTGGCTTCCGCAACGACTGCCCCGGACCTGGCAGCGTTGTCAACGACAGTCCGATACCGCGAGTACTACCTGACAGCGATGGGCGTCGCCGGATGATCGACGTCAGTGCCAGATGCCACTGGCAACCGGGCAGACCGGTGGAACCGACTGTTGGCCCGAATCGGAGACGTGCGACCACATGTGGCCGCTCTTGTTGTCCCTGAACTTGTAGACCCGTAGCCTCGATCCCACGTCACAGCCCTAACTCCGCCCCGCCCCTCACCCCGGGCATCCGATTCCACCCGCACGAGATGCCCGCGTTCCTGGGCTGGACGCATCGATTGACCTTCACTCTGCCGGAAGGAAGGATGGTGGTATGACGTTGGCCCTGATTTCCGATGTTCAACGAAACCTTGCGACCAATCCGACGCCGGATGGAGTGGAGGCCCGATCGGCGCTCCTGGTCGCCCATCAGATCGGAATGTCAGCAGCCGATGTTATGCCCGACATCGCGGACAGGTGGACCTTCGCCAGTCTCACCATTGGTGAATGCATCGACAGGCTCGCCGACGGGATGCCTGGCGAGTTGACCCTGACCGTCGATGTTCCTCAACTCACTGCCGACATGGCAGAGGAAACGCGGGAACCGATCCGGTCGCTACTTTGTGTCCTCGCTGACCTCTACGCCGACGCCGCCACCGACGACACAGCATCCCCGTGGCGGCGACTGGCCTGGGCCTCGGCGGCACAACACCTGGACCGGGCCATACGGGAACTACCGTGACCTACGGCGAACACCTCGACCGAGCGGCAGCCGCCCTCGCCGCCGCGCAGGTGAACCTCCGCCGTCCCACCCTCGGAGGAATCGCCGATCACGCCGCCGCGGCGATCGCGCGCACCCACCTGTACCGCGCCCTCGAACGTCAGGTCAGGTGCCTCTCGGCCGACGAGGACGACACCGGCCTCACCCGGGAACTCCAGCACGCCACCCACACCACAGCCGGTGAGATACCCCTCTCGCCGCCGACAGACCACCCGGTGCCGGCGGCACTACGCCAAGCCGCGGACGCCGCCCGGGTAGCGAGCGACATCCTCAACACCCAATTCGACCCGGCAACCGGCCACCCTCGCTCACCGGAAGGCCTCGCCATTCAGGCACGCCTTTTCCATACCGACAGCCTCGCGCGCTTGGCCCAGCTCGCCCGCACCGTCAGCGAAGTCGACCACGGCCTCGCGGCCTGGCTGACCCGGGGAATAGCCGCAGGAAGCCACCAACTCATCGTGCGGACCGCAGCGTCAGACGCCATGACCACGAGCTTGACGTTACGTCACACCGTAGACGCCGTTGCCTCCCACGTTGCGCTGCACAGCCTGCTGCATGACCTCCAACCGCCACCAATCACCGACACCGCCCAACGGTGGGCACCGATCAACTCGCCGACAGACTGCGTCCGCGCACTCGATGTAGCCCGCACCTGGCTGGTGCAGCATCACCGGGACCTCACCGCCACCGACTTCAAGGTGCTTCTCCGGACAGGACTCGCCCTCACCTACGAGATCGACTACCTCGCCCATGCTGCCAACCGTGGAACCCGCAAGACCCCTACCGCCGGGATCCTCGCCGCCGTATGGCGTGGAGCAGCCCGAGCCTCCTACCAGTTACACACCCTCGGAAACCCAGAACCCGGCGTCGGCCCCACCGTCCTCTCCGCAGCCGAGAGCTGGCTGCGCAGTCAGCTACGACCCAACGAAGACTGGCGAGACCCCACAACCCTCTTCCGTTCACGGGGCGCCAAGGCATGGCGGTCCGCCGGCGCTGCTCTCGCCGCCCGGCTGCCCGACCTCACCACGCTCATACACCAAGGCGCACTGATCGCCATGCGCCGCGGTGACATGCTCGAACCCGATCCACTGCAACGACGACCCACGGATCGTGCCGTCCGACCCAAGTGGATCAGGGCAGGCCCGGCAAGCCCGCAAGGCGCAACACTGCTCAAGTTCACCGGGCAACTTCACGAGGAGACGGTCGTTTTGGCCGGCGAGACGGGCTCCGCCGTCCTACCCGGCGTGCACGAGGCAGACCGCCGCCCCGCCACCCCACGCAACCGTGCACTTCGAAAACCCGCTACCGTGCCCGTCCCCACTGACAGCACCAGACACCTTTCCTCGCCCCAGCCGTACCGTGAGCAGGGCGGCCGTGCCGCACAGGGCAGACACAGAACCCAAGCCATCGCCGAGATGCTGGCGCGCCGAGGGCCACAACACGATGAGCCGGAACGCGCAGAGCAACACCACCACTACGATCGGCCGGAGGACGGGCCCAGTCTCTGAACGCGGATATCACGGCACCCCGCAGGGGCCAAGTTCGCCACTATCCTGGGGCTGGCCGTACTCGTGGCGTGCGAGTACAGCGACGGAGGCGTCCCCGGGCCCTCTGGGTCAGCACCCCGCGTTCACACCACCCTGACCAATAGGGGGAATCCGGACGATGTTGCGCCCGTCGGCAGCGGTCACTGCCGACGGGCGCTTCGGTGCCAGACCGTCGCTCAGTGCTGTTCCTCGAAACCAGCTTGGTCGAACTTGAGTGAGCTGCTGTTCTCCGAGATCGTGCGGACTTGAAACTCCGAGAAGCCGTGAACGGCTTCGGCCTCAATCTCGACGCGGACCTTCAAGTTGACACCGGGCGAGGCGGAGAGGTGCTGAATCACCTCGTCCATCAGCTTCTTGAAGTCCAGTCCGTAGTGCGTTGCGTCGAGGGTCTTGCTCCCAAAGAAGTAGTCGACCTTCGGCTTCGGCGCTGTCCCAGGCCCAGGTCCGGGCCCAGGCCCAGGTCCGGGCCCAGGCCCAGGTCCGGGCCCAGGCCCAGGACCGGGTCCCGGGCCGGGGCCAGGCTCGGTGCCGGGCCCCGGCCCGGGCTCGGGCTCAGGGGGTGTCTCACGCTCTCGCTGCGCGAGCGCTACCTCCGGCTTGACCAGCAGCGTGGCATCGGTGACCTGGCCGAAATCACCCTCCGACGGCAGCTTAAGTCCCTCGTAACGTTCCCCGTCGAAGGAGAGGGCAGCAGCGAAACCCTCCTGCTGCCACAGCAATGGCTGGTCAGCGATGCCCCGGGCCAACACCGATCTGTCCCTCAGCCGGGGCATGTAGGGGTACGTGGTGTACTGGCGCCAGAGGTCACCAACCCTAACGTGACCGCTCTCCCACAGCTTCGGAAGACGGTTGAGCCAGAGCGAGATGGCCGCAGCCGCCTGCTGGGTCGCCAAGGCTCCATCGGCACCGAGGCGTTTCGACACGCGCTCTGCCAGCGACGTCGGCTGCCCCTCCGCCTTGGTGGCGGTGATGACGAACGGCGAACCGGGGTTGGGGGCCTCCGGCACGAGCGCCCAGTGATAGGCACCCAGCAGCCGCGAGTTGACAGTGTCTTGCGCCTGCCGCTTCTTGTCCGTCGCCTGGTTCTTCTGGTTCTGGGTGAGATCGAGTTCGTCGGCATTCTCCAGCACGTGCGACCACCCGAGGTAGTCCCGCACCGCCGACTCCAGTTCCTCCATGCGGTTCACGTCGGCCGCGAGGAAGACCAACATGTTGCGATGCACCCGGTGGGCGGTGCCACGCTGGTCGGTCGCGGACCGCGCGAACTTCATGGCGCTGGACTCCTGGTTACCCTTCTTGTGGGTGACCTTGGGGTGCAGGATGACCAGCCGTGCCTCATCGGTGTCGGGGATGTCGCCGTTGTCCTCGGGACAGATGTGCACGCCGGCGAAGTCGCCGCGCCGCTGGGCCTGGTCGGCGAGCCTGCGGCGCACCTCGGCCCAGACCTCTTCGACGTGCAGGCGCTCGGCCTGATCCTTGGCCCGGCGGGTGATGTTGGCCTGAAGGTCGTACCAGTACTTTCCCGACCCGGAGTAGAAGTAGGTCGCCCGGTCTCCGAGGGCGGAGAGCGCGGAGTGGAAGTTGCCCGGGATGTCACCGGGAATCGCGGTGCCGAGGAAGACGCGCTGACGTTCCAGGCCCTTGTGTGCTGAGCCGATGGTCGGAGCGGCACCGAAGAAGACGGCCCGAGCCAGCCGCTTGGTGACCCGGCGGGTTTGAAGCAGCGGCTTCTCGTTATCGATCTTGGTGGGTTCGGAGTTCGGGCCGTCGACGTCGGCGTCGATGATCGCCTTCCACGAGTCCTGCAGGTACTGCGTGAGTTCGGAGTTCACCGCGGAGGTCGCGAGCGGAATCGACCCAGGCATGATCAGCGGACCATTGTCTTCCCCCACCCACAAGGCGTGAATGACGGTGTTCATCAGGCGCAGTACACCGCGTGTTCGTTGGAAGCGCTCAAGGCTCGACCAGTCCTCGTAGAGCCGGTCGAATAGCTCCGGATGGATCGGGTAGGTCCGCTTGATCCGGTCCTCGTAGGTCCCGTCCCTGGCCTCACGGGGGAACTCGTCGCTGTGCTTGCGGTAGAACTCCACGAACGCTCGTGCCGTGGCGCCAATGGAGGCCAGCGCGTTCGCGTCCGGGGTGACGAAGAGCCGTTGCCGGACGATGTGGTAAGCCTCGTCCGAGGAGGCGGGCCGCCACTGATCGGCGACCCGGCGGACGACGTTCTGCAGCCGCTGCAGCGCCTCAAGGCCACGGCGACCGCCGACCTCCTCGGCGTTACCGGCAACGACCTCGTTGGGATCTTTCCCCGTTTCGGACGCGGGGATCGAGATCGCCAGCAGTACTCCGCTGGTTGCCTTCGCGGCCTCGGTAAGGGACTGGGCGAAGGTGAACTGGGTGTCGAAGGTGCCGCCGGTGATACCGGCGGCAGTCGCCTCGTCGGGCTGGTCCGGCAACTGCCGGGCATAGGCCACCCACTCGTCGATCAGGATGACCGCTGGCGAGTACGCCGCCAGGAGGTCGTGCAGTGCGCGGCCTGGATTGGTGCTGGCCCGGTCAGCATCAGCGACCATCGCGTACGCCTCAGCGCCACCGAGCTGCCAGGCAAGCTCACCCCAGACCGTTCGTACGACCGTGCCGTCCGGCTTGGTCTCGCCGGTGGGGGCGAAGTGGTTGCCAACTATGGCGACACGGTGGGAATCCTCAATGGTGTCGTAGCCGAGGGGCCCCAGCAGGTCCTGCGTGTCCTGAGGAAAGGACCCGAGCGACGTCGCGCCGGCCAGGTGCCAGAGCGCCAGCATCGAGTGGGTCTTGCCGCCACCGAAGTTGGTCTGCAGGTTGATGACCGGGGAAGCGTTGTCATCCCCGGTCATCCTTCGGACCGCGCGGTCGACCAGGTCGCGCAGCCCTTCGGTCAGGTAGGTACGCGAGAAGAACTGCACCGGGTCGGCATAGTCGTTGCCGGCCTGCCCCTGGGCGACCTTGAACAGGTCTGCGGCAAACTCCGAGGCCTGGAAGTTGCCGGTTGCCACATCGTCATGCGGTCGGAGTACCTCGCGCCACGGCCGGAGCCCCGTCGAGTCAGCCGTCTCGGCGGCGGCCTTGAGCGTGCGGCGGTCATCTTTCTCCGCCGTGACACGGCGCAGGTTCAGCCGAATCTTGGCGACCTCTGCGGCCGCCTCGGACGCACCGATCCCCGACAGCAGCCGCTCCGCAGTGTCGAGCGCCCGGTAGGCATCGTCGTTGCTGAACGAGGCCCCGTGCGCCCAGCCGTTGCGCACGTCGCGCAACTCGCTGGCGTAGGACTGCTGAAGCTTGGACAACTGACCGTCGAACGGGAACCAGCCGGGCTTGACCTGGTGGGGGATGTTTTCGGTCAGCATGCGCAGCTGGAGCTGCGGGTCGGTCGTCGAGTAGGCCTTACCCGAGACGCCGTTCTTGGAGTCTTTGAGCGCGACCAGCTGTGTCCAGTCGTGGCCTTGCGGTAGTTGAGGGGAGACGACTCTCGTGATGAACTCGTTCAGCGCTGGAGACAGCGCGTCAAACATCTGGCCGATACGGTCGCGGTTCGAGATCGCCATGTCAGTTGAGCTCCCACTCCTTGACCAGAATCCCCGTTAGCTCGGCCTGCCGTCGCTCCAGCACGTCCGGCGTCCATTCTGGCTCCATGATCACCCGGGTAGTCAAGGCGAACCCAGTGACGCCGGCCGCAGGCCCGAAGTACTTCTCCTTCTTCGTGGCGAAGTCGTAGTTCTGCGCCTGGCTGTTCTTGTTCCGGTTGAGCAACAGCAGATTCCCGAGGCGGTGGGTCCAGAGGGCTCGCTCATCCGCGGTGAAGTCCCCGACCCACTGGCTGTCGGTACGAGGTCTCTGCGGCAGCACGTGTTCGACGCTGATGATCTTGTGGTGGTAGGAGACACCGGGAGAGTTCGCCAGCAACTCGTCGAGCCGCAGCAGCACGTACTTCCGTACCGGCTGCACCTTGTAGAGCTCCCCGTCGAGGCGTTCGCGCGTCTCCTGCCGCTCGTCGGCGCCGAGGTCGAAGGCCGCCGCGTCGATCCCGGTGCCGGCGTCGAGCTGCTTGAGCAGCTCGGTGTACCGGGTCACCCGAGGGGTGGTGTAGACGCGTCGCAGCAGCATGCTGGCGGCGAGCCGCTCCAGCCGGCGTAGGAAGGCGTCGAGAAACACCGGGTCATCGTCGTAGTTCTTCAGCGCCCACAAGGCCGGCGGACGCCAGTCGCTGTTGTCTAGCTGAACCAGGCGCTGAAGCCAGTTGTTGACTTTGGACCAAGCGGTGTCGTGCTCGTCGTAGTCCTGATTCAGCAGGTGCGCGTAGGCGGTGGCGTAGGGGATCAGCATGTCGTCGACGAAGCTCGTGGCCTTACCGGTCTTGGTGTAGGCGTTGAGCACCTGCTGGGGAAACTCGATCAGCAGTTCGCGCTGGCCGCGCGCCTTCGCCACGATCATCCGCAGGTGTAGGAACAGCTCGGCGAAGGTCGCACGCCCGAGGTTCTGCTCGGCGGTCTCCCATGCCTTCGCGTACTCCTGCTGCTGAGCCGCATCAACGGCGCCGATCACCTCGGACTTGAAGATGTCGGAGGGCTCGAGGTCGAGACCTCGGGCGTTCATGACGCTAAAGATGCGGTGGGCGCTGGCCAGGTCGGGCGTACTGACCACCACCAGGAAGGTCCGGTTACGGGCGAGGGCAGCAAGGGCGTCGCGCTTCTCGTCGGTCCAAGACGACAGTCGTTCCCGCAATGCCTTGGCGTTGTCCCGGATGGCCCGGTGGCTGTCGTTCGCCAGCGCATGATCGCTGAGATTCAGCAGGTCGTCCAGCCGTCCGGGGGTCTGCACGTACGTCTTGAAGAACCCAGAGTCTTGATCGCGCAGCAGCAGGCGAGGTTTGGCCTTGATGCCATCAAGGGCCACCCCTGGCTCCAGGATCATGTCGCGCAGGACGACAGCGACCTCATCGTCCTTGGCGAGATCCCGCAGCACGGCCAGCAGGATGCTGAGCGTCGTCAGACGTTGCTGGCCGTCGATGACGTCCGCCCGCGGCGCGTTCTCATCTGGCTTCACCAGGACGAGAGAACCGAGAAAGTACGGCTCGGTCGCATCCCGGACGAGAGCATCCTCAAGGTCGTCGAGGAGTTGCAGGGCCTGCTCGGTGCCCCAGGCGTAGGGCCGCTGGTAGTGCGGGATCGTGAAGTCGAAGTCCGCCGAGAAGATCTTCTTCAGCGGATGCTCGTGCGCCTTCAGCGGCATCAGTCGTCCCCCTCGGGGAATTCGAACTCGCCCTGCTGGTGAGATGTTGGGGCGGCCTTGGACGCGTCAACGACGTCACCCCAGGACTGGGCGACAGCGTTGAAGCTGATGGCGTCCTTGGTCCAGCCGTTCTTCTCCGCGACGGAGAACAGCAGGAAGGCAAGTTCCTTGACCAGGTCGGCGTCGACGGCCCCGTCCGGACGACTCTGCGCAGCCGCCAGGAACGCGCCGGCCGCCGGAACCCCCACGGTTTCGAGAATCCGGATTGTGTGATGCAGGACCTCCCACGTTGACGTGTGCTCGTCGGCGAGCACGTCGTAGTCGTCCGGGGCGTCGGCGGGCTTGATCAACGTGACCTTGCCGGCACGGCTGGTCAGGATCTCGTCGCGGTCCATCCGCTCCACCGAGGTGTTCCGGGCGCGCGCCAGGTTGTCGGCGTCGCCGAAGGTGCCGGTGTTGTATCCGTGCTGGCGGTACCACGCGATTGCGAAGCGCGTCGTGGAGTCGAAGTCGCCCTCCTGCTCGGTCAGTACCTGGTCGAGGATCTCGTTAATCCGCGCGAGCGCCGACCGCACCGTCATCTGGGAACCGTCGGGCTCCAGCACCTTTGCGTATCGACTAAAAACGGCCATGCCGGGACCAATGGCTGCCTGCGGGAGGTCAACCGGCGCGATCGCGCCTTGCTGTAGCTTCCGCAGGGCGTCAGGGAGTTCCGATTGCAGCGCAGAGATCAGACCTCGCCGGTCCGTCGTTGGTGCGACATGTGGCCGCGGGCGTAGGGCCAACACGATCGACGATGCGAGCGCGTTTGTCCCGCTCGCGATCATCCGATTGCTGAGCTCGCTGCGGTTCGGCCAGGTCGCGGTAATGGCCCAACCACTGCGAATCATGCCGTCCAAAAGGGTTTCCCAACCAGAAGAGGTCGTGCCCTCATCGGAGGCGTCGGACTGCTTGAACGCATACCAGACGGTGATAGGAAAATCTTTTCTCGCACTCGCCCTCGCATTGGCGAAGACAATCCGAAAACCGTCTTCGAAGAACTCCTTCGCGCCGTCTTGGCCGCCGTGGCGATAAGGATTGGCTACCAATTCCTCTGCCTTGGGCACCAGCATCGTGCTGAAGAGCTGCGGATGGATGAACCGAAGCGAGCGCCGGAGCCATACGTAGAAAAAGTCCGATAGATCCGAATATCCAATGTTGTCGTAGTAGGGTGGATCCGTATGGATAAGACCCGCCGACATGTCGCGAGCAGAGGCATCTGCCTGTGTCACGTAGCCCATTGGACCCGCTGCTCGAATCCCGTCCATACTCTCGGCGGTCCATTGAACCGCACCGCTCCAACTGCCTGTTCCCTCGGCGAACTGATTGGGCTCAACGAAGTCCCAGGTCATTGGGATGGCCTGACGCGCAAAGGTATTTCGCGTTGATTCGCGTCCGAGGAACCATGTGACAATGGATGATCCTCGGTCTGCCATCTTCGACAGGGCCATTGCGAGATACGTGGCGACTGCGTCAGCGTAGGCGGACGCGGCAGTGCCGCCTGACTCCAGACGCTCACCTTCCGCAACAACGTCATCCTGCAACGCGTCGCGCAGCACCAGTTCGCGGACCTCGGACACGAGATCGCTGAAGGTGGTCAGCGCCATCAGTTGACGATTTGTGAAAAGATCAGCAAATTCAGTGAGTCCGTACGTTGCCGCCTTGATGTCGCGAGGGTAGAAGCCAAGGCTTCCTTCTACCGACTCGCGGGGCGCTGAGACAGCAGCTGCCAAAACGTGTTCTTCCGTGGGTGGTAGGTAGAACCGCTGCCGAATGCCCTCAGCCACGATAGCCATGAGTTGAACGCCGAGCCGCTTGTTGCGCCCCTCGGAGCGGATGTAGCTTAGAGAGACAGCAGCATCGCAACTTACGCACACCGCGCCCCTGCGCCCTACTGTGCCGTCGTTTTCAGCCGTTGGTGCGGATGCTTCCTCGTCGCTAATTTCGAACTTCACCCGTTGCCTCGAAGGATGAGTGGGATCTTCAACGACGATGGGCTTTGCGTACGCAAACCGTTCCTTCTTGTTGCGCAACCACCACGACCGCACGAGGGGCATGTCGATGCCGCAGGCGGGGTTTGGACACGTAACGGTCCGTGCCCAAATCCAGGCAACCACCTTCGCTGCCGATCCTCCGGGCAGGGTGGCCTTGGGATAAAGGTGGCCGATGCGCTTCTCGGCTTCGTCGCGCATCCAGGCTCCGTACGCCCGCACGTCCGCGGCCAAGCCCTCTGCGCCCCTCCAGGTCCGGATCTCGGAACCGGTTAGGCCGGGGAAGACGGGTGGTCGATTGCAAAACTTCGGTGGAATCTCGATGAGCGCCTTGTTGATCAAAACCGCCACCGGATTGAGGTCGGAGGCGTGCGCTGCAAGGCCGAGTCGCTGCGCTTCTAGTGGGATGGTGCCCCCGCCAGCGAACGGGTCCAGGATCGGCGGGGGGTTGCCGTCACAGGACTTCATGATCTCCGTGTGAGCCTCGGCGAGGAGGCGCTCGTCGCGCACGTTCTCCCACACCACGAGGCGCTCGATGATCTTGTGTAGCCGCTCGCGCTCGGCGCGCTGTGCGTCCTCGGTGGGGAACTCTTCCGGACGCGACGACGGATCGTCGACAAGCTGAGCGAATAGGACCGCCCGAGCTGCGGCCAGCGGCCGCCGTGCCCACCACAGGTGCAGGGTGGAGGGGTGGCCGTGACGAATCGACTTCTCCCGGGCCGACTCGCGGTTGATCGTCTCCAGCGGAAGAGCGACCTCGATCAGCTTGCGCTTCATCAATTTCCTCTAGCTCTGTAACTCAGCAGGGTGCGGTGCCGGCGGTCCAGGTCTTCACCCAACTGGCCCGGATGCCGGTCGCAGCGAGGTCGCCGAAGTCGACGCCTGCGAAGGGGTCGGCGACGTACCGTACCTGGTCGAGTTCAGGGCCGACCTTGCTGACCTTGACCAGCGCGAGCCGGTAGTGGGGGACGGCGTTCTTGCCGGTGACAACCTCGTTGTGGGTGACATAGAAGTCGTCGGCACCCTCGATCCGTGCCTTAACCTCGATGCGGATCGAGGGGCCCCCGTCGGCGGGGATGGATAGGATGTCGTAGCCGGGATTGTTGAAGGCCTGCTCCTGAGGCTCCCGGCCTAGCGCACGCTCGGTGGCGAGCACCAGTTCGACGCCGCGCCGCTCGACGGCCTTCGTCTCCTTGGCGTGGATGGGAGCGTCGGCGGGGATCTCGGCATCAACCATCGACAACGGCAGCACGAGCGCAGCGGTCATGATGCGCGGCGGCCGGGTGACCAACTGGGCCTGCTGGTCAAGCAACGCCAGCCGCGACTCGCGGCGGACCTGGAGTTCCTGTGCTTTGCGCATCAGGCTGTCGGAGCTCTCCTTCGGCTTCGCGCCGACCTGCTCCTTTTCCTGGGCTGCCATCGCCTCGCCGATCAGCCGATTCGACTCATGCGCCAACCGCTGGTCGACCCGCACCCGGGTGCGCTCGATCTCGGCGAGCCGGCGAGGTGAGACCTGGGTAAGGTAGTCCTTGAGCTGATGGCCAATGATCCAGGTCCGAGCCCGGGACTCGGCCTCACCGAGCCACGCCAGCTTCATGGCAGCGGCCACAGCCGGGGTCCGCGGGGCGGCCACGCAGTCGAGGTAGGGCGCCGGGCCGGCGGGCCTGACCTGGCCGGTAGCGTCAACGTAGGCGTAGCCGAAGCGGCGGGAGATCGACTCCCCGGTGCCGTCGACGACCTCCTCCACCACGCCCACCAACAGTGCCGGCTCCTCGATCTTTGGCGACACCAGGACGGTGCCGCGCTCAAGGATTGGTCGGAGCTGGGTGATGGTGAGCTCAGCCACAGCGTCGTGGAGTGGATGCCCGGGGGCGAGTAGGTCGGCGCGCGGCTTGTCGGCCACATCGATGCAGTCGAGCTCGAACGTCATTCGTTCGTAGCGGGTGGCGACTGGACCGTGCTTGGTGACGGCGCGCACAGCCGCAGGAACGTGAGTGATCTCGTAGCGACCACGCTCTCGTCTCGCGAGCCGACCGCCAAGTCGCTGGAAGGCTAGGCGGAAGGCCCACTCGATGTAGTGCGGCTGCAGCCGGCGGGCACGAGCCTCCTCCATGAGCCGCTGCATCTGTGCCAGGTCGGCGTCCGACATGGCGTCGTGCGTCAGTGCGCGTTCCTCCAGGAGTTCCTTGAGACCGTGGGCGACCGACTCGTCGATAACCTGTTCCATCTTGGCCCGGGTCTCGGGGAGGTCGCCGTACCGGATGGCCTCGATTAGGAGCTCTCGTAACGGCGTTTCGTCGAAGGCCGCGCCGAGGACGTCGAAGACCTTGCCGCCGTAGGCCTTGCGCTGCTCCTCAACCTTCTGCAGCAGCCGAGTGAACACTTCGCCTTCGCGGGTGTTGGCGGCCACAAGATTCCAGAGGCGGCACACCTCCGTCTGGCCGATGCGGTGGACGCGACCGAAGCGCTGCTCGATCCGGTTGGGGTTCCACGGCAGGTCGTAGTTGACCATCAGGTGGGCGGCTTGGAGGTTCAGCCCTTCACCGGCGGCGTCGGTGGCCAGGAGCACCTGGCAGGCCGGGTTCTTGGTGAACTCTTCGGTGATGGCACGCCGGTCGGCACGTCGGACGCCGCCGTGAATCGCCTGCACCGTGTCCGGCTTGCCGAAGAGCGAGCGGATCTTGCGGGCAAGGTAGTCGAGGGTGTCGCGGTGCTCGGTGAAGATGATCAGCTTGCGCGGCTTGTCGGCGCCAGGGTGGATGAGTTCGTTGTCCTCGAGGATCCTGCGCAGCTCGACCCACTTGCGATCCGTGTCGAGGTTGCGGATCCGCCGGGCGATGTGGATCAGCTTGTCGAGGTCGGCCAACTCGGCGTTGAGCTCCTCGATGGTGCGGGCGGAGGTGGCAGCGTCGAGCAGCTCCTCTTCGACCTGCTCGACCTCTTCGGCGCTGTACTCGTCGTTGTCCCAGTCGCGTGGGTTGATCGTGGCGGGTTCGTCACCAACACCGCGGCCGTGGATGAGGTCGTCACGGCGACGCTTGAGTCGCTCGGCTCGTCGGACGAGGGACTGGTAGATCGCCTCGGGGCTGGAGGCCAGGCGTCGCTGGAGCACCGTGAGCGCGAAGCCAACCGTGTTGCGGCGCTTGTCATCCAGCCGTGCGGCCCGGTTCATCCCCTCCCGCACGTATTCAGTAACCCGCTCGTAGAGGTCCTGCTCGTCTGCGGTGAGCTCGTAGGGCACGGTCTGGGCGATGCGTTCCGGGAAAAGCGGTTTGCCCTCGAAGGTGAGCAGGTCTTCCTTGACCATGCGTCGCATGAGCCCGCTGGTGTCCGGGTTGTGGACACCGGTCTTGAACTTGCCCTCGAAGCCGTCGCGCTCCAGCAAGGTGAGGAAGAGCTGGAAGTCCTCCTCCTTGCCCGCGTGGGGAGTGGCGGTCATCAGCAACAGATGGCGCGTATGGTCGCGTAGCTTCTCACCGAGCTGAAAACGTCGGGTCTTGTTCAGCTTGCCGCCGAAGTAGTTCGCGCCCATTCGGTGGGCCTCGTCGACAACGACGAGGTCGAACTCCGCCTCGTCTATGTGGGCAGCTAGATCCTCGTTGCGCGCAAGCTGATCCATCCGTGCGATGAGCAGCGGATATTGCTCGAAGACGCTCGACCCCAGCGCGGCGTCGACCATGGCGGTGGTGAGGATGTCGAAACGCAGGCCGAACTTGAAGAACAGCTCGTCCTGCCACTGGTCGACCAGCCCGCCGGGGGCCACGATCAGGCAGCGCTTTACGTCGTCGCGGAGCAGGAGTTCCTTGATGTACAGGCCGGCCATGATCGTCTTGCCGGCGCCCGGGTCGTCGGCCAGGAGGAACCGCAGGGGCATGCGGTCGAGCATCTCGCCGTAGACAGCCCGGATCTGGTGGGGCAACGGCTGCACGTCGCTGGTCGCCACCGCCAGCATCGGGTCGAACAACCCGGCCAAGGAGATTCGCTGTGCCTCCGCGACCAGCCGGAACTCCTGAGCATCGGCGTCGAACGGACGGCTGCCGGCGTCAGAGAGGCTCAGCTTGGGCTCGTCGGCCCGGAAGATCACTTGCTGACGCAGGCCGCCGTCCAGGGTTTTGTACGTCAGCTCGACAGCATCGGAGCCGTGCCACTGCGCGGCGAGCACCGAGACCGTCTCGCCAGGGACCACGCCAGCCACCCGGAGACCGGACGAGAGATCCTCGAGCCGCACCAGTCACCTCCAGATCGACAGCCCGCAAAGCTTACAGATGAGCACAGACACTACTGACGAGCTCAAGATCGGCACAGACCGGCAGGTGTTGCACTTGTCGTGCGTCGGCTTCCCGACAGCTGTCTTCGGAGGTCCCGTTCGTGTAAGGGGCGCACTACGATACCGTCCCTAAACCCCCTCGATATCTGCGGTGAGCATGAACAAGACAGAGCGCGAAGAGGTTCGTCGCCTCGCGGCGGACTTCAGCCAGTGGTGTCACCGTGCCGAGGACGTGCAGGACTGGCGCCAGGCTGTCTTAGATGCAGCCGGCCGCGACGAAAAAGCTATGCGGTCACGGAGCGTGTTAGTCGGTCGAGCCGGCCAGGTCGCCTGGCGTGTGCTCACACTCCGGAGGGGTGACGCCGGAGTTGTCAGGCGCCTCTGGGAGCGCGCCACACTCCCAGTGCTAACCGCTGCCGACCGCACGATGCTGCACCTCCTCACGGCGGACGCACCCCGCGCCGTCACCGAGGTCGCCCCCTTGCTCGGGGTGCGTCGCTTCTTCGCAGGGGCGGCGAAAAAGCAGTCGGCGGAGGCGGCCGGCGAGTTACTGCGTAGTCACCATGCGGCATTCCTCCGGAGCGACGGCGCTGGTCGACTTGAACGGCTCGGCGCCTTCACCGCGCCCGTCGATCCCCGACGGCTCGGGTTCCAGACGCTGCTCGACCCTGACCTCCGCTTCGACCTCGTCTCCGGGCGGACTGGTCCAGCACCCGAGATCCTGGATCGGCCAGTCATCGATGGGCTGCCGGAAGCGCTGGATGCCATCGCGAAGGTCGTCGCAGGCGAAGCCTCGTACAGATCGGCGGCCCACGACGCAGGTGAGAAGGTGAGACGCGCCGAGGTCCAACGGATCCTGAATGAGATGCCTGTGGATGCGTTGAAGGCCGCTACCCGCGATCGCCTCCGGCTGGGGTCACTCGCCGGGGCGGGGGTCAGCACGGTGCAGGGGGTACTGGACTGCGGCTGGTCCCTCCAAGCGCTACCGGGCGTCGGCGAAACCTCCGCTCGGCGCATGCTCGGCGCAGCACAGACCCTCTGGCAGACGACCTACGACGAGATGCCAGCCCGCATCGACATCAACCGCCGTCACCCCGAAACCGCCCAGCTGCTGCGCTGCCTCGCCGAATGGGACTCGTGCCGGCAGACCCGAGGTGCGGCTGCGGACCTCGAACGTGCATCGGAGCTCGCACCGCTGCGAGCAGCGATCGACAGCGAGACCACTCACCTGCTTGTGATCCCGACCAGGCAACTCGCGGCCGGTGGACTGTCCGAGAGCATCCAGATCGTCAAACGGCGAGCCGAACTGCTGGGCATGTCGTCCGCATCGGGCCGGAGGAACGTCGGCGCAGACCCGTGGGATGACTTCCTCGCTCGCCCCGCCGACTACTTCGCCATGCTCGCCGAGCTGGGGTTCGTCACCGAAGACGAGAACGCGTCGCACGGCGATCTCCCCGAAGAGATCATCCAGGCGGTACGCGACCAGGCGCTCAACGGCGAACACCTGACGGCGTCGCTGCGCGGCTACCAGAGCTTCGGCGCCCGTTTCGCCCTCGTGCAGCGCAAGGTCATCATCGGGGACGAGATGGGCCTCGGTAAGACCGTCGAGGCGATCGCGGTCCTCGCGCACCTGCGCAGCAGAGGCAAGACCCATTTCCTGGTGGTCTGTCCGGCCGCAGTGGTGACCAACTGGATCCGTGAGGTCGACGCCAAGTCGAAGCTGCGAGCATGCCGAGTCCACGGACCGGAACGCGAACGCGCAGCCCGAACGTGGATGCGCGATGGCGGCGTCGCCATCACCACCTACGAGACACTGGCGTGGTGGGAACGCGCGCTGCGGGACCTCCGCGACTTGGCCTGCGTCGTCGTTGACGAAGCCCACTACATCAAGAACCCTCAAGCGCAGCGGACGGTCCGGACCAAGCGACTCGTCGCAAGATCGGAGTGCGCAATTCTGCTCACCGGTACACCTCTGGAGAACAAGGTCGACGAGTTCCGCAACCTGGCCTCCTACGTACGCCCGGATCTCACCGTGGACGCCAGCGACCTGTCGCCGCGGACCTTCCGCCGGCAGATCGCGCCGGCGTACCTGCGCCGCAATCAGGAGGACGTGCTGACCGAACTTCCGGAGCTCATCGAGGTCGAGGAATGGCTACCCCTCTCCGGAGCGGACAGCTCGCGGTATCGGGGCGCGGTCGAGCGCGGGAACTTCATGGAGATGCGCCAAGCGGCGATGCTCGAGGGATCTCAGTCCACCAAGATGCAGCGCCTGATCGAGATCGTCCGCGAAGCGGAGGAGAACGAGCGCCGGGTCATCGTGTTCTCCCACTTCAGGGAGGTCCTCGGCCTCGTCGCCCGGTCTTTGCCCGGGCCGGTGTTCGGGCCACTCACCGGCTCTGTACCGGCCGGCCAACGCCAGCAGATGGTGGACCAGTTCTCGTCCGCCAGGCACGGCGCTGTCCTCGTGGCCCAGATCGTGGCCGGCGGCGTCGGGCTCAACATCCAGTCCGCGTCCGTGGTTGTCATTTGTGAACCGCAGCTCAAGCCGACGACCGAGGCGCAGGCCATCGCTCGCGCACACCGCATGGGACAGGTGCAGTCAGTGCAGGTCCACCGGCTCCTATCCGAGGACGGCGTCGACCAGCGAATCACCGAATTGCTGGCGGGGAAGAGGCGGATCTTCGACGAGTTCGCCCGGGTCAGCGACATGGCTGACTCGAGTCCGGAGGCCGTGGACTCGTCCGAGGCCGAGCTTGTCCGAGAGGTCTTGGCCGCCGAGCGTCAGCGCCTTTTCGAACGTGCATCTGCGGGAACCGTCGGAGTTGAGTGACCGGATCTGTCGTCGGCAGCTCAGGTGCTTCCGGCCGATGCCTCATGTCGCTGAATGGGCACGCTGGCAGGAGCGGGGTGCCGCACAGCATGGCCGGTGCCAACACAGGCGCCGATACCGAATGTCGACGTCCTGTCGGATCTACGAGAAAGAGCAGCTGTGATCGACGCTACGACCGAGCAGATCATCAACGACGAACGGCGGGCTTTTGGTCTTCGGTTCGTGCAGTCGCGGCGTGATGCGGAGGAATCGGCGCGGCGGTTCATCAACGAGCATCTTGGCTTCATGTCCACCGAGCACATCATCGAGCTCGGTCGTCTGTTCAACCAGCATGAAAAGGCAGGGCGGACTCGATTCGACCGCTTCACGCCAGGCTTCACCGGCGCGATCATGGCCAAGCTTGGCCGCAACCCGAAGCGGTTCAACCAGACGCTCGTACCGCTCTGGCGCGGATCGATCGACGACGCGCTGAAGGTGCTGGGCCAGATGTTCCGGGACCGTTCGATCTTGCCCGGTGCCGGATCGTCACTGCCGAGCTTCTTGCTCTACCTCCGTGATCCGGAGCGGTTCGGCATCTGCATCAACGCGACTATGGACGGCTTGGCCACCGAAACAGACGCGTCGTACCGCGCGGACAGCCTGGACAGCTATGAGGCATTCTGCGCTGATCTACGAGCGTGGCGAGAGAAGCACGGCGTGACGCCACAGGAGGCCGACGCGATCCTCACGGAGATGATGCGCAGGGCTCGCCCGGACAACCTGCTGTCGCTACTGGACGCCACTGGTGAGGCCAGCAACGGAATGCCGGTGAGTAGCTCAACCGAGGCGAAGATGACGGCGGAGCAGGTCGCCACGGCCTGCTACCTACCGGTAGAGCAGGTCGACGAGTGGGTCTCGGCGCTCACCACCGGGATGCGCCAGGCCGTCTTCCACGGTCCCCCTGGCACCGGGAAGACCTACATCGCTCGGCTCCTGGCCCGCCATCTGGCCACCTCGTCACAACACATCGAACTTGCCCAGTTCCATCCAGCTTACTCGTACGAAGATTTCGTCGAAGGGCTGCGCCCGGAGGTCGGTGCCGAGGGCGCGCTGAGCTATCGGGTGCGCCCGGGTGTCTTCTCTCAGCTGTGCGAGCGCGCGCAGCAGGCGCCGGACCAGACGTTCGTGCTGGTCATCGATGAGATGAACCGTGCGGACTTGGCAGCGGTCTTCGGTGAGCTGATGTTCCTCCTGGAGTATCGGGGTGACTCACCGGTCACCCTGCCGTACTCGCAGCGTCGGATGTCCGTCCCGCAGAACCTGTTCGTGCTCGGAACGATGAACACCGCAGATCGAAGTCTGGCCTTGCTGGACTTCGCACTTCGTCGTAGATTCCACGCCTTCCCGGTCCTGCCGAGCGAGGATGTGCTGAGCCGCTGGGCCGATGCGCGTCCGACCGCCAACAGAGAACTTACGCTCGGGCTGTTCCGGTTGATCCGGGATCGCGTTGGGCTGGACGTACCCGTCAGCCCTGGTCACTCGTACTGGATGGCGGAGGGCTTTGACGCGGCAAAGGCGGAACAGATCTGGTCGTACCAGCTCCGGCCGTACCTGGCGGAGCACTGGTTCGACCGGCCTCGCGAGCTTGAGCAACTCGACGCCGATGTCCGGGCGCTCATTGCGGAGCGCACCTGAATTGATCGAGCTCACCGAATACGAGACGCGCACCGTTCAGCTCAGCCAAGACGAAGCCTGCGAACTGGCAAGCCTGACCCGGGGGAGTGCGGACAATACTCAGCAGCCGCGCGTCGTCGACCGGCTCGCGCCCACCGGACAAGCCGGGGTGTACGACATCCAGCCGGGGCCGTATGTCGGTAGGTTCCGCCTGCGTACCGGCCGAGTCGTGGACATCTCGAGCAGGTTCTCGTTCCACGACTTAGCCGCTCTGCTCGGCTTAGGCAGCAAGGCGGCCTTGCTGCGCCACGACTCGACTTCGGCCCAGGCTGGCTCTGGTCTGATGGACCTCATCGCGTTGGCGTTCGTCCGCGAGGCTGAACGGATCGCGGGACAGGGCCTGGCCAAGGGATACAAGCAAACGATGGTGGCCAGGCCCCCGTATGCCGGAGTTCCAGCTGTCACCGCACATTTGAACGCCCACGCTGGCCGAGCCGATCGTCTCGTCACGACGGTCCAGCGCCTCACCGCGGACATCGCGCTCAACCAGCTCATCGCTTCTGCGCACGGAAAACTTTGCCAGCTCACCTACCAGGACAAGCGACTCGAAGTTCGGCTACGTCAGCTCACGCCCGTGTTTCGGAACGTCAACGGAAGACGGGAAGGGACCCGGCAGCTACCGAGACCGCCAGCGCGGTATACGGAGATCCATGACTTGGCGAGGCTTGTCCTGGATCACCGGACCGCTCTGCCTGCTGGTACCGGGCTCGCGGGAGCCGGCGTGCTGTTCAACATGACCAAGATCTGGGAGAACTATGTCGGCCGGTGGCTCAGGACCCACCAGCTGGAAGCGGTGGTGCACAGCCAGTACCCCATCCCACTGGTGGACATTGGCCCGGCAAGGCGAGGCTGGGCGGACTTCGTCGTAGAGCGTGGCGGTCGGCCTGTCGCCGTCTACGACGCAAAGTATCGGCCCTGGAAGGAGTGGCCGAATACAGCCGAGCTGTACCAACTCTTCACCTACGCCAGCCGGCTGTACGTTGACCGCGCTGCGCTTGTGTACCCCGGAGCAGAGGCGCTCAGCAGGCAGATGACGATGGGGAACGTCGTGGTTGAGGCTATCGCCGTTCCCATCGAGGAGACGGCCGTCCAGAACGGTTGATCTACGCAGCCTCCTGGACGGGTGCCGAGGACGGCCGCATTACGGCCAGCACTGCGGCCGGTCGTGGGAAAGCCACCAGCCGCCGCGGCGCCGCATAGCGCCGTGACACCAGTAGCTGTCGTTCGACCGCTGGCTTGCCTATTCGGCACAACGTCCGGTTGCTCGCCGAGCACACCATGCGCCTGGTCGGAAGCAGGGAGTCCAACGGCGGAGGCGAGGCCGGCCGCGGACGGCCTCCCCTGTTCTGGAGCCGGAGCACCCCCGCCGGAGGCGCATTACAACTCCTAACTCTTTGAGTGTTGGAGTCGGCGCCAGCAGATGATGGCGCAGGCGAGGGTGAGGAAGGGCTTCGTGGATGTCGTCGCGGATCTCCCAGCGGATGCGTAGGCGGCGGAACCAGTGCAGCAGGGCGATGGTCTGCTCGACGACCCACCGTCGGGCGCCGAGGCCGGAGCCGTGGGCGACGCCGCGTCGGGCGATGACCGGGGTGATGCCCTTGGCGCGTAGCTGTCGGCGGTAGCAGTCGTAGTCGTAGCCCCGGTCGGCGTAGATGCGCTGTGGTCGCTGTCGGGGTCTGCCTCGGATGCCCCTGATCTTGGGAAGCTTGTCGACCAGGGGCAGCAGTTGGGTGACGTCGTGGCGGTTGCCGCCGGTCAAGCTCGCGGCGAGGGGGATGCCGCCCGCGTCGGTGATGACGTGGTGTTTCGAGCCCGGCTTGCGGCGGTCGACCGGGCTCGGACCGGTTTTGGGCCGCCCTTGAGCGCCCGCACGTGAGAGCCGTTGATCACCGCCCCCGACATGTCCAACTGTCCAGCCGCTCGTAGCTTGCCGAGCAGGACCTCATGCAGTCGCTGCCACACGCCCGCGTCGTTCCAGTCCCGCAACCTGCGCCAACAGGTCATCCCCGACCCGAACCCGAGTTCCTGGGGCAGGTACTCCCACGGGATCGCGGTGTGCAGCACGAACAAGATTCCGCACAACACCTTGCGGTCATCGAGGGGCTTACGTCCCGGGTAGCGGCGCCGGCGAGGTGGCCGCGGCGGCAGCAGCGGTTCGATCTCGGCCCAGAGTTCATCCGAGACGACCCACGGCGGCTGCTGACCCCTCCTCACGTTCAGACAGAACGATCCTCACGTCCAACCGGTTACGCCCAGCATCATTTAGTTAGGAGTTGTTAGCCGCTACCCACGCGACACGTCAGCGCGCTGACGCACCGACACCCCCTCGCATCGCGCTCGAAGGCTCTACTGCGTAGGGCGGCCGATCGCTCGGTCGTCCGTCCACATCGCCGCCCGGATCCTCGGCCACCGCAGCCTGAGCACCACGCAGACCTACCTGGCCGTGTTCCAGGACGAGCTCATCCGCTCCTACCGCGCCTTCGTCGACCAACGGCGAGCCACCCGCCCGCCGCGGAGTACCGCGAGCCCACCGCCGACGAGTGGACCTGTCGTCGGCGCGTGAAATCGGACCCTGCGGCGGCATCTGAATTTGGACCCCTTGGCCGTGTATGACCTTACTCAGTTGTCGGTCTTGCTGGCCGCTGGGACGCGGCCGAGGTCGCGGTCTTTGAGTCGGTAGCTGTCTCCCTTCATGGAGATCACCTCGGCGTAGTGGACGAGGCGGTCGATCATGGCTGCGGCGACGACGTCGTCGCCGAAGACTTCGCCCCACCGGCCGAAGGGCTTGTTCGAGGTCACGATCAGACTGGCGCGTTCGTAGCGGCTGGAGACCAGTTGGAAGAACAGGTTCGCGGCTTCGGCTTCGAAGGGGATGTAGCCGACCTCGTCGACGATCAGCAGCGGGACGCGGCCGAGTTTGACCAACTCGTCTTGTAGCCGGCCGCCGTGGTGGGCCTCGGCCAGGCGTGACACCCATTGCGCGGCGGTGGCGAACGCGACTCGGTGTCCGGCCTGGCAGGCCCGGATCCCCAGGCCGATGGACAGGTGGGTCTTGCCCGTGCCGGGTGGACCGAGGAAGACGACGTTCTCCTTCGACGTCACGAAGTCCAGGGTGCCCAGATGGGCGATCGTCTCGCGTTTGAGGGAGCGTTGGTGATCGAAGTCGAACTCCTCCAGAGCCTTGCGGGCCGGGAACCGGGCGGCGCGGATGCGTCCCTCACCGCCGTGGGCCTCTCGGGCGGCGACCTCGCGTTGCAGGCAGGCCATAAGGAACTCCTCAGAGGGTGGTTCGGAAGGGCATGTCCGTTGTGGGTTTGGCCGCGGGGTAGAGGTCCTGCTCGTGGGGCTATGCGGCTGGCGGTGGCGAGGCGG